>DAOUCY010000089.1:0-3009 GCA_034431625.1 Anaerolineae bacterium | reverse complement strand
ATTTGCGCCCATCCAATTGTCTGCCGCGAATGGCTTGCCACAATATATCTTCGCTGCGCGTGGGTTCTTTGCGGAAGTGTCGCGCAACTTCTACCATACGACGCTCAAGTTCAGGCGTGATTTCCAGCCTTAGCCCCTTTTGCCTCACCCCCAGTTCCTCTCCATCTTCGTGGAGAGGGGAGCCTTGAAGTCCCTCTCCCCGTGAGGAACGAACGTGCTGGTCTGCGCCAAAGCATGGCCGGTCGCATCGAAGTCCCTCTCCCCGTGAGGAACGAACAGAGGGAGAGGGATTTAGGGTGAGGGGGGATGAGGAGGTGAGAGCTTTTTCCCACGCTTCAACCAGCCGCGCCGCCAGATAACGGCAGGCCTGCACCAGAAACGCGCCGCTGCCCATCGCCATATCGCAGACTTTCAACGTCAAAATTTCGCGCGGCGCTTTCAATTCCCATTTTTCCGGCGGCAGCCCCTCCGCCACACCGCGATAGATCAGCGGCTCTAACGTGTGTTCGACAATCGGTTCAGTCAGCGAACGCGGCGTATAGTGCGTGCCAGTGGCGCGGCGCTCCGTCCCTGACGTGACGTACACGCTGCCGGGGTGGATCACCAGCGGGTTGCCGAATTCGTCATCGCGCAGCAGATTGAGATAAGGCCTCACCCGATCAAACAGCGCCTGGTCGCTGCGGCAGGAAAGATCGTACAGTCGGCGCAGGCGTTCGCCGTCTGGCGGTCTGTTCATCAGGTTTTTGATCGGCGCTCCGCTGCTGCGCCCGGTCATCTCTTTCAGGTATTTGATCACGTCTGACTGGGCTTCCAGTTCAGACAGGGGGATTTCCGGCTGCTGATTCTTGGAGCCGTCGAAGGCGAGGATCACATCATCAGCGCGGCGGGCTTCATGGTCGAGCAAGCCTTCGTAGACATGCCCGATCTGCTCAATATCCAGCGCCCGGAAGCTGAGGCGGCGGGCTTCGCCGCGCGTTTGCAGCACTTGCAGCGCGTCCAGCAGGTGTAAGACGGTGCGGTTATCAATGGCAGGCGGCGTGCCGGTTTGACCGCCTTCCAGAAACGGGAAACGCTCTGGATCGAACAGGCTGCCGCCATACGCCGGAAGTTTCAGGTCCTGATGGTTAGCGCCGTAATAGACGAGCCGGAAGGTCGCTAGCAGGCGTGACCAGGCGTCGCTGCGGCGCTCCAGCACCTCCTCACCCGTTCGATCGGCTGCTTCGTGCAGTTGGGCGCGTAAGGTCGAAATGGCGTAGTTCTGGTCGTACAGTTCATCACCCAGCAGAAACAAGCCGCGTTCTTCCGCGCTCAGCAGGAAGACGAGGCGCATCATCACGGTCAGAGCGGCTTCATACAGGCGTGATTCGCTTACGCCGTCCAGCAGAGCACCGCGCATATCCTGATCGCAGCGATCCAGCGCCCGCACCAGAATTTCAACTGCCTCACGTACCTGCATCCCAAGCTGGTCGGTGACTTCCTGCGCGTCGTCGGCGCTCTGGTCGAGCATCGCTTCGAGGGTATCCTCATCAGCCACTCCAAAGAAGCGGCGCGCTTCCAACAGGCTCACAAACGCGCGCAGCGTCAGACGCTCTTCGTTCCACAGGTCGGCATACCACGAGATGAATCCTGCCATGCCAGTTTTGGACGCGCTGACCAGCATCCACTGTTCGCCGTTGGTCACAAGCCCGATCTGCACACCGGTCGCGTGGAGCAGCGCCAGCATTCGCGCCGCCGGGCTTGCTGCCCACAATGTACGCGGCAGCGATTTCTCCAGTGCGACATCAGGCGTATAGACGCTGACCATCGCTCGCACCATATTCGGCTGGCGGCGCTCATGCAGGATGAACGTCGGGCGAATGCGCTCTCCGCCGTGTTCGACGGCGGTGTAATGGAATGGTTCGGGAATTGCCTGTCCTTCTGCCAGTACGGTATCGTCCCATCCCAGCAGTGTTTGCAGCACATACAGCACCCACTGACGATGGAAGCGCGGGTCACGCGGCGCTTCCACGCGCCATTCCTCGTAAGCTGCCCGCAGCTCGCTGGCGCGGGTGGGTTCAACCGTATCCAATCCCTGTGGGAAGACACGGCTGAGGGTGTTCAGGTTCAGAAATGGGCCAGAAATTTCCAGTAAAGACAGCCATTCGGCATGATGTTTGGCAATAGACATATTTTTTCCCTAACGATCCATACTGGCTGGCACGAGAAACGTCACAGCAACCGGGAACAGACGCGGTTGTAAATCGGCATAACGCGCCATCACGGACTGCTGCTCATGCTCGATTTCGTCTGGAATACGCTCCAGCCTGGCACGCAGCGCGTTGAGATCACGCTCATACTGCTCACGCTCATTGGGCGAAAATCCCGGCAGGAACGGTTGCGCGGCTTCGGGAGCGTTCAGTTCTTTGCGGATCGACTTTTCAAGTTCGGTCAATATGGCCCGCACATCTTCGGCTTCTTTTTCTCGCCGTTCCTCAAGCTGTTTGGTGATGGCTGCGAGACGGTCACTCATCCGGGCATCCAGCGCAGCACGCAGTGACAGAGCGAACACGTCCCAATGACGGGTAAGACTTTCCAGGGTGCGTTCACCGGGTAAACGTGCCTCAGCAGCATCCAGAGCGGTGTTTAGATCGCCTACACTCATCCGTCTGAAACTGGGGCGATCTCCGTAGGTCAGCGTGCCTCCTGCGGTAATCAGTTCTTCATGCAACCGATACCGCCCGCCACCGATCACAAGCAGACGGGCATAAGCAACCACTGCTGGCGCGTTCAACGCATAATCCGGCACAACCCGCGCGGTCACCCGGTGGAGACTTCCCTGCGGTGACCACACTTCCGCCCGCAGAAGTCGCTGTGCCAGCAGCACCAGCGGATGGTTCAGATGTGCCAGTACGACGCTGTCATCTTGCGCCAGACGTTCATCGAAGACTACGGGACGTTCTTCCTGGGTGAAGGGATGTGCCAGTCCATTTTTCGCTGCCTGCCATGTCCCACGCATCGACGGGATGAAGA
>DAOUCY010000088.1:0-12487 GCA_034431625.1 Anaerolineae bacterium | reverse complement strand
GCGCGCCAGAGGCTTTGCCAAGCAGTTTACAAGATGGTATAGTGGCCACACCTGAACTTCCCTGCCGTCGTGCGCCAGAGACGGGAGCTGTCCCCACTAATCTATGTCACAACGCGTTTACATACCCCAGGTTGCTCGGGCTTTGCGGGCAAGCGTAGCGATAAAGTTGAACGTTTGACGTTAGCTGGGGGTCGCTGCCATTCATGGACTTGCGCCGGATTGGAGCAGTCGGTGAAATGGCTTGGCTTGAATATAGCTTGAAAAACTGTGCTGTGGGGTGTGCAGTACCTGCAACAACTTACCTCCACGATGGAGGCACGAGCATTCGTGTTGATTCATCGTGGAGGGAAAGATGGCATTCTGGAGCAAGAAGTCGGATGAGTATCGTGAAATGGTCGAGTTGATTGAGCAGCAGCCAGGGATTTCGGCGCGTGAGCTGGCGCGGCAATTGGAAGTTTCGCCATCAACGATTACGCGCCGATTGCCAAGCCTGGATGACGCTGGAATTTTGCTTGCCGAAGACGACAAAGGCGGGCTATGGCCGTTCAAAAAATGCAAATGACCGACGTGTTTTGGCGGCTGTTGCGGGATTTGGCAACGCAGTGTGCTACGGTATAGATGCCTGTGCAGATGTTGACAATCGGCGGGTCCCTCGACGCCGATTGTCAACGTCCAATTTTTACATGGAGAGGGTTGTCGTGAGCAAAGGAATGACCAAAGCCGAGCGGCTTGATCGGATGAAGTTGTTGTACTGCGAACGCGCTTACAGCGACGTGGAGATGAGCGAACGACTGGGCGTCGCCCGCACCACCATCTACCGTGACCGCATTGAGCTGGAGCGTGAGCACCCGTTCATTCAGGAAGAAGGCGGGCGCTATCGCATCGACCGGCAACGTTATATCTCGAATGTGCGGCTGAACATGACTGAGGCGCTGAGTCTGTATCTGGCGGCGCGGCGTGCCTCACAGCAGACGCGCTATGCACACGAACGTACAGCCAGTGCGCTGGAGAAGATTGCGATTGCCCTGCACAAGCCGATGACGGAGCGGCTGGTCAATGCTGCCGAGCGGATTCTGGCGCAGCGCAGCGACCCACGGCGCGTGACCGTTTTCGAGACAGTGGCGCAGGCGTGGGTGGAGAGTCTGCAATTGCGGTTGGACTATCGCCCATTGAATGGACAACGCGCCCGCACGCACCGCTTTGAGCCGTACTTACTGGAGCCATCACCCTGGAGCGACAGCATCTATTTGATCGGCCACAGCGACCTGGCGCACAGGGTAATCACGTTGAAGTTAGAACGCATCGAACGGGCGGTGTTGGGCGAGCGGTTCGAGCGACCGGAGAACTTCGACGAACAGACCATGCTGAGCCATGCGTGGGGTGTGTGGGGCAGTGACGAACAGCCGCAGACCGTGAGGCTGCGCTTTGCGCCCGGCGCAGCCACCCGTCGGTTGAAGGAAACGATCTGGCATCCGCTCGAACGCATTACTGACACGCAGGACGGCGGCTGCATCTGGGAGACGGAAATCGCCGAGTGGCGGGAGATGCTGCCGTGGGTGAGAGGATGGGGAGCGGATGTTGAGGTGATTACACCGGAAAAGCTGCGTAATGAGGTCAAAGCCCACGTGGCATCAATGGCAACCATGTATGAAGTCGCCAATCTACGGACTGACGCTGAGCCATTTCGATTGTTGTGGGCGAAAGCAGATCGCAAAACCGGCGCCATTCATCGCCTGGTCTATCATATGATCGATGTCGGTCTGGTTGCGCAGCTGCTATGGGACAAGGTATTGCATCCTCCACTCAAGCAGAAGTTGGCGACCTGGCTCAATCTCACCGTTGAAGAAGCAGGTCGGTTGGTTGCTTTTCTTGCCAGTCTGCACGATCTTGGCAAAGCCAGCCCCGCCTTTCAAGATCACCCTCGAATGCCTGGACAGCTGAAGACACGCGTTATGGCTGAACTTCGACAGGCTGGGTTCGGCTTCAAAGACGACCGTCCGCAAATGGAACGGCGGTCGCGCCACGAAGTCATTTCAACATGGTCTTTGCGAACGGGCTCCGGTGAAAAACTGCTGAACACAGTTGCTGGCTTGCCAGGTGATCTGAGCGACCTATTCTCTCAGGCATTGGGTGGGCATCATGGCGTCTGGCCGCAGCCAGGGCTGTTCTTGCCGACGTTGCTGACTGTTGCTGATAAAGGCGGCGATGAATGGACACTGGCGCGTTCATTACTGGTAGCGGAGATGAAGCGAGTCTTTCGCCCGCCAGCCGTCTCTAGCTTTGCATCTGAACAGAGCGAAGACAACATCAAGTTAACGCTCTTTTCTGCCATCGTCGCTGTCTCCGACTGGATCGGCTCACAGGAAGAACACTTCCCGGCTGAAGATCAAGTTATCCCGCTTGAATCCTATCTGCGACACGCTCGCTTTCATGCGCAATCTGCGCTAAATAACCTGCAGTGGGAAACGCCAGCGGAGATGCCGGAATTGGATTTCTCGCAGGTATTCCGATTTGAGCCGAATCCATTCCAGAGCCAGATTCTCGAATCGCTCAGGCAAGCTCCTCTGCCAGCCCTTGCCATCATCGAGGGGCCAATGGGTGTTGGCAAGACCGAGGCCGCATTTGCCGTGTATGCTGACTGGGCCAAGCGTAGCGGGACGGCAGGCGTCTACATTGCCATGCCAACCACGGCGACCAGTAACCAGATGTATGACCGCACGAAGAAATTTCTGAGTACGCAGCTTGGTCGGCAAATTGAACCATTGTTGGTTCACAGCCAGGCGCTGCTGCGCAATTTGCCGGAGCAGAGTGACCCAGTTGAGGAACAGGAGCACGAAGGTGATGCAGCCTCCGGAGCGAGTTGGTTTCTGCCGCGTAGGAAAAGCCTGCTGACGCCCTACGGCGTAGGCACCGTAGATCAGGCGTTGATGAGCATTTTGCAGACAAAGCACTTTTTCGTGCGCTTACTCGGTCTCAGTGGCAAGGTCGTCATCTTTGACGAAGTACACGCTTACGATGCCTATATGTCGGAGTTGTTTGATCGTTTGCTATCCTGGCTGCGCGCGGTTGATGCCTCGGTGATTGTCCTGTCAGCCACGTTGCCCGACAAGACGCGCCAGAAACTTGTTCAGGCATATTCGGGTAGGACGGATATTATTGCCGGCGCTGCTTCCTATCCGCGTCTGACATTCGTACATGCAGGTGGTGCACCCAAGACCGTTGCTCTGCCACCTCCGCCAACCAGGACGCTGCACTACGCATGGCTGCCACGGGATGAAAGGGTGATCATCGAAAAGTTGTCGGAATTGTTGAGCAACGGAGGGTGCGCTGCGGTTATCTGCAACACGGTGACGCGGGCACAGGCGCTCTTTCAAGCGATTCGAGATCAGCAAGAGAAACTTTGTGATGAAGATGACCTGATTCTGTTTCATGCGCGCTTCCCGATGGCATGGCGTGAAGAAATCGAACGAAAAGTACTCCAGAAGTTTGGTGCGGGCGTAGACCAAAGCATGCCAAATCCCAACCGCCCGCAGCGTGCAATCGTGGTTGCGACACAGGTGATTGAGCAAAGCCTTGACCTTGACTTCGACATCATGATCAGTGACCTTGCGCCCATCGATTTGCTGCTGCAACGGTCTGGACGCCTGCACCGCCATGCAGTCAACGATATGCAACGACAGCATCCCAATTGCCTCTGGATTGCAGAACCACCGGTTGTGGGCGACATCCCGCAGTTTGAGCGCAGTGACACGTTTGTGTATGACGAATATGTTTTGTTGCGTTCCTGGCTGACGCTGAAGGCGATTCATAACTGCAGAGTCGAAGTGCCGGACAGCGTTGCCGATCTGATCGAAACGGTCTACGGAGATAAGCAGCCGCCGTCCAACGATGTACAAAAAGCTGCGCTTTCGGCGGCGTTAGCTGCAATGAATAGCGACCAATTCGGTGAACGCGCAAAGGCGCGCAAACGGCGAATCCTAAAGCCTGACGACGAAGACTTGCTGTGGGGCGAGAATTTGGCGCTTGAAGAAGACAACCCAACCGTGCATGAAACTTTCCAGGCGATGACGCGCAGCGACCGCCCAGGATTGAGCGTGGTTTGCCTGCACCGTGTACAGGAACAACTGTTATTTGACCCTACGGAACCTGCCAGTGTCTACGATCCGCTAACGCCAGAATCCCCGCACACGATTCGTGAGCTGGCGCGGCACTCGCTAACAATTCGGCGACCGGATGTGGAGAAGCACCTGCTCGCCGAACCGACTAATGAGCAAGTGCGAACGATTCTCATGCGCTGGCGCCGAGTAAGTGCGCTACGCTATCATAGATTAGTCATCTTCGAAGAGGGGAAATGCAACTTGAACGATACGCCCTACACCCTTCGACTCGATAAATCCAACCAACTTGGCCTGCAAATCAGCAAGGAGGCGCAATGAGCTTTTCATTCAATCTCATCGATGAACCGTGGATACCTTGTCTGGCGCTTGACGGCACGCATCGGGAACTTGGGATTCGCGACGTGCTGAAGGATGCTCAGACTCTTGGTGAGATTCGCGGTGAGACACCACTAGAGACGGCGGCAATACACCGACTATTGCTGGTAATCTTACATCGTGTGTTTGGCCCTGATGGAACAGCACAATGGGGGAAGCTGTACAAAAATCCGGGGTTTCGTCTGGCGGACCTTGATGCCTATCTTCGGCAACCAAAAATCTATGATGCGTTTGACCTGTTTGGGGAGAAACGTCGCTTCTATCAGCATCGCGATCCGAGAGCAGGTGAGAAATCAGTCATCAGCATGGTAATTCATGCAGCGTCGGGCAACAATAGCACGTTGTTTGACCACAGCACTGAGAACGCTGGTCTCGAATTAACGCCGGCACAGGCAGCACGTGCCCTGCTTGTATCTCAGATGTTTGGGATTGGTGGGTTGAGCGGTCTCCCAGATAAGTTCACGGACGGACCTGCGGCAAAGGGCATTCTCTTTTTTGCCAAGGGGGAGAATCTGTTTGAAACATTCCTTCTGAACATGCTTCGTTATACAGAAGATAAGCCCATTCCTGCCCCAAACAACGACGACCTTCCCGCGTGGGAGATGGCAGATCCGTTTCAACCAGCTAGAAAAAAGCCGAAAGGCTACCTTGACTACCTGACATGGCAGAATCGCCGTATCTGGTTATTGCCCGAAGAAGTGAATGGCCGCGTGATAGTGCGGAAAATGAGTTGGGCGCCAGGTTTGGTGATGGAAGCAGATGATATTGATCCGATGAAGCAATATTGTATGAGCAGAACATCTGGTATGCAACCTCTGTGCTTCTCGTCAGAACGAGCACTTTGGCGCGATAGCGGTGTCTTGTTTCAGGTCGCCAGTGATAAGACAAAACCACCGTTGGTTGTGTCATGGCTTGATCAGTTGGCAGGGCGCTCGCTGATCGACCTCACCAAGCGATATCAATTAGTTGCATTGGGAATGGCAAAGAACAAGGCGAGCGTCGAGTTTCTACGAGCGGAAAGCCTGCCACTTTCCTTGAAGTTATTGAGCGAAACTGAACGAATCGGTGATCTCAGTCATGCACTGGACGATTCCGAAAACACAGCAAAGGTCGTTCGGTGTTCGGCATTCGTGCTCGCTCTGCTGACTCTATATCCTAACATCAGCGAGGATTCAGTTAATGTTGCTGAGCGAGTAGACGAAAGGATTGGCAAAGCGCAAAGTTCCAACAGCAGTGATCGTGATGCCCAACATGCCTATCGCCTTGCAAAGTCATGGGATGTCGAGAGCCTTTTTTGGAATGCACTGGAGCCGCATTTTCATCGCTTCATCCAAGACTTACCTGATGCACCAGTGGAAACACTGAAGGCGTGGCGGAATGAAGTGCGAAGTGCAGCGAAAGCATCCTTTGCACAGGCGATCAGCTATGCCGGCGAAGACTTGCGCGCACAACGCGCGGCAGCAGTGGCGTCTCAAACATTCAATCGTGGCCTGGCCGCTGCACTGGGCAAGGCCAGCGACTCTAATTTCCAATCTCAGGAGGGAACAGAAAATGAAACGACCTGATCAACTGATTCGGCAACTTCAACAGTACAGCGACCGCGACGACCGGGGAACGTTGGCGTCGCTACGTCGTGGCATGGGGATGGCACCTGGCGTCGTGCCAGAGACAGTGCGGATTGTCGAGCACATGCTCGACGATGACGACAGCGACAGCACGCGTGATGCGCTTTACGTTGTCGGCCCGTTGTACGCCTTTCATCCACTGTCGCAAGCCGGCGATCGTTGGAACAACTTGGGCGCTCACTTTCGTGTGTTGACCGAAGGCGGCGATCCATCACCCAGCGTCGAGCGTCGCTTCACGATGTTGCTGGCGAGTGAGCCAGACGAATTCCCGGATGCGCTGCGCCAGGCGATCTCACTACTCAAATCACAGAACGTGCCAGTGAACTGGCATCAGCTCTTCCTTGACGTACAACGGTGGATGGATCGCAGTCAATACGGCGAAGCAAAGCGCAAAGAAGTTCGTCTGGCGTGGTCGCGCAGCTTCTGGCGTCTGAGTTCAGCTAGTGACAAATCCGCACCTATGCAACCTGTACACGATCAATCTGCATCCTGAACATTTCAACCACTTGGAGGACAAGAACATGTTTGTCGAACTGCATATCATCCAGAACTTTCCGCCGTCTAACTTGAACCGTGATGACCTGGGACAGCCCAAAGATGCTGATTTTGGCGGCTATCGCCGGGCGCGCATTTCGTCGCAGTGTCTCAAACGGGCGATCCGCGGCTCTCACCCTGAACCGGACATCCGCAAGCGATCTGTGTTTGCGCGGTACACCAACGTACCTCTGAGTATGCGGACAAAGCTGATGAAAGGTGAGTTGACCAAACGATTGATAGCCGCTGGCCGTGAAGAAGTTGTTGCAGGCGCTGTGGCCGGTCTGTTTGCCGAAGCATACGCAGGGAAGATGGATGCCAAGCGCAAAGATGAGACTGCGGTGCTTCTCTACTTGAGTGAAGGCGAGCTTGCATCGATCGTTGATCGGTTGCAAGCATCCTGGGAAGACGTAGCCTCTTTCGTGAGCGAACTCGAAAGATGGGAAGCGGCGGTCAAGGAGGCCAAAGCCCAAAAAGCGAAAGAACCAGCCAAACCTGCCAGTAAGCTCTTTGAGGAGATTGTAACCGATCTGATCAAGGAGACGCGCCAGCGTACCGGCGCACCGGACATTGCTCTCTTTGGTCGCATGTTGGCAGATAAGCCCGAGACTAACATTGACGCCGCTTGCCAGGTTGCGCATGCAGTCTCCACCAACTCGATTGCCGGGCGCACTCCGATCGACTACTACACTGCTGTCGACGAGTTGAAACCGTCAACCGACCCTGGCGCCGGATTCCTGGACGTTGCCTACTTCAACAGCGCCTGCTTCTACCGCTACGCACGCATCGACTTCAACCAGTTGGTCAAAAACCTGGGCGGTGATCAAGACCTTGCGTTGCGCACCGTTGAGGCGTTTCTGCGTGCAAGCGAGGCGGCGATCCCTTCCGGCAAGAAGAATGCCTTCGCCCAGCAGTGTCGCCCCAGCCTCATGCTGGCAGTGGTGCGCAGCAGCGAAAGTGATGGCTGGTCGCTCGTCAACGCCTTTCAGAAACCAGTTGATCCGCGTGTTGAACCGGACGGCGACCTTGTCAAGGGATCGGCACGGCGGTTAGTAAAGCACTACGAGCGTCTGGTCGACTTTTACGGTGATGAGACGGTCAAGGAAATTGCCGTTGCGTTGCCTGATGGCGCCGTTGAACCTGAAGACCTCAACGCGCGTTTTGCCGCCAGCGTGAAAAACATGAATGAGTGGGTGGAGACGGTCACCGGCGCACTGCGAAATGGAGCTTGAACCATGAGCACCCTTCTGTTACGGCTAGCTGGCCCGCTGCAGTCTTGGGGTGTGCAAAGTCATTTTACGCATCGCGACACCGGGTTGGAGCCTTCCAAGAGCGGGGTGATTGGACTGATCTGTGCCGCGTTGGGAAAACCACGCGACGAGTCACATCCCGACAACAATGGCAAACCAAGTCTGTCAGCCCTCGCTGGCCTGCGCATGGGCGTGCGGGTAGATCGAGAAGGCATCGTGAAGAAGGACTACCACACTGCCAAAGACATTATGAAAGCTGGCGGCAAACCCTTTGTTGGCCTCAAAGAGACTGAACTCTCTGATCGCTTCTATCTGGCGGATGCTGCATTCCTGGTTGGATTGGAGAGTCAGGATCATGAGCTCCTGCGACAGATCGATACCGGCCTCCGTCAGCCAGTCTGGATGCTGTTTCTGGGGCGAAAGGCTTTCGTTCCTGGCTCTCCGGTATGGTTGCCTGACGGATTGAGACTTGATCTGTGTCTTGAAGAGGCGCTTCAGGGGCCATCTGCTTATCCACGCATCGCCATTGGGCGGAATCATGACCAACGCGCCCGGCTGGTCATCGAGGATGCGGAGAAGGGCAGCATTGTCCGGCCTGACCAGCCGATTTCGTTCATGCGTGGAGGCCGACAGTTCACCATCAGACGTGTACGCATGGATTTCTGTATTCCACCGCAGGAAATTACGGAGGCCCCCTAATGTATCTATCTCGACTCATCCTTAACCCGCGCAGCCGGCAGGTGCGTTCCGAACTGACGCGGCCCTATGAAATGCACCGCACGCTGCTCAACGCCTTTCCGCAGGGCAGAGTGGATGTCGAGCGCACCGCCGAAGACGCCATTGGCCTGCTCTACCGCGTCGATGAAGATGCGCGGTCGGGTGCTCTGCATCTGCTCGTGCAGTCGCAGCAGGCGCCGCAGTGGGGCTTTCTTGCTGAGCGTGAATATTTGCTGCCGGTGGCTGACAACCCGGCCACACGCGAGGTCGATCTTCAACTGCAACCCGGTCAGGTGCTGGCGTTTCGCCTGCGCGCCAATCCGACGAAGCGACTGAGCGCCGGCAAAGGCAACAAAGGCAAACGCATCGGCATCTACAAGGAAGAAGCGCAGGAGGTTTGGCTGCAGCGCAAGGGCGATCAGCACGGCTTCCGTGTGCTGCATGTGCAGTTGAGCCGCAGCGATATGCTCAAACAGGTGGATGTCATCCGAGATAAGCAGGGTGACGTCCACGATCTCAAGCTGTTCAGCGTTCAATTCGACGGTGTCCTGCGAGTTGTCGATGCTGAACGTTTGGTACAGGCCATCGGCGCCGGCATTGGTTCTGGCAAAGCCTTTGGTTGCGGTCTGCTTTCTGTAGCGCGGGTTGGCTGAGCCAGTGCTTGCCCGCCATGCACCTTAACAATTGAATCGGAGGTTCCAATGCGGATTCGAGATTTACATGAACTACCCAAGTTTCGCGACGGTCTGAGCTATCTCTACCTGGAACGCGGACGCATCGAACAGGCGCAGAAGGCCATCGAGTTCTTCAATCAGGAAGGGCGCACGATGATTCCGGCGGCATCGCTGGCGTTGCTGCTGCTTGGTCCCGGCACAGCGATCACGCATGAGGCCATCAAGACGCTGGCTGACAACGGCGTGGTCGTCGTATGGGTGGGGGAGGAAGGCGTCCGCTACTACGCACATGGCAGCGGCGAAACGCGCAAAGGCTATCGCCTGCTGCGCCAGGCGGAGCTGGTGAGCATCCCAGACAAACGGCTGGAGATCGTGCGACGGATGTACGCCTATCGCTTCGACGAACAGTTGGACCCGTCACTGACGTTGCAGCAAATTCGCGGCATGGAAGGTGCGCGCGTGCGCAGAGTCTATGCCAAAGCCAGTCAGGAATATGGCGTTGCCTGGAACGGCCGCTTCTATGATCGCATGCACTGGCATATCACTGACCCGGTCAACCGCGCCCTCTCGGCGGCGAACGCCTGTCTCAATGGGTTGTGCCATGCGGCCATCTTGGCGGCAGGCTATGCGCCTGGCCTGGGCTTCATCCATACAGGCAAACACCTTTCGTTTGTCTACGACATCGCCGATCTGTACAAGATGGACCTGACCGTACCGCTGGCATTCAAGTTGACTGCGGAATCGACTGAGAAACTGGAAACGCGTGTGCGTCAGGCGTGTCGAGACCTCTTTCATCAGCAACGGCTGCTGGGTAGCATCATTGACGATATCGACCAACTGCTGCAGATGCCGGCAGACATCGATGCTCAGGAAAGCGAAGAAGATTACGACGCCGATGCTGCGATGCCAGCGGGTCTGTGGTCGCCTGACGATGCTTATGGTGAGCATACACGGGGAGGAGTGAACTATGGTGGTGATCATTCTTGAGAAGGTCTCGCCATCGCTGCGGGGTGAACTGACGCGCTGGCTGGTCGAACCCCATCCCGGCGTTTTCGTTGGCCATGTCAGCGGCATGGTGCGTGATCGACTGTGGGACAAATGCTGTGAGCGGCTGCGCGATGGCGGTGCGGTGCAACTGTGGTCAACCAATAATGAACAACGCTTCGCTATCCGTTCTGCTGGCGACACAAAGCGAGAGGTGGTAGACTTCGAGGGATTGAGCCTGATTCGTCGTCCACTCAATGAAGATTAGGGAAACCTTAAAGAGTTAGTGCATTCCCCACAGGCGTGGGGGTGAACCGCGCTTAAATGGCGACGGGCGATTGACTCCGCTGCATTCCCCACAGGCGTGGGGGTGAACCGCTGCGCCAGCGGCAACGCCGACCTGCTGATCGGCATTCCCCACAGGCGTGGGGGTGAACCGGGAGGAGATATGACCGAATTTTGGCACGGGTGGCATTCCCCACAGGCGTGGGGGTGAACCGGAGAGGAACCCGCTGGCGTGGTCACGGCGTCCGGCATTCCCCACAGGCGTGGGGGTGAACCTACTCGCCGTCGAAGCGAAATAGCTGCGCCGCCGCATTCCCCACAGGCGTGGGGGTGAACCGCACGCTATTCAGTTGGCCAGCGCCGTCGGCGTGCATTCCCCACAGGCGTGGGGGTGAACCGCTGGCCGAAGACGCCAGCAAGGTCGAGATCGAGCATTCCCCACAGGCGTGGGGGTGAACCGGAGCCGGTCGGCAGGGGCTGGCAGCGCCGGCCGCATTCCCCACAGGCGTGGGGGTGAACCGACAACCTGCAAAGCCTGTGCAGGTCATGTCATGCATTCCCCACAGGCGTGGGGGTGAACCGGATTCGACGCTGAACGGCTGGAACATCGATGCGCATTCCCCACAGGCGTGGGGGTGAACCGACCACCAACGGCAACCTGATTCAGAATCCGTAGCATTCCCCACAGGCGTGGGGGTGAACCGAAACCGGAGCCCGACGACCAGGCCGACGACCAGCATTCCCCACAGGCGTGGGGGTGAACCGTCAGCTTTGACGAAAATGGTCGGAAGCTGGACGCATTCCCCACAGGCGTGGGGGTGAACCGCTGGCGGCAAGGCGACGGCGCACCAAGTTGGCGCATTCCCCACAGGCGTGGGGGTGAACCGACCCGCCAGAAGGTGTCGTGCGCCGGTATCCCGCATTCCCCACAGGCGTGGGGGTGAACCGAGATGTTTGGGGCGGACATTTGGCTGGTAGTGGCATTCCCCACAGGCGTGGGGGTGAACCGCATAGGCACGTTCGTGGCTGGCCGCCAGATCAGCATTCCCCACAGGCGTGGGGGTGAACCGTACATGTAGCCCGCTGGACACATCCAGTCGTAGCATTCCCCACAGGCGTGGGGGTGAACCGACGAATGCACGCCAACAGGTGGATGCGTTGAGGCATTCCCCACAGGCGTGGGGGTGAACCGAGCCTTCGTACTGGCCTGGCTCGCCGTTAGCAGCATTCCCCACAGGCGTGGGGGTGAACCGACAACATTGAACTGGCGATGGCGGCCATCGGAGCATTCCCCACAGGCGTGGGGGTGAACCGGCCACGCTTCATGGCACGCCGCCCCACTTCGAGCATTCCCCACAGGCGTGGGGGTGAACCGTCCTGCGCCTCGTCCACCATAACCACATCGTAGCATTCCCCACAGGCGTGGGGGTGAACCGAATCCAGCAAGGCGACTACAATGCCGGAGAATGCATTCCCCACAGGCGTGGGGGTGAACCGACGTGAACGATGGCGCAAAGTAAATCTACCTGGCATTCCCCACAGGCGTGGGGGTGAACCGCAGGGTGCTTGACGTGAAACTGCGCCGCCTTTGCATTCCCCACAGGCGTGGGGGTGAACCGCGGGAGCCGAAGCGGGGCGGCGGCGTCACCGTGCATTCCCCACAGGCGTGGGGGTGAACCGCCTTCACGCGTCGGGTCTTCCCCAATGGCTTCGCATTCCCCACAGGCGTGGGGGTGAACCGTTGAAGGCAATCAGATTCGCGGATACATAAACGCATTCCCCACAGGCGTGGGGGTGAACCGCGCCGGATTCCAGATGTATCTGGATGAGGGCGGCATTCCCCACAGGCGTGGGGGTGAACCGCTGGACGGTGCCATTGTCGGCATGGGACGCCCGCATTCCCCACAGGCGTGGGGGTGAACCGT
>DAOUCY010000087.1:0-10526 GCA_034431625.1 Anaerolineae bacterium | reverse complement strand
AGCCTGCAGGGTTGCAGTCATGACAACCGGCTGGTTTACCACCACGACACTAGGTGCATCAATGCTCAGTGCGCTCAAAGGCGTTTCCACCACGGTGAACGACCATATTTTACTGAAGTCTCCCCATCGACCAGTGACATCCATCGCCTTGACGCGCCAGAAATATGTTGCGTTGTGACGAAGCCAGTCGGTGAACGGAAAAATAAGGCTCGTCTCACCGGTGCTGATATACTGGGTAAGTACAGGGCTGACTGGCCAGCGACAATCAGAATATGCACAAATTTCGACGTAGTATGCTTGAATTGTATCCCCGTCGGGATCAACAGAAGATTCCCAAGCTAGGGTCATCGGTTGAGAAATGTCAACGTTGCTGCCATCAGGTGGATATATTGGGGTGGTTGGAGGCAATGGCGGCGTAAAGTTAGTGACTTCCTCCCACACATGGGTTATGTTGATTATGATGTTATCGGGGCTGTTGGTGACATTAATGCCGAACTGATTTTCACCTAAGCGGACGTCTGGCAAAGCAAATGGCGAGACTTGAACTGTGTTGGTGAGAGTGGCTTTTTGTATGCCGATGCTTAATGGATTCAGAAAGGCTGTCATCACAAATTTGACAACATAATTGTATGTTGCCTCTCGTTCCCTCGGCGCAGCCCAGTTAGAGAGATCCAGCAGAGCCTGCTTTCCATCCTCAGATGTCGGTTCTGCTGATGTCCATATGGTCTGGTAGTTGTATGGGGCTAAACCGTTGATTTGCAGCCTGTTGACTCCTGTTGAGGTGGGATACTCATAAGGAATGAACTCGTAGCGAAGATAAGAAACCTGATTTTCAAGAGTAACACTGGAGAGGTCGATCTGGGCAGTGAAGTAGCCGATCTCCTGTGGACCTGCTTCCCATACGCGCTGCCACTCGGCGCCATCCTGTGATACGAAAAGAGCTATCGTATCGCGGATGGATTGCCGGTAGAACTGTCCAATCGTCAACATTGGAATCCCCGCACGCCGACGCACCTGGAAATCTAGATGAGCTGGCAAGAAGCGAATGGTGCTGTGTAACGCAGGCCATAGTCCATCCTGAGAAAATGAGGAGAGATTGGATTGTGCTAAGAAGAAATCAGGAATCTTGTAACGCTCGTTGAGCAGGTCGTATGGCAGGAAGTCCACAACCGAACTGGTTCGACTAAGCAGTACAGAGATTTGGTCATTAGGATCTAGTTGGACATACTGAAGATCTAGCGCTGCTTCGACCAACGGATAGGGGGTGTTTATTTCAATCTCCACCTCTGCGTTGCTCGTTGCTGTGATTGGGCTAAGCGCTGGCGATAGATTATCGTCGACCCCGAACCGAGTATTGGAAAGTGAGAGGAATTGTAACTTCGAGGTCGGTTGGGTTGGATCAATAAGGCGCACAAATTGACCATTCGCATATAGTGGCGGGCCAGGCTCACCCCAGCCTGTATCATCGTGGTAGCCAGAAATTGGCTGCCAATAATAAGTGAATGACTCTTGTGGGGCAATGTGCAGGGAGACCTCGTGACCAGTTGTGTATCCAAAATAACCAGGATAATAAGATGTCACATCTGTATTGGCATAAATGTTGACTAGGTCTTCATGGTTTGGTCCGGCGCGTGCCACCAATTCCGGATCGGCAATTAAATCGGTAACACCAGCGATAGTCTGATTATCGCGCAACAAATATAACCCATTGCGGTCAGCATCAAACATGTGCCAGCGCCCATCATAGTACGCCTCTACGACTGTATGTTCTCCTGCAGCGCCTAAATGCCAGATGCGTGAAGGGAGATCAGCCGCCTCAAATAGCGCTGCCAGTGCAGCCGAGATGTCATCGCAAAAACCATAGCCATACAGATTAAACAGTTTGACCGGATCATGAAGATCATAACCAATGGTTGACGGCCACCAATGGTAGCGCATACGTAGACCAAACATATAGATCGCCATTGCACGTTCTGCGGGCGTCATTCCCTCTGATAGGATCGACATCAATATGGATTGGAGTGAAGACCAATTCTCGTCTGCACGCGTCAAAATTAGATGAGCTGATGAATTACCATCATTGGTAATTGTGACACGGTGATTAACTGGCGCAGAGGTCCCCTCAGTTGTCAACGTGTAAACAGATGATTGTGTAACAGTGTAAGTCGCAAATACATGCGTTGGGGTACGTGTAATAGTGGGGCCATTGTCACTTTGAGCGCTTGCAGGCATTAGCCATCCACTGACAAGCAACCAGATCACCGTGAATAGAGGCAATTTAGCTGCTTTACTAAGTTTGCAGTTTTTGGATTGTAGCCAGGAAAACATGTGTTGAAGCATTTGATATTGACTCAACTCCATGGCGTTTTCAATTCACGATACCAAGGTAACACCTTGGGTTACTTAAGACTCGCATGCATCAGAATTCTGATGTGGAAGTAGCAACAGAGTCGGCAGAGTTATAGGCACAGGGGAGGATTCTGAGTCAATTGACAGTTTGCGCACAGAAATATTATCGAACCAGACACTTCCGGTAGCATTCGAAGACAGAGTCGGTTGAATCATGACGCCGTCTGGTCCGCTATAGGCAATTATTGTTACTTCATTCCATACACGATCGGTCGCAGGCAGAGTAAACCCATAGTCGGTTAAAAGCCATAACTGCAACCAACCGTTATCAATGTCTTCTGTGCAATAATAAACATTTATTGTATACCAGGTATTAGTCGATATAAAAATTGGCGCATGCTGAAATGACGCAACTGCCGGGTCCAATGCAGCATCATGTTGCACATACAGACCGTCAAGCCGAAGTGCGCTTTCACCAGAGTATCTGATAGCTGTGTCCTGACCTGCTACAAATGCAGCCCGATTTGTACCTTCATGGTTGAAGGAATACAAGTTGCCTTGGATTGATAGCCGATATTCCCACCCGTCTGGCGTTTGTGCATCTTCAGTGGCTTTTTCAAAACCGCCATTTACAACAAGATTATCTCCCAATCGGATTGCGTGCATTTCAATTCCGAGCGTTGCTGCTATATTATCTAGTAGAGTAGACCCTAGAATGTCCTCGGTATTGTGTTCTTTATCCGGTGATATTGGGCGCTGTTTCCACGCTAATGTTCTTTGAATACGTTGCCATATCTTTGCCGGATTTGATTCTGGTTGATCCAGCGCCATCATAAGTTGCTCAAATTCAACTGTTCCTGTCTTAACTGCGTAAATGTCCTCGAATTCTAGCGCTTGCCTCAGTAGTGAGTCTATCTGTTGAGTGCGGTGTTGGTTATTATTCTGCAAAGTTATACTTGCCAGCTTCGCAGCCACTGGCGACTGTAATCGCAGATCTTCTTCACTGTTTAGGTAATAAGTTAATGCCTTAGCTGTTTCTCCAACGCTTACTAATAACTCAACCAGAAGACTACGTGCTGGTAGCGAGAGCTGTGACTGGGAGTGATTATCGCTTAATACATTTAACGCTGCGTCTAAGTCGCCTGTTGCTTTGTAAAGTTGTGCGATCTGCCAGCGAAGGTGCTCTGATCTTTGCGCGCCTTCAACGCTGTGCGTTAGCAAATCTAGTGCCCAATCGATATGTCCGTGCAGTCTGGACACCTGCGCCCAATTAACCACCCAGCGTTGGCAAAGGAAGCTCTGTTCGCCGGCTATCGTGCTGATGAATAAGAGCATAGCAAGGCAACCAAGTCTCACTAGCCTGAATTGCCAATAGGATGTTATGAGGGCTGTCAATCGATCAAGCATAAGTGGATATATGTTGCGCCAACTGAGCTGTTATGACAGGAAGGCTGAAATACTGTTCAACGACACGGCGACCAGCATTCCCCATTTGACGACGGAGGGATGGGTCTTGCGTCAGTTCACGCAATGCATCAATCCATTCGTCGAGGGATGTTGCGTCATAGCCGATAGCACCTAGCAGCAGTACCTCCCGATTCATACCAACAGGCGATACGACGACTGGCAGAGCGCATGCCATATAGAGAAGCATCTTGTAACTGCATTTGCCGCGTGCAAATACAGTATCTGCTAATGGCATGATGCCGATATCCATGCTCTGTATTGCGATAACTTCAGTTTCGGGAGTCCAACGGATGAATTCATATTGATGTGGCGGCAAGGAGGTCAATTGGGGCGGCATGTCCGCTACGACACGAAAATGTAATGTGGGGTCAGCCTGCAGCAAATACTTGAGCGCCGGTTCAATAGTCAGCAGATGGTCAAAGTTGGCGCTGGTGCCGCTCCAGCCAATAATTACCGTTTCGCTGGCTTCTGTGGTTTGAAGAGGATGAAATCTTGTCGTATCAACACCAGTTGGGATAATTGTAATATTGTGGTTCCAGGCAGAGAAATGTTCAGCGAGAAAGCGATTCCCGCAGATGACAGAATCACATTGTTGCGCCAGATGGGCAGCGAAACGTCCACGTGGATGCGCCCAGATTGCGTCGTCAACATCTAGGATGCGCGGGTGATGCAGGAGCGGCTCAAGGGTGATAGCGGTGGACAATAATTCGCGTTGGAGTAAGGTGACGTCTTGGCGATAAGAACGCAACAGGGCTGGTAAACGACTTGCCAGGGTGGCTATTGCCCAAGGTGGGCGCAATAATGTTTGATATGGGGGATACGCACCGAAAAAAGCACAGAATTCTGTGACTTCAATGCCAACCTGCTGAAGAAGCGGAATGTATTGGCGCAGGCGAAAGCGGGCGCTTGGGACATTTCGTCCCTGGGTGAAAGCAGCAACTTTCATGACTGATGCCGCCGACGTGCTGGAACTGTGTGCAAATTATTGAGATACACAATAAGGAAAGGCAATAATCCAATCAAACGAAAGTATTTGAGGTGGGTGAAGCCGATTTCAGCTACGAAAATTGTTAGAAATAGAAAGATCGCTTGGCGACGTGAGCGAAGGTTATGACGTAAAAAGAAATATAGACCACCATAAATACTAAATAGCAATATGAAAGAACCTCGTACCATGTACTCAATTTGTCCGGAGTCGCCAAAGAAGAGCTTGTCGCTATAGCCCAAACCAGCTGGACGATACCATGATTGCAGGATGAACCGAATGTTATTGACCAAATTCCCATCAGTAGAGAATCTCGCTAGAAAGCCGCCGAGGGGTGAAGTAAAAATGCCAACTATCGACGTATAGCTGTAACGGAAGCTCTCGATAAATAGCTCTGCATGTAATATCAGAATGCATCCTGTCAGCACCATAACGAATAGGATGCCAATAATCCATAGCAGGAAAGAAGAGCGACGAAATGTAGGCGCCAGACGGTATATGAAATAGGTAGCGCCTAACGCCAGCAAGATGAGAGATGTAACGGATTGAAGAAACCACAACATAGCCAGATAGCTGATTGCAAATATCCAGTAAATCGGTTTACGCGTTGCAATGTAAGTGCAAACGTTAGCATACATGAATAAAAACATAAATAGACCGGCTATTGAATGACTGCCGAAGGTCAAGACTGGCTTGTTGTACCATACGATCATGTTGTTCAGTAGCTCAGGGTAAAAATCACTGTACCAACTCATAATGAATTGATCAACTAAACTTTGGTCGGCAACCATACCGATTGCTAATGCCAAATTGACCAGATTTGCAAGTAAGAAGACTTTGTGGAGAAAACCAGAATCCGAAACAGGACGCAGATTTAGTAATAAAAGTAGAGATAACGAAAGGAAGAAAACAATTACACCCAATGCAAATCCGTCAAGGGACGAAAGCAATGTAGCAAGTATCAATGACAAAATTATCAGGAGTGAATTCAATAAGGCTAATCGAGAGTAGATGCCGTTCAGGACTAGCAGTAATCCCATACTTAGCCACAAAGAAAAGAGCGCAATGAGTTTTAGCCCTTCAACAATTTGACCCTGAACAGATGTAGGAAAGTAGAGTGCAACAATAAACATGACGCAAATTCCAAGCCGTGCAAGGTTTGTCTTGCTCAAAATTCGACGTTGCTGGCGCAGAAAAGTAGGAGCGTAAGCAACCTGATTAGCTGGCTTTGATGTAGATAACATTTATTTGTATCCTTTACAACGGATGGTAATATCTATCTGTGTTATCATAGGCGTTGACGTATGACTCTTGCTGGATTCCCTACTGCGATGCCACCAACAGGAATGTCGGCAGTCACGATACTATTTGCACCAATAATCGCATAAGCTCCTATCGTGACGCCTTTCAGAATGACAACGTTTTCTCCTATCCACACATGGTTTTCGATCTTTATCGGAGCCACGGAGAGAGGTTGACATGTAATAGGCGTATCGAGTTTCGAGAATCCGTGGTCGTGGTCAATTATTGAAACTCGGCTTCCCATCAATACCCACTCGCCAATATATAGTGACGCAGCGGCAGCAATGTGCGAATATGGATTGATAATTGTGTTTTGACCAATTGATATCGTGCCATTGTATGGTTGATTCTGATAATCACGAATCGCTTCAATTCGTGCATGGGCGCCAATGGTAACCCAATTATCAACCCTAATGTACATAGGATTTGTAAGCCTATCTGGTTGCTCTATGCTTACTCCTTCACCTACGTCCATCCCTAACCAACGGTAGTAAAGTGCTCGTATTCTAGAAGTAAATCCATTGTATTTGTAGTTTAGGTATTGTATGTTTGCACTAAAGAAACTTTGCATGATGCTGTTCTTCGTCTTCGTACTTTGACTAACAACTTCGATGGGAAAATTGCAAACTATTCGCAATATAGCAGGAGACAAGAATTCCTAACGTAACCGTAACTGAGTTCTTTCTCCGAAGTTGCGACAGGGGAGATTATGCTGTTTTGGCAGCCAGCAACTTGCTAGACATCCCGAATAGTACTAGCCAGTTTATTGCAGCAACAATCACAGAGGCTACAGCTATACCACTGATACCCATTACCTTGACAAGTAACAAGTCAAATACTGCATTTAGTATCACGACAATCGATGCTGCAATAATAAGTAGCCCGTTACGCCCTAAGGCAGAGATTACGCGAATTGACCATATACCCGCTACATAAAAAGGTATCTGCAGTACAGCGAGCGACATAATGCTCCCAATAGTCGAGGCAGCTTGTTCGGTGATTGCACCACGATACAATACTACTTGTGTTAATAGTGGACTTATCCAGAAAAGCACTAACGCTAACGGGGTCAGGAGCAAAAAAAATAATACAGTAAAACGAATATTGACGCGACTGGCATATTGCCAATCTGCTCTGGCAATCAGTTTAGACATGAATGGCATGGCGGAGGTGCCAACAGCGATGGCAACGATGCTGAGAAACAGCCCTGTAAATTGATTAGCGACCTTCAGGGATGCGACACTGCCGGTTGGTAAACTCGCAACAACGATCTGATCGACGAGCGTTGTCCCACTCATAATCAGTGCCGAGACGATCAATGTGGCTCCTTGAGTGGCAAGGTGTTTAACCTGTTGTGATGGATGTATCCTCACATGATAAGCTCTTAGTCCTTCTTTGAAGATAAGAATTCCTAGGCCGAATGTTTCTAGTGCAGTGCCAAACAATAAACCTAACAGCAATGTATTGATGTCCGCGTTGATTCGATGAATTGCCACAATCACTAGGGTGGCGATAGGAGTAATAATTGGAATTCCAGCAGCCCAAGCAAACTTTTCATTTGCGTTTAGGAGGCTTCCGTTGAGCACATTATGGCTAGCTAAGATCAGCCAAATTAACAGGGGTGGGAGAATTTGGCGAGTGGCATGAACCTTCTCCGGTGAAAAGCCAAGCCCCAACATTGGGACCATCAGATACCCTACAAACCCTGCAATGACAGCGCAGATAAGGGTAATTATGAGGTGCCAAAATGTGACTTCCCCAAATAGATGGAGTTGGGCCTGTTTGCCTTGAGTCTCGCGAATCTTTGTGAAGATAGGGGTCGCTGCAGAATACAGCGAGCCAGATAAAACGCTCATAAAGATTGTTGGAATTACAAGCGCAGTAACATAAATATCTAGAGTATCACCAATACCAAAAGTCCATGCAACGGCTAGCTCTTTAGCCCCGATAGCCATCTTGACTAATGTGGTTAGAGCACCAACGGTAACGATCGCACCAATGATTTGGCGTGGTACAGACTGAGATGACCACTTAAACCATCCCGATCGCCATGTCTCGATCTTGTGTTGCATGATTTTAAGATTCCTGTGAGCGTATATCACGCGTGTGGTTGAGTGCTACGATATTGTGGTATAGCTGTTGATATAGCTCAACTATGTGCGCTAATGAATACTTAGCAGTAATCCGTTGACGCGCGAGTGTTCCCCACATGTGACGGTGGGCTGCACCTTTATTGACCATTTGTAGCATCGCATTTGCCAACATTGTGGCATCTCGCGGCGGCACCACGATGCCATAATCACCCACGATTTCCGCCGATTCCCCAACATCTGTGACGATGCACGGTACACCACAAGCCATCGCCTCTCCAATTACATTGGGGAACGCCTCCGTCCAAGATGAACTCACTACTACATCCATTCCAGCCATGAGTTGAGCTACATCTTTCCGCTCATCCAGCAATGCGAATTTAGAGCTTTGCCCGGTGGCGATGATCTGTGCAACCAATTCAGCATTCTTCCAGTTGATATTGGCGCCCGCCATCACAAAACGCAGATTAGGGTGGTTTGTGGCTGCAATTCCAGCCGCACGCACAAAGTTGGCGTGATCTTTCATTGCGTGGTAGCGACCAACGATACCAAAGATTACTACATCATCGGGAGCATTCAATAGAGTCAACAAATTCGCACGCGCCTGAATCGAGGGGTGATACTTTTCGAGATCAAAACCATTAGGGATTATCCGGCGTTTCCTGATAGAAAAACCAATAGCTTCGTGCTGTTCAGCGCTCACCATAGCGTTATAGATGATAGCACGCGGCTGTCGTGACAACAGTGCATTCAATCTGATCACCAAGGCTGTCGTAGTCTTCTCTGCACGCAAGTTATACAGTGATTGGCGAATATTCCATACGACAGGCGTTGTTGGTGAAGCGAGTGGTGCTGCCAGACTGCATAGCAAATTGGCATGATACATCCAGCCTTGAATCAGGTCAGGGCGTAGGAGTCGAAAAAGTTTTACTAATCTCAATAGACCAACTGTGGAGGGACGACCAGCTGGCATATTTAAAGAGTGGACAGGAATACCCTGTTCTGCAATGCGGGGGCCAATTGTCCCACTTGTCGATAGTGAGATTACCTGTGAACTAAAGCGTGCTCGGTTACTTGCGGACACCAATCTGTACAACATGGTTTCCGCACCGCCAGTATTTAAGCCAGTGATGACGTGCACTATAGTGAGCGGCAAGTTGTTTAGCCGGTTGCTATGTTCTTCGCCCATGAGCGATTTGCCTGGTACCATCTCACTAGTTGAGCAATGCCGTCCGCCGTGGTTGTTTTGGGGCGCCAACCTAATAGTCTTTCCGCTTTACAAATATCTGCCCAGGTTGCAGTGACGTCAGAGCGAGGCATAGCTTGAAAGTCTATTTGTGCTGACTGATTGAGCAGTTGCTCGATCAAGCGTAGCGCATCCAGCAACACTACTGGCTGATCAGATCCTAAATTGATGATTTCATAGCCTAATGGTTTCAATCCGGCAATCGTGCCACGTGCAATGTCGTCCACATATGTAAAGTCGCGCGACTGCTTCCCATCACCATAAATCAGCACTGGACGTCCTTCATTGACCCACTGGACAAATCGAAATAGACTCATGTCTGGACGACCCGCTGGGCCGTATACTGTGAAATAGCGAAAGACAGTTACATCGATCCCATACAGATAATGATAGGTGTAACAGAGGACTTCAGCTGCCTTTTTGGAAGCAGCATAAGGGGATAGCGGTTGGTTGGTGTCAGCATCCTCTCGGTAGGGCATAGGATTGTGCTGTCCATACAGGCTTGATGTTGACGCTAGGACGAACTTGGGAATTTCATATCGTCGTGCCTGTTCAAGTAAGTTCAACGTGCCAGTCGTATTGGTATCGATATATATCCAGGGGTTCTCTACGGACTGCCTTACACCGGCACGCGCCGCCAAGTTAATAATTGCAGCCGGGATAGCATGTTGATTTGCCAGCCTTGCAAAAAACGCATCAGATTCAATGCGATTGCTTATATCGAAACGATGTAACTCAAAACCAGAGAGATCGAGCAAATGCGATAACCGCCATTCCTTCAAACGTACATCATACGCGTCGTTGAGATTATCGATTCCGATTACGCGATGACCATCTGCAATGAGTAATTCGGTTACCTTAGAACCAATAAAGCCAGCTGCGCCGGTCACAAGATAAATCGCCACTTGAAAACTTTCCTATTCTCGCAATACCGACTGAAACAATCAAGCCAAAAACTGTTGAATTTTTGTGTGATTCTACATAACGTGCCGCGTGTCGACCAGCAGCCGAGCGGCGCGGCGCACGCTTGTCCAGTCGTAGGCGTCGTGGTCGGTGACGATCACCACGCAGTCGGCGGCGGAGAGCG
>DAOUCY010000086.1:0-53906 GCA_034431625.1 Anaerolineae bacterium | reverse complement strand
TGCCACCGATCTTGGCAGCTTCATCCTGAGCCTGCTTGACCATGTGGACGAAGAATGGGAAGTTCAGACCGGGAACTGAGAAGGCGATCCGAAGTTGATCCTGGCCCAGCACGGGCACAGCCGAAAGGGCGAGCATCATGAGGACAAGGAGACCAAGCGTCGTTTTCTTAAGCATCTCTACCGAACTCCTGTAATGAACTTGAACCACGAACTAGGACTAAAGGTCGTTATACCCGTTGAGAACATCCAGTTGATTGCTGCACCTCCTTCTGATTAGTCGCTTCCCACACATCACCGTCGCCTGGAAGATTGAGGCTGGCGGCGGGAATATAAAGACTAGGTGCGCCGGGCTTTGGTGAAGCGATCGAAGAACACGGCGAAGATGATGACCAAACCGATGATGACCTGCTGGAGATAGGGATTGACGTTCAACTGGGTCAGTCCAGCGGTCAGCACATTCACCAGCAGTGAGCCGATTACTGTGCCGACGACGCCACCTTCACCACCAAACAGGCTTGTGCCGCCAATGACCACTGATGCGATCACGGTCAGTTCTAGGCCAACGCCCGCGATGGCTTCGGCGGAGTTCAAGCGCGAGGACAGCATGAAGCCACCAAACCCGGCCAGCAGACCAACGATCATGTACACGCTCAAGATCAGCAAGCCGGTGTTCAACCCAGAGAGGCGGGCTGCTTCTGCATTACCCCCCACGGCATAGATGTAACGTCCATACTGTGTGTAGCGCAGCACGATGTAGGCGATGACGGCGACTCCCAGAAAGATAATGACCGGGATTGGCACGAGGTCTCCAATACGCCCCTGTCCGAGAACCTTGAACGCATCATCGAAGGCACTGATCGGACCGCCGTTGCCGACCAGCAGGGTTAAACCACGAAAGATTGACATGCCGCCCAATGTTACAATGAACGGCGGCACTTTAAGCCGGACGATCAAACTACCCTGGATCAGACCGCCGATCAGGCCGACCAGGCAGGCGACCAGGATGGCTCCACCCACGCCGACACCAGAAGTCTCTCCCGCAGTCGTATCCAGAAGTCCAGTTCCGCCTTTATAGATTGCTGCTGCAACGATCCCGGCCAGCGCTAGCAGCGATCCAATAGAGAGATCGATTCCACCCGTCAGAATAACGAAGGTCATGCCAATTGCGACGAGTCCGGAAATAGACGCCTGACGTGCGATGTTGAACAGGTTAAGCGGAGTGGGAAACGAATTCGGTTTGAGGAGCGAAAAGATCACCACGAGCAAGATCAAAAAGATGAATGCTCCAAACCGCCCAATCAGTGTGCGCCATTGGCGTTCGCTGCCCGTGGACACCTTTCCTGCTGCCTTGCTTGTCATCATGCCCCCTTGCTCACCTGACTCGCTTCACCCGTCATTAACCGCATGGTGCGTTCTGGCGTTGCTTCTGTACGAGAGAGTTCACCAACCATCTCGCCTTCGTGCATCACCAGCACCCGGTCACTCATCGCCAGTACTTCTGGCAGTTCTGATGAAATCATCAGCACCGCCACACCTTGCGCGGCCAACTGCCGCATCAGGCTGTGGACTTCTGCCTTCGCACCCACATCAATGCCGCGTGTCGGTTCGTCCATGATGAGGATTTTCGGCTTGAGTGCTAGCCAGCGGGCGATCACGACCTTCTGTTGGTTACCACCACTCAGGTCGAGAACAGGCTGTTCGTATCGCGCCAAGCGGATGCTTAAGTCCTTGACATATTGGCTAACTGTTTGGCGCTGCATCCGCCGCTGAATGAATCCAAAGCGTGACAATGACCCCATTGTCGCGATACTGACATTCTCTTCTACAGACATTGCTAAGAACAGTGCCTGAAGTTTGCGATCTTCGGGAACCATGCCGATGCCAAGCCGGATGGCATCGCGAGGACTTCGAATCTGAACTTCCTGCCCGTCGATCCAGATGCTTCCGCTGTCTCGGGGATCGACGCCAAAAATGGAACGTGCCAGTTCAGTACGTCCAGCGCCAACTAATCCTGCCAGACCTACGATCTCCCCCCGGCGCACCTGAAAGCTGATATTGGACAGTACCTTCTTGTTCGGGTTCTCGGCTGAGCCGACTCGGTTGAGATCGCGGACCTCCAGTATGACTGCGCCACCGCTGCCTTGGCCTTGCCCAAAGTATTCAGAGATTCCTCGACCTACCATCATGCGGATGATTTCTTCGGGGTTGGACTCTTTTGCCAGTACCGTGCCGACATACTCACCATCGCGCAGTACTGTGATGCGGTCGCAGACTTCGAAGACTTCTTCCATACGGTGTGAGATGAAGATGATCCCTAGTCCCTGCGACTTCAGTTCGCGCATGGTGGTGAAGAGGTGCTGCACCTCGTTCTCGGTCAGCGCGGATGTCGGCTCATCCATAATGATGACGCGCGCCTTGATCGACAATGCCTTCGCAATTTCGACCATCTGGCGCTCAGCTACGCTCAGATTGCTCACGCGGGCAGTAGGAGACAGCTTGATACCGAGATGTTCTGTGAGCTGCTGAGTTTGCCGGTGAAGTTGCTGCCAATTCACAATGGAAAAGCGATTTGGCTCTCGGCCAATAAAGATATTTTCCGCCACCGTCAAATTTGGCATCAGGTTCAGTTCTTGATAGATGATCGTAACTCCCAACATCTGGGCATGGTGTGGATTACGGACATCAATCTCCTTGCCGTCCAGCATGATCTGACCAGTGTCTTTCTTATAGACACCGGAAAGTATTTTCATCAGTGTGGATTTGCCCGCGCCGTTTTCCCCTAATAGACCGAGAATTTCTCCCGGCATCACGTCGAGCTGGACATTATTTAGTGCCTGTACGCCAGGGAACGATTTGCTGATCCCTTCCATCTTCAAGATGGGCTGCGAAGACGACATGGCTTGATCCCTTCTCAGTAGACCTGATGATATTCAAGCCCGGCAAGGGGCACAGCTTTCTCGTTCGATCAACCATGTTGGCAGCACCATCCGGCGTGCCGGTAGGTCTGATTGCCGAATGCGCTCCATCAGCAGCTTAATGCTTAGGCGCCCGATTTCTGCCACTGGCTGTGCTATGGTGGTTAGATTAGGGTACACAATGGTCGCTTCAGGAATATCGTCATAGCCGACGATGGAGAAGTCTTGGGGGATGCGTAGATTGAGCCGGTGCAGGTACGCTGCCGCACCAATCGCCATTTGATCATTGGCTGCGAAAACTGCCGTCAATCCGAGATTCCGTTCGAGAAGTCGTTTCATGGCGGGAGCGCCTGATGGGTAGTGGAAGTCACCAGCAACAATGGCTTCGTCAGTGAGTTCCAATCCTGCATCTGCCAGTGCACGTCGAAAACCGTTTAGCCGTTGATCGGTCAACCGGAGATGTTCAGGGCCAGAGATAACCCCGATGCGTTGATGTCCCAACTCAGTTAGATACTTCCCGGCTAGGTAGCCACCCTGTTCATTGTCGATCAAAACTTGATCAACATTCAAGTCGCCGAGTTCACGATCGACGACAACAAAGGGAACACGTGCCTTGTTGATGGTTCGCAGGGGAGCAAAACTGTTGCCGGACGAAATTAGAATCAACCCATCGATCTGCTTGGATAGCAGTGTATCGACATAGACTGCTTCTTTTGTTTCCGAGCCATCAGAGTTGCACAAAATGACGCTGTATCCCTCGGCAAAACCAGCGTCTTCGATGGTACGCGCGACTTTGGCGAAGAACGGGCTGGAGTTATCGGGGACGAGTAGTCCGATAGTGCTGGTTTCGTTGCGCCGGAGGCTGCGGGCAAGCTTATTCGGGCGGTATCCAAGGGCATTGATCGCCCCTTGAACGCGGTCTACTGTCTGAGGATCGACGAAGCGCGTTCCGTTTATGACGTGGGAAACAGTCGCCACGGACACTTTTGCGTGCGATGCAACGTCGCGAATGGTGGGCATGACACAACTTTTCGAAAGAAGCCTTATTTTGCGAAAACGTTTACCGTAAACGTTTTTCTGCGATTGAGAGTATCATTCCCTGACGTGGCTGTCAAGCAATTTGCTGGTATGGTCTTCCACCCGACTTGACAAAATCTTTCGTTTGGGGTTAACTCCACACGGTTATCTGTGAAACGTTACATTTTCCTGTGAACTATTGATTATGTCCCGAAATGTTACTCTAAAAGATGTTGCCGCTTACGCGGGCGTATCCGTCACTACTGTATCAAATGTAGTGCGAAACTGGCCGTATGTCTCGCCCAGTATGCGCGATCATGTTCAGAAGGCAATCGATGAACTAGGATATTCTCCTCATCTGGTTGCTCAGGGACTTCGCACAGGGCATACTCAGGCGTTGGCTTTTATCGTCCCTGACCTATCCAATCCCTATTTCGCAGAAATTGTTGCGGCCGCTGAAAATGTGGCGCAGACTTACGGGTATATTCTTCTGGTTTTTAACAGCCATGAAGATGCTGACCGGGAAGTGAGCTGTGTTCGACGCGCCACCAGCCGTTCAGTTGATGGCATTCTCGTGACCCATTCTTTGCAAACACTCCAGTCGGAGGTTTTCTGGAAGGATGAGGACATCCCGATTGTTGCTGTCGATCGTGTTACTGAATACGATGAATACCCAGTTTGTACGGTTGATAACCTACGGGCAGGTCAGCTCGCAACGAACCATCTGGTAGAACTTGGACATCCCCGAGTTGCTCACATTGCTGGTCCGAAACGGATGCGCACTGCACAGGATAGACTTGACGGCTATCTGCATGCTTTGAATGAACATGATCTTGACTACCGTCGGGTCATCCATTCGGGTGAGAGCTGGGGATCGCGTGACGGGTACGACTGCATGTTGACTCTGCTCGATGATGCGACACCTCCAACTGCAGTCTTTGCCAGTAATGATCGTATAGCAATCGGTGTGCTGCATGCCATCTATGATCGAGGGTTGCGAGTCCCAGACGACATCTCAGTTGTTGGAATGGACGGGATCGAAGTAAGTGCTCACCTGACTCCGCCGCTGACAACCATACGCCAGCCTCTGGATCGACTTGCAGGTGCGGCTGTAGAGGTTCTTCTCCGACTCATCCGAGGAGAGACGATGGGACAGCGCATTGTTCTTTTGGAACCAGAACTCATTGTTCGCAAGTCTACCGCGCCATTTCCCTGAGAGAGGCCAATGTTGTTTTGCCTCTTCACAACTGACGAATCCCAACTGCAAGGAGGTGCCGCAGAACGAGAAACATGGTTTAGTCCGATGGGAATCTTTTCAAGTAAAGAATACTGCATTCAGGAGGATAGAAGCATGTCTCAGAACCTTAGCCGCCGTTCATTCCTCAAGGGGAGCCTGTTCGCAGGTTCGGGTCTCGTTGCCGCCAATTTGTTCTCATTCATGCAATTCCGCCAGGCCCGTGCACAGGAAGGCAAGACTCTTCGTGCTGCGATGTCCAGCGCTGGTCTCGCCGGAACTTGGAATGCGCAGGGGCAGGAAGCAGCCCTCCGTTGGGGTGAACTGCTCGGTGTCGAAATCGTTTGGTTCGATGGTGAATTTGATCCGGCTATCCAGCGCAGCAAGATCGACCAGATGGCGACCGACACCTGGGACTTCGTTGCTATGCAGCCTGGCGCAATTGGAACACTGGTCGAGCCTGTTCAGGCTATGATCGATGCTGGTATTCCAGTCATCGATATGGACACGCTGATTGCACCTCTAGATCAGCTCCAATCGATGGGTGTGCTGACTTTTATCGCTCCCAACAACGTTTTCATGTCGGAGTCTGTCTGCGAAAAACTTGTGGAGAAGATGGGTGGCTCAGGCAAGATTGCTCACATTGGTGGTGCCCCAGGTCACACTGGCGCTCAGGCACGTGGACAGGGCTTCCTGAATGTCATGAGTCGCTATCCAAACATTGAGATCGTGGACGACCAACCGGCTGACTGGGATGTCAGCAAGGCCGCTGCTCTGGCTGAAGCTGTACTGAATCGCCATCCTGATTTGAAGGCCATCTTTGCTGATAACGATGATATGGCTCTGGCTGCTCGCCAGGTGGTCGAGAATGCTGGTCTCGGCGATCAGGTTTTTGTGGGTGGCGTTGATGCGATGTCTCCGGCTATTGCCGCGGTGCGCGATGGCAAACTGGTTGCTACCGCCCGTAATTCAGCGACTCGCATTCACGGGTGGGCGGTTATCGCGGGTGCGTATGCTGCGACAGTCGGTCTTGAACAGGCGAAGAAAGACATTCCGTTCTTCATACTAGCGGATGGCCCAGCTATCACTAATGAAATCGATAGCAATCCAGCGCTGGCTGCGGAACCATGGAAGCTCAATAACTATGGTTTGAGCGTTGCGGACGGTTTGATCTGGGCGCAAGATCAATTGGTGTTCTAGTTGCCGTTCATTCCAAAATCTCCTGTGGTTTGATAGACTTTTCTCTCCCCTGTGCTTAACCATAGGGGAGAGAATGGGACATGGTTGTAATAGGGCCTGACCTATGCCTAGCATCCTGCAACTGGATCGGATTTCGAAACGTTTCGGCAATATCCAGGCACTGGACAATGTTTCTTTCGACCTCCGTGAAGGCGAAACTCACGCTCTGGTTGGTGAAAATGGCGCAGGCAAATCGACCCTGATGCGTATTCTCGCAGGTATTTATACAGACTACGAAGGGCAGTTTTTCCTCAACGGGCAGGTTGTCCACCTTCACTCGCCCAAAGATGCGCTCAGCCGAGGGATCGGTATGATCCATCAAGAACTCAGTGTCATGCCGGAATTAACTGTTGCTGAGAATTTGTTTCTGGGCCGGCAGTTGACTAATGGTGCGCGGCTAGTGGATTGGGGCAAAATGAATCAAGTGGCTGCTGAAGAACTCCAAAAACTGGGGTTCGAGCATATCGATGTGCGTGCGCCTCTTGGTAATTATTCGTTAGGTACGCAGCAGGTTGTCGAAGTGCTGCGAGCAATACTCTCTGGTGCTCGTATCCTGATTATGGACGAACCAACCTCTGCGCTTTCGCCCCCTGAAATCGAACGCTTAATCCAACTAATTAACATGCTTCGCCAGAGCAACCGGAGCATTATTTACATTTCGCACTTTTTGGAAGAAGTTATGCGCGTTGCTGACCGCATCACAGTACTTCGGGATGGGCAGCGTGTCGATACGGTTGAAAAGAGCAGCACGACCATCAATCAGATTATTTCGATGATCCTGGGTCGTGAAGTGAACGCCGAACTTCCATCTGCTGTGACACGGAATGCAGCACAAACGCTGTTGACTGTCTCTGGATTGACAGCCGATGTATTCACTGACGTGAACCTCACGGTGGAGCAGGGTGAAGTGGTTGGGTTGTATGGTGCAATCGGGGCAGGACATTTTGACCTAGCGCGGGCGTTGTTCGGGCTATACCGTTATGACCAAGGTATGGTACGGGTCGGGGAACATACATTCCCACATAATTTCTCAGCCGGTTATGCCATCCGGCATGGACTAGCCTTCGCGACTGAATCTCGCCGTCAGAGCCTGTTCATGGAACAGCCAATTTTTCGCAATGTGATGATGCCCCATTTGCATCGTCTGGGGCGTTTTTTTGCTCCGGCGCGACGTGCTGAGTTGGAACTGGCAGTGCCGCAGATCACACTGACGGGTGTTCATCCTGCCGACCCGCTAAATCCAGTTGGGCAGTTGAGCGGCGGCAATCAACAGAAGGTTGCTATTGCGCGCTGGCTGCCGTTCCCGCCTAAAGTGTTTATAGTCTCGGAACCGACACGCGGTATGGATGTGGGCGCAAAGAGTGAAGTTCTATCGATCCTCCGAAAGTTCCGGAATGAAGGTTACGGAGTGTTGGTAGTGTCCAGTGAACCTGAAACAGTGCTATCCGTCTCTGACCGAATCATGGTCATGTCTCGTGGGCGAGTTGTCGCCGAACTGCCCAACCACAACCTGGATAAAGATGTATTAATGAGGCTGCTATGACGACGACATCCCCTCAAGTAACTGCAGACATGAAACGCACAACTCGGCGATTTCCTCGTTGGGTGGCAACTTTAGCTCCGGTGTGGACACTAGTTGCTCTGTTTGTTTTGTTTGGGCTGGCCTCGCCATCGTTTTTGCGACCGTTGAACATCAACAATATTCTTGTGCAGATTTCGACGCTTGCTATTTTTGGGACTGGCATGACGTTCGTGCTGCTGACAGGTGAAATCGATCTAGGAATCTCCTCGACGGCAGCTATTTCTGGGATGCTGGCTGCGTCGCTGTTTGCTAATCAAGGTTTGAAGGAACCGATTCCTCTGCTTGCCGGGCTTTTGGCTGGGACAGGACTAGGCCTGTTAGGGGGACTAATCACAACGCGGTTTCGTATTCCGACATTTATGGCGACGTTGGCAATTTCCTTTATCGGTTCTGGATTGACTACATTTATCAGTAAAGGACGGACGATTACTACGCTTCCAGATTATGCGCGTTTTCTGGGAAGCGGTCGTATATTTACTGATGTTGATGGACGAGGTGGTTTTCCGTTCATCGTTATTGTCGCGGCTTTTTGTCTCTTGATTGCCTATCTGGTACTGAACTACACCCGGTTTGGGCGCTATGTGTATATGACTGGAGCCAGCAAATCCGCTGCGCGGTTAGCTGGTGTCAATACCAACCTTATCTTAATTGCAGTGTTGACAATCAGTGGGTTTACGGCAGGACTGGCTGGGGTCGTGGGCATGGGGCGGCTTGGGAGCGCCCAACCTGATCCTGTCCCTAGTTACCTGCTGGATACTATCAGTGCGGTTGTTCTCGGTGGAACAGCGTTGACTGGAGGTCGGGGTGGTATCCCACAAACGCTGATTGGTCTACTGATCTATGGAACGCTTCGCAATGGGCTAGATAACATTCCCACGATTGATATATATCTGAAGGAATTCATCACCGGCGTGGTATTGATTGCGGCGTTGATTGTCAACGTGGTGTTTGCGGGACGCAGCCCGCGGGACCGTACCACGGCTTGATTTTTCACTTGGTGTGTTAGGTGCTTGTTCCTACACTTTATCATTCTGTGAGAGTCGATTATGTTTGGTGACATTTCGCCCCGTTATCATCCCCTTACTCCTGAAACAGTTTCGGCCTATGTGCACTCGCGCAAGGAACTGGAGTCCATATTTCGGCCAGAGGATGAGTTGGATTCGGTCGAGGTCGGAGACGGTAACCTAAATTTGGTCTTCAAGGTGTGGGTCAAGTCTGATCCGCGCCGCACAGTTGTCCTCAAGCAGGCACTGCCCTATGTGCGTCTGGTTGGAGACAGTTGGCCACTGCCAACGGATCGTGCTCGTATCGAAGCGCAGGCACTGGAAATCCACGGCCGATTAGTTCCGCAGCATACGCCTAGAGTGTACTTCTACGACCCAGATATGTACCTAGTGTGCATGCAGAATCTTAACGATCATATCATCATGCGGAAGGGATTGATTCAGGGGATTAAATACCCGCATTTCGCTGAACACATCGGTTTATTCATGGCACGGACGCTCGGCATGACTTCTGATCTGGTGCTGGATTATCGCACCAAAAAACTAGAAGTCGCGCGTTTTATTAATCCGGAATTATGCAAAATTACTGAGGATTTGATTTTCACCGAACCGTATCGCAAGACTGAGCGTAACCGCTTCCATGCGGAATTGGAACCGCAAGTTGTCGCACTTCAAGCGGACATAGGGTTGCATATGGAAGTAGCTCAACTCAAAGAGAAGTTCATGACCCAGGCCCAAGCGTTAGTCCACGGTGATCTGCATACCGGCAGCATTATGGTCAATCAGACCGATACCTATGTAATTGATCCTGAATTTGCTTACTATGGTCCGATGGGTTTCGATGTGGGAGCCGTCATTGGCAATCTCCTGCTGAACTATGCTGCCCATGAAGTCCGCACACCCGATCCAGAAAAGCGTGCCGATTTCCGTAAGTATCTGACGGATACTATCATACAAGTTTGGCAAGTTTTTGTCCGGGAATTCCAGCCGATCTGGAATCGTACTGATGTGATTGACATGCCGCGTCTGTACCAGCAGGACTACATGCGGCGTGTTCTCCAGGACTCGGTTGGTTTTGGTGCCTGCAAGATGATGCGCCGTGTGATTGGACTGGCGGGTGTGGAAGACATCCGCGGCATCGAGAATGTGAAAGACCGAACCACGGCGGCTAGTCTTGCCTTGAATATTGCCGTGACAATGGTGAAAGCACGGCATCACATCACCCAGATTGAAGAAGTAGTGGAAATCGCGACTGCCGCACGACCGAGCATGTAATTGGCAAGATTGGCCCTATCCTGATTGGGCAGCCGATTCAGACTCTGCATTGAGCAAGATCGGACGAAGATGGGCTGCGCTGAGAACCGCTTCAACCACGCCACCTCCGACTGCTAACGACTTGTCGGAGATGGTGAAACAGGTTTCGCGTTGAATGCGTGGATCAAGATCACCGATCTTCATCCCGGTTTGGACACGCACCCTGGGGTGGATGAGTCCTCGAAGTATCCCTGTGAAGGGGGCTAGGATGGAGATGCCGTTCACCTCCGCAATGACCTGCCCGGCTGCAATCGAGTCACCAATGGCTGCCTGTGGGGAAACATACCCTTCCGATGGCGCACGCAGGACGCGCGTAATTGTCTTGCCCTCAATTGAACCTGGAGTACCTGTGTCGGGTTCGGCGCTGCCTTGGAGGATCACCCGTCCCAGATTGTGACCGCGGTTGGTTTCGATGACGGCATGGCAGTCTGTTCCAGCGCTGAAGCCTGGCCCTAAGCCAATGACCAGCAGCGCATCGGACTTCCGCGTGCCTAGATTCGTCTTCGCCATGCGGGCATCGATGATTACAGTCGGACGTAACGATGGGATACAAGTTCGGTCTGGATCGACTAGCACAGGAATCGTGTTGTGCTGAAGGGCGATGAGGGCGTGTTCTGGCGAATCGACCAGACAAGCGGTAATGCCTTCTACACTAACTTCGTTTTCATAGACCGCATTACCGTAGCTGACCGTGCGGCGGACGAAATAGGGGGTGTCGAGTTCAGTCACGACAACGGGAAAGCCTGCAAGCCATAAGCGGTAGATAGCTCCACTGGCAAGATCGCCTCCACCCAGTACCAGCACCAAGACCTGGTTGAACAAAAACGTTCCCATGTTTCCTCGATCTGCCGGAGTGCACGCTGATTCCATGAATTCATGTCGCAACATATGCCGGCTAATAAGCAGTGTGAATAAATTGATCCTATTCGTCAATAGTTCACAATCGCGGCGCTTACGGAACCCGAAGAATTCGTTACACTAGAACATCAACTGGAAGGGAAACCTAGACAGCAAATAAGGGTGCGAGTTCCCACGGAACCGCAGGGAGAAACGAAATATGATTAGAGCCTATCATCGCCCGGCAAATTTGGATGAGGCGCTGCGGTTGTTGGGGCGCAAAGACGTTCGCACGGCAGCGCTGAGCAGTCGTTCGCTGGTTGATGCCCAACTTGACGACAGCATCGATGAAGTGGTTGATCTACAGGCGCTTGGTTTGAACCGGGTTATCTCCGAGGGTAATCAGGTGACTATTGAAGCGTTGGTGACCTTGCAAACCCTCGTCGATCTGCCAATACTGCCGCAAGCTCTGAGGGATATCGTCCATACCGAAGACTCCTACTCAATGCGGAATATGCGGACGATCAGCAGCGTGATCCTAACGGCTGATTGGGAAAGCCACTTGCTGGCCGCACTTCTGGCATGTGATGCGGTTATCACGGCTACTAACGGCCAGGATGTGCGGCAGTTTTCAATGGGGGATTTTCTAGGCAATGCTCAAGACGTGCTGGCAGGTGGGTTGATTACAGCGGTGAGTCTGCAAACGGATGGCCGTATGGCAGCAGCTAGGGTTGCCCGCACACCAGCGGATAAACCCATCGTGGCTGTGGCGGCGCGGCAGCGCAGTGATGGCGCGATACGCGCTGCGCTCTCTGGTGTGGCGAGTTTACCTGTGCTGGTTGATCCCTCAGCAGTGAACCGGCTCAGTCCGCCGGGGGATTTCCGTGGATCAAGCGTCTACCGGTTGGAAATGGCAAAAGTGCTCATGCAGCGAGTCTTGGTTGAATTGGAGTCGTCATCATGAAAATCGCGATCACAATCAACGGCGTTCAGAGGGATTTTGAGTGCCAGCCGCATGAAACGCTGATGCGCGTTCTGCGGCGTGAAGGGTACTTTAGCGTGCGGTTCGGCAGTGATACGGGCGAAACCGGGGCTGCGGCAGTACTCCTGGATGGCGAGCTGGTCAATTCGGATATCATGCTGGCTGCGCAGGCTGATGGACACCGCATTGAAACTGTTGAAGGATTGTCGAGCGGGACACGGCTTCATCCGATTCAAGATGCTTTTGTGCGGACAGGAGCGATCCAATCAGGTTACGCGACGCCGGCCATGATCCTGGCAGCAAAGAGTTTGATCGAGCGAAATCCCAAACCAACTGAAGCTGAAGTCCGTGATGTCTTGTCTGGTATCCTTGACCGGGAGACCGGATATGTCAAACCGGTGCTGGCCGTGTTGGAAGCAGCAGCGGTGATGCGCGGCGAAGAACCGTCAGAGATCACACCTAACATCCTCACACCGATCACTTTGCCGGATCGTGGCAGCGAGGTGTTCGACTACGGGATGAATTCCGGGGATGATTCTTGGGGGGGCAGCGGAGATACGGCGGTTCGGACGAAACGGCTGCCCCGATTCATTATCTCGCCGGAAGTACCGGAAACCAGCGTGGTTGGCAAGCCAGAAGTAAAAGTGGATGCGCTCAAGCTGGCTAAAGGCAACCCGGCTTTTGTGGATGACATCGAGATGCGGGGGATGCTGTACGCTGCGCTGCTGACCAGTCCACATGCTCATGCGCGTATCCTCGATATTGACGACCGCGAAGCGCGCGCAATGCCAGGCGTGCACGCTGTTCTGCACCACAAGAATGTGCCGCGTGTGCGCTACGCTTCTGGCGGACAGACGTACCCAAATCCGAAGCCTTACGACCAAGTGAGCTTTGACAACAAGGTGCGCTACGTTGGGGACCGGGTGGCAGTGGTCGCTGCTGAATCGCCAGAAACTGCGGCGGAAGCTCTGAAACGTATTCACGTTACCTACGAAGTGCTCCCCGCGATCTTTGATGAGAACGATGCGATCAAAGAGGGCGCGCCAGTGATCCATGATGAACCGGACATGGAAGGAGCTTATGACGCCGCCCATAACATCTCGCACTACATCCACGCTGAGGTAGGCGATGTCGAGCAAGGATTCCGGCAAGCGGATCATGTCTTTGAGCAGACTTTCTACGTACATCAGGTTCAGCAAGTTCCCATCGAGCCGCACATTTGTATTGGCTGGTGGGACTCTGATGAGCGGCTGAACCTGCGCACTTCGACACAGGTTCCTTTCCATGTTCGGCGGATGGTTGCACCGCTGCTGGGGCTGCCCGTCAAGCGAATCCGAGTCATCAAGCCACGCATTGGGGGCGGCTTCGGGGCCAAGCAGGAGATGCTGATCGAGGATATTGTTGGGCATCTGGTCATCGCTACGGGAAGGCCGGTGCGGTTAGAACTGACTCGGCAGCAGGAATTCATGTCCAGCCGCACCCGTCACCCACAGACTATTCACTACAAGACCGGCGTGGATAAATCGGGCAAACTGGTCTCGCAGGAGATGACCGTGATTGGCAATACTGGCCCGTATGCCACACATGGGCTGACTGTTCAGACTGTGACTGGACTGCGCGGGCTGAGTTCGTACAACTGCCCGAACAAGCGCTTTGACTGCAAGGTGGTGTACACCAACATCCCTGTGCCCGGAGCGTATCGAGGCTATGGAGCACCACAGGCGCTCTTCGCGTTAGAGTGCCACATGGAGGACATTGCCCGGCAGTTGGGGATGGATGTCATCGAATTCAAACGGATGAATTGGGTCAAAGTCGGTGATCCGTTGGATATTGCGCCGCACTTGGGAGAAGGGGAGGCGGAAGTCACGACTGTGCCAGTGATCCGTTCAAGCGGTTTGGAGCAGTGCGTCCTCCAGGGGATGCAGGCGATCCAATGGCACCGGCGGGATGATCCTTCCTGGAAGTTCGACCCGGCTCGACCGTACATCCGGAGAGGGATTGGCTTTGCGATGTGTATGCACGGGACGGCTATTCCGGGTCTGGATATGGGCGGGGCGAGCATCAAGATCAACGACGACGGGTCGTTCAACCTGCTCGTTGGGGCGACTGATTTGGGCACTGGTTCGGATACCGTCCTTGCTCAAATTGCCGCTGAAGTGCTGGGCGTTCCATTGGAGGACATCGTTGTCTATTCGTCGGATACCGATCTAACCCCGTTCGATACAGGGGCGTATGCTTCCAGCACGACCTATATTTCGGGTACGGCGGTGATGAAAGCTGCCGAGCAGGTGCGCGAGCAGATCAAGGAACGCGCCGGATTGATGCTGAAGCTGGACGATTGGAGCGGCGTCGTCCTGCGCGACCGTCAGGCTATCGCGCCGGATGGCCGCCGGGTCTCGCTGAATGCGATTGCCCTGCATTCGCTCCACCAGCAGGACCAGCGGCAGATCATGGCGACGGCTTCGTATGTTTCGGCGGAGTCCCCACCGCCATTCGCGGGGCAGTTCGCCGAGGTTGAAGTAGACATCCAGACCGGGCAGGTCACGGTCAAGAAGCTGGTGATGGCGGTTGACTGCGGGGTGGCGATCAACCCGATCACGGCCAGCGGGCAAGTCGAAGGCGGGATGACCCAGGCGCTCGGGTACGGGCACTGCGAAGAGATGGCCTACGACGCGGATGGGCGGATGGTCAACCCGCAGCTTGGCCCGTACAAAATCTACCGGGCAGATGAAATGCCGGAGCTGGAAGTCATCCTGGTGCAGACGAATGAACCCAGCGGGCCGTTCGGCGCGAAAGCTGTGGCCGAGATCCCCAAAGACGGCGTTGCTCCGGCACTCCGCAACGCGATCTTCGATGCAACGGGGGTGCAGATCAACCGAATCCCGTTCACGCCGGAACGGGTGTGGGCTGCGCTCCAGAACGTCTAAAACGCCGTGATGAAACGCAGCAGTGAGGAAATTCCCCTGCTGCGTTTTCTTATGCGCCGAATCCCCTGCCACAAAGCCGCCATTATCAGGCTCCAAGCACGTGTGCTCACGGGTAAGCTGCCCAGCTTTGTGGCAGAACTGGCGGCAACGGCGTCAGTGCCGTCAGGGTTCGATGCAGCGGAAATTTGCAGTTCATAGTTTATATTTGATAGAAAAATTCGGTAATAGGTGAGAAACGTGATAAGAATGATAAGAATGAGAATGTGAGAATATGAGAATCTTGTGCCCTCACCCCGGCCCTCTCCCGAACGTGCCTGCGGCACTGGAAGAGGAGTATGCTGTTTTGTAGAACAAGTGTAGCACAAAATGGACGGTTTGGGGTGACATTTTGGAAAAACATTTGGTGTCTTATGAATGCTTGCACAGCGAGATTTGGCGGTAGACGATGCCATTACCAGTTGATTACGTTGAACGGGTTTACGCGGGCGTGCTGGGGAAAGTCATCGGGGTGTACCTGGGGCGGCCTTTCGAGGGGTGGTCGTACGAGACAATCATGGAGCGGCTGGGGGAGATCGATGGCTACGTCCATGACAAGCTGAACGCACCGCTGATCGTCACAGATGATGATCTTACCGGCACATTCACCTTCATCCGGGCACTGGAAGATTACGGCGACGCAGTGACTCCGGCCCAGATCGGCCATACCTGGTTGAACAGCATCATCGAAGGGCAGACGATTCTGTGGTGGGGCGGGATGGGCAACTCGACCGAACACACGGCCTATCTGCGTTTGAAAGCGGGGATTGAAGCACCCCGGAGCGGCTCGATGGCGCTGAACGGCAAGGTCGTTTCAGAGCAAATCGGAGCGCAGATTTTTGTTGACGGCTGGGGTATGGTCACGCCAGGCGACCCGGAACGCGCAGCGGACTTTGCCCGACGGGCCAGCAGCGTCAGCCATGATGGCGAAGCTATTTATGGGGCACAGGTGATCGCCGCGATGGAAGCGCAGGCTTTCGTCGAGTCTGATCTGAACCAGCTCCTCGATACTGCGCAAGGTTTGATCCCGCGCGACTCGGTCATCTCGCGGATGATTAGTGAACTGCGGGCACGGCGCCGTGAGACGACCGATTGGCGCGCTGCGCGGCGATGGCTGGCGGAGCAGTATGGTTATGACCGGTACGGCGGGAACTGCCACATTGTGCCCAACCACGGGGTGATTATTCTGGCGCTTCTGTACGGGGATGACGACTTTCAGAAATCACTGAAGATTGCCAACACAGCAGGATGGGATACAGACTGCAATTCGGGCAATGTGGGCTGCCTGCTGGGGATTAAGAACGGGCTGACTGGAATTGACGGCGGTCAAGACTGGCGCGGACCGGTTGCTGACCGGCTGTATCTGCCGACTGCGGATGGTGGAAAGGCAATCACGGACGCAGTACGGGAAACATACAGCCTGGTTAATCTCGGACGCGCCTTACAGTCGCTAGAACCACTGGCCCCCAAAGGTGGAGCGCGCTTCCACTTTGAACTGCTGGGATCGGTGCAAGGCTTTGTGGTCGACGATGCGGCGGGGGGGATCGTCAAGCTGGAGAATGCGGCAGGGTTCAGCGAATCGGGCAGCCGGTGTCTGGCGATTCATTATCACAGCCTAGATGCTGGACGAGCTGGGCGCGTAGAGACAGCAACGTTCGTCCCGTCACAGGAGACTGCGCGGTACTTTGAGCAGCACGGCTACCGGCTACTGGCATCACCGACGATTTATCCGGGGCAGATGCTGCGGGCGCGAATGGTTGCCAGCGCGGATAACCGCGGCGCCGTGCGAGTCCGGCTGTACGTGAAGCACTACAATGCCGCCGATGCATTTAACCTGCTGCACAGCGAGGCGCTGGTCCTGCTCCCTGGCGGGTCAAGCGTGATCACATGGGTCGTGCCAGACACAGGGGGGTACCCGACGGCCTGGGTTGGGGTGCAGATCGAGGGAGAGGATGGAGAAGCGGGCAGTGTGTATCTGGATTATCTGACGTGGGATGGGACACCCCATGTCGTTCTGAACCGTCCAGCCGAGCGGGAACGCAACCGACAGGCCGGGGTGGACGGCCCCAGCATGTGGAAGCTGGCCTGGGTCAACGGCATGGATCACCGCAATGTTCCTGACCATGCCGACGTCTGGCCGGAGCCATACCGGTTGATCCAGAACCGCGGGCGCGGTCTGCTGATACAGGGGACGCGGGAGTGGACGGATTACCGGGTAACCGTGCGGATGACACCGCACCTGTGCCGGGCGGGCGGGGTGGCGGTGCGGGTTCAAGGGATGATGCGGTACTATGCACTGCTGGTAGACTCGGAGAAGACGCGCCTCATCTGCGCCTTTGAAGGGCAGGATCGGGTTCTAGCCGAACGGGACAGCGGCTGGAGGCTCGGCGAACCTGCCGAGCTGCGCCTGGAGGTACGAGGCAACCACCTCAGCGCTGTTATTGATGGGCAGGTCATCCTTGAAGCCGAAGACCCCGACCATCTTTTCAAGGGTGGGGGGATTGGACTGATCTGCGAAGAAGGGCGGATCGGCTGCGATCATGTGGACGTTGGCCTGATCTCGGCACAGTCAAGGGGGTTGTGACAAGAAGCGTGTTATGATCGGGCGTGTTGATCGTGCTGGAGAAACGTATTGAAGGCTCAGATCACCACACGGGAACGCTGGCGGGTGACGGTGCGCGGCATCGTTCAGGGCGTTGGATTCCGTCCAACTGTTTACGGGCTGGCGACGCGCCTGGGGCTGACCGGGCATGTGGGGAATGATGGCAGCGGCGTGTTCATCGAAGTTGAAGGCGATGGCAGTGCGCTCCAGCGTTTCCGGGACGCTTTGGTGGCAGAGGCTCCGCCGCTCGCCCGGATTGAATCGGTGGTGGTGACGGCGGTATCACCACGCGGCGATGCGGATTTTCGCATTCTGGAAAGCCAGCCGGACGCGACGATCCGTGCTCATATTCCGCCGGACGTGAGCATTTGTGCTGAATGTTTACGAGAGCTGTTCGATCCTGCTGACCGCCGCTACCGCTACCCGTTCATTAACTGCACCCACTGCGGTCCGCGTTTTACGATCATCCAGCGCATTCCCTACGACCGCGCTGCGACCACCATGGCTGGGTTTGAGATGTGTCCGGCCTGCGCTGCCGAATATCACGATCCGCACAGCCGCCGCTTCCACGCCCAGCCTATTGCTTGTCCGGACTGCGGCCCTTCAGTGTGGTACCAGCCCGCCGGGCCGCCGTTACCCGATTCGATTGTCCGCCATGATGCTGCTATTGAAGCGGCGCAGGCCGCGATCCGCGCGGGGCAGATCGTGGCGATCAAAGGGCTGGGTGGTTTTCACTTAGCCTGCGATGCGACTAACGACAGGGCGCTGGCAGCGCTGCGAGCACGTAAAGGCCGGATCGACAAGCCTTTCGCAGTGATGGCGCGGGACCTGGCGCAGGCGCAGCGGTTGGCCGAGATTGATGAGGCTGAGGCGGCGCTGCTGGACTCGCCGCAGCATCCGATCCTGCTGCTGCGGAAGCGGCCAGGCAGTCCCGTGAGCGATTTGGTCGCGCCGGGCAATCCGTACATCGGCCTGATGCTGCCGTACACGCCGCTGCATCATCTGCTGCTGGAGGATCGACCGCTGGTCATGACCTCTGGCAATTTGTCCGGCGAACCTATCGCTATCGACAATGCTGAGGCATTGGAACGGTTAGCGCCATTGGTGGACGGCTTTCTGCTGCACGACCGTCCGATCCACACGCCCTGCGATGATTCTGTGCTGCGCTTGCACGAGGGCTGTGAGCTGCCGATCCGGCGTTCGCGGGGTTATACCCCTTTCCCGATCAAGCTGCCTGTTCTCGGCGGCACTGGGGACGCTGGAAGCCCTTCGGTTCTTGCTACGGGAGGTGAGCTGAAGAATACGTTGTGTCTGGCTCATCAAGGGTATGCATTCCTCAGCCAGCACATCGGCGACATGGAGAATTTGGAAACGCTGGAAGCTTTTGAGCGTGCTCAGGCGCATCTGTGTGATCTTTACCATGCTCGACCGAAAGCGGTTATCTGCGATCTGCATCCGGGGTATCTGACGACGCGGTGGGCGGAGGCGTATGTCAAGCGCGAGGGTGTGCCGCTGCTGCGCGTCCAGCATCACCATGCTCACATTGCGTCGGTGATGGCCGAGCACGGGTTGGATGGCCGGCAGCCGGTCATTGGGGTGTGCCTAGACGGAACAGGCTATGGGACAGATGGCACGATTTGGGGTGGGGAAGTCCTGATTGCCGATTATGTGGGGTTCAAACGGGCGGCGCATCTGAAACCGGTGCCGCTCCCCGGCGGAGATGCTGCGGTCAAACATCCCTACCGGATGGCGCTGGCGCATCTGTGGGCGGCAGGCATTGCATGGGATGATGACCTACCCCCGGTCAAGGCGTGTCCGGCTGCCGAACGGCGCATCCTGGCGCGGCAGCTTGAAACCGGCTTTCAGACGGTGCTGACCAGCAGTGCCGGGCGATTGTTCGACGCAGTGGCTTCTTTAACCGGCCTACGCCACACGATCACCTATGAAGCTCAAGCGGCCATTGAACTGGAAGGTGCTGTCCTAGCGCGCGGAGAGGATGACCGGATCAACCCATACCCACTGCCAGTCGTGGAAGAAGACACCGGCGCTGTTCTGGATACGGCTCCGATGACAGCGGCCATCGCTGCCGATGTGCGCTCCGGGGCGGCTGCGGGCGTGATTGCGGCGCGATTTCATGAGGGGGTAACTGAGGGTTTGCTGCGGGTCTGCCAGTATTTGCGCGCGAAGGGGTATGGTTCGGTAGTTGCCCTCAGCGGCGGTGTGTTCCAGAATATACGGTTGTTGAGCGCGCTTCAGACACGTCTGCGCGTGGAAGGGTTTTCTGTGCTCGATCATCGCCTTGTGCCGGCGAACGACGGCGGGCTGGCATTGGGACAGGCGGTGATCGGTGCAGTGCGTTTGTCACGAGAAAGCATCCCCGGTCGCGATGACGGGAATTGATGGAGGAACAGGATTATGTGTCTCGGTGTACCCGGTCAGATTACGGAAATTTACGATTCAATGGGCGCGCGTATGGGCAAGGTCAACTTCGGCGGCATCGTCAAGGAGGTCTGCCTGGAGTACGTGCCAGAAGCGCAGGTCGGCGACTACGCGATTGTGCATGTGGGTTTCGCCATCACCCGGCTGGATGAAGAGTCGGCCCGCGAAACGCTCCGTCTATTCAATGAAATGGATGTCTTAGAAGAGGAACTCAACCCAGAAACACGAGAGGCGCACATGTCTGACTCGGATGGGTAGATGGCGGGTGTCGAGCGACACAGTACAGGGGTTCGGCTTTCCAGACTGGAGGGACGATGATGAAGTATCTGACTGAATTCCGGGACAGCGCGTTGGTCCAGAAACTGGCTGCCGAAATCCGCCAGGCGGTCACCCGTCCGTGGACGATGATGGAAGTATGCGGCGGCCAGACGCATTCGATCATCCGCAACGGTATCGACCAACTGCTGCCGCCAGAGATTGAACTGATTCACGGCCCTGGCTGCCCGGTGTGTGTGACGCCGCTGGAGACTATCGACCGCGCTCTGGCCATCGCCGCCCAACCAGGGGTCATCTTCTGCTCGTTCGGCGATATGCTTCGGGTTCCCGGCAGCGAACGCGATCTGTTTTCGGTCAAGAGTCATGGCGGCGATGTGCGGATTGTGTACTCGCCGCTGGATGCGCTCAAGACTGCCCGCGACAACCCGACACGAGAAGTTGTGTTTTTCGGCATCGGTTTTGAGACGACTGCGCCGGCTAACGCGCAGGCCGTTTTCCAGGCTAAGAAGCAGGGGATCACCAATTTTTCGATGCTGGTTTCGCATGTGCTCGTGCCTCCGGCTATTGAAGCGCTGATGCGTTCGCCGACTAACCGGGTGCAGGCATTCCTGGCGGCGGGGCACGTATGCAGCGTGATGGGCTACTGGCAGTACGAACCGCTGGCTGAGCGCTATCATGTGCCGATTGTGGTCACTGGGTTCGAGCCGCTGGACGTGCTGGCTGGGATTCACCGTGCGGTGCTTCAGCTCGAATCGGGGCGGGCTGAGGTAGAGAATGCCTACTCGCGAGCTGTTCAGCGGGAGGGGAACATCCCGGCACAGAACATAATCAGCGAGGTCTTTGAAGTCTGTGACCGCCAGTGGCGCGGCATCGGCATGATTCCGCAGAGCGGCTGGCAGCTCAGTGAGCGTTACCGCGCGTTCGACGCAGCGGCACGGTTCAACGTGGAGAATGTCCAGACACGGGAATCACCGCTGTGCCGCAGTGGGGAAGTGCTGCAAGGCCTCATCAAACCGAATCAATGTGCGGCATTTGGCAAAGAGTGCACCCCGCGCAAGCCGCTCGGCGCGACGATGGTATCGAGCGAAGGGGCCTGTGCCGCGTACTACAACTATGGGCGTTTCATCGCGCTGGAGAATATTCCCGGATGAGCGAGACGATCCACTTTGATGACTGGGTGTGTCCAATGCCGCTGCGGGATTACCCGCAGATTGTTCTGGGGCATGGCGGCGGCGGCAAGCTTTCGCAGGACCTGGTCGACCATTTGTTTCTGCCGGCGTTCCAGAATGATGCGCTGGCCTCGCTGGCTGACGGCGCGGCCTTGAGTGTGGCTGGGACACGGCTGGCCTTTTCAACCGACTCGTATGTGGTGCGGCCGTTATTCTTCCCCGGCGGCAGCATCGCAGACCTGGCCGTGAATGGTACGGTGAATGACCTCGCTATGTTGGGAGCGACGCCACTCTTTCTGAGCGCTGGGATGATTATCGAAGAGGGGCTGCCGATCAACATCCTCGGCACGTTGGTCGAGCAAATGGCTGCTGCCGCGCGCAGGGCGGGGGTGCAGATCGTCACCGGGGATACGAAGGTTGTTGATAAAGGCCATGGGGACGGCGTTTACATCAATACCAGCGGTATCGGGGTGATCCCGGAAGGGGTTCAGATTGCTCCGCAGAATGCGCGCCCGGGCGACGCGGTACTGGTCAGCGGCATGATCGGCGACCACGGCATGGCGATCATGAGTGTGCGTGAGGGGCTGGAGTTCGAGACGCTCATCGCCAGTGATTCAGCGCCGCTGAATGGTTTGGTGGCGGCGATGTTGGGTGCTGTGCCGGACATTCATGCCCTGCGTGACCCAACTCGCGGCGGGGTGGCTTCCTCGCTGAACGAAATTGCGCGGGCAGCAGGCGTTGGCATCGAATTGGAAGACCAGCGGCTGCCGGTGCGCCCTGAAGTGGCTGCTGCCTGCGAACTGCTCGGCATGGACCCGATCTATGTCGCTAACGAAGGCAAGCTGCTGGCGATTGTGCCGGCGGAGAAGGCCGAGCGGCTGCTCAATGCGATGCGCCAGCATCCGTTGGGGCAAGAGGCTGCGATCATCGGGCGGGTGACGGCAGAGCATGCGGGTATTGTCACCTCGAAGACGGCCATCGGCGGGCGGCGGGTTGTGTCGATGCAGATTGGGGAGCAGCTTCCTCGTATCTGCTGATTGAGGGATATCCGGGCGTCCCAGTGCCCCCAAGAATAAAATCAACTTGGCAACTGCTTGCAACTGAGCGATTAAAGCGGTACTCTATTCTCTAGAGAACTAGAGTTATTTGTGAAAGTGCTTGGTGCGATGTCCTTACAGGATTTACCTCTTCATGTTGATAAAGACAGCCCTGTTCCGATTTACGTGCAGATTTACCAGGGCTTGATGGCGCTGATCGCGTCCGGCTCACTCCAGCCCGGCGATTCGATCCCTTCAGAAACGGATTTTTCCCGTCACTTCAGCATCAGTCCGATGACTGTCCGCCAGGCGATGACGGAACTGGTTAACCAGGGGTATATCTGCCGGGAGCGCGGACGAGGCAGCTTCGTTGCGCCTCGACAGCTCGACCATCCTCTCGACCGGATGGTCGGTTTCTCGGAGGACATGAACAGCCGCCATTTTCTGCCGGGATCGAGGGTGCTGCTGCTGGAAACTATTCCCGCGCCGCCGGAGGTTGCCCAGGCAGCTAATCTTCCAGAAGCGACACCCCTGCTGCGGCTCAAGCGGGTACGCTACGCGAATCATGAACCTGTGGGCATTCATGATGCTTATCTCCACAATATACACATCGTTGAAGAAGATCTTCAGCGGACGCCTTCGCTGTATATGCTGCTGGCGCAGCGCGGGGTGGTGCTGGATCAAGCGGTAGATACTATCGATGCAGTCTCGGCTACGGAGGAGGCTGCAGAACTCCTGCACGTCGATCCAGGCGCGCCGCTGCTGCAAACCACGCGCATTTCTTGGGATGCGGAAGGACACTTCATCGAATATGTTGTTGCCCAATACCGCGCCAATCTTTATCACTATCGAATTCGACTGCGCCGCTCGTGACCCAGGCGCGCTGTTCTACCCTTGACCAGCGAAAGGACACTGCATGACGCGACCTTCCATCGAACCGCTCCGACCTCCGTATCTGTCGTTTTGTTGATGAGCAAAAGGAGTTTACCGATGTCCCGACATATTCGCTTGTTGGTGGTTCTGACGATGTTTCTGGCGGTGGCTGCCGGGGTTGGCATGTCACGCGCCCAGGACAGCGATCTGCGCGTTGCGCTGATTATTGCCCAGGGTGGGCTTGGTGACCGGTCGTACAACGACTCGGCGTTCGCGGGCTTGACGCTGGCAGCCCAGGATTTTGGCGTCGAGGTTGTGCCAATTGAGTCTTCTGACCCGGTAGGTGAGGGGGAACAGCTCCTCCGTACAGCCGCTGAAGCAGGCTTCGATCTGGTCATCACGCTGGAATTCAGCCACTTCGACCCACTGGCGCGCGTTGCGCCTGATTACCCGGACACGCTGTTTTCGATTGTCAACATCGTTGTCGATCAGCCGAATATCGTTTCGGTCATGTTCGACGAACACACCGGCTCGTATCTGGCCGGGGCGCTGGCTGCGCTGGTGACGACGGATGCCGATATTCCGAATACGAATCCAGAGGCGGTGATCGGTGTGATTGGTGGTGTGCAGTCGAGCGGGATCGATGTATTCCTCGACGGCTATCTCCAGGGCGCTTGCGCGATCAACCCGGACATCAATGTTCTCTTCGCCTATTCGAATGGTTTTGGTGACCCGGCCACTGGGCGCGAACTCGCGCTGGCGATGAACGAGCAGGGCGCGGATGTGGTCTTCCAGGTTGCCGGTGGGACAGGGCAGGGCGTCATCCAAGCGGCGAAGGACAATGGCTTTTGGGCGGTGGGCGTGGACAGCGATCAGGATTACCTCGCACCGGGGTTTGTGCTGACGAGCATGCTCAAGCGCGTGGATATCGCCGTTTACGATTTGATCTCGCGTCTTGTCAGCGGCGAACTCCAGGGGGGCACAGTCGCGCAGTATGGTCTTGACAAGAACGGCGTGGGGTTGAGCGATATGGTCTACAGCCGCCATCTCATTCCACGTGCGTACATGACGCAGATTGATGCGCTGCGGACGGGCATCATCGATGGCGACGTCAAGGTTGTGGATACCCGCACCATCACTGAAGAACAGCGTACCGCTTTTTATGCGGATCGCACCTGTGCGGGCGCGGCGGCCCTGATGGAGTCGATGAACTAAACGAATCGGGCGGTATGGTGCGCTGTGCCATACCGCCCAGATCGGGATTTTCATGTCGTTTCTAGAACTGCGCGGCATCCGCAAGACCTATCCAGGCGTTCTCGCCAATGATGACATCTGGCTGAACGTTGAAGCGGGCGAAATCCACGGGTTGGTCGGCGAAAACGGCGCCGGAAAATCCACCTTGATGAAACTGCTCTACGGCATGGAGCAGCCTGATGCAGGTGAAATCCTCCTTAACGGTACGCACGTCCGCATCACCAACCCGCAGGATGCGATCCGCCTTGGGATTGGCATGGTGCACCAGCATTTTCAGCTCGTGCCGTCCCTGACCGTCGCCGAGAATATCGCGCTGGGGGCAGAACCGCGCAAAGGATTGTTTGTTGATACGCGCACGGTACATGCGCGGGTACGTGCTCTCTCGGAACAGTTTGGGCTGGAAGTCGATCCGGCGGCGCAGATCGACGATCTCTCGGTTGGCCTCCAACAGCGGGTTGAAATTCTCAAGATGCTGTACCGTGATGCACGGCTCCTCATCCTGGATGAGCCATCAGCAGTGCTGACCCCGCAGGAAGTTGAAAGCTTGTTCGGGGTGCTGCGGCGGTTGGTTTCAGGCGGGTGTACGGCCATTTTCATTACGCACAAATTGTATGAGATCATGGCACTGTGCCGCCGTGCGACTGTTTTACGTCTTGGGCGCGTCGTCGGGACAGTGAACACTTCGGAGAGTTCACCGGAGGAGATCGCCCGAATGATGGTCGGGCACGATGTGGAAATCCCCTCGCTTTCGGATGTCGATGGGGGCGTGGCTCACCGTGCGCGCCTCGAAATGCGGCAGGTTGTGATACCGAAACCGGACAGACGCACGTGCAGGATTGATTTGACGCTTTATGGTGGTGAAATTCTGGGTATTGCCGGGGTTGAGGGCAACGGTCAGAAGGAACTCATTGAAGCGCTGGTTGGCGTCGCTATCCATATTACTGGGGAAATTCTGCTTGACGGCAGTTCGATCATTGGACTAAACACCCGCGCCCGGCGTGAACGCGGTTTGGCACTGATCCCGGAAGATCGCAGCACGGAAGGGTTGAGCAAAGCGATGAGCCTTTGGGAAAACCTTGCGGGCGGCATCTACTACCGTCAGGCGCGTGGGCCTGGCATTCTACCCCTCAGACGACTGCGTGATACTGCTGTAGGGCTGATTCAGCGGTTTGATATTCGTGCCGCGAATGAAGGTGTTCCTGCCGGCACGCTTTCCGGAGGCAATGCCCAGAAGGTGGTCATCGCCCGTGAGCTGATGCAGGAACCCACGGTGTTGATTGCCGCGCAGCCCACGCGCGGGTTGGATATTGGCGCGGCGCGTTTCGTCCATGAGCGGCTGCTCGGCCTGCGAGCGGCGGGTGTGGGCGTGCTGTTGATCTCGGCTGATCTTGACGAACTGCTGGCACTTAGCGACCGGATTGCCGTGATGTTTGCCGGGCAGATCGTGGCAACTTATGCACGTGGAGCGGCAACGCGCGAACAGATCGGGCTGGCAATGGCTGGGAAGATCGAAAGCGAGGCGGGGGTATGAGGAGCTTTGTGCCCGTCATCCGCACGCTGATCACGGTTTTCCTGGCGCTGCTGCTCGGCGGCATCATCATGCAGCTCTCTGGCAAAGATGCAGCCAACGCGTATCAGGTGCTGTTCAATTCGGCATTTGGCAGTGAACGCGCCATTGCCAACACGCTGCTGACGGCGACTCCGCTGATCTTCACCGGGTTGGCGACTCTGATTGCTTTCCGCGCGGGTATCTTCAACGTCGGGGTGGAAGGTTCTCTATACGTTGGTGCTTTTGCGGCGGCGTGGGTCGGGTTTACCTTCACGGAGGTTCCTGGCCCGCTGCTGATTGTGCTGGCGTTTGCGGCGGCGGCGGTGGTTGGCGGGTTATGGGGGTTGATTCCTGGATACCTGAAAGCCCGTCTGCGCGTGGATGAGATCGTGACGACGATCATGCTCAACTACGTCGCCATTTTATTCACGGACTATCTGGTTACTGGGCCGTTCTTCGTTCCGGGAATGGCGAACGCGATGTCTACTGAGGTTGCCAAAGGGGCGCAGCTTCCGCGCTTGATCGAGCGCTCGCAGCTCAATGCCAGCTTTATCATCGCGCTGGTCGTGGTGGTCGTGGTTGCGTTTGTCCTGCGCGGCACGACACTCGGCTATGAGATCAAGGCGATTGGCACGAATCCGCTGTTTGCGCGCTGGATGGGGATGCCCGTTGCCCGAACGATCCTGCTGGTCATGTTCATCAGCGGATTGATCGGCGGTGTGGCGGGGGCTGGGCAGGTTCTCGGTGTGCATTACCGGTTTGTCAGTGGTTTCTCGCGGGGTTTGGGTTTTGATGGCATTGTGGTGGCACTGCTGGGGCGCAATTCCCCGTTTGGTGTGCTGCTGGCGGCGCTTTTTCTTGGGGCGCTCCGCAACGGTTCCTCGACAATGGAGATGTTCACGCGGATTCCACGCGATCTGATTGACATTGTGGTTGCCTTTGTCATCTTTTTTGTCGCTGTCGAGATCGGTTTTGGCTGGCTGCGCTGGCGCGCGAAGATTGGTGCGCGCCGCGAAACTGATCTTGAGCAGAAGGAGCAGGCCAGTGGACACGCTTGATCTGCTTGTTAACACTGCCGCTGCAACGCTGCGCTTGGGAACGCCGCTGATTCTGGCCGCGATGGCGGGCTTGCTGAGTCTTCAAGTCGGGCAGGTCAACATCGGGTTGGAGGGTATGATGTTGGCGGGGGCGTTCACAGTCGTTGTGGCTGCGTATGGCACCGGCTCGGTTTGGATAGGCCTGCTGGCGGCGGTGGGGGTAGGCATGCTGCTGGCTGCACTGTTCACCTTTGTCGTTACCCAGCTTAAAGCCAACCTCATCATTAGCGGACTGGCTCTCAATCTGCTCGCATCTGGCGCGACGGCTTACCTGCTGCAAATCCTATTTGGCACAAGCGGCACGTTTTCCCCGCCTGAGCTGAACAGCCTGCCCAGCCTGAAAGCGGCTGTGCTGAGCGATCTGCCGGTTATCGGACGGGTTTTGTTCAGCCATTCGCCGCTGGTTTATGTGTCGTGGCTGGCGATTCCGCTGACGTCTATTTTTCTTTATCGTTCGATTCCCGGCATTCACATCCGCGCGATTGGCAAGAACGAAGAAGCTGCGCGCTCGGTTGGTATTCCGGTACGGCGGCGGCAGTATCTGGCGTTGATGCTGGGGGGTGGGCTGTGCGGGCTGGCAGGGGCGCACCTTGCCATCGGCGATCTGGCCCTGTTTCGTGAGGATATGACGGCGGGACGCGGTTTTATCGCGCTGGCGGCAATTTACTTTGCGGCGGGCCGTCCAGGACTGTCGGCGCTGGCATGTCTGTTGTTCGGCTTGTTCGAGGCGGTCCAGTTCCGGCTGCAACTGGCGAGCAATACACCGCCGCAGTTCTTCCAGATGCTGCCGTATCTGATGGTTGTGGTGACGTTGGCGCTCATCTCGGCGCGTAAAGAGTGGCGTAAAGGATGGTCGTGATGAAAACCGCAGTGCTGGTGGTGGACATGATCCGCGACTTCACCGATCTCGAACACGGCCGGGTGGCTAATCCGGTGTCGGCAGCGCTTGCGCCGACCATACAGGCGTTTGTGGAAAAAGCGCGGGCGCGGGGTGCCCTCATCATCTGGTTTATCGACCAGCACCGCGCGGGGAAGCCAGATTGGGAGCTGGAACATGTGCGGCCGCACGGAGAGGAGGGCAGTGCCGGCGTTGAACTCGACCCGCGTTTACATCCCCTGCCCGAAGATTATCTGGTCATCAAGCGGCGGTACAGCGCGTTTGTAGGCACTGATCTTGACTTGATTCTGCGGGATAACCGGATTGAGCGGGTCATCCTGACGGGCACGAAGACGAATGTCTGCATCCGTGCCACGGCGACTGACGCCTTTGAGCGCAACTACTATGTCGTTGTGCCGAGAGAATGCGTCGCGACCGACAAAGCGCACCTCCATGAGGCCAACCTGGAGGATATTGGGAAGTACATGGGCAAGGTCATTTCGGCGGATGAGGCGCTGGCGCTGCTGGAGGTGGAGACGACAAACGACCATGCTTGACCTGTTAGCGACTGGTTATCCCAGCCTGGACCACATTGTGCCGGTCTCTCATATTCCCAGCGTTGGACAGACAGCACTGCTGGGAACCGCTCTAGAACAGGCGACCGTAACCTACGGCGGCTGTGGCGCGAACGTGGCAGTGGCGCTGCAAAAGTTGGGCTTTCATACGGGGCTGGCGCTTGTGTTGGGGGATGATATTGGAGGGGAGGAATACCGCGCCCAACTCCTCCGACTCGGCGTTGACTGCCGCAATGTGCGGATGCTGACCGGTGAGGCGACCTCAACATCGTATCTGTGTCGCGCGCCGGATGGTGAAATGGTCAACTTCTTCTATCCTGGCGCAGCGGATGCCTGGCAAGGGACGCTGGCGCTTGAAGGACTTGACGCGGTGCGGTGGGGTCTGGTGACAGTGGGGTATGCGCCATACAACTGCGCTTTTGTGGAACAGCTTGGCGCGGCGCATATTCCGCTGATCTGGCAGATGAAAGGGGATGTGGCCGCTTATCCTCGTGCCGTGGTGGAGCAGTTTATTGCTGCCAGCCGCATTCTCTTCTGCAACCGCTTTGAGGCCGATTATGTCTGCCGAACGCTGGGCCTAGCTGATCTGCGCGAGGTGTTCACGCAGGGGGTTGAACAGGTCGTGCTGACCCTAGGGGGGGATGGCAGTCTGGTTATGACGCCGCAACATGATGAGGCTGTTCCTGCCGTGCCGGCATTGATTGTTGATACGACCGGCGCGGGGGATGCGTACACGGCGGGTTATCTAGCGGGGATGTGGCGCGGGTACACACCTGCTGTGTGCGGACGGCTTGGGGCCGCAGCCGCAGCGTTTGTCATTGAGGCACTGGGCTGCCAAACTAACCTGCCTGATTGGGCTGCTCTACAAGGGCGCTATGAAGATCACTTTGGTGCATTATGACGAAATCGCTCTATCTTCGCTGCGAACCGGGAGACATTGCCGAGCGCGTCCTGCTCACCGGCGATCCGGCACGCATTGAACGGATTGTTGAGCTGACGCAGGGCGAGATCATCGCTCGCAACCGCGAGTTTTTGGTGGCAGCAGGCAGCATCCATGGAGTGCGCTACAGCGCCATCTCGTCTGGGATTGGCGCACCCTCCGCGGCAATTGCCATCGAGGAGGCGGCGCAGTTGGGGGCAAAGGCTTTGGTGCGCGTGGGGACAATGATGGGCATCGGGCTGCCGATGGGCAGCTTTGTGCTGGCGACCGGGGCGGCACGTTTCGAGGGGACATCCGCCGCCTATCTGCCTCCTGCGTTCCCAGCAGTGCCGGATTGGGCGCTGTCGCAGGTGCTGCTGGCAGCGGGGCGCGAGGCGGGCGCTGATGTGCGTATGGGTATTACAGCAACTTATGATGCCTTCTATCCCAGCATGGCGCCTGCGCTGGTCGGGCGCGGACTGCCGGATATGGGGCTGCTGCAAACCGGGGGCGTCATTGCGTTGGATATGGAAACAGCGCTGCTGTTTGTGCTGTCGATGCGGTTGGGTGTCGCAGCGGCATCTTTCTGCATTGTCACTAACAATGCCGATCCTTTTGCGGTGATTGATGCGGATGCCCGTGAAGCAGGAGAAGAAGTGCTCATCCGAGCTGCGTTCGATGGTCTAGCACGTTGGAGGCCGGCATGAGTGAGACTGTACTCATTAATAACCACTGGCGCTCAAGCTCGGATGGGAAGACACGGCCGGTGATTAATCCGGCCTACAACCGTCCAATCCGCGAGGCTGCTGAAGCTTCGCCTGAAGATGTCGATGCAGCGGTTGCGGCAGCACGTTCGGCATTTCCCCGCTGGACTTCGACGAGTGGGCGCGAACGGGCGCGGCTGCTGCACCGGGCTATGGAGATATTCCGCGGACAGTATCTTGATCGATGCGCGCGCCTGCTGACTGAGGAGAACGGCAAGCCGCTCAATGACTCGCTCAAAGAGGTGCGCTACAGCGCGGATGTGATCGATTACTATGCTGATGAAGCACGGCGGATTGAGGGGACACACTTTGCTGGCGATCTAGGCAGCACCCACAGCTTTATCCTCAAGCAGCCGATTGGCGTTGTGGGGGCGATCTTGCCCTGGAATTTTCCAGTTGATCTGCTTGCTTGGAAGATCGGCCCTGGTTTGGCGGCGGGCTGCACCTTTGTCATCAAGCCATCAGAAGAGGCTCCGCTGAGTATCCTGCCTTTCGTGCAAGCGTTCCTGGATGCCGGTTTGCCGGATGGCGTGGTGAATGTCGTCACAGGTGGGGGCGGGGTTGGCGCGGCGCTGGTCGCTCATCCCGATGTGGACAAAATTGCCTTCACAGGCTCGGTCCAGACGGGTGTGAAAATTGCTGAAAGCGCAGCCAGAACGATGAAGCGCACAACGCTCGAACTTGGCGGCAGCGCGCCTTGTTTGGTCTTCGCAGATGCCGATCTTGATGCGGCTGTCAAGGGGGCGCTTCGCCGCTGCTATTCGCACACTGGGCAAATTTGCATCAGCGTGAACCGTATCTTTGTGCAGGAAAACATTTTTGGGGATTATGTTGAACGGTTTACCGATCTTGCCACACAACTGACAGTGGCGGCTGATGGGCTGCAAGAGCCAGACGCCGACATGGGGCCGATGATCAATGCGCCAGCGGTGGACAAAGTGCGCCAGCATGTCGAAGATGCCAAGGCTCGGGGTGGGCGTGTTCTGACCGGCGGGGATGTGCCACACGGAGCCAAGTACGAGACAGGTGGATTCTATTATGCGCCGACGGTGATTGTCGATGTGACACCGGAGATGCAAGTCATGCGAGAGGAAACGTTTGGTCCCGTTGCGCCTATCGCGCCATTCCGAACGCTGCGCGACGCGATCACGGCAGCGAATGGCACTCCCTACGGCCTTGCTGCTTATGTCTACACGCGGGATATCGACACTGCATTTCAAGCCGCGCGACTGCTGAGGTGCGGCGGCGTTGGGATCAACGTGAATGACATCACCGACATTCGTGCTCCATTCGGCGGAATGAAGATGTCCGGGATCGGGCGCGAGCTGGGCGAACCAGGGCTAGACAGCTACCTGGAGACCAAGCACGTCCGGCTTGGTTATGGAGCGGTCAATGGTTAAACGACTGCTCGAAATGACGCCGCGGGAACTGGTGGCACTAGATGGCCCAGACTTGGCTGCGTCTATCCGGTTTTCCGAAGGCCGGACTCTGGCGGTCGAAATCATGTGCACGGTAGAGCCGCCCGTTGAAGGTGTTTCCGGCGGTGAACTGGCGGCAGCAATGGGCGCGGATATCATCGTGCTTGATGGTTACGACCCATTCGATCCGCGCATCGCGGGAGTGGATTCCGCACATCTGGCCGGAGAAATCGAGCCGGCGATGGTCTACTACAGCCATCTGGTTGGTCGACCGGTTGGCATCAACCTGATTGTGGCGGATGAGGCTAAGGCACCTTCGTTGGGTGGGCGATTGTTCAGCTTGCAGTCGGTGCAGCAATCTGGCGCGCCGCTGATTTTTCTGTATGTCCGCCCGCATCAGGGTGGCACGCCAGAAATGCAGGTGGCTGCTGCGCGCCAGATCGCTCGGTCTGGTTCGCGTCCCCCGCTGGTTGTTGGCGTGCCATCTTTCGGCAAACCGCCCCCACGCGATGCCCAAAGCGAGGAGTCGCTGCGGGCAGAAGCGCTGGCACTTCTGGATGCAGGATGCGCTGGTGTGGCGTTTCCGATGCCGGGCAGCAAACAGGGCTGGATGGCAGACGCGGTCGCCGTACAGGTTGATGCGGTTCATGCGGCTGGTGGATTGGCCTGGCTGTTCATCACTGGATCAGTAGAAGGCGCGCCGCAGTCTGTTCTGCAGCAGTTGGCGGTACAAGGTAAGCAGTTGGGGGCGGATGCTTTCCGGCTGGATGAAGCGGGCTTATCTGGAATGCCGCCTCCAGAGAATATCTTGGCTTTTTCGATGGCGCTGCGCGGAGCACGTCACACCTACCGGCGTATGGCAAGCTCAAGGTACAGGTGATTTATCCCCGCAGGGATTGTTCCGCTCCTTCACACGTGCTAGCTGCACCCCCAAATTCTCCGCTTAATCTGTGCAAACTGCTCAAACTTGGCTTGACAAAATTCACACTGAATCATACGCTACAAGCAAGGTTAATCGATTAATTTAATCGATTAATCAAGACACTTAGAGTTAATCGGCAGCAAATTGAGGTTTATTGTGGCACGTCGTCTTTGGCACATTATTGAACGCGGTTTCCACCCGGATAGACAGCTCCATCACGAAACCATTTTCACGATTGGGAATGGGTATCTGGGCACACGCGGCTCATTTGAAGAGGGGTATGCGGGGGATATGCCAGCGACACTGGTACATGGCATCTTTGACCATGCCCCCGGTATGCTCGTTCCTGAGCTGGTTAATGTTCCCAACTGGCTGCCGATCCACATCACTGTTGACGGCACTCCATTCCGTCTGGTCACAAGCTCGCCGGATTACATGCACCCGCCGGAAGGCTTGGTGCTGGGCTTCGAGCGGATTCTTGAACTGGACCGAGGCGTCCTGCGCCGAGAAGTGTTGTTCCGGGCGGCCACAGGACGCATCGTCCGGTTGGTCTTCGAACGCTTCGCCAGCCTGAACAATCCGCATGTTCTGGCACAGCGCGTGCGGGTGATTGCAGTAGACGGCAGTCCCGAGATTGAAGTGGAAGCAGCGCTGGATGGGGATGTGACTAACGCAGGGGTCAAGCATTGGCTCCCTGGTATGACTGTGCTGGCAGAGAATGGGGTTATTGGGCTAGAGGGCAAAACTCAACAAAGCGGATATGGGGTTGGGATTGCCTCAACACTCACTGCAAAATCAGCCGTTCAGCATACAGGGCAAGGGCTGAAGCCTGGACTGAAGACTTCCTTGCAGTTGGCGCAGGAAGAGGAAGCCGTCTTCGATAAGATCAGCACGATCTATTCCAGCCGCGATGTGACTGGTCCATTGGATTCGGCAGTTTCTGAGGTTCGGGAGGCCGCCAAAGCGGGTTACGACCAGCTCCTGGACGAACATGTACGGGAATGGGCGAAGTATTGGGAAGCGGCTGACCTTCTCATCGAAGGGGACGACGAGTGCCAGTTGGCGCTGCGCTTCACCACGTATCATATTTTGATTGCCGCCCCCCGTCACGATGAGAATGTCAGCATCGGCGCCAAGACGCTCTCTGGATTAGGCTACAAAGGGCATGTCTTCTGGGATACTGAACTGTTCGCACTGCCACCGTTGACTCTCACGCAGCCGCAGCTTGCGCGTAACCTGCTGATGTACCGCTACCACCGTCTGCCTGGAGCGCGCCACAAAGCGCAGGCCAATGGGTATGAAGGGGCTATGTTCCCGTGGGAAAGCACGGACACCGGGGAAGAAACGACGCCGCAGTGGTCTGATCCCCAGCCGGATGGTACGCGTATTCGTATCTGGACGGGCGACTCTGAACAACATATCTCGACCGATATTGCTTATGGTGTCTGGCAGTACTGGCACTGGACGGGCGACGATGACTTCCTGAAGCGATATGGGGCTGAGATCATCCTCGATACGGCAGTCTTTTGGGGGAGCCGAGTCGAGGAAAGGAATGGGCGCTACGAAATCTCCCAGCAAATTGGGCCGGACGAGTATCACGAAAATGTCGATAACAGTGTCTTCACCAACCGGATGGTTGTGTGGCATCTGGAAACGGCGCTGAGTCTGCTGGATTGGCTAAAGGATCACGCTTCTAGTGACTACGACCGGCTGGTGACTGCGCTCAAGCTGACGCCCGACCGGCTGGCGAAATGGCGCGACATCATCGCGCGGATGTACATCCCCTTTGACTCGGAGAAACAGATTCATATCCAGTTCCCTGGTTTCTTCGAGATGGAATACATCCCCGTTCCGAATTACACGCCGCGCACCTCCAGCGTCCAGGCTATCGTGGGGCACAGCCGCAGCATCCAAAGCCAGGTCATCAAGCAGGCCGATGTGGTGATGATGATGGCGCTGCTCGGTGACCAGGTGGGCAGCCGCGAGGTGATGCTGAACAACTGGAATACATACTACCCACGCACGGATCACGGCTCGTCGCTCAGCCCGGCCATGCATGCCTGGGTTGCCGCCCGCTTGGGATTGATGGAGACGGCTTACGATCTGTTTTACCACGCTGTTCATATCGATCTGCACGACAACAAAGGCAATGTGCGTGATGGCATTCATGCGGCGGCGTGTGGCGGGGTGTTCCAGGCGGTGCTGTTTGGTTTCTGCGGGTTACAGCTCACAGCAGAGGGGCCGAAGCTCGTGGAACCCCGGCTGCCGGAACACTGGCGGCGGGTGAAGTTTAATGTGAATTACCGGGGCAAGACATACACCTTCGAGGTAAGCAACCCCGTGTAAGGCAGCCCTTCCTGCGCGAGGGGTTCGCAGTGGCGAGAAGATCGCGCTTGAAATGGAATTGTTGAACTGTAGTGGAGGATAGATCAATGCGTAACGTCCGTTTCATGCTGTTGGTCGCTGTGATTCTGGCACTGCTTAGTGCGAGCATTGTCAGCGCCCAGACGACCAAGATCCGGCTGGCTGGCTGGTCTTCGTCGGATGCGGAAAATGCCGCGCTTCAGAAGATGGTCGATGCTTTTAAGGCAGCGAATCCGGATATTGATGTCGAGGTGATTTTGTCGCCGGAATATGAGACCTTCATGCAGACTGGTTTCGCCAGCGGCGACTACCCGAACGTCTTCTATGTGGACAGCTTCCGCCTGCAGGATTGGGCTTCGGCGGGTGTGCTGGAACCGATTGGCGACAAGATCAGCGAGCCAGATGATATTTATGAGTCGCTGCGGAATATTTTCACCTATGACGGCCAGTGGTACTGCCCGCCCAAGGACTTTTCGACCCTTGGTCTGATCTACAATACCGAAATGTTCGAGGCGGCTGGTGTGGCTGTCCCGACCACTTGGGACGAACTGCGCGCCGCTGCTGAGGCGCTGACGACCGGAGAAGTTGCCGGTTTGACCACGGGCATTGAACTGCCCCGCTTCCTGCCGTTCTTGTACCAGGCTGGTGGTGCTATTCTGAGTGAAGGGGAAGTGGTGCTGGACAGCGATGCTTCGCGCCAGGCGGTAGACTTCTTCGTCAATCTGTATAAGGATGGTTTCGCTCGCAGCCCGGCAGACCTGGGTGCTGGTTGGGCGGGTGAGGCCTTCGGCCAGGGTAAGGCCGCGATGACGATTGAGGGTAACTGGATCATCCAGTACCTCATCGACCAGTTCCCGGATACCAAGTGGGCTGTTGCTGAACTGCCGACTGGCCCAGTCGGACCGGCAACGATGGCTTTCACGGTGTGCTACGGCGTCGCCGCGGCGGCGAATAACAATAACCTGGAAGCCTCGATCAAGCTGGCGGATTTCCTGACCGGCCCCGAAGGCGCGATGATGGTCGCGGAATCCGGCTTCGGCCCGATGCCAACCCGTGCCAGCGCTGCTGAAGCCTGGCTGGCAGCGCGCGGCGAGGAATTTAAGCCGTTCGTCGATGGCGCAGCCTATGCCCAACCGTGGTCGTTCCCGCCCGGATTTGGTTCGTTCATCGATGTGTTCAATAATAACCTGAACGAAGCCATCAAGGGTAATGTGACGACCGGTGAACTGATTGAGGCAGCCACTGAGGCCGCGCAGGAAGCGCTCGAAGAATCGATGTAAGCGGCTGGGCGCCTTGATCTGTACTGCGGTGTAAGAGAAGTTTCGGAGCGCCAGTGTTTATTCACATTGGCGCTCCTCCAAAATGGCTCCCACCCAAGTGTACAGTCCGAATGCAGACCCCCTGCGTTTGGGCTGGAAAAGTCTTATTGGAGAAAGTGCTACCTCTATGGCGGAATCTACCCCCAGCGTTCAGGCAATTGCTGCCAAGTCAGTGACGACGACTGCGGATCGCCGTCTCCAAGATATCATTGCTGGGTATACGTTCATGGCTCCAGCCATCGTCATTTTGACGATATTCCTGATCCTACCGATGCTGGCTGCGCTTTATTTCAGCTTGACCAACTGGAACGGCATTACCCCACTGTTCAACCGGGAAGGGGCGCTCAATCCCCAGGCTTATGAGATTGTTGGTCTGGAGAATTATGACCGGCTGCTTTTCCGCGAAGGCAGCCGGCAGAGGGCGTTCTTTACTGCGCTCAAAAACACGGTGTACTTCGTGATCGGTGTTGTGCCGACTCAGACGATTCTGGCGCTGGTGCTGGCGGTCATCGTGAACCAGCGGTGGCTGAAGGGCAAAGGGTTCTTTCGAACCGCGTTTTACTTTCCCTCGATCAGTTCTTCGGTGGTGATCTCGATCATTTTTATGTTCTTGTTCGCCAGTAATGGATTCATCAACCAGGGGATCAAGGCGCTGTTTCCCAGTTATCAGGGTGTTACATGGCTGAATGACGCGACCGGGGTTATTCATGCGATTCTGGGTGTGTTTGGGATCACCCGCGGCACTGTGGGCGATTGGGCCAGTTCGGAAATTGCCAGCATTCGCCTCTGGGACTGGCTGAGCGGCCCCAGTGTAACGATGCTGATGATCATGATTCTGAACACCTGGACGACGATTGGGACGATGATGGTCATCTATCTGGCGGCGCTGCAAAACATCCCCAGCCAGGTCTATGAAGCCGCGTATGTTGATGGCGCGACAACCGGCCAGATTTTCCGTAAAATTACGGTTCCTTTGCTGCGGCCAACGACCTTCTTCGTTGTAACGTTGGGGTTGATTGGAACCTTCCAGGTGTTCGATCAGATCTACGTGATCTCGTCGGGCGGGCCGGCAGATACCACACTGACGATTGCCTATCTGGTCTTCCGGAGCGGTTTCGATGACCAACGGATGGGGTTGGCAACGACAACAGCCATCGTGTTGTTCGTCATCATCTTCATCTTCACCCTCATCCAGCGTCGCGTCTCCGGCGGCGACAAAGCGATTTAGGAGAGGAGGCCGCATCCATGACAACCATGACCTATGAACAAGTCGGGACGAAGTCTCCTCTACAGCAGATGCTCAGCCGGCTTATTCCGCTTGTAGGATACACCGTACTGATTATCGCGGCGCTGACCCAGATTGTGCCTTTTGTGCTGACGGTAGCGAACTCGTTCAAATGTCTGCCAGCCGTCAACGCGGCTCCAGCAGCGTTGATCCCGCTGCCGCCGTTTGGGGTGGACTGCCAGACTCCTGAAGGGCAGACCCGCTCGGCGACAGAAACCACGACAGCAGTGACATTCAACCCCACTCTGGAAGGATATGAACAGGTCTTCCAGCAGCAGTTGGGGATGTGGCTGGTTAACTCGGTGATCTATTCGGTGGCGGTGTTGATGCTGCGCCTGATCTTCGACTCGCTGGCGGGCTATGCCCTGGCACGGATCAAATTTCCCGGCAACCGGCTGATCTTTACGGCGATGTTGGGCACAATGATGATCCCGGCGATTGTGCTGCTGATCCCACGGTTCATCATCCTGCGCCAGTTGGGGATGATCAACACCTACTGGGGAGTCATCATTCCACTGATGGTCGATGCCTTCGGCATCTTCCTCATGAAGCAGTTCTTTGAGACGATTCCAACCGAAATTGAAGAAGCTGCACAGGTTGATGGCGCGAACCGGTTTGTGATGTTCTTCCGGGTGATCCTGCCGATGGCGACACCAGCCCTGACTGCGCTGGCAATCTTCAGCTTTCAGGGGATGTGGAACTCGTTCCTAGACCCGCTGATTGTGGTCGGTGGAAAGCAGGAACTCTGGAACCTGCCGCTGGGTCTTTCAGCACTCCGTGGGCAGTCCGGCGAGGCGCTGATTTGGAACGAATTTCTCGCTGGATCGGTGGTGACGACTCTGCCGATGGCGATCATTTTCTTCGCCTTCCAACGATACTTCGTGGAAGGGGCAAACTATTCGGGATTAGCAGGACAATAAGCGATGTGGGTCGGGCTGCGCGCCGGCTGGCGTGGGCTGCGCCACCTGCAAAACCGGGGCTACCTGTATATCTGGGCGAATATCTTTTGGGCAGTGATGACTGTGTTGGTCATCACTGCCCCGGCAGCCTGGGCCGGTCTGGTGCGGATGAGCTATCTGCTACATCGCCAGCCGTCGGCTGGGCTGGACGATTTCTGGGAAGGTTTTCGCCAGAACTTCCGACGTACCATTCCACTGGCTCTGTTCAACGTCTTGTTTCTCATCGTTACCATCAGTAATTGGACCAGCTACGCTGGCCGGGATGGACTGGGTTTTGCTGTTCTGCGGGGCATCTGGGTCACGAGCTTGATCGTCGTGTTTGCGCTCCAATTCTTCGGATGGTGCTTCTTCTTCGCCATGAAGCAGCCGTCACTCTTGGGCGCGGCACGGAACGCTGGGGTGATGATGATTCAGAATCCGCTGTACACCGTAGGAATCCTGCTGGTCACGCTTGTCATCCTGACTCTCAGCGCGGTCTTACCGGCAGCATGGTTTTTGCTGACTGGCGGCGCGCTGGCCGCAGTGGCGAACAGCGCTGTGCACGACCGGCTGCAAGCAGCGGGAATCGAAAAAGCGCCAGCGTTCGATGAAGACGAGATCGTTGATGCGTCATTCACGGATCTTCCGTGAGCCACTCGTGCGTTGACAAACGAAAGCAAACGCCTTACAGTGACAAGGAACTCCAAGATACGAACCACAACCTTCCTGCAAGGCAGTAAACTTAACCTATGCCCACGATCAAAGACGTTGCCCGCGAGGCTGGAGTCTCGGTTGCGACAGTTTCCTACGTGCTAAACAATAAGCCCGCCGGAGTCAGTGAACAGACCCGCCTGCGGGTGCTGGAGGCCGTTGAGCGGTTGGGGTATACGCGGAATATCACCGCTCGCAACCTCCGGTCTAACCAGACGCGCCTCATTGGGTATGCTTTCATGGAAGTTCCCAATCCCCAACCCAACACAGTGCTTGAACACTTCGCGTTTCATCTGGCGCGGGAGGCTTCGGCGGCAGGGTATCATTTGCTGACGTTCACCTTTCCGTATGACGACCCCATTCCTGCTTATGATGAATTGATCCGAACAGGGCGGGTAGATGCCTTTATTCTTGCCAGCACGCAGCGTAATGACCCGCGTATTAGGTATCTCTTGGATCGGCAATTTCCTTTTGTGAGCTTTGGTCGTTCGAATCCGGACTGGGATTTCAACTGGGTGGATACCGATGGGCAGGCTGGAATTTATGAAGCGGTCAATCACCTGATCGGACTTGGACACCGGTACATCGGGATGGTGACATGGCCGGAAGATTCGCTGACCGGCAATATCCGCCTGGAGGGTTACATCCAGGCGCTGCGTGAGGCACAGATCGACTATGAGCCGGTTTATGTGATTCGGGCGGAATATGGGGAGGCTGTGGGCCATCTGGTGTTCGACCAGCTGGCTGGTTTGCCTGACTCCAAACAGCCGACTGCCTTTGTCACGGTGAGTGATCGAACGGCGATCAGCCTGATGAGCGAAGCTGAGCGGCGCGGGCTGGTGGTGGGGAAGACGGTTTCGGTGATTGGATTCGATGACGAACCCATGAGCCGGTATCTGCGCCCACCATTGACGAGCTTGCGCCAGCCCATTCAGGAGATCAGCTACGAGATTATCGACATTGTGGGTGAACTCCTCAGCGGGACGCTTTCGGAAACGCGCCAACTGCTCATGTTACCTGAGCTGGTGATTCGCGAGACGACTGGGCCGCTGCTGCGATAGGCAGACCAACTTCTTTCACTCTCTACGGTACTGATCCTTGCTTTGGCATTCACGAGTATAGAGATGTGACGAGACGGGGTTTGCCTGCGGATGGCGTTCGATGTTCAGGAAATAAAAGGCGACCATCAACTTGATGGTCGCCGTATAGCCCCAACGGGACTCGAACCCGTGTCTTCACCTTGAAAGGGTGACATCCTAGGCCGCTAGACGATGGGGCCAACGGGCAGAAGTGTAGCAATGACCTCCGCGCACGTCAAGGCGAAATGTCTGTCTCAAAATCGGGCAGCCTCGGTCTGCACCAATTGGTCTAATCCCCGGTATTTTGCTGCTGCCCAGGCTTGCAAGATGTTCCGTCCCCGTTCCACCCATTCGATCACTATCGCTTGTTCCGCCTCCGGAGCTTCTGCTCCCCAGAGCGCCGCCAGATGTGGGGCAGGGGATTCACTGCTCGCCAGCCATGCTGGTTCCAAGGCCGCCAGCGCTGCTGCTGCACCAACCCCATAGCGAACTGGCACGATTCCCTGCTCAAGCATCAGTCGCATTGCCCCAACCAGCCGGTCGTTCCATCCCAGCTTCCGGATCGGATCGCGTCCAACCCGTTCCACGGTGTCTCGTAGGTAGGGATTCAGCATCCGCTTCAGCAGATCGTCTGCCATTGCCGTGAATCCATCCGTCGTGAACAACACATCGACGCCAGCATAGCGGCGGATCAGCGCCGCCCCCGCTTCTGAAATCAGAGCGGCTCGCATGACGGACAGAATATCTTCACGGGCTTGGAGTTCAGCGATGTACCGCGCTCCGCACAGCCTGCCGAGGTAGGCGGCCAGCGCATGGGTGCCGTTATGTCCGAAGAGTTTTGCCATTTCAAAAGGCAGCAAGTCGACCTTTTCCTCGAACACATCGATCCCGCGCTCGAACGGCGATGCATCCGGTGCTCCGGAGAAATCGACTTTCGAGATGAGTATTCGGTTGAAGGCCTCGACTAGAAACGCCCGGCTGCTCCCCGGTGTGACCGGCAGCAGCGGGGCTTCCCCTTCGCTGGATGACCCCTCAGTCAGCCCGCTCATCTTAGGGATAACCGTGTTGAGGTAGCGTACCCAGTCATTGACTGCCGTTCGCTCCGGGTCAGGAACAGCCACCTCGACCTGCTCACGCAGGCTTTCCGCCGCCCGGTGATGATTCTCGGCGGCATAGATGACGGCGCGCGGCCCACTGCGCCGCGCTTTCAGCCGCAGCCCGTCCGCCAGCACTTGGTGCAGGCTGCCTTCGCCGGGGGTCTGGTAATAGTTCACGCTCGGTACGGCCGTACCAATTTCCTCTGCTGCTGCGATGGCCTCGATCAGCCGGCCGCGGTCAGCCGCCTCGCGTGGGTTCTCGATCTGAACTGGTCCAATCGTCACCGACTCGATCCGGTCTAGATGCGCAATGTTGACGCTGAAGTGGCCACCTGCAGCCCGCATCGCTGTCACGACCTCCGGCACGACCTCGGCGACGACCAACCGTCCGAAGTGGCCCGACTGGTAGGCCTCATAGAGGAACAGGCCTGTCTGGATCGCGCCGAAACCGAATCCGACGTAGGTGCGCTGGCCGCTCAGTCCCATGATTATCGCATCTCTTGACCGCCGGTTACGTTGATGGCTTGGCCGGTCATGTAGCTGGATTGGTCTGACGCCAGGAAGACCAGCACGTTGGTCACATCATCATACGTGCAGCCGCGTTTCATCGGGACTTCGTTGATGTATTTCTGGCGCACTTCTTCCTCGGTGATGCCCCAGCGTTTGGCGTACTGCTTGTACAGCGAGTTCACCCACAAGGGCGAGTCCAGCAGATTCCCCGGGCAGATCGCGTTTACCCGCACGCCAAATTCGGCCAATTCCAGCGCCGCGCTCTGCGTCAGGCCAATGCCGCCAAACTTCGACGCCGCATAAGCCGAATTCTTAAAGCTGCCTTTCTTCCCGGACTTGGAGTTGATCTGGATGATGACTCCGCGCCGCTGTGGTTTCATCACCCGCGCAGCGTGCTTGACCGCCAGGAAGTAGCCGATCAGATTCACATTGATGACCGTCTGCCAGCGTTCCAGCGGGAAGTCTTCAATGTCCCCGGCCAGCACCACGCCCGCATTCGCGACCATGATGTCCAGCTTGCCGAATTCGCGCACTGTCCAGTCCACCATCTCGGCCACCTGCGGCTCGCTGGTGACATCGATCTTCATCGCGTGCGACCGCCGGCCTGTCCCCATCGCCTGGATGCGTGCTGCCGCTGCTTGAGCGGCTTCTTCGTTCAGGTCGGCGACTACCACATGGCAGCCTTCTTCGGCCAGCCGCAGGCAGATGGCCTCGCCCAATCCTTGCGCGCCCCCGGTGACAATCGCGACTTGGTCTTGCAGCCGGTTGGTCATGATTCATATTCCTCGGACAGCATGAGCTTTAGAAACTCTTGTTCAGCTTCGACTGTCCATTCCCGGCCGTGATGCAGTTTCGCGTAGACAGTCGGCAGCTTATCTTTCAGTTCCGAAAGAGGGGTGAGCGGGAATTCCTTAATGTGCGGGAAGATCACCACCTTGCCGGGGAAGACGGCATCCTGCACCGCTCGCAGTCCCTCCTTGAAGGCACTCAGCGATCCGATTGCTGCCACGGCCCGGCTTGGTGAGAGAATGCCCGCTTCGGTCTGTTCGAGCATCGTTCGCATATCCTGGATCATCGACCCTGACTGGCCGATATAGCGATGCCCTTTCATATAGACATTGGTCACATCAACCTCGACCATCGTACCCCGCGCGACGCCGGCGAACACATTCATCACACCATCGACTGCCAGATGGGTCGAAGCATCACTGATAAGCCTGACCACCGGAGCCAGCACGATAATATCGTCGAACCCGCCTTCCTGATGCGCTTCGAGCGCCTGAGCATCCGGAGTATTCATCGGATTCAGGCAGATGAACTCGATTCCTTTGGCTTGGGCATCCGCTTCATACGACTGCCGCAGGTCCTCCAGCCGGTGGTCGCTGACATCCGTGCAGATGATAGTCTTTGGTCCATCCGGGATTTCAATGGCCCGCTGCACATGCATCCGCCCCATCGGCCCGGCCGCGCCTACAAACCACGCTTTGCCTCCGGCCTTGAGTGCCGAGCGCACGGGTTTACTGGCGTAGGCTAGGGCAATGTCTGGATCAGTCCCCCCCACGTACACCCAGCGGTTGTAGTGGATCCGCCCCATATCGAGCTGCACGCTGCGCGGCATTGGCTGGTCAGCGATGATGGCGAAGACCCCATAGTTCGCTAGACGCGGACTCACTGTTTCCAGCAGATCAGGATCAGCGCCCAGCAGGATGATGTCATCCACTTTTTCGACCGGTGGAGCCGATACATCCGGCACGTTCGTTACTTCGATCCCCAACTGGCCGGCCCGCGACCGCAGCCAGCTTTCAAAAGCAGCCGGCACGTTGGATACCATCACATGATCAGGGTGTGATACTTCATCAAATCCCGCGCTCAAGGTGTAGGGACGTTCACCTGCTGTGGCACTGCCCACGAACCAGGCCGTCCCGCCCGCTTTTAACGTCGTCCGGTAATTCAGCCCATATGCTGCGATCACGCACGCCCACGGTTCAATCAACGCGCTTTCGACGATGCCTGTCTTGCGCTGCACCGGGAGCAGATAGTTGCCTTCATCCCCGTGCAGCACGCGCTGGTCAATCACGCCGTACTTGGAGAATCCCCCTTCAATCTCGTACCCATAGGCATAGCCCACGCCGCCAACGTAAATATCTGCTTGAATCGTGAAGCGGTCACCGACCTGGTACTGCTCGCGCAAATTTTCGCCGACCTGCACCACTGTCATCGCCACTTCATGCCCCAACACCACCGGCTGAGTCCGCATGTTGCGGTAGATGCGAGGATGCTCTTGGCCGAGCTTCAACACCTTCACGTCGGAAAAACAAATGCTGCACGCATCGTGCCGCACCAGCAGTTGGTCTGGCCCGATCTTCGGCAGCGGCACATCGATAGGCTTGTCATCTACGCCCAGGTTATCGAATCCCGCGCCGTACAGCGGCCAGATAGTGTTATGATCGGGCAGGGGAGTCTGCGCCTCGCGAAATGCTTTCAATTTGTCGGACATCTGCCGCCCCCTTCGAAATGGCCTATAACTCTCGCTAACTCATATTACCGTCCACCCTGTTCGTTCTTCTGCTTCTCTCCTGAGCATGGAATACTGCGGAGAGAAGCACGCAGATGCAGGGGTGAATGCTGCATTCTACGCTTTGCTGGCCTTCGCCAGAATATCCGCTGGTGTCCAATTCGCAGTGATTCCCAGCCGTCCAGGGCGCCCTGGAGTCAGAAGATAGCCGGCACGTGTATAGAAGGCATTCCGCTCACGCCGGGTCGGCAGGTGCGCCTCCGCCCACGCGCTTTGATACCCCAACCCCGCTGCTCGCTGCAGCACGGTGTGCCCATAGATGAAATGCGCCCCGTCCAGGAAGGCCTCTCGCACCGGAGCCAGTTCCGGGGCCTCAAATGTGTCGATCAGCTTTTGACCGTAGCTGTTCATCTCTGTTCCGACGTTCAGCGGCAGGTCAAGTGCCTGAGCCAGCTCAACCACCTGGTACAGGTTGCGGAGCTTGATCTGCTTGGCCTCTGGGTCACTGATGTTCCAGTTTCGATCCGGCACAATGTTGAATGCCACGACTCCTTTGCCCACCAACAGCGCCAGCAGTTCCTCAATTGCTTGTTCACCCGCCGAGGTTCCATCCAGCCATGCCGCGCATGGCAGCGCCCCACAGGCTGTGATCAAGCTGTGGAACTGCTCCACGGTCGGGAACGTCTCCGCGCCAGGACGCACATAGCCGACTCCGCCCTGTTTCATCAGCTTGGAACGCACTAGGTTCTGGAACTTGGGCACATCGTTTAGCAGCGCCTCGATCTGATCTGTGGGCACACCCAACCGGTCTGACCAGAAGGCTTCCAAGTTGTCGAGCCGTTTGCCCGCTGCTTGGATGTAGGCTGCCACGATGTGCCGCTCGGTTGGATTGCCCGCTGGGGTCAGCGGCACAATATCCTGTTCGTAATCCAGCACCACGGGGTCGAGGTAGCGGTTCACCCGGAACACAATATCCCGGTTGCGGCGGCTGGCCCGCTGCCGCAGGTCATCTAGGATCGGCGCTGCCGAGTCGGGAACTGCTGTTTGCGTGAACCCGATGCCCATGTGATAGCATACACCCGGCTCACCCGGCGAGTTGATTTCGCGGTCGGCAAACTCTGGGATGAACACACGAGTTTCGATTCCCGCGCTGCCTCGCACGCCGATCTGTTCGCATACATCCAAGAACTCGTCTACCGCGTCCAGCACATCGAAATCGACGATGCCGATGGCCTTGAATCCCCTGCGCTTAGCGAGCCAGGCCAGCGAGGTGGGCGAATGCCCGTAGGCATTGAATGAGAAAAACGTATGGCAGTGCATGTTCACTGCGTCCATCAGCGGGGCGAAAGGCACTTCGCCATTCCGCGCCAGCGCTATCAGTTCTTCCAGCGCGTGGGCGCGGATCACCGGATCGAAATCGTTCAACTGCGACTCGTAATGCTCCAACGTAAAGCGATCCTGGTTCATGAGGGGTATTGTTCCTGCTGCACTGCCGCCAGATGCTGCCTAATTTCGTCCAGCCGCATCCCATCCTCTGGCACGAACTGCCGCCAGTAGGCTGCGGTTTCCCGCAGATTCGCCAGAATGCGCGCTGGGCGTTCTGCTGTTCCGCTGAACATTTCGATGGTGAGATAGATGTCCTTGACCATGGGCATTTCGCTGCCAGAGGTTGCTGGCTGGCTGCATGAGTCATGCAGTGCCATCAGGACTTGGTCGCCGCGGATGACCCCGCTGCGGTTGAACATCTCTGTGAACGGGCGATGTGCCGAGGCGTTCCCATCTGTCTGCTGGAGGTGAATGATCGGCGAGTACCGCCCCAGCCGCCGCAGCCAGGCGTATACATCCCCGTCCTCGGCTTCCGCGAACAGATAGGGCCGTGCTTCAATCCGCTGCTGCCATACGTCTACGGCATCCGCAGCCTGGCAGTCTGGCGCAATCTCGACCGGCCCTAACCAGACATCCGGCAGATCATCGCCCCGCCGTCGCGCGTTCACCACGGCCTCGATTTGTGCTCGGCTTGGCTTCTGGTAGTGCTTTTGGCCGACCTGATGCCCAGTGTCCAGTGTGATGTAGAACGGCGCTCGGCCCTGTTCGTAAACCGCTTGGAGCAGGCGCTCCGCTCCTCGGATCGTCCAGGGGATTTGGTGCGGTGTGTACATTTGCTCCACCGACAAGCTGCTCAATCCCGCCTGCTGCCCGGTGGCTGCCAGTTCCGCCAGCCGCCGGAACAAGTCCGCTTCTGCTTTTGCATAAACCGCCGGATCAGCCAGCACCGGCTGCGGGAAAGCGTGGCAGAAAAAGCCCAGACCAGCCTGGAGCGACGCGGCGCTGGCGATCATCGGCTCCAGCCACCGCCGGTGCATGTGTTCCCGCACCCGTTCATCAGGATGGGCCAGTCCCAATGTGGCATAGCTCCCATGGCCCGAGTAGAGCGTGCTAACCCGGACTCCCGTTTGCTCTGACGCCCGCTTCACCGCCTCGATCCAGCTTGCCAGCGATTCCGGCGGCGTGTACAGCGGATCGCACTCGTTATCCGCACTCGCCTCGACATACTTCAGCCCTGCTTCTTGTGCGATTCGCATCCACTCCAGCGGCGCCGTCCAGCGTTTGCTGGCGAAGCAGTTGTCCACCGCCAGATGGACGCGCGGGAACCGAGGAATGCTGTTCGTGCCCCCCACCGCTAGATTCCCATCTGGTTGCGGGTCAGGATTTCATCCGTACCCTGCGCCGTCGTCACCTGATGCCCCGGCAGCGGCAGCATCCGCTCATGAATGGTATCCAGAATCCATTCCTTCTGTGGGAAGAACACCTCTTCCAATTCCGCCGGCGGGGTGATCCAGTTCCGCGCCCCGACCACGGTCACAGGCGCGTCTAGGTGATCGAACGCCAGTTGGCTGATGTTCGAGGCCATCGTGTGCAGGAACGACCCGCGCTCGCAGGCGTCCGAAGCCAGCAGCACCTTGCCGGTCTTCCGTACCGATTCAACGATCTTGGCATAGTTCAGTGGGTTAATGAATCGCGCATCGATCACCTCGGTGGAGAGGTTGTAGCGGCTTTGCAGTTCATCGGCTGCTTCCAGCGCTTTGTACAGCGTCGCGCCCACCGTCACGATGGTGAGGTCACTGCCCGTCCGCCGGATCGCCGGTTCACCCATCTCCACTTCGTAATAATCGATAGGTACACCTCCCTCGACCAGGATTTCCGGTTCAGGGTACAGCCGCTGGCTTTCGAAGAACACCACCGGGTCCGTCCCCCGTAGGGCTAGATTGAGCATTCCCTTTGCGTCATAAGGTGTCGCCGGAAACATCACCTTCAATCCAGGGATGTGCGCGCAGATCGAAGTCCAGTCTTGCGAATGCTGTGCTCCGTACTTTGACCCCACCGACACGCGCAGCACCAGTGGCATTTGCAGCACATTGGCGGACATCGCCTGCCACTTAGCCATCTGGTTGAAGATTTCATCCCCCGCCCGGCCCATAAAATCGCAGTACATCAATTCCGCCACCACGCGGCCGCCGCACATCGCATACCCAACCGCCGTTCCCACAATTGCGGCCTCGGAGATTGGCGAATTGAACAGCCGGTGATACGGCAGACACTCGGTCAGCCCACGATATACCCCGAACGCGCCGCCCCAGTCACGGTTTTCCTCGCCATAGGCTACCATCGTCGGGTCTTCATAGAAGCGGTGCATCATCGCCTCATACAGCGCCTCGGCGTAGGTCAGTGTTTGCAGCTTGGGCAGCGGTTTGCCATCCTTCAGGCCGAAGCGGTGTTTGGCATAAGTCGTCTTCAGGCGGCTCTCGTCTTTCGGGATCAGCACCTCCGGTTCGCCATCCGCCAGCCGTTCCTTGAACTGGTTGGAGAACATCATCTGGCCGATTTCATCCGACCGGATGCTGAGCCGCGGCGAAATCTCCAGCGATACTGCCGCTTTCAGTACCCGCACCAGCCGTGAACGGATGTCGCCCTGGAATCCTTCCAGCGTCGCGTCATCGGCGTGCTGGTTTTCCTTCAGGTAGCTGCCGTAAGCCACCAGCGAGTCCTGTGCCCGCCACATATCGATTTCCGATTTGTCGCGGTAGGAGGATGCGTCCGATGGTGAGTGCCCCGTAAACCGGTATGTCACCGTATCGAGCAGAACCGGCCCGTCCCCATCCAGAAGGATGCGCTTCTTCCGCTCAATTGCGTCCGCCACCGCCAGCGGGTTATATCCATCTACCCGTTCCGCGTGCATTGCTTCTTCGTTGACGCCCAATCCAACCCGCGCCAATATGCCGAAGCCCATTGTTTCGCCGAGTGTCTGTCCGCCCATCCCGTAGAAGTTGTTCATGAAGTTGAATAGGATCGGCGGAGCGCCGCCCAGTTCGGCTTTCCACAGCGTGTGGTATTGGTCCATGGCCGCGAACATCATCGCTTCCCAGACCGGCCCGCAGCCCATGGAGGCGTCCCCGATGTTGGCAATCACGATGCCGGGTTTGCGGTTCACCCGCTTGAACAGCGCCGCTCCCACCGCGATGTCTGCCGAGCCGCCTACAATCGCATTGTTGGGCATCACCCCCAGCGGGGGGAAGAAGGCGTGCATCGAACCGCCCATCCCCTTGTTGAAGCCCGTTGCCCGTCCGAAGATTTCCGCAATCGTTCCATACAGCACATAATCCAGCGCCAGGTCCTTGACGCTCCCATGCGAAAACTGCTCTACGATTCGCAGTGCCTTGCCATCCATGTACTGCTCCATGATCTGAAGCAGTTCCGCATCGCTCATCTGCTGGATGGATGCCAGACTCTTCGCCAAGATTTCGCCGTGGCTCCGGTGCGACCCGAAGATGAAATCATCCGGCGTCAGGTGGAATGCCTGCCCAACCACTGCCGCTTCCTGCCCAATCGACAGGTGCGCTGGCCCCTTGTGGTTGTACTCGATACCTTCGTAGACGCCCTCCTTCTTGATCCGGTCGAGCATGGTTTCGAATTCGCGGATGTACACCATGTCTCGGTATATCCGCACCAGCGCCTCGCGCCCATACTTGGCCGCTTCCGCCGCAGGATCGGGTACGTAGGCATTCACCGGAATATCGGCGCTTTTGATGACTGTCCGCTTGCGGACTTCATCCGGCAGAATTGGAATTATCTTGGTCATGAAAACGAGTCCTTCTGGTTGGGTTCTATCCGTCTGATGTTATTTCGTACTTTCTCCCTCTCCGCCTAGAGAGGGAGCCAGGGGGACAAGTTACACCGCCAGCAGCAGATCGACCTGCGCCAGATTACGGCTGAGTGCCTGTAAAAAGCGTGCTCCCGGCGCGCCGTCTACCACCTGATGGTTGATCGTCAGCGAAAGCGTCAGATGCGGAATGAATTCCACCCCTTCATCGCCTTCCACCGCTTTCAGGTTGATGCTGCCTACGCCCAGAATGGCTACCTGCGGCGGATTCAGGATTGGCGTGAATGTCTCGATCCCCAGGCTGCCCAGGTTCGTCACTGTGAACGTCCCGCCGCTCAGTTCGTCCGGGCTGATCTTCCCGCTCTGGCTGCCGTCCGCCAGCCGCTTCGATTCCTGCGAAAGCTGTTTTAGACTGAGCCGGTGAGCATTGCGGATTACCGGCACGACCAACCCGCGCGGCGTATCCACGGCGAACCCCAGGTGAACGCTCCGGTACTGTGCGATGCTCTCACCGTTGAACAGCGCATTCACATCTGGGAAATGAGGCAGTGTCCGCGCCACCGCGTACAGCACGAGATCGTTGATCGTGACCTTCTGCAAGCCCAGTTCTGCCGGGCTGTTCTTCAGCCGCTGGCGATATTCCTGCACCGCCCGCGCATCTGCCGAGGCATTCATCGTGAGCTGCGCTGTCGTCTGCATCGAGTTCAGCATTCGCTCGGAAATGATCTTGCGTGTCCCCTTAAGTGGGATGATCTGCACATCGTCGGCTTGCGGTTGAGGAGCAGGGGCAGCCTGCTGCAAGTCCTTCGATGTGATTCGCCCGCCCGGGCCGCTGCCCCCGCTCAACACTACGAAGTCACCGCTTTCAACCATCGACTTCGCCAGCGGCGTCAGCTTTGGCTTGGCAGCCAGTGCGGCTACGACATCTCGCTCGATGATTCGCCCGCCCGGGCCGCTGCCTTGCACGCCGCTCAGATCGAGGTCTTTCCGTCGAGCGAGATTTCGTGCCCGCGGCGAAACGCCTGCAAACGATGGCGCGGCTGAACTTGGAACAACCGTGATGTTGGGTGCTGCTGTTTTTCCGTTGGTGGGTTGAGCTGGAGCAGGGGAAGCAGCGCTGGGGGTAGGGACGGAGGCGGGGACATGCGCGGCGCTTCCAGCCGGGCGCAGCGAGTCGTAGTTTTCACCCGGTGTCCCTACCACGGCGATGGCCGTTTGCACGGGCACATCATCGCCTTCTTTGAAGAAGATGTCCAGCACCACCCCCGCTGCTGGACTCTCGACATCCATAGTGGCCTTGTCTGTTTCAATCTCGCAGATCGCTTCGCCTTCGCTCACCATGTCGCCTGGCTTTTTCTTCCAGGCCACGATGATTGAACTCTCTACTGTGTTCCCCAGCTTGGGCATGATGACCGCAGTTGCCATACGGAATTCTGTCCTAAAAAGAAGCGGTTCAAATGAAGTCAGTTCTCTCTAGTGTAGACGACAAGAGCCGTTCTTTCCACTAGACCACTCGAAAGCATTTGCTGTGCAACATGAGTATAACATGAAAATCACGAAAGTAAACGAAAGCAATTAATCGAAATTGACTTTTGAGTATCGTCTGGGAATGTTCATCTCAGAATTACCTGGCAAGAAGAGACAAAATGTCACCCTTTCCACCTCATTTTGTGCTATCGTAGAGGTGCGGAAAGGCACGGATGCCATACCTGAGTGTTTGAGACTGTCCCTTCAAATGAGAATCATAAGGTCATTCTCATTCTCATCATTCTCAAGAATATTATTGATCTAGATTGAATCGCTGCCTTACTATGGAACGGCCTTACCACAGGCGCATAACGATACCTGTGTCTGCGCAGTCCAGTCGATTTTCGCTTTGTGTGTTTACGATCTGGTTTTCAGCTCGTGACCCGAAAGGAACATCATGCCCCCTGAAATCCGCGGCCTGATCTTCGATCTCGATGGTGTCATCACCGATACTGCCGAGTACCATTTTCTGGCCTGGAAACGCTTGACTGAAGAAGAAGGTATCCCTTTCACGCGGGAAGATAACGAAGCCTTGCGCGGCCTTTCCCGCAGCGAAAGTCTCAAGACGATCCTCAAAGGCCGCCCTATTGACGACTCTACCGCCCAGAACTGGATGGATCGCAAGAATGCCTACTATCTGGAGTATCTGCAAGAACTTACCCCGGCCAATCTCCTGCCCGGCGTCCCCCAACTTCTTGAAGATGCCCGCGCCCGCGGCCTTAAACTGGGCCTCGGCTCCGCCTCCAAGAATGCACGGCTGGTGATGTCCCGGTTGGGGATGGAGTCCGTCTTTGATGTGATCGGTGATGGTTACTGCGTAGTCAATGCCAAGCCCGCGCCGGACCTCTTCCTGTGGGTTGCGGGGGCGCTGCGGGTCTACCCAACCCAAGCCATCGTTTTCGAGGACGCCGAAGCTGGCATCAACGCTGCGCGGGCAGGTGGATTCTTCACTGTCGGTCTGGGGAATGCTGCCACCAACCAGCCAACGATCTGGCTGCCTTCATTGGAAGGCGCCTCACTCGGCGATATTTTCGACAGGCTGCCTTCAGTTTGATGAGTCCAGGGGAGCTGTACGCTGGCTGTAGTCGCCGGGGCACTGCTATCCGGTTGGCAGCAGGATTCGGACGGTCGTTCCCGCGCCTAAGGCGCTGTCAATATGCATTTGGCCGCGATGCAGCTCTGTGAGCCGTTTGGAGATGATGAGGCCCAGCCCCAATCCCTGCTGCTCATAGATCGAACGTTCAAACTGGTTGTATGCACCGATGTTGGCGATGTGCTCCGGCGAAATTCCGCGTCCTTGATCGGACACTGTCAGGCAGTAAAACCCATCGCAGATGCCGCTGTCGATTGCGACAGGCTTGCCGCTCGTAGAGAATTTGAAGGCATTATCAACGAGTTCGTGCGTGATCTTCGCAAGATTATTGTCCGAAATGCTGGCCTGTCCTGGCTCCAAATGGAGGTGCAGGTCACCCATGCGTTGGTATTCCTTTGCAGTAGTTTGAGAAGAGCTGGCAATGATCTTGTCCGGGTGATCTGTGACAACTGCCTGAAGCGCCTGCAGTTTACCCGAGTCGAGGGCGGTCGTCTCAATTTGGGCATAAAGTAAGTAGTTCTCGATCAGCGCGTGCAGTCGTTTCCCGCTCTGGTAAATCATCGTTCCCATCTCAGCGATCTTGCTGGGGCTGAAACTTTCCGCATCGGTCGATAGGAGGTCACCATATCCCAGAATAGCCACTAGGGGAGTTCGTAGTTCATGCGGGAGGGTATGGATCAGGTTGCGTCGCAGTCCTTCTATCTTACTTTCGACGTATCCCTTGACGACTTCCCCCCGGGCCAGACGAGAGTGAATCGCACTGAGCAGTTCTTCGCGGGAAAACGGCTTTGTAATGTAGTCGTCTGCGCCCAAATCCATACCATAGCGAACATCCCCGCGTGACACGCGGGCGGTCATGAAGATGAACGGCACGAGCTGCGTTTCAGCGTGTGATCGCAGCTCGATCAGCACTCGATATCCATCTATTTCTGGCATCATCACATCGGACACGACCAGATCAGGCGGTTCCCGAAGCGCCAGGTTAATGCCCTCATAACCATTGGCTGCGCCAACGGCATCGTATCCCTCGAAGCGGAGCCACTCCAGAACCTCCTCAAGGAGTGAAACTTCGTCTTCAATGACAAGTATTCGTGTAGCCATAAGGGATTTCGGTTCCTGTCTTACACCCGAACAGCATTTGAGGTGCGGAACCCCATCGTGATCTGGGTTCCTTTGCCGCTTGCCGAACTGATTTCGAAGAGACCATCGTTGAGTTCGATGAGTTGGCGTGCTATAGTCAGCCCAAGCCCAAGACCCTGCTGTTCAAATCGTTCTCTGTTGATTTGCTCAAAGGCCTGCTGTGCCTGATTTGCCTCTTGTTTGGACATACCCTTGCCATGGTCAAAAATACTAATCCAGACTTCACCACCGTACAGAATTAAACAAAGATGGCGGTGGTAGCGCGAAAGTGACCTGAATGGGTTCTCCTCGTGTCAGCCAATCCTCAAGCAA
>DAOUCY010000085.1:0-7338 GCA_034431625.1 Anaerolineae bacterium | reverse complement strand
GAAAGGCCCTGATTTCGTCTTCCGTGAGTTGAAATTGTCTCGTTGCCATGTCGCTATTCTACACCAGTAGCGACTTTTTTGCCTTATCCATTAGCCGTTCATAATCATAGTCTCCACAACCTTCACAACCCTAATTTCGATGTAGAAAACGAAATGGTGTATATATGAAGATTTTTCGAAAACTGCTGTGAATTGTCTTCACAACTTGTGATCCCTGTGATGATTGTGAATGCTGCATAAAAGAAAAAGCCTGTGATCACAGGTTCACAACCTTCACAGGCTTTCAACAGAGTCACGTTGTAGACTCGTCAATCATTGTCTTCACAGGTTTCACAGTCTTCACAACCCAGAACATTCCCTTTCAAACGCCACAATCGAATCACACTGCCACGCACACTGCGCTGCACTGTGAGATTAGTCTTGCCGGGCAGCAGTAATCCGTCTTCTTTGAGCTGCGTGCCAATGGCATAAGCGGTGAATCGGAGCGGTTGGATTTTGTTTACTTCCCGCAATGCGACATCGGGCAGCAGGTAGATAAAACTTTCATCCCGGTAGCCCGCAACCACATGCCCCGGTGCTGGATCACCCTGTGAGCGCAGTGACGGCTCGATAATGCATTGACCGCTGCCGATAAGCTGCCCCAAAACGTTCAGGAACATCTCGCTGGCGCGTTCCTGCCGCAGTGTGCGGACACTTTCCACAATAGCATCTTGCCAGGCGGGCACTAGATAATCCTCGTCCATCTCGGTGAGGAAGCGTGAAAGCATCTGGTAGACCGTCACCAGCACCGCCCAGTTTTGGATCACCCGTCCGGTGTTGGACTGTCCACCAACCTCAGCAGCGAGCTTCTCACGATAGCCGCGCATGTTGCTGCTGAAGCGGTTGGCGAGATCGGCTTTGAAATCACCCTTTTCAAGCTGCTTCGCTATCCATGATGCAAAGTGGGCGGTGAAGCCCGGCAGGTATTCGCGTAAGCGTTCCGCCTGCACCAGCGCCTGCCCACCCGGATCGCGCTTCTCCCAGGGTGGGATTTCCAGCACCAGCATTCGCGCCACCACCGACATCTCGCCCTCGATGGTGGTTTCCCCGGTGGAGAGAATTAATCCTCGACAGGGTTTTTCATGGCGTACCTTCGCTTCACGGGTCAAGCGTCCCCGTCCCATCCCGCGTGAGTAGGACTGCAAGAAACGGGTGAACGTCTTCTCATCAGCGTAGATGCTCTTGTAATCATCCACCCAGAACAGGCTGTCAGCCAGCGGATAACCCAACGTCTCAACGGTATTGATGGTATCGCCCCACTGGGCAGGCGGCGTGTCACGGCTGAACTGCCCATAGAAGCTGGTCAGCAGTGACGCGATTTCCGATTTACCGCTGCCGGATGTTCCCACCAGATGCACCGCCGGGCGGGTCGCGGCAGCGGGAAAGAAGCGCTGCACGACAGGGAGCATAGCAAAGGCGATTAATGAAGACGTGAGGTGTTTGGGAAGTGTGGCGGCGGCTGCCTTAAATGCTTCGAGGCTGCTATGCCAGTCTGTACTACACAAGCGGTAGTCTCGCAGGCGGGTTTCAAGCTCGACCTCCGGCGGCTCGGTAAGCTGCTCATCGGCATTGACGCTCATTTCCGGTGAAACATACACCCATTTGCCGTTGATCTCCGTCCAGCCCATGAAGCGGTAGGTTTTGCGACGCGGATATGTGCCTGACAATGCCAGAATTGCGGGGGCGAGGTGACTAATCATCCCGGCGCGGACGGTGAAGTTTTCACCAGCGTGTCCGGCGATAAAACGCTGCAAGGCGTTCGGGTCGCCAAAGAGTTCGCTCTGTACATGGAGCGTCAGGGTTTCCTCGCCGCAGGTCAGTTCCAGCACCGTCAGGTGTTCGACCTGCCCATCGTCATCCATGCGGGAAGTGCGTTCCAGCACGCGCCCTATCCATCCGGCGACAGTCTGACGGCTCGTGCCGCGCTCGGTCTGCTTCTCAAACACCATACACCCATCAGCAATGAGATAGCGTTCTGTTGTGGGCGCGGCGGCGAAGGCAACGCGGTCTAATTCGCGCTTCGCCTCTCTGTACAGCCGGTCAAGGTCAGCGATTTTCAGCCCATCGCCGCACAGCACTTTGAGGCGCTGGCGCTCGGCTGCCCACTCGACGGCGTTGAGATGAGCACAGGCGGTGACAGCCGCACTAATCTGCTCCATCGTCGGACGCTCACGCTCTGCTTCTGGCTGTCCAAAACGGCTGACGAGCTGTTCCACCTGCTGGTAGGCGGTTTGTCGTGGCTCCGGGATGGGATCACGCGCCGGGCGGCTGTAGGCACTCCTGATCGTTGCCAGCGCCTCGCGCTCACTGCTGCCATTGGCAAGGTGGCGTGGAATGAGTTCGCGTTCCGCGTCGGATTGACTGTAACCTGCATCCCGCAGCTGGCAGGCTGCCGCGAACAGTTCATTGTTGCGGCTACCGTCTGCCGCGCCAGATGCCAGATAAGTTTCAGTACGTGGTGGCAGCGGGTGGTGTCCATTCCCGTTTAGCGTTACCATCTTCAAGCCGTCGAAACTCGGTGCATGGGGCTGACTCTCTAACCAGGCAAAGGTATCCAGCGGATACTTCCGTTCCGGGTGGCTCTCGACCACGCTGACCACGATACCGCCGCGTTCGGGTTTGGTATTCACCGAATCGGGCAGGCGCATGATACCCGCCACCGTTTTCACGTATTCAGGATCGCCGCCTAATACTGCGAACAATCCACGCAAAATGCCTGCGATTTTCTGCCTATCCGTTTCACTCTGAAGCTGGAACGGCTCATCAAACAGCCAGTAGCCATGCCAGCCGCCGCCGCTGTCAATGATGAAGGACGGCGTGGGTTCAAAGCCTCGCATCTTCTTCAATCCCGCCTCGCGCTGGTGGGCATTCCCATCACAGTCAATATCAACCCACAATGCCGGAACGAGCGCGGCGGCATCCGCTTTGCCCTGCTTCACCTTCCGCAAACAGGGGGCGAAGTACACGCCAAAGCCTTCACGGTTCAGTACCTCAGCCTGTTTCAATGCCCCTGCTAGTTCGCTCTTATTGCCTATGCGTCCCCACAGCGAACGCGCCTCGCCGATGATCGGGTGGATGCAGCGCAGTTCGAGATAGAGGTTGTCGGGACTGCCTGTATAGAGCGCATTCAGGAAATCGCGCCTTCCGGCACCTGGCACATCTAATGTATCTGTCTTGTTCACAGTTCCATTCTGTGTCATACTCATCGTATTCCTTTTAGGTTGGTACACAGGGGTTTGGAGCGCAAACGTTTGGCGACGACGGCGCTTCTCTCCCCTGTGTGCTTTCTCGGTCAAAGTTCAAAATCGGGCGATATGTCTCTCGCAGATCGCTCATACCCACCCATTTCCTCGATCAGTGCTGCACGCTGGTCAGCACTCATCCCGCCAATCAATCCCGCGAGTTCCTGTAGTTTGTCCATCTCGCCGTTCATCTCTTGTGCCAGCACCTGCGCGAAAAACCCTGCCTGCTCGTGCGGCAGTCCTGTCGCCAGCGGACGAAATTCCAATCGGAGTGCATCCGGGTCGTCTTCCGTTGGCGCTGCATACGAGCGATAAAATCCAACGGTGGTTTGCTGTTCATCCGTCCGCCGTGTACCACACCAGACATTCCAGCTTTCGCCTTTGTCGTCGAACATCACCCCATGCGGCTCTGTCTCAGCGATGGCGCGTTCTTGTTCGCGCACAGCAGCTAACTCGTCATAACGCTGCTCCCAGTCAGGACCGACGTAGCGTTCCATCTGTGTGACCATCGTCCGTTCGGTCACATCATGCAGCAGGTCGATGTGATTGACCTTGCGATTGCGGCTGAAGAACAGCGGCACGCGCTGCCCATGTTCCTCGTCATACACCGTTCCCGGCAGCACGATATGGGCATGTGGGTCATGCAGCCCCGGCGCTTGTAGATCATCCGTCAATCTGTGATGAAGGACATATGAGTATTCGATGCCTGTATCCAGCCCGCGCTCATCGAAGAATCCATTGATCATGTTTTCGGTCAATTCGCGGACAAACTGCTCCCGTTCCTCCGGCGCGACCATCGCTATCAGGTCGGGATTGGGGTTACAGACGAGGCTGAAGGTCAACACATGCTCACTCTTCAGGTCGTCACAGCGCTGCACGATTTCACCCACCGAACTGCCCATCCCGTGATCGACCCAGCGTTCCCGCCCGGCGACATGCCGCGCTTTTTCATCCCGGCTTTCGCGGTAGGTCAGATACCGCAGCAGGTTCTTCGACTGCTTTGCGCCGTCGGCAGACGGTTTCTTGTACTGCACGTTGGCAACACACATCTGCTTCCGATCCATCTACCCCTCGCGTTTGCGCGTGACCCGTTCGATAAACCCTTGCAGCATGGTCGTCAGCGTTTCAACTTTGGTATCCAGCGCATCCACTTTGCTCTCGATGCCTTTGGCAATGGCTCGGCGCGACCCTGGCAGGTCTTCCTGCGCTGCCAGATACAGGTTCACCGCATCGCGCAGCAGGTCGTTTTTGCTGACGAAATTCCCGACACGGCTGCGGACATTCCGCAGTTCCTCCAGCCGCCGCATCTGGTCGGGAGTCAGATTGACGGTCATCCTCTCGCTGTAGGGATTGGGTTTCTTCTTCACTACGATGTTCCTTCCTTTGTATAAGCATCCAGCACCACCTGACGGAATTTCCCGGTTGGTCGGAAGCGCACATACACCCGCTTGAGGGTTCGCCGTCCGACTGCGCCGCCGCTGTGGACGGTCTGCACCTCGACGACCAGCTTGCCCAGATCGGCAACCGTCACTGTCTGACCGGGCTGTGCCAGTTCTTTGAGCCAGAGTTCCGCCATGACTTCCAACACCTCCTCCACGTCGCGCCGTTTCAGGCGCGGCAGGCGTTTGCTGATTTCTGCAACTGTCTGACGATGGTTCATCGTCGCTGCTCCTTGTTTTGCCTCTGAACGGACGTGATGCGGATTGGGAACGCATCCGGATCACGGGTGCGTCCTCTGGGCATGGCAAACCATGCCCACGAGTGCGGCGGAACTCCTGCACCGCCGCACTCATGCAGGGGCGACTGCCGCTGCATCAGCCCCCACGGCGCATGAGTGGCGAGCGGATTTAGCTCGCTCCAGACCCCGTGAGAACCCTTCTGGTTACTCACGCCCGTTACACGGGGTCTGGCGATGTCGCTGCGCCTCGACGCAGCGACGTGCATAGCGCAGCTATGCACTGCTTTGCCTGGTCTGTAGGACATCGCTACCACTTCGCTTTCTTCATTCGATTTTCGCGCCGGGCTGCATCCTCGTTGGAAACTGCCTCACTCTGTAAGACACCCTGCCCGGTGGGTGAAAGGTGGTTGGACTGCACTCCGCCATTGGCAGTAACATGCTGGATGACTCGCTCCACATAGCCCGGCAAGTCCATCAGGGCAGTGCGTATCCATGCGGTATCGTCACACACCTGCGTGAAACGTCCCGGATCGAACGGCTGCGGGATGTTTCTGGGCAGGATCGGACGATACCCGCCCCGGTTGTGTTCGATATACCCACGCATCATGTCTTTCATGACCGCATTGCGGCTACCACGCGGGATGCTGTTCCACCAGGCGATCAGGTCGCTGTCCTCGCTGTAGGTCATTTTCACCGTCGCTGTCACTCGTTTCTGCTTTGCCATACTGTTTGCTCCTTTAGAGGGTGTCCGAATCAGTCCGAATCGTGTCCGCACCTGACCGACACCCCATCACCCCTACACCATCACGATTGACGGGCGATAAACCGGGCGTAGTTCAGATACCCGCGTGCGTTGGCAAGCTGCGCGTCCTGCACCAGTGCCGTTTGCGGATAGGCTTCGCGCACATCCTCGACGACCAGTTCCGCGCCACCACCTGACAGGTAAACCACATCCACCGTCGTGCCGCGCTGCCACTTCTCACTCATCAGGTTCAGCGTCGCACTGCGAAGTGGGGCGAGGGCTTCTTCCACAATCTCGCTGTAGTCCACCGGCTGCCCGTTGGCGTGGAAAATACCAGTCCTTAAAACTTCCTCGACAATCTTGAAGGGCATCTTCTCACGGTAATCCCGTTCCAATGCCGCCGAGATGCGCTCCTGCGCGGTATACACCCCGCTCTCGACACTGCCACTTTCGGCATCTACGAACTCCCCCTCGTCATCCAAAGCAAGATCAACCGTGTACGTCCCCACATCACACACCCCTGTGCGGCGATAGGTATGCTGGCGATTGATTTCCCCGCTTTCCGTCAAAGTGTTGGCATAAATCGTCCCATACGGCTGCGGCATGACCATCACCTCTGACACATTGGCGATGAGTTCAGCCGTATCGGTTTTGATGAGGTGCTGCCCAATCAGCGAAGCCTTTAACTGCGCTGCATCCCGCATATGATCGGTGGGGAGGCCCGTAGCGATACGGATATGCACAATGTCGCGGTTCCACATCCCCTGCATCACTTTCCCAATAGCTACCTTTGCCAGCCTCAGACGAAAGGCATTGCCCATCGTGGACTCATTCGCTGTCCGCCCACGTAACCGGAGTAGTTCGCCGGGTGGAAGCTGCGCCAGCGCCAGATCGCCGACGAACCAATCCCCATCCTCATCCGTCATCTGGTCGCCCGGATGCCGCCATGCCATATCCTCCTGCTGAAATTTGATCTCACGGGCATGACCCATGACCGATGGGAACATCACCACCTGATCGGCGGTGACTGCCTTTACAACGCCGTAGCCGATGTCCAATCCCATCGTCACGGTGCTGCCCGGTAAAGCGGGTTTCTTGGAATTCTGCTTGCTCACGGTCTTCTCTCCTTTGAGAAATACAAAAAAGCCAGTGACCTACGCTTGTCTGCGCGGTTTGGCTTTAGAACCACCTGGGTTGTTGGGTAAATAGCGTTCGATAGCGCGGGCTACATCGCCTAAATCAAAGGCTGCCGCAACATTTTGTTGAGTTGGGTCTGAACCAGCAGATGAGTATTTTCCTCGCTGGCAAGGCGCGGCTGGTATTCGAGAACTGCCCCATCCGGGTGGTCTTCTCGCAGCGGCAGGGCATGAACGTCTTCCACGAAGATGCTGCGTTCCAGCATCTCAATCAACAGCACCGCGACATCATCGCCGCGCTGCCGCGCTTCCACTATGTCCTCGATATTCAGGACGAAGGTCTCTGGTATCTGTACAACCGCCCGACGGCGGGCGAGATCACCCGCTTCCAGACCACTTAAGGATAGGCACATGGAGGATGAACCGTGTCGAAAAAGACTACTGCAAGTCCGTTTCAGGCGCTCGAAGAAGAGGCTTACCACGCCTTCCGCGAATGGCCGG
>DAOUCY010000084.1:0-2488 GCA_034431625.1 Anaerolineae bacterium | reverse complement strand
TAGGACACGGCACAAGCGGCGGCAAGCTCTTCCCGATCTACCTGCCCCTCAAAGATCGGGAAAACCATGTCCGCATTATCGGAAAAACAGGCGTTGGCAAAAGCTCGCTCATGTACGACCTCATCATGCAGGATATTCGCAAGGGATACGGAGTCACTGTCATTGACCCACATGGCTCTTTAGTTCAAAACGTCCTGGAAACAAAGATGTCTCCCGATGCGATTGAACGTGTTGTGGTGCTTGACCTCTCAGACACTATCACACCACCTCCGCTTAATCCTCTACGCGGTGGACTTGGCTATGTGCGTGTCGGGCAAATTGTGCAAAGTATCGAGCGTATCTATCCAACCACACGGCAGTACCCCCGACTGTCGTATTATCTGCGAATCGCGCTCTTGACGCTGAATGCCGACCCTGACGCGACCCTGAAGGATGTTGTCCGGCTGTTCACTGACCAGACCTACAGAAATCATCTCGTTCATCAGCTTAACGATGCCGAACTACGAGGCACTTGGGAAGAGTTTGACCGCATGAAGGACGGCGAAAAGCGCACCATTACCGAGCCTGTCCGCACACGGATAAGCCCGTTTTATAGTAATCCTGACCTGACCGCCATTATGTGCCACCCAGACAGTCTTGATTTTCGGCAGATGATACGGGAGCGGAAGATTATTTTGGTTTCCCTGAAGATGGACGAGGAGCGCGTACCAGAGACCGAGCGCGATCTGATTGGCGCACTGCTGATTTCCCGCCTGCAAATGTCAGGCATGTACGATCAGGGCGGTACGCCCTACTTTGTCTATATTGATGAGGTACAGCGATTTGTTACCTCTTCACTGGACAATATGTTCGCCGAAGCGCGAAAGTTCGGTCTGTCGCTGACGGTTGCTCACCAGTATCTTGAGCAGCTTCCCGATACGACTCAGAACGCGATCATTGGCAACGCAGGCGCGTCAATCATCTTTGCCTGTAGCCCCAAAGATGCTCAAGTTTTTCAGCCCTTCACCCGCCCTGCGTTCGAGGTAGACGATATTGTGAACCTCGACCAGTTCATGGCAGTCATCAAAATGCAATGTGATGGGGCGAGCCAACCCGCATTCACGCTTCTTACTCCATTACCTCAACTTGCCGCTGTTGCAGATATTGCGAATATGCCGACGTTCATCCGGCGGTTGCAACTCGACCCAGGTTTGATAATGGATCAGAAATTTGAATCGAAAACAGACCGATTAAAACATGCAACAAGTGTTCGTGAAAGGTCACGCGCAAAATACACCCAAAAGAAACGTGAAGAAGTAAACGCATGGCTGCGGCAGCGGTATGGACTGACGGTGAAGCTGGACGATCAAACGCAGTTTTATGACGCTGATACAAATGAGAGCAGCCTTTCAGATAGCGGAATGATCGGCTCAAACACCGTCACGGCAGATTGAGACAACATGAGCGACCAGCCTATCCGAAGGAAGCGTAACCAGCGCGATGCAAGTCCACCGCCGATGATTTTGACTGAGCGTGATAAACGCATCGTGGAAGCCGTCTACCAGTGCCGGGTACTCCGTCAGGATCAGATACACAATCTCTTTTTCGGTGCATCGAAAGCGGCATCGCAGCGCCGTCTCGCGCTTCTCTACCATCACGGGTTTCTCACCCGTGTTTTTTTGACCGTCAGAGCCAGTTACATGCTCAGTCCGGCGCTCTATATGCTGGATAGACGTGGTGCGGAGCTTTTGCGAAGTGAGCTTGGCTATGATGACATCGGGTGGACAAGCAAGATTCATGAGGTCGGGCAGCCGTTTTTGGAACACACCCTTGCCATCAACGATGTGCGTGTCGCCGTGACCCTCGCGTGCCAGACACACGGATATACGCTTCTGGAATGGCGCAGTGAAGCAGACTTAAAGGGTGACTATGACCGAGTACCCATTCAGCCGCGCAACGGAAGCAAGCAACTTGTCTCTCTGATTCCCGACAGCTTTTTCGCGGTACACACACCCAAAGGAAAAGCACCATTTTTCCTGGAAGTAGATCGCGGCACAGAGACCACCGGACGTTTTCAGGATAAAATCCGTGCCTATCAAGCCTATGTGCAGACCGGAGCGTATGAAAAGCGGTATGGGTACAAGAGTGTCCGGGTGTTGACCGTCGCCTTTAGCCAGAAACGCTTAGAAAGCCTCAAAACGGTCACGGAAGAGGTTGGTGGCAAGGAACGCTACTGGTTTGCCTTACATCCAGAAATGACGCCGCAGAACGTTTTTGACGAGCCACTATGGATGACAGCGGGGAACGACGGACGAATGCCGCTACTGTGACGTGATACAATGCGGATAAACCAGAAGCCGGGGTATACCACCCCTTCAAGCCATCATCTGGCTTACCTTAGAGGAGTGTTTAACTTCTCTTCATCGTCAGCAGTCCGATAACTACCACGATGAACACGACTGTTTGAAACAAGTCGTGTAAGGTGATGGGAATGACTATCGTCATTCTA
>DAOUCY010000083.1:0-53247 GCA_034431625.1 Anaerolineae bacterium | reverse complement strand
TCCCGTACATCGAGAACATCGTCCGGTAGAAGATGATCCGGCCGACTGCACTCGTTACACTGAAGCTCATCCGTCCACTTGCATCGTTGGTAATCCTGTGCGCTCCACCCAGCGGCCCACTTCCCGCCGCTGTCGTCCACACGCCCGTATACTGAAGATCAGGATAATTTTCCTGATATGATCCAGGACCTAATGCGGTGCTTGAGGACAGCAGCACGATCTGATCGACGTTGCTGTAGTTCGTCCCCACGTTTTTGAGTTGGATCGTCGTCGTCCCTGGCGGCAGCGTCAGCACGAACGGCTGTCCCCACAGCAGCGTCGCACTGTTGTTATTCATTGTTGCTGCTGCGGTCGTGCTGCCATTCAGGTAGATTTCTGTGCTGCCATAGATTGTGAAGGTCGTTCGGAAGAAGACCACCCGCTGCACATTGCTGGTAACCTTGAAGGTCATCCGGCCATTCGGATCATTGGTATAGCGATGCGCGCCGCCCAATGGCCCTGTGCCTGCCGCAGTTGTCCAAACACCGCTGTAACTGAAGTTGATCTCATTCTCCTGGTACGTTCCCACATCCAACGGCTGAGTTGTGCCCAGCAGCTCGATCTGATCAACGTTACTGTAGTTCGTCCCCACGTTCCGCAGCTCGACTGTCGTCGTCCCTGGCGGCAGAGTCAGCACAAACGGCTGTCCCCACAAGAGCGTGGCGCTGTTGTTGTTCATCGTCGCCGTGGGAACAGAAGCGCCGTTTAGGTAAATCTCCGTGCTGCCATAGATGGAGAAGGTCGTCCGGTAGAATATCACCCGCTCAACCGCGCTCGTAACCTTGAAACTCATGCGCCCATTGGGATCATTCGTGTAACGGTGCGCACCGCCCAATGGCCCTGTGCCTGCTGCGGTAACCCATGTACCGGTGTAAGTGAAGTTGATCTCACTTTCCTGATAGATACCCGGTCCCAAAGGTTGAGTTGTGCCGAGCAGCTCGATTTGATCGACGTTGCTGTAGTTTGTCCCAACGTTCCGCAGTTCCACCGTCGTCGTGCCTGCTGGCAGGGTCAGCACGAACGGCTGTCCCCACAATAACGTTGAACTTGTATTGTTCATGACCGCTACTGGAGTGCTGCTGCCATTCAGGTAGATTCCCGTGCTGCCATAAATGCTGAACGTTGTACGGTAGAAGATGATACGCTCAACTCCGCTTGCCACCCTGAAGCTCATACGCCCATTGGGGTCATTGGTATAGCGGTGTGCTCCACCCAACGGCCCTGCGCCTGCCGCCGTGATCCAGTTACCAGTGTAGATAAAATTGAGATTGTTTTCCTGGTAGACCCCTGGCCCAAGCGCCTGCGCAGGAGGCAATGCGTCGATCTGGTCTACGTTACTGTAGGTCGTCCCCACATTTCTCAGTTCGATGACGTGGTCACCCGGTGTGAGATTCAACAAGTAGGGCTGTCCCCATTGTAACGTCGAGCTGGTGTTATTCATGGTCGCCACCAGCGTACCGTCCACCCGAATCTCAGTGCTTCCGTAGATTGAGAACAGGGTACGGTAGAAGACCAACCGACCGACACTGCTGTCCACTCGGAACGTCACCCGGCCATTCGGATCATTGGTATAGCGGTGCGCTCCGCCCAACGGCCCTGTACCAGATGCCGCTGTCCAAACACCCGAATAAGTGAAATTCGCACTGGTTTCTTGATATGACTTGCCTGCTTGCAGAACACCAGAGGCGACATCCATGCTGTCCACTGTAAACGCCGCGCCGTTCAGATTACTGGTCAACACAATAGCACTGGCTTGATCCGAGGGCAGCCCTGTACACAGGAGGCTGTAGGCCGCGCCAGTGGTGCTGAAGTTGACGATATTCGAACCGGCATCCGGTGGTTGGTTATTCAACGAGTTGGTACAGGTCAGTGTATATCCCTGTCCACTCAAAGCCGTTTGCGCCTGAGCATAGGTTAACTGTGGCGAAACGCCAGACCCCAGATCAAGCCGGAAACGAACCGACAGGGTATTGGTTGCCGCAGTACCTGTATTAGAACCAATCAGATTCAGGCGAACTGCTGCGCCATTGAATGGAAACTCGAACCCATCCGTCGCGACAGTGGTCGTATGCAGCGTGTTGTTCGATGCAGTAGTCGTGAACGACGGAGTCCAACCCGTTCCAGAATAGGTCAAATACAAACTGGCATCGTCATAGCTGCCTTCCTTCGCTAGACTAGGCAGCACAACCAGAGTGATTGTACCTGTCGCCGAATCGCCATCACGGTCGGCAATCTGGTAGAAGAAGCGATACGCCCCCTGCTGGCCCGGAACTGGATTAATCGTTAGAACGCCGCCATTCGTGCTAGCCTCGTTGAAGGCATTCGTCAATACAGTCTCAGTACTGTCACAGGTCGGACACCCCCTCAGCAAATCGTTATTTGCGCCTACGAGCGAGTTGTCTCTTCCGGTGAATGTATAGGTGAATGGATAGTCCACACCGGATGCAGCCCCAATCAGCTCAAAGTTCCCCAACCGGTAGGTCGGAAGAAGCTGCTGTGTCAATGGAGTGACATAGTCCGTCAGAAGCCGGAAACTGGCCGCGGTTGGTGAACCATCGTTCACCGCCTGGATATTCAGCGTAATGGTTCCCTGGCTGACCTGCCCCGGATAAAAGATCGGATCAGAAACCGTGAACGGAATCACAATCGGCGCATTCGTCGGCGACTGCGTGTTAAAGTTGGCGGGTGGGCAGTAAGTCACCACATTCGGCGGGGTAAAACGGACAGGCTGACCACCACACGCATTGTTTGGATCGGTATCGTAGTTGCCTGGCAGTGGCGAACCTAACGCAAATGTTTGGACGTATCCCCCTGTGGCTGTCAGGGTGAAACTCACCGCATTCGTCGAATCTTCCACAATGTTGACTGGCGAAGGACTGATCGCCGTCGGTGCGGATGGCACTTCAAGTTCGTAAGCGCCAATATCGACCACCGTAGGAGGTGGCAGTTGATTGGCATTTGCACCCGCTCGCACCCGCTCTGCGAAACGTAGATCAAGCTGATTCAGATACCCCGGATCACCATAGATGTCAATCAACGCTTGATTGTCGCCCGTGTTTATCCCACCAACGAAACCAGGTACCGGTGAGGTAATCGGGCGAAGCCGATAGGGATTGGCCGCATCCGCGAGCGTTGTGAAGAACACACTCGCCTCAGTCGCAGGGGTGATGGCATCCACCACTGAGTTGGCTATGTAGGTATTCTGAGCAGTATTCTGGCAAACACCTGCTTTCGTCGTTGACAGTTCAAGCGGCACGAACCAGTTGTTTCGGATCGGGATGCCGCCATTGATGGAGGTACAGGCAATGAACCCTCCACCAGCCAACTGCTGGTAGATCAACCCACGGAATACTTCCCCATTCCCGTAGAAGAGATTGTTATGAATCTCCACCCGGCGGTCACTGAGCTGTGGGAGGCTTGATTGACCGGGAAAACCATAAAGGAAAAAGGCGTCAAAGTCCGTGCCACCACTCATGGAGTTGTTGAGAACGGTGTTGTTGACAAAGCGCAGATTCGGAGCTTGATACAGGTGCAGCAGCGGGCCATTGATCGTGTTAGAGGTCATCAAGTTGCCCACGACCCGTATTTCGCTGGTGATCTTGGTCACTTCACCCAGCTCAACCCATTGATTGACACCGATCAGCGTAGCGCTCGTATTCGTGTTAAAGCGATTCCTGACGACATCCACTGCGGAAGTACGGACACTGATGACCGCCGAAACCCAGCCCGATGTCTGAATCGGGAAGTTGACAATATTGGCCCCCTGGAACAGGTTGTTAGAAACTATGTTGACCTGTGCAGGCGCAGCACTGCCCCTGATCGAAAGAACGGCAGTGTTTGCAATGGGCTGCGGACCGAACGGCGTGTTGGTTGACGGGATCGCAAAGTTTAAGAAGCTGTTCCCAGTGATCTGCACACCCGAACCGTCACTTACCAACAGCGCCGATTTGAAGCCGGTAAAAAGGCTGTTCCGAATGACTGTCCCGCTGCTTTCGAAAATCAACATCGGGGTTGCATCCTTCGAACCGGGGATCACTTTGTAGACATCACCAGGATTGATTGTAAAACCATCAAACACGATGTCATTGTTCTTGATGGCAATACCAGCTTCCAGGTTGTAGTTGTTGACGATCCAGAAATTGCTGGCGGAAGAGGCAAAGCTGGTTGCGCTCTCGTAGGACAGCACTACAGGGGCATTTGCCGCCTGCGGAATGTAGATTGGGGCTGTGTACTCCCCTGGCATCACGACCACACAGTCGTTGCTGGTGGACTGCCGCAGCGCGTACTGCAAACTGACGTAGGGATTTGCCAATGTGCCAGACTGGGGAAGTGAAGGAGCCGCTTGACCGACATAGATCGGAGTGGCATCACAAGCTGCCGGGAGTGTATCTGCGGCAGTCTGAGGGTTAATAGAATTCGCCAGATTGAACGTCGGGCTGCCCAATGTGGCTAAACCTGCACCATAGGTCATGTCGAAGCTGTCACTCAGAATCGACGTAGACTCCATACCCTGCGGTGCGCTGGAAAAGTCAAAGAAGGGCAGATCAATCGCCCGCGTCTGGAGATAGTTCTGGATGGCGTCAACGCCCAAACTGTTGGCGCTGTCAAATGCCGCCATTCCTGAATTGGTGTTCGAGATCATCAACGCAACCATGCCAGCAACGTGGGCGGCGGCGGCCGACGTGCCGTTGAAACCCGAACCATCGAAACAGTCAGATGGGTTCGCCGCCAAACCAGAGACCGAGACATGAGACGGCCCTACCAAGTCTGGCTTGACTTGGTCACGCAGGAACGGCCCTGTCACCGATGGCGCACCACCACCAGTCCCAAATACCGGCCCGTTGGCGCTGTTCGTATCCAGTGGGAAGCGCCCAAAATAGTCTGTGCACACCGCACCAACTGCAATCGCATCTGGCGAGTCCGCGGGACGCCCAATATTCCCAGCGGAAGTCAGCACCGGCGATCCTGTAATTCCTGCTTCGTTGATCGTACCCTGCCCAGCGACTTGAATCTGAACAATCACATTCCCTGGATCACCTACAAAACCATTAACAGCCATATTGACATTGCAGCCACTCACACATGTCCCCGCAGGAACAGTATAAGTTTGGCGAGGGGGGCCAACGCGCGGCGAGCCACCTGTACGAATTGACTGATTTAGGTCTCCGCTCAGACTCAGGCCGAAGTTTTCCAAAGTCGGGCCGTTCAGTGTATCCGACCAGTCATTCCAACTGACGTGAATTGTGTCCCCAGCAAAAATCTGCATCGGCACGCTGGAATTCGTCCCATTCCAGTTGAGAGTCACATAGCGACCACGGTTGTTCCCAGCGCTGACAATGACCGTTCGCCCCGCGCTACGCGCATTGGTGATTGCGGTATATACATTATCAATCCCGTAAAGTGCACCGCCCCCCGTCCCATCTCCAGGGCTAACCGATGCGCCCAGGTCCATCGTAATCAGAATCACCTCTATACCATTAACGACCGCTGTGTTGATGGCTGACGCCAATCCAGTCGCATTGGTAGCCTTGTACAGGTACACAGCCGAATTAGGAGCAACATCGCAAAGCACTTCCACGACCCGCATACCATGGTCGGTGTCCGTACCCAACGTGGGGCCGCCAAACACAACTGACTTAATGGGGACGCAGTTATGTTCTGCCGTAAAGGGAGCATTGAATCCTGTGTCGATCACAACGATATCCACACCGGAACCCAGCACAGGCGTACTCGCCAAATGCCAGGCTGATGCGCCAATCACATCCATGCCTGCGGTCGCCGTTGAGCCAGTTGGCGCTTGCAGCGGGCCGGCAATGAATCCGTTCTGGCTGGCCGTAGAAACCGCCCGTGACGGCAGTTCGATCAAATTAACCTCTGGACGATTCGCCAACGCCAGGAGCTGCTCTGGCGTCACCTGGACCGTCAAACGAATGCTGAAGGAATCGCGGATAATACCCCCAGTCGTTTGCACTTCAGCCGCAACCAGTGCCGCATCCGATTCCGACCGCATCCATAGGATCACTTCCAAACGGCCTTGTTCATCCAGCGTGATATAGTTGGTCGCCGCCGACGCATTTACAGCAGCGGCATCACCATTCACCAAATGCATGAGCAGTTCTTGAAGTGGAACGGGCAGCTTCTGTAGGGACTCAGCAGTTAGTGTTGCGGGCGCCACTTCCGCAGTAGCCTCTATGGTGGCTTCACTCGTAGCTTCCGGCGTCTGCTCAGGCGTTTCCTCAGGTATTACTTCGAGAGTCGCTTCGGCGGTCAGTTCAGGAACAATCTCAACCGTCGGTTCAAGTGTAGGTTCAACCACCGTTGGCTCGACAACTGGCGTTGGCGGAGGAGCATCCAGCCGTGCAACTACGATATCATCAAATGCAACAGCGCCGTTGCTCTCCGGAGTCGTTCCAAAGCTCAAACCGCTTCCACCATCCGCTGACAAATCCGTCACCGAAACCGGCGTAAACTCGTCAACCTTAACAGCCACCACATACCCCGGCGCAAGAATTTGCACGGTTCGCCATACAGGCGTAAAGGGTTGATTCGGATCGGTGGCGGCGCCAGCAGACTGACCTACCAGCACAGAGTCTTGATACAGACTGACCGAACCGTCAGCAGTCAGGGCAATAACGAAGGAATGTCCGGCTGATGAAAATGCCACACGGCCAATGGCTCCTTCATCAACCCGAACGCGGAACACCAGGCTGAAATATGGCCAGTTCACGGCCTGGAGTACTGCACTTTCCTGCGGCAAAGCAGCGCTCAAGAATGCATTGGCGTTTTCGGTTAGAATCGCCCAATTGGAGGTAAGAATCCAACCTGATGTCTCATTGTCCTGGAAGTCTTCAATGAATTGGTCGGGCTGAGAGATAGGCGTCGGAACAATATCTGTTGGAACCGGAGTCGCACCAACCTGGGTTGGCTCAACAGTGGATTCGACGATTGGCTCGTTGGTCGATTCAGCGGTTGGCTCAACAGTAGGCACTATCTCTGTAGGAACCTCAGTAGGCACATCAACCGGAACTTCCGTTGGAGTTTCAGTCGGCACAGCTGTCGGCGTAATACCTACCTCAGTCGGAGTCTCAGTTGGTTGATCGCTAGGCTGAGTCGGTTCTGGTGTCATCTCCTGCGCCGACGTCATCCCAATCGCCAGCAAAAGACTCAGTACCAGAATCAGTCTCAAGGTGTGCCTCAGAATATTCACAGAAGCAAACTGCTGCGCCGAACGCATAAGACCTCCAAAACCTATCCAACGCCAAACGCCAGACCGATATCTGGACGCGCGAGAGTGACCGATCGAGATGAATCTTCCACCATTATCACCGGATTAGTGGGAAAACAGCGTTGAGACTCGCAATCTCACGATTCATGTACTTTACCGTGATGCTGCTTAAAAGGTTACGCAGAATTCATGGGTCGCTGCACTAGGTAAATGATCCCCTACCATTTCGGGAAACAGCCCCATTAGGATTCCATCTGGGAAGGTAGACCGAATTTCGATAGAGTCTGGAGCACTCGACTAAACCCCCTTGAGACGGAGAGTATGTATTGACACGCATGGCCTGGCTTCTCAACCACACCACCCTGCGTGAAGTTGAACTCCCTGTGCTGCGTAGCCTGGGTTTAGAAGTCTACACCAGCAAACTGCTGCCTGAACTATTGAGCCATGATTTCCGTAATCAGTCCACCGACTATAGTGACGACCAATTCTCTACATTGCCGGCTGCGGTATTGAATAAGCTCAACCACTTCCGTTTCTATGAAGAACCGCTGACCTCCGAAATCGCTGCCCTGCTAAACGACTATTTCGAGGTTGTCATCTGCTCACAATACCCCCCCCTGCTGCGAAAGATCGTTCATCACTTCCACGGCAAGATTGTTCTGCGAGCTTTTGGTTTTCCTGGCAATTTAAGCTACGGGGTGTATTACGCCCGGCGTGAAAACCGGGATATTTTGGAAGGAATCTTGCGCGCAGCCGACCGGTTCTGGTTCGCGCCGTTCTACCGCTCGGTTGCAGCCTACGAAGTCGATGTTTTCGCCGAGCGGGCCATCGTACTGCCAATCAGCCTACCAGAACGAATTCTACGTCTTCAGGGAACCTGGATTGGCAGTGATCCCCGGATATTGTTCATCTGTCCTTCTATCCGCACTGATCCCCACTACCACGGCCCTCAGTACGCTGCATTTAAGGCTAATCTGGGAGCCATTCCGCATGTCATCGTCGGTCGTCAGGAGATTCCCGTGGAGGACTCTAACGTCGTCGGCTATGTGCCAAACGAACGCTACCATGATTACCTTCAAACGATGCGTGTTCTGTTCTATCCAGGTCAGGAACCGCGTCACATCCAATATCACCCCATCGAAGCAGCTTTCGTAGGAATGCCCATCATCTACCTGCACGGTGGCCTCGTCCATGAACTAGCTGGAGGTGGAACTCCTGCCGGCAGCGCGAGGAGCTATGCGGAAGCGAAGGAACAGATTGAGCAGCTCATGACCGGAGATGCAAAATTCATCAATCAGGTTCGCCAAGCACAGCAGACGATCCCCAGCACTTTTATGCCGGATTACGTTCGTAGTGAATGGGAAAAGTTGTTCATTCCGAATGTCGTGGACGCAAGGCCTACTCAACCGCCTGCGAATTCACTATCCATAACGGTTCTCCCCGCCGCGCCATCATCCTCACATACATTCAACCTGCGTCATTTTCCCGTGATGCGCAAGGCATTTAATCTGCTCAGTGATCTATGGTGGCTGTCCAGCAGGTATATCCGGGGCGCAGTGAAACAGCGCCGACTGCGCCCAAGCCGCACAGGGATCGGTCTGGTATTCCGGCAGTCCCGCCTCGGCCGCTGGCTGCCATAGTCTTTCAGTACCTCTCTATGATATGATGTCCGCCTGAACGAAGGGGAACCATCCCAGAAGTTACTATGCCCGACCCTACATCCATCTACGAAGCCCGTGACAATCGCATCCAGCGCAATCTCTTGGAGCATATTCGATATGCTCTGGGATACCGGGCTTTCTTCGTCTATTGGCTCCGACGTGGCCTCGTCACCCGCTACAGCCAGACCACCGTCGGCCCCTTATGGGCGGTCTTGCAGCCGCTCCTCTCCAGTCTGGTGTATATTCTGGTATTCTCGGTCATTGCCCGCGTTTCAACTGAGCCAGTTGCCTATCCGGTGTTTGTCGTAACCAGCTTAGTGCTTTGGAATTTCTGGCAAAGAATTGTGGTCAGCGGAGCAGCTTCTGTTGTGACTAGCCTGGACATTGTCACTCGGGTCAGCTTCCCGCGTGAATTCTTGCCGATTGCCGTTGCAGCGGAAGCATTGGTAGACCTAATCATTGGCCTTATCATCATCGCCCTAACCTTCCTGGTCTACCAGCAGCCGGTCACCCCCTACGCACTGCTTGCTGTTCCTGTTCTGGTCATTCATGGCTGCCTTGCCCTTGGATTAGCTTTCTTTTTGGCTGGCATCTCTTCCTACATTCGCGACCTGTTTCAGATTTTACCAATCCTACTCCAACTCCTTCTGTATCTGAGTCCGGTACTGTACCCGTTGAACATCGTTCCAGAGCAGATTCGCGCCCTGTATCTAATCAATCCGCTGGGCATCATTTTTGCAGCTTATCAAGAAACTATTCTTTTTGGCCGCTTCAGTTTTGGGAGGGAAATGCTGCTGATTGCAGTCCTCGCAGTGGTTGTCTTAGCCGCGGGTTACACCTTCTTCAAACGCGCTGAATGGCGCTTTGCAGATACACTCTAATCCCAACCGGTTGGCGCTAAAGATCATGGGGAATGTCATCCAGGTCAGGAATGTCTACAAGCAGTACGACACCATTGGTACGCTGCGGGTTCGTACCATTCTTCAGGATGCACTGCAAGCCCTGAGGCGAACTCAAGCGGTGAATCGGCCAACTACCCGTTTGGAACGCCGTTTCGTCTTACAAGATGTGAACTTTGAACTGGGCGAAGGCCAATCGTTAGGCCTCATCGGGCATAACGGCTCTGGCAAAACCACCCTCCTGCGGCTGCTGGCAGGCATATCGCTCCCGACAAAAGGTGAAATCCGGGTCAAGGGGCGGATCGCGCCGCTCCTCGCCCTTGGGGCAGGCTTTCATCAAGAAATGACCGGCTATGAAAACCTCTTCCTAAACTGCACCCTAATGGGTCTGAGCCGAACCCAGACCAAAGACCGGATTGAACAAATTATTGCTTTCGCCGACATCGGAGAATACATCAACGTGCCGATCAAACGCTACTCCTCTGGCATGTTGGCTCGGCTGGGCTTCGCGACTGCGATTCACATGGAACCCGAAATCATCTTACTTGATGAAGTGCTGGCTGTCGGCGACTACAGTTTTTCAGTGAAGGCAACCAGCGCCATTCAGGAATTCATCCGTAAAGGGACGCTGGTGTTTGTATCGCACGATCTCGCCTCAGTTGAAAAACTCTGCGAGCGAACCATCTGGCTTGATCACGGGCAGGTACGCGCGGATGGCCGCTCCTCGGAGGTCATCACAGCCTATACGAATCACCAGCAGCAGCTCATGTCAGCCGCGGCGCCAAACCCAGCCTTACCGAATATAGGCTTGCTCGGAGAAATGACAGATGGGGTTTCAGTTCACAAACAAGTCTTTGATCCCCGAGTTTCCATTCTCCAGGTGAATATTCTGAACCGGAAAGGTCGGACTCAAAGCCAGTTCAGTTTCGGTGAGGATATCGTGATCCGCTGCCACCTGCGCCTTGCCGAAGCCATTCCCCGATTCAGACTCGTCATTGGGATCATCGACATCGAATCCCGAGCCGTAATCACCGCCTGTGACAATCAACTGCTTGAGGATCGCGATCACTGGAGCGGTGACATCATCCTTGAAGCCGTCTTTCCGTCTATGAAGCTGAGGCCGCGCCAACTGGGTGTATGGGTCGGCGCATCCAACCCAGTGGCGCTGCTCCCCTTGGCAACCTGGCGCGACACGACCCCACGTTTCTTCTCAGTCGGCCCGCGCCAAGACCCAGAACACCATTACTTTGCCCCCCAAGGTGACCTCACTTACACGCCGGGATCGCATATGTCTATGATTCAGATCGGCGTACCAGAACAAGGACAAGAGCTGTGAAATCGAGGCGACTCATCGTCTATGCCCCCGTCATTGGCCGAGGCGGAGTCCATAGGCTCGTCGAACGACTTGTGCCGGCGCTCATCCAGACTGCCGCTTCTGAAGGCTGGGACATCCATGTCTTGAGTCAGCACTATAATGAGCTGGGCGCGTCCATTCGATGGCCGGACAACCGTTTTACAGCGCTTGTACCCGACTTGATGGATATCCCAAGCCCGACCTGGCGGCTCCAATACTTATCTGAAGCGGGTATCCTGTTTTACCGGCAGTTGCAGAAGTTCGCACAGCCAGGCGATGTCGTCTGGCTTCCACATCCGTGGTATTCGCTGCGACTGAACTATTCAGTTCTTCGGAACAGCCCGTATCACTTCATTCCGACGATCCATGATCTAGCCTTCGACACCTTGAATTGGCAGGGTTTCTGGGGAGATGGATATCGTTATGAAATGAGGGTCTTCGCCACCTTTGCGAGCCGGCTTATCTTCTCTTCAGATGCCACACGCGGCTACGCCCGCCAGCGTTACGGCTTCCCCGACGAAAAATCCCGCACCATCTATCTCGGAGATTTCCTGCCGGACAACTTCGTGACTACATCTGAGGCCGTAGCGGCAGCACGGCAGCGCTGTCACCTGCCTCCTCGTTATTTCCTGGCATTTCACTGCTCCAGTCCATCTAAAGACCTACTCACCATCATTCGGGGTCTTGCCATCGCTCGCCAGCAGAATCCATCGGCTGTCGCCCCACTGGTGGTAGCAGGGCTGGGCACAGAAGCCTTTGATCCCGCAAACACTTCGAATGACCCCTACATCACATCCGTTCAGCAAGCCATCCGTGAAGCCAATTTCAAGCCCGGCCAGGACATTTTCTTTCTGGGTAAAGTCGAGGATGATCTGATCGGCGGCCTGTATGCGGGTGCTACAGCCAGCATCGCCGCCTCACAGTCCGAAGCAGGATTAAGTGGGACGCTGTTCGAAACCTTTTATGCCCGTTCACCTGCCATCTACAGTGACATCCCACAGTTCACCGAGCGCCTCGGTACGGAAAAGGTCTACGGCCTTCACTTCCAAGCCGGCAGCCCATCGGATCTGGCACGCGCTGTTCTCGAACTCTCCACAGACCCCGTCCAAACCACTCAACGTGCTCAAAAAGCCTTTGATCTGGTCGCTGGTCGAACCTGGGAACATATCGCCCAGGACTACCTGCGCGTGTTTCACGAGGCTGCCGGCACTGATCCCCAAGCAATCAAACACTCTCAACACGCTGTCAACCCATTGGCTTTCCACTTCAACAAAGCCGGTGCCCGCATGTTTTGGTTCCGTGTCGGGCGTTTCTTGGGCAACCGTCTGCTTCCCAAAATAGGTCTGACCACATATCGCCAGCGTGTGCAAGCCGAAGCCGCTCTGGACGAAGTCACTGAGATGTGGAATCAACAGAGGCAAAAAATTGCCCATCTGGGATCAGAAATTGTGCAATTACAGCAAACAATAAGCGACTTCGAACGCGATCAACGCCGAATCGCCGACTCCATGCTTGATGAGTACCGGCAGCGCGCCCAGTATCCGGCGAATACAGGCGGCTCAATAGAAGTATCGAATCGCGTCGATGCCATTAAGGACCTGCTCACAAACCAGGATATCCCCCTAGATGTTTTGACCATACTGCTCAAAGTTCCGCAAATGCAGGATCAGGCTTTCCGTGGAACGCTGCGCCCCCTTCTTGATCAGCGAATCATCGGCATTTCCCCTGACTTCTGGGACATTCGAATAGCGCTCAATGTGTTGAGCCGCATCATTCAGCCTCGACATTACCTTGAGATCGGAACTCGCCTGGGATGGTCAATGGCCCAGGTACTGGCGCATTCTCCCCAAACTCAAGTTTTTAGCTTCGACATGTGGATTCAGGAATATGCCGGCCTGCACAATCCCGGCCCGACCTTTGTCACAGACATAATGCAGCAAATCACTGCCCCCGTCATACCGAACATCCACTTCATCACGGGCAACAGCCACGACACGCTGCCAGAATTTTTTGATCCAGATCGCTATACGCCTCACTTTGATGTCCCAAACCATCCATCCGAATTCGATCTCATCACAGTAGATGGCGATCACAGCCTAGAAGGAGCATGGATGGATCTGATGGCAGTCATGCCGCACATTGCCATCGGCGGAGCCGTCGTCTTTGATGACCTAGAACTCAGTTTGAGCAACTCAGACATCGGCTATCATACTGAAACGCGCTGCCGTGACTACTATCCACCGGTACCAGACGGCCTGCATTCGCTGAGAGATGTCTGGAATGCAATGAAAACTCGCTTCCCCAACTTCGACTACATTGAGAGTCCCGGACAGCGCCTCGCAGTGGGAATAGGTATCCGGCGCAGTTGATGCGCTGCACCAGCAGGCAAGCAAGGCTCTCCCAAAGATGCGCATCTTGATCTGGTGTCCGTTGATGAACCTGGGTGGGGGCAAACGCCTTCTAGAACGTTTGGCCCCAGCCATCGCTCAGCAGCCTAACATTGAGCAGGTGCGCTTGGCTGCGCCAATCGCAAGCATCAATCCCGCCATCTTCGGCAGCAAACTCATCTTCCAGCCGCTCACTCCATCCCAGTCTTCTGGCTGGCTGGCAAAAGACACCTGGCAAGCAGCCACCAATTCCGTTCGCGCCATTCGTGCCCGGCTGCGCTACGCCGCCTTCCAGCTTCTACACCGTGGAGTGCTGGATCACCTAGCAGCAGAAGCTGACCTCATCTATGCTTTCTGGCCGCATACCGTCCCGTTCTATCGCTTTCCTAAACCGGTGGTATGCACTTTTCAGGACACAACCCTGCTGGAATATCCCGAAATTCTCGGTGGCCCCGCCACCCAGCTTGAATGGGATCGTTCGCGTGAGTGGCTGGCAGGCTGTGTCCGGACAATCGTGTCCTCGGCCAACACAGCCCGGCGGCTGGAATCACTATTCGATTTCCCTGCTGAGCAGTTTCCCGTCATCCCACACAACATCTTGCTGGACGCTGATGTCGAACCCGCGCCGCCCCCACCCGGCATACCCAGGCGCTGCCTGCTGTACCCGGCCAACATCAATGCCCACAAAAACCATGAAATCCTTCTGACCGCTTTCTCTCGCATTCAAGAAAAGCACAATATCGCCTTAGTCCTCGTTGGCGAGGGACTAGACGCCCTCAGCCCAGCCCGTCGCCTCCAAGATAACCGCTACTGGCGGCAGGATCGTCTGATGGGCCTGGCACGCCGTTTGGGATTAGAGCCAGGACGCAATCTATTCGCCCCCGGCTACGTCAGCGACGCACAGCTCAAAGGCCTCATGCAGCAGGCGCTGGCGCTGGTCATGCCCAGTCTTTCGGAAGGCGGCGGCAGCTACCCGGTCGAAGAAGCCTTGATGGCCGGCGTCCCGGTGCTCTGCTCAGATATTCCTGTGATGCGCGAACACGTCGGCAGCCGCCAGGTCATCTGGTTCGACCCCTACTCGGTTGACAGCCTCGTCTCCGCAATAGAAACGCTCTTCACCCGCTACGCTCAGCACCGCGAACTCGCCCAGCAGAACATGTCTGCGGCCCGCCCCACCTGGGGTCAAATCGGCTCGAATTACGTGGACGTATTCCAAGCGGTGCTGTCAGAAAAGAGATAATCTAAGAATACGGCCGCTTCGCTTCGTCAGTATCAAGCAGTTCGGCCTGCTGCGACGCGAATTCACCCCGACAACCTAAGCAAGGAGTTTGCGATCCATGCCGCCGCTCTCGCGCTATCTGATTAAAGCCGGCATGATCTATCTGATCAGCGTCTTCCTATTGGCCGCGCTGACCGCCGCCCGCCTCGTTTTCAACCTACCGCCGTGGATCAGCGCCTTTCAACCCGTTTACACCCACCTCCTGGTTGTCGGCTGGCTCACTCAACTGATCTTCGGTGTCGCCTATTGGATGTTCCCTAAGAACACCAAAACCCAGCCGCGCGGCAGCGAACGGCTCGGTTGGGTCATGTTCATCAGCTTAAATGCGGGACTGCTCATGCGTGTCATCGGTGAACCCTGGAACGCCACCGCGCCGGAGTCGATTGCGGGTCACCTGCTGGTGATCTCGGCGCTGCTGCAGTGGATCGCCGTCTGGGGTTTTGTGTTGAACACCTGGACGAGGGTCAAGGAGCGCTGATATGCCCACCATCAGCCTGTGGGTAGTCCGAACCGCCCTGCTTTATCTAGCGACCGGCGTCACCATTGGCAGCTACATGTTAGCGGCCAAAGGCGCGCGCTTCGATGTCCTGGCGCTGCGCTGGATTCCCGTCCACATCGAAATGCTGCTCTTCGGCTGGCTGGTGCAGTTGGCATTAGGCGTTGCCGCCTGGATTCTGCCGCGCTTCACCCATCCGCCCAAGTACGGGCGGCTGCGCCTGGCCTGGGGCGCCTACGCCCTTTTCAACGCCGGAATCGTGACCATTATCCTCGGCGCATGGTTCGCGCCCGGATCATTCGAGATCGTCTTGCTTGGCCGCATTCTCGAAATCCTGGCTGTAATCGGCTGGGCTGTTTTCCTCTTCCCTCGCGTCAAACCCTTCGGGGAATGACCGCTGCCGGCTGTCTGCATGGCCTGTAGACACCCATTCAGGCGACCGCTATAATCAGGTCACACTCAAAGGCGATGTCACCAATCGTAACTGCCCAGAGTCCATTCCCAATTGTTGTTTTGTTGTTCTCTTGAGGATTTTGCATGGAACGTATCCCGGTCGCGGAACCTGTCTTGACAGGCAACGAAAAGAAATATGTCAACGAGTGCCTGGATACAGGCTGGATTTCCGGCAGCGGGAAATTCGTCACCGCGCTGGAAGAGCAGTTTGCCGCCTTCTGCGGCGCCAAGTACGCCATCGCTGTCTTCAACGGCACAGTCGCGCTCCATGCTGCGCTGCTGGCCCTCGATATCGGCCCAGATGATGAAGTCATCCTGCCCGATTTGACCTACATTGCCTCAGCCAACAGTGTCATGTACTGCAACGCCCACCCAGTGCTGGCTGATATTGACCCAGTCACCTGGACGTTGGACCCGATGGACGTGCGTCGCAAGATCACCCCGCGCACCAGAGCCATCATGCCCGTCCATATCTACGGCCATCCTGCCGAAATGGATCCAATCCTAGAAATCGCCCGCGAGCACAATCTGCGCGTTATCGAAGATGCAGCCGAAGCCCACGGCGCAGAATGCAATGGACGGCGTGTCGGCGGCATCGGTGATGTCGCTACTTTCAGCTTCTTCGGCAATAAGATCATCACCAGCGGCGAAGGCGGTATCATCACCACCAATGATGAAGGACTGGCTGCAGAGATCCGCATTCTCAAAGGCCAGGGCATGGACCCCAAGCGCCGCTACTGGTTCCCCATCATCGGCTATAACTATCGCATGACCAACGTCCAAGCCGCCATCGCCCTGGCGCAGCTAGAACGAGTCGACTGGTTCATCGAACGTCGTATCGAGGTCGCCTCTTGGTATACCGAAGAACTGGCCGGCAGCGGCGTGACCCTCCCGGTACAGGCTGATTGGGCACGCAATGTCTACTGGCTCTATTCGATTCTTGTGCCCGAATCGGTTGATCGCGACCACTTTATGCAGCAGCTAGACGCCGCCGGGATCGAAACCCGCCCCTTCTTCTATCCGATGCACGTTCTGCCCCCGTACCATGACCCAGCCGGTGACGAAAAGTACCCCGTCAGCACCGAGATGGGGCGCCGTGGAGTCAACCTGCCCTCCTCGGCCAAGCTGACTCGCGCCGATGTCAAGCGCGTGGCTGACGCGGTCAAGCAGGCGCTTGAACAGCACCAGGTCAAAATTCGGTGAAGACACTGACGGTGCGTCCGCTGACTGCCGCCGATGGAGCCGCTCTCGCTGCCATGCTCCAGGCCCAGTCAGCGGACTACATGGCTTACTTCATCCCGTTCGCTTTTGACGTGGCCACCATCACCGGGCTGCTGGCGTCCGCCCAAAGCGACTGCTACATGGGCTTCTTTGTGGATGGCACGTTGGCCGGCTTCTTCATGCTGCGTGGTTGGGACGCAGGTTATGACGTTCCTGCCTACGGTGTGACCATTGCCCAGGCCTATTCCGGACTAGGATTAGCCCGCCTCTCACTCGACCTCAGCAAGACCATTTGCAGGCTGCGCCAAGTCAAACGCCTGATGCTCAAAGTACATCCCGAAAACACGGTCGCCAAACGGCTCTATGAACAGGCTGGCTTCGTCCAAACCGGCATCGACCCCCGCAATGCCAACCTGATCTATCACTTCGAGTTCCCCTGATGCCGACCTGCCTCGTCAACCTGGCGCACCTTGATCCGCCCCAGGTCGGCGGGCTGAGCCGCATCGCCCGCGAAGTCTCCCGCCTCTTGCTGGAACGGTCCGATCTCAAGACCATCTTCACCGTCAACTCAACTTTCGCCCCCGCCTTCATGGATTGGATCGGCCAGCCAGCAGTGGTCATCCCTTATATCGGGCGCTCCGATCCGCCTTGGATTCTACGTCTGTGCCAGCCGGACGTGATCGTCAGCCCGCTCTTCGGCTTGCATCCTTTCACCTCGGAACATGCTTTGCGCGCAGCGCACGTGGTCAGCATTCCAGATGCGCTTTCGCTGGACATGCCGAATCTATTCGCACCGCCAGATCGTACCTACCGCCAGGGCGTCTACGCCATGCTCATCCACGCCTGCCGCGTCGTCACCCTCTCCGAACATGCCCGCAGCCGTCTGCTGCATCATCTCCCATTAAAACCCGAACAAGTCCAGGTCGTCCCCCTCGGCAGCGATGCCACGGCTGTGGACATCCCACCTCCCCTGCCCATCGATCTGCCTGCCCGCTATGTGTTGTACCCCGCCAACTTCTGGCCTCACAAACGCCATGATCTCCTGCTGCGAGCCATGCAGCTCGTCTGGCAGCGGCAGCCCGATCTGCACCTTATCCTCACTGGCGGAGGCCGGAGCGCCGAGCAAATCGCCCGGCTCCTCTCACGCCTGAGCGAAACCGATCAGCAGCGCGTCCACGATCTCGGCTTCGTCAAAGATGCCCAGCTCAACGCGCTCTATCGCCAAGCCGAAGCGCTCGTCTTCACGTCGCTGTATGAAGGTTTTGGGATGCCCTTGGTCGAAGCCATGCGGAACGGCTGCCCGGTGATCTGCGCCCCACGAACCTCCATTCCGGAGGTGGCCGGCACGGCTGCCCTGTTCGTCCAGTCGGATGACCCTGCCGCTTGGGCACGGGCAGTCTGTGATGATTTACCCGCCCGCCGCGCCGAACTCATCGCCGCTGGGTATGAGCAGGCCAAGCGCTTCACCTGGGCACGAGCGCGTCAGAGCTGGGATGCCATCCTCCGAGAAATCCTACCAGAAGGTGCGCCGCTTCCCTCCAAGACAGCCCATATCGCTGGCGACCTCCGCCCTCTGCTCACCCAGATTGCGGACGCTCGCCTGAGAGAATTGCATTTTGCTGGACGAACCGCCGTTCCCCAACTGCGCCGTCCCCTCCAACTAGCCTACCGTCTTACTCGCCTGCCTGCGATTGGAGCCGCTCAATTGCACATCCGCCGTCTCGTCCGCTCCTTCCTCACCTGAGAAGTATCCACTATCTCTAATTCCTTTGCGTTCTTCGCGACTTTGCGATTCAATCCGTATTGGATTTCATGTGATGCCTAGAGTTGTGTCACCGGATACAGGTAGCCATCCCGGTACCAACCCAGCACCGTCTCGCCATCCACCCCGATCTCAGCCGCATCCGCCTGAGTAAAGCCGTCTGGGTGCATATCGGTCAGCCGCAGTAGCCCGTCCGAACTCAGATAATCCCCGCGGAAATCATGGTAGATCCCACGCGGTGAGCGGTAGCACCACACTGGCATTTTGAAGCGTGTTGCTTCGCTGATTGGCGTGAACTGGTAGCGCAGGTCATCAATGGGTTCGGCGTTCAGAATCGCCCGTGCGTACCCATCCAACTGCCGCGCCGTCGAATAATGTTCATGTAGATAAGCCATCGTTTCCGGTGAAGTCCGCCGCCGCTGGATCAGAATATCAGCGGCAATCTGTGCTGCTGTGCCCGTATCACCAAAATCCACCTTGTCGATCAGATGCTCCGGCAGCAGTTCACGGTGTGATGACACCCGCGAAACCACTGTCGGCGTCCCGCAGCCCAGCGACTCGTACACCGCATTTCCGAACGACTCCACAAAGTTGCCCAGCGCCAGCGTGACGTGCCCCAGGCTGTAGTATTCCGGCATCAGCCCATGAGGAATCCAGTTATGAAAGACGAAGTGTTGGGTCAGTCCGCGCGTCGCGATCTCAGTGCGGATGCTGTTGTAGAACCCGCGCAGATCATCGCTGATGTCCAAGTCAAGCCAGCGCGGAACCAGTGCCCTGACCTGCTTCAGATGGAACCGGTTCACCAGGTAATCGACCACCTCGATGGTCTGGCGGATGCCCTTCGACTCCTCTGGCCGGTGGGGATGCAGCACGATCATATCATGCGCCGGGTTGACCGGGATGATGTCGAGGATGCTGCGCGGCTGCACAGGCTTGAACTTCTCCCAATCCAGTCCGTTCCGCACCACTTGGATGCGCTGCGGCAGCTCCGGGAAGAACCGCCCGACAGTCTGCTCGAAGTATTGGCGCGCATAATCTGAAATCAGGATCAGCTTGTGCCCCTGAAACAAAAACCCACCCAGCAACGTTTCAGGGTACACATTGTCCCGTAGTGAAGTGACCGTCGGCACATGCCGATAGGCATACGGAAACAAAAACTCTCCATCGTGCATGTAGAAGCGGTCAGCCGTCTCCAATTCCTCCGCCACCAGTTGGACAGCCGCTGCCAGATTGTACGCAGGCGTGGCGTAAGGCTGCGGGAATGGCTGCTTGAATGGCAGCACCGGCTTAACCGCGACGTTCTTGCCCCACTCAAACGGCATTTGGTCAGCGCTGCGCCGCGTGCAGACAACCACCACCTCATGGCCGAGCTTGCCCATATGAATGGCGATGTTCTGGAGGTGCTTGGGCGCGCCGCCCATGACCTGCCCCTCGAACAGCGGGTTAATCGAAAACATGACGATTTTCATGGGCTTGTTCCATGGACTAGACCGGCTGGATAGCGCCGTATCATATCATAAGCATCAGCGCCATCCGCAGACATCTCACCAAAAATCAATCTAGCCTTGCTGGACAGTCGTGACAGCTTGCGGACTGAGATCAGTATTCAGCGACCAGTTCCCGGCCAGATCAACGGCCCACACCGCGAAGGCATACGACTTGCCGGCTTCCCCCGTGTACTGCCCCTGCGTAGATGCCGTTTCCAGCCACGGTTTCCACTCGCCCCCATCAACCCGCACCCACACCAGATAGTGTTCGATTCCGCTGTCATCCTGCCCGCTCCACGATACCGTGAACGTCGGCGGGCTGATGACCGGCAGCGGAGTCATTGATGTAGTAGGCGGAGTCGTATCCAGAGCCGGATCGGTCGTCGGGCGGGGCGGCTGCGTCGCCGTAATCGCCCCCGGTGTCAGAATCAGCGGTGTCGCCTCAGTAATCAGATTCAATGACGGATCACGCCGCTCGATCAGAATCAGCGGCGGCCCGCCAATAGCTGCTGTCTCGCCCTCAGGCAGATTAGGAAAATCATCCCGCGTCGCCGGCAGCAGGCCCAGTGTATACTGCCCATCCGTCGGAGTCAGCACATAATCTTCCTCAGCCGAATACAACTGCGCGCTTCGTCCCACCGCCGGAATATTCAGATTCGTGCGCTCCAATCGCCGGTTCCAGACCACCACAATCCGTTCCCACGTGGAGGGCCGTTCGAAGGACACCAGGGTCGCCCCATCCCGTGCTTCCACCTGTGGCTGGTCGAATGGAATAACCCCGAACACCTGCGCCAGACGGTAATAGGCTGCGGCTGCCGGTCGCGGCGTTCCTGGCAGCGGGTGCTGGCTGAAACACGACTCGCCCCGCAGGTTGCGGTACAACCCAAACGCATCTCCCGCACAGATTGCGCCCTCCACGCACCGTTCACCATTGTGCGGCGCGAAGTCCGTCCCACCCGGCTGGTTGCCGCAGTCATCATAAAGCTGGTGGTAGAACACCACCTCCGCGCCTGCGGCCCACGCCAGCACCGTGCTCTGAATCACGAACGCCGCCTGCTGTGCCAGCGTCGCCCGGTACTGCCGTGATGCGGGGTCGTTTGCTGCCCAAGTCGGGCCGGGATAATCATCCCAGACCGGAACCCCGCTTTCATTCAGCCACACTGGCTGGTTCAGGTCATACTGCCGCAGTGTCTTCTGGACCCGCTCGACCACTAACCCACTGCGCCGGGCATACGAATAGTTATGGACTGCTGCGCTGTCAAAAAAAGTGTTATAGCGCCGGCTTGATGGATCGCCTGCCAGCACATCCAGCACTTTTGCCAGCCAATCATTCTCATCCGGGTTGCCATACGCCAGCCCGCCGAACATTACCTCAGCGTTCGGATCAGCCTGATGCGCCGCCAGGTACGTCACCTTCAGCAGACGGGCATACTGTTCCACCCCGCCCGTCCAGAAAAGCGGCAGATCCGGCTCATTCCAAGCTTCCCACACGCTCACACCCCGCTCAGCCGGCCACCCAAACTGGACAGCCAGGCTCCCACCTGGCTTATAGCGCAGCACCGCGCTGTTTACGAACACCGCCCAGGGATTCGCGCCGTTGATCTGCTTCCCTGGCCCGATCTCATCCGTGCCGTCGCTGAACACCGGCGTGTTCAGCCCGCCGATGCTTCCTCCATTAGCATGAAACCCCGGCCGTCCCAGCAGGATCACATTCAACCGCAGCCCATGTTCCAAATCGGCACGCACCAACCGGTCGTAGCTGCTCCAGTCGAATACCCCAGGCGACCGCTCCACCTGATCCCAATACAGCGGCCAGCGGTTCCAACCCGCGCCCAGCAGCAGCGCCCGCTGGTAGCGCAGTTCATTAGCGGGATGGTCAAGTGAACTGATGAACGTGATTCCCAATCGAGAGGAGAGGATCGGGGCAGGCTGTGCGGTTACCGAAGCCGAAAGCAAACTAACGAACAGGATCATCGCCGAGCGAACGATCCCAACCCGCACGTTGACGATCAAACAAGAGTCTCCACAGCCGGGAGATGGATCACGAACGTGCTGCCCTCGCCCAAAGTGCTCTTCACATCGACTCGCCCGCCGTGGATTTCGACGATCCGCTTGACAATCGCCAGCCCCAGCCCAGTCCCTTTGCTGTTGCTCAGCCGGGCATTCTCTGCGCGGTAGAACCGCTTGAACACCTGCCGCAGATCAGTTTCGGTCATGCCGATCCCGGTGTCATCCACCTCAACGCTGACCTCATTATCCATCGCATACGTCCGCACGATGATTCTGCCTTCAGGCATCGTGTAAGTGATTGCGTTCTCAATTAGATTGATCAACGCTCGGCTCAGATCATCGACACTCCCGTGCACCCTGGGTATACCGCTGTCAAGTATCAGCTCGACATCCAGCGACTTGGCTTCGATGGCCGGTCGCAGCCGTTCGACAATGCTTTGAAGAATGGCGTTCAAATCGACCTGCTCGCGCTGTCTAGGCAGATCCGCATTCAGCCGTGAAATCGTCAAAATATCGTGGATCATCTTGTCCAGAAACAGCGTCTGTGACTTGATGAGTTCCAGCTTATCTCGCTGCCGCATCGGATCAGTGAGATGCTCCAGAAGATACAGGCTGTTGTTGATGATCGCCAGCGGCGTCTTGAAATCATGCGACATAGTGTCGATGAAGTCGGTCAACGCGTTCAGCCGTTCCCGTTCTAGTGCCAGTTCAAGTGTCTGTTCCTCTGCCCGCTTGCGCTCGGTCAAATCCTGCACCATCGTCAAGAAGTACGGTTTGCTTTCCAGCTCGATGATCTCGATAGACAGCAGCCCGTAGATCGCTTTTCCAGCGCGTGTCTGTCCCGTAAACTCCAAATTACGGATGCCGCCCTGCACCTTGTAATTCTTGAACAGCGCCTCGCGACGGTTCCGGTAGCTGTCCCAGATGCGCAGCTCAATATCCGTCCGCCCGATGCACTCCTCACGCTCGTAGCCGAAGAGTTTCAGCCAGCTCTCATTCACATCGATGTAGCGTCCTTCATCGATGGTGCTGATCGCAATTGCCGATGGATTCGCGTGGAACGCCGCGAAAAAGCGTTCTTCCGACCGCTTTAGCGCCTCTGCCGCCTGCCGCCGTTCAGTGACATCCTGCGATATGCCAACGACCGCAGTCGGCAGTCCATCCGCATCGGTCTTGACCGCGCCGGTCAGTTGTAACCACAAATACGTATCGATATACCAGTAGCGATACTCCATTGAGAAGGCACTGCGCGAAAGCGCGGCCTCTCGAAATCCATTCAGCATCAGTTCACGATCAGCCGGATGCACACGCTGCGTGACTTCATCATAGAACGTATTCGGCGACTCGGTCAGGACGCCATCCCGATCATAGGTGGTTACACGGCCTGTGCGAATATCCCACTCCCAGATCACCATGTTGGCGACTTGCATGACCATCCGCAGCCGCTCATCTTTCATGCTAACCTGCTGCCGCATCTCAATCTGTCCGCTGATGTGGCTGACTGTCGCCGCATACATCCTGAGCAGCTCCGCGCGATACGGCTCTAGCGGCCGCTGTGTCAGCAGATTATCCGCCACCATCCAGCCAAGCAGTCTTCCCTCTTGTTGCAGCCCAACCGTGATCCTCCATCCGCGGCCAACAGCATTGCCGCCCTCAGTCAGCACCACATCAGGCTCAACTTGGGGCTGTTCCAGCAGCGCGCCAGTTCGCGTCCAATCCTCTCCTGTGCAGTGATCCCCTGTTCCTGCCATGCGGAACTCGGCTGGGGCAGCATCAGCCTGGAATACCGCCAAACGGTCGAAACCCAGCTGTGTCTGTCCGGCTTCGATCGCCCAGCGATACAGCTCGTGAATCGACTCTGCTTTTGCCAGATCAAAGCCAATTTCATGTAACCGAATCAGATACTCAGTGAACTGCTTAGATACTTCCAGATTCGGCAAAACGACTGGACTAAGTTGTGGTCGTCCCTCACAGCCCTGCTCAAGCACGAGTCGACACTCCCTGAGCCGCTGCTGAGTCATTGAACAGAACCTACAGCGTGTCAGATGACTTCAGCATGCATACGTCATATGTTGAAAAGGAAAACTATAAAGACTCTACATGACTACGTTATGATTATATTCGCATTCTGGCAAGAAGGATGCGGAATTTTTCCGAAAGAAATGTTACAACCAGGATTCATCGACGAAATAGGAGCAGCGTTTCCATGCGAACCAAAGCCATTTTAATCACCGGAGCCAATGGCGAAGTCGGCCATGGTCTGATCCGGCAGCTTGCCGAAATGGGCGGTATGCCCCCGGTCATCGTCCTGGACATCCGCGGCCTGGATGAAGCCATTCGCCCGATGGTCTACGAAACCAAGATTGGCGACATCCTCGATACCAACCTCCTTGAAAACCTCATCAACGAGTACGAGATCGTCACCATCTACCACCTGGCCGCGTTGCTTTCCACCAACTCGGAATTCAACCCGGAGGTCGCCCATCGTGTCAACGTCCAGGGAACAGTCAACCTCCTCCACCTAGCAACCGTTCAATCCCGCCTGCGCGGCGCGCCGGTGCAGTTCATTTTCCCCAGTTCAATTGCCGTCTACGGCCTGCCTGACCTAAAGACGAAATCCCAAGCCGGAGCCGTTCACGAGGACCAGTACAATGCGCCGATCACCATGTACGGCTGCAACAAGCTCTACTGTGAACATCTTGGCCGCTACTACACCTTCCACTACCAGCAGCTTGCCGCCTCGCCGTCCCCCGGTGTCGATTTCCGCGCTGTGCGCTTCCCCGGACTCATCAGCGCCTTGACCACGCCCACCGGCGGAACCAGCGACTATGCCCCAGAGATGGTGCATGCCGCTGCTCAAGGCCTGCCCTATAAATCCTTCGTCCGTGAAGATACTCAGATACCTTTCATGGTCATGCCGGATGCCATCACCGCCCTGCTCAAGCTGGCACATACCCCTGCCGGAAGCCTCAGCCGCCGCGTCTACAACGTCACCGCCTTCAGCCCCACTGCCGCCGATATCCATCGCCAGACCATCGCTGCCTTCCCTAGTGCGCAGATCACCTACGAACCGCACCTGAAGCGGCAGGCCATTGTCGATTCCTGGCCGGTAGACGTCAATGACCAGGCCGCCCGCGCCGATTGGGGCTGGCAGCCAGAATATGATTTTGAGCGTGGCTTTGGCGAATACCTAATCCCGCGCATCCGCGAGCGCTACCGTCATTGAGCTGCTACCCGCTCAGCGCCTGAATCATCTGGCGGAATGCCGCTTTGTAGTCCGCCGTCAGATCAAACCGCGGGCTGCGCCGGATCGGATCAGGTGGGTCAACGGGATCAAGTTGGGCAATGACAATCCGTTTGCCTTTAGAACGAAAATAGCGCCAGGCTGCTTCAACCCCCTCAGAAGCCAGCGCCTGCGCCGAAAGCACATACACCATCCGTGAGCATTCTGTCAGCGCCGGATGCACACCCCCCGCCCAATGCACGCCAGAGGCAGCCTCCTCATGCAGCCAGGTGGCAATCCCAGCCTTCCGCAGGTCATCCGCCAGTTGTTCGGCAGTGGCTGCGTCAGCCTCTGCAAAGTTGATATAGGCTGTATCTTGGGTGAGTTTGGTGCGTGCGCCGCTGCCCACCTGCACCGCCGCCGGTCGCGGTTCCCGGCTGTGAGCGGCAGTGCTGCCCATACGGAACACGGTCCCGCCGCACTGAGGACACTCTCCCCGGGTTGCTGGAATGCCCCGCCGCGTCCAAACCGCCTGCGGATGTTCAATCTCAACGGTCTCTTTGCAGCGCACGCAGTAGGCTTCAATCGCTTCATCGTCATCGGTATAGTATTCGGCGTGGTCGTTCACCCGTTGACTCCTTCCGGCTGTTCGCCACGCCCATTCTACACCGCTTACGCACCCAGCACGAACGCGATCGACTCCTCGAACAGCGGCATATCCTGTTCGTAGTCATTCGGGTCCGCGCGGTCAATCGATACCCACGCCTTCCAGACAATCCCCTCTGCCACCTCGAAGGCGCGGACACATCCACCTTGAGCCACCAATTCCTGCACCCGCTCGACCGGCAGCTTGAGCGCGATTCCCTCACCGCCCACGAACGCGAAGATTTTCCCGTTGATCTTGTAGGAAGGATACCCCCAAGATTTCCCGGCCTTGACACCCGGCATCCCGATCAGCAAATCATCCAGGAACGCTTTCACTTCCGGTCGATGATTCAGCTCCGGCATAGTCGCCTCACCGCACCATCGCAGGCGGCAGACCGAAGTGCGCCCGAATCGCATCCTCGATCTCATCCATCACTGCCGGATTCTGCGCCAGGAACTGCTTGGCCGACTCGCGCCCTTGGCCGAGCAGCCCGTCGTTGTAGCGGAAGAACGCACCCCGCTTGTCGATGATCCCCAGTTCCACGCCGAGATCAACGATTTCACCGGTCTTGCTCACGCCGCCCTCAAAGAACATGATATCGAACTCCGCCTCACGGAACGGAGCCGCCACCTTGTTCTTGGTCACGCGCACTTTCGTCCGGCTCCCAACCGTTTCCTCTCCGCGCTTGATTCCTTGGATGCGCCGGATGTCCAGCCGCATGCTGGCATAGAACTTCAGCGCTCGCCCTCCAGAGGTGGTCTCCGGACTGCCAAACATGACCCCTACCTTTTCTCTCAACTGATTTGTGAACATCACCGCAACATTCGACTGTTTGATCGCCCCGGAGAGCTTTCGCAGCGCCTGGCTCATCAGTCGCGCCTGCAAGCCCACGAACGAGTCCCCCATCTCGCCTTCAATTTCCGCCCGTGGAACCAGCGCCGCCACGCTGTCGAGCACGATCACATCCAGCGCCCCAGAACGCACCAGCATCTCGGTGATCTCCAACGCCTGCTCGCCAGTATCCGGCTGCGAGATGTACAGCGTGTCCACATTCACCCCGATCCGCTCCGCATACGCGGGATCAAGTGCGTGTTCCATATCCACAAACGCGCACAGACCCCCGCGTTTCTGCGCCTGGCAGATCACGTGCAGACACAGCGTCGTCTTGCCGCTCGACTCCGGGCCGTAGATCTCCGTGATGCGCCCGCGGGGAATGCCGCCAACGCCCGTAGCGATGTCCACCGTCAGCGACCCCGACGGCACAACTTCCACCGCCAGATGCGCAGCATCTCCCAGGCGTACCACCGTTCCTTCCCCGAACCGCTTGGTCAGGTCAGCCAGCGTCGCTTCCAGCGCCTTCATCCGGCCGTGATCTTCCAGCGGGGTCGTTCCCGGTGCGTCTTCGACCTTCTCCTTCTTGCGGATCGAGCCGCGCTTCCCCGCACCTTTCTTTTCCGATGCCTTCGGAGCATCTTCTCCTGCGCCACCGTCCAATTCGGGATATTCTGCGTCTGTCACTTTGGTTTTTTCCTGCTATGATTTGCGGCTAGAGGTTGTACAAGAATAGCTCAAAAGTTCTAAAACGGCAAGTGTGTAAAACTGCGGAGCCACATGAAAATATACACCAGAACTGGGGATGACGGCACAACCAGCCTCTTCTCCGGCGGACGAGTCTCCAAAACCAACCTGCGTGTCGAAGCCTACGGCACAGTCGATGAACTCAATTCCATCCTCGGCCTGGCGCGCGCCTTAAAACCCCACCCCGGCACCGATTCGCTCCTCAACGCCGTGCAGAATCAGTTGTTCCACCTCGGCGCGGATTTAGCTACCCCCTTGGATGCCGCCGCCAGTTGGGTAGTTCGGATGGATGCTGAGACCGTGGCCTGGTTAGAAAACCGCATCGACGACCTTACTGTCGCTCTGCCGCCGCTCAAGAACTTCATCCTCCCCGGTGGAACCCCCGCCGCCGCTCAGATTCATGTTGCCCGCACGGTCTGCCGCCGTGCCGAGCGCATCGCCGTCGCTCTGCAAGAACTCGAACCTCTCGGCGAGCACGTCATTCACTACCTCAATCGCTTGTCAGATTTCCTGTTCACGCTCGCCCGCTGGGAGAATCTCCAAGCCGGCATCCCCGAAGACAAATGGAGCGCCCGCTGATCCTCATCCAGGGATCAGCGTTTGCAGCCTTGCGCCATTCTCTTCGACACTTTCGACTGCCCATCCCACAATCCCGCTGGCTGTGCGGATTTTCCACCACACATAACCGTCAGCGCTCAACGGCCCCTCCATCAGCGTGACCCGCGCCCCGTCGCTCAGTTTAGCGGCAATTTCATAATTTAACCCCGGCCCCATCCGCACATTCAATTGGTCGCCATCCGTCGTATTGACCGTCGCCAAAGCGCCAACCGTCAGCACCGCCGGCGCGATGGGCGTCACGCCCGTATTCACCGCTGCAGCATTCACCACCACCGGTTGGCCAGGAATCGGTGTCAGCGCTGTGCTATCCCGCCCTGGCGCGTATACCGGCGCCGCCAGTTGCGCCCACGGTGCGTAGGCCACCTGAGCCACCACCGCTTGCCCACCCACCCAAGCGATCACCGGCACGCGATTCGGCGCGCTTGTCCATACCGGCACGCCCCCGTCCAGCCCGTCGCGTGTGTTCACGTAAACCAGCGTAGTCGCTCCAGGCACATATGCTGAAGTCGTGTAGATAAACCCGTCCGGCACACCCCGTACATCATCGATGCTCACCGCCGTCGGCAGACTCCCCACCAGCAGACCATCCCGCCGGATCACCAGCCAGGCATACCGCTCCGCTGCATCGACCGAGTCCGTCAGGATCAGCTCGCCGTTCTGGATGAAGCGCGGACTTTGTAGCGCTGCATCCGGCAGGTTAAAGAACGGGAATCGCGCGCCGCTCCGGGGATCATACACCTGAAGCGTATTGGCCTGGAACAGCGGAAAGCTCGCCGCCTGGTTCGCCAGCCGGTCATCCGCCTGGCTGAAAATCACTTCGCCCGTCAGCGGAAATGTATCCGCATCCAAGCTGCCGTATACTGGGTTCGCCAGCAGATCGCCTGTGTCAATCTGCCAGTCATATCCCATCCGCTGCCCCACATCTTGCGTGCCAGCTTGCGCCAGCGTGAACGTCACTGTCTGCCCCGCAAACCGCCGCACCACCGGCGTCATTCCCGGAGTCGCCGGCAGCCCTAAGAGCGCCACCGTCGGCGTATCCGACCGGATCGTCGCCGTCACGCTGCCGCTCGTCAGATCGAGGACGATCAGTCCCCACCCACCTCCATCCAGGCTGTACCCCAATGCTAGCGCCGTGCTGCTTTCATTATATAGCGACGCATCTGCCGCGAATTCCGTCGTATCAGAGAGAGTCAGCGGCAGCGCAAATGCAGCCCGCTGTCGTTCCCGCTGGCTGACCACCAGCATTCCTTGGTATGTGACGCTGTTGTAGACCACGTAGGCGAACAAGCTCGCATCAGCGCTTGCAGCCGCCCGGTTGGGATAGCGGTCGAATCCCAGCGGCATCGGCAGCGTAAAAACATCCACCACAGCGCCATTTTCTGCAACTTGGGTCAGACTCCCATCCGCCGGATCATACAGCCACGCCGTCCATCCCCCGGCCTGCCCCTGAACCGCAAGGCCGCTGAGTCCCATCAGCACTCCCGCCACCAGCACTATGAGCATCTTGATCCGCACAACCGCCTCCCTTCTCCCCAGGGTTTGCTTCATGCCCCACAGTCTATGCCAGACCCCGGTGCGGCGCAAAAAACGAGGGCGCCCCTTTCGACGCGCCCTCGCTTTCACTACATTTACACATCCACGCTGGGGAACCCCACAGGGAATGGTCTTCTCTCGTTGGCTTCTGCCCACCTGACCCCCTGGCTGTCCGACCTTCTGCCTGTCCAGCCATCCACCCTACACCGCGCCCCAGAACCCCCGTAGGGAGTGATCTTCAAATAGCCCGGTTGTTTCATGGCCAGGCGTCCTTTGTGTCTCTTTGCGCCGGTGCGAAGCCTCCCGATTAGGAATTGCGGTTCAAGTCGCGCTGGTGACTACCGCCCCTCGCCCGTGAATGTGATCGCATCTGCGGTCACTTCCACGCTGCTGACCCGCCCCGTGGGCAGCTTGCCCTTGATGTACCGCCGCCATGAACTCGCCACCGAAGCATTGATCTGGTTCAGCAAATCCTGCGACACGGACTGCCCATTGATCGCCGCCGCCGTTGCCGTCCAGATCACTCGCCCGTTGCTCACTGACGGCACCAGCGTGACCGACGCGCCCACCGACCCGCCCTGGCGGAAAGTGAACGTCGCCGAAACCACCGCCTGCCCAGGCTGAAGATCCACATTCAGGTTGCTGACCTGTCGCAGTGCCGGGTTAGTCACGCGGAACGATGAATTGATGTCACTCTCGCTCACCGTAACGCTCTTGGGAGCCGCCAGCGTTGGAACCACCATCGTCCCCAACGCCGCGATCATCAGGACGAACACGATCAACTTACGGGTGCTGCTCATGGAAAGTCTCCTTCACTCTCTGTATGGGTTGTGCTGCCTTCGATGTTTCCATCATGCACCCAAACTGTTGCCAGAGTGTGTGAAGGTGTAAACTCTTTGTAACCGGATCATCAAGACTTCCTCATCATCGCGGGATGAGTGTCTGTACCCCATCCGCAAAGTCAACCACCCAGCCAGTAACCCCCGTCGGCAGTTGAATCCGCCACCACATAAACCCGCCGTTCGGTACTGGCCCTTCCAGAATCGTGACAATCGTCCCGTTAGCAATCGTGCCTACCCGCGCAAATGACCGCCCCGGCCCGCTGCGAATATTGAGGACATCGCCCTCAGTAGTACTTACAATCGCCTGTCCGCCCACCGTCAGCACAGCCGGACTGCTCACGGTCGCCGGGATCGGAGTCGCCATCGCCGGCGGGCTGACCAATGTGGGTGCAATCGGCGTCGCTGCCACGCCCGACGGCGTCACCCGCCCCCACGCCACGAACGGCCCGGCGCTTGCCGGAAGCACATCACTCGTCCACGCGATCTGTGCGTTCGCCCCCAGCGAGCTGTTCCACACAATCTGCGGCGTGTATGGCGCTGAGGCCAGTCGGGTATCCACATAGTACAGCGTCGTCCCGCCAGATCGTCCGCTGCTTCCCACCGTGTAGATAAACCCGTTATAGAGGCCTTCCACGCTGGTCAAATTCGCCGTTGGCGTCGCGTTCACGATGCCGGCGATCACCCCACTCCGCTCCATCACCTGCATCCGGTAGACCGAGGCCGCGTCGTCGTATTGTGTCAGCACCACCCGTTCCCCCGCCTGGACGAAGCGCGGGTAATGCCCCCCAACCAGCACCGTCACCGGGTAGCGATCTCCCACAGCAGGCTCATACACCTGCACCGTGTTGATCTGCGGAAAACCGAACACCTCATCATACACCGTTGGGAAGCGGGTATCCGCCAATGACGAGACCACTTCCCCTGTCAGCAGATAAGTATCCGCCCCAAATGTCGGGTACGCTGAACTTGTCGTCACCATCCCCGCCGCGATATTCCATTTATACGTCGGGTATTCCAACAGCCCTTCCGTCCCCAGCGGAACTACATTGAAGAACACCGAGCCGCTGCGATACGCCCGCACTGCCGGCAGGCGGAACCCAAAGCCGTGCTCCAGCCCTGCCGAAAGCGCCGCTGTGTCCCCTGGGCGCAGGATGAACATGTCGAAGACCGTCAGGTCCATCACCACGATCTCCCAGCCCACCGCTTCGCTGGCATAGCCGAACGCCACCACCCCGCTGCCCGCATCATACATCACGGCGCCACCAGCAAAGTCCAGGCTGCTCGTCGCCCCCAACCCCAACCCATAATTCGAGACGACCGTATTCGTGGTCAGATCATGAACATTGAAATAAGAACCGGTAGAATTAGTGAATGAGTACGCAGCCCACCGCGCATCCGGTGAAATCGCGACATACCGCGAAAATGTCGCCTCCATGCCGCCCGGCAGCATGAACTGGTTGAGGACTGTCCCTGTGTCATCGATCAGCGTCATCCGCCCGATCTCGTTCTCGTACAGCCACGCCGTCCACGGCGATCCCGCTGCACCAACCGTCCGCAGCCCAAATAAAACCATAACCATCACAGCCAAAAAGACCGCCATCATTCGCGCCCGCATCATTGCCACCTCCTTTGCAGCAGCTCGGCGAGAAATTCCCCCACCCATCATAAACGCAGACTGTTCGATCAAACGCATAAGAAAAACGGAGTGCCTTGTTCTGGCACTCCGCCCCAATCCTCAACCGTCGATCCCTATCCCCCCGAACTGGCAACCAGCCCGGAGGCCATCAGCCGCTCGCGGGCTTCCCGCGCTGGCGTGAAGTTGCGGTCCAATTGCAGTGCCATATCATAGTTGGAAAGCGCCCGCTGGTAGTCTTGCAGCCCCTCCCGTGCGACCCCCGCATAGTAGTATGTCTCCTCAATATACTGCGATGTGCCCGGCTCATTCAGTTGGATCCGCGCTAGTTCAATGACATCCTGGTAGCGCCCCACCGCGTTATACGCCTCATACGGCCCAAACTGGTACCACAGCATCCGCCACGGCAAACCGATCTCCCGTGCCTTGTCGAACGCCACCGCCGCATACTCGTAGGCCAGCGGGTCGTACGCCGCCGCATCGAGCTGCGCCAGCGCCACATAGCTCGACCCCATGTTGAACCACGCAAACGCATTCTGCGGATCGTTCAGCGCCCGCTGCCGGTTCAGCTCCAGCGCCGCCAGCGTGTTGCTGACCGGATCAGCATGCGTCCCCAGCAGGCTCAGCAGCTCCTGCTCACGCTCGTACTTGTACAGCACGATGTAGATGTTGTTGAAGTGGCTCCAAAACCGGTCAATATGGTCGTAGCTGTAGCGGCGGTTCGGCCCCAAGTAGCTGTCGTGCGTATTGAACTGCTGCGCCCCATCATCGTAGCCGGTCAGCAGCAGATAATGTCCCATCCATCCCAACCGGTCGGGTTCGGGATCATACCCCGCCTCAATGATGACCGGAAAATTGTTCGCCAGCAGCGTCTTGAGCATCAGCATATCGCCGCCCACGCGCGTCAGCGCCCGTGTCGTCCCCGCTGTCTGCGTATTCACGTATTCCACCATCTGCCACGGGCTGACGTTCCCGTCTTCGCTGGTCGGCTTCAGCCAGTTGGCCGCCGGGTCCTGATCTGCCGCGAACCCGAAATACGTCAGTCCCATCGTCAGTGTCGCCGGGCCGCAGTTATTCCACTTCTGCGGAATGTGCTGGAATCCGGTCATCTGGTACGACGTCGGCAGCGCCGGAGCCGCGTCCTGCGCCCCAACTACACCCGCGCCGACCACCACAAAAACCAGCACCAGCCATCCCACCATCGTCAATCGCCTCATGAGCCGCAACCCCGGATATCCCTTCATCCCTTCATACTCCGGCATTATAGCACTGCTCGCCAATCCCCCGGTCGCTGCCATTTCGACGCTTCCACAACGCTTCCGGGGCGTCATACCGCCGCCTCCAGTATAGACCGCAGCAAATTGTGGCAATCAATCCCTGAATACCCTATACTTGAACATCGCTTCAAAGCATTCGATTCACAAATAAACTCTTACTGCGCCGTATCGAGGATCACAGGCTGCCATGCCAGACGCAATGATCGGGAAGAAAATTGGCGAGTTCGTCATCGAAGAGCGTCTCGGCCAGGGCGCCATGGCAACCGTCTACAAAGCTTTCGAACCTTCCATTAATCGCCATGTTGCCCTCAAGGTCATTCGTCTGGATGAAGGCCCCGGCTTGCAGGAAGAGTTCCGCCGCCGCTTTGCCCGTGAAGCCGAAGTCATCGCCAAGCTCGAACACATCCACATCCTGCCTATCTATGCCTACGGCATCAACGACGATCTTGCTTTCCTGGCGATGCGCTGGCTCCGCGGGGGCACGCTCAGCGAAGTCCTCAAGAAGCAGCGCCTCTCGCTCGACCGTGCTGCCGACATCTTCAAGCAGATCGCCCAGGGTTTGGCCTACGCCCACAGCAAAGGCATCATCCACCGCGACCTCAAACCCAGCAACATCATGCTCGATGACGCCGGCAATGCCTACCTGACCGATTTTGGCTTGGCAAAACTGGCCGAAGGCAGCGGCGAACTGACCCGCAGCGGCACAATCGTCGGCACGCCCGCCTATATGTCGCCTGAACAGCTTCGCGGTGAACCCCTCGATCAGCGTTCCGATATTTACAGCATGGGCGTCATCCTCTACAACATGCTCGCTGGTCGTCTCCCCTTCGATACCAGTACCAGCGACATGGTGTCGATCATCTACCAGCACCTGGAAAAACCCCCCACCCCGCCCAGCGAATTCAACCCAGAAATTCCTCCAGCGGTCGAAGAAGTCATCCTCAAGGCCCTTCATAAAGACCGCAGCGACCGTTATTTCACCGCTACCGAGATGTCCCGTGCTCTCAACCTCGCCTTGGGCCGCACCCCCGGTAGTTCCGATCATCTTGAACCGGCCATGCCCGCGCGCTTCATCAGCACCTCGCAAGATGCCCGAACACCTTCGCAAACCATCGTCGCCCAATCCCGTACACCGCTCATCCTTGGAGCGGCTGTCATCATAGCCGCCGTCATCCTGGCCTTCGCCCTGCTGCAAAACAACGCCCCCAATGGGACTCAGCAGGCAACCTTGACTGCCGAATCTCAATTGGTCATCGCCGCCATCGCCACTCAAACCGCCAGCGCCTGGACCCCAACACCCGTCCCCGCTGCAACCATCCTCACAGGTGAAAGTGGCCCCTCAAGCAGCTATGTTCCTAATGGGCTGCAGATCGCCGCTGCCGCCGCCAAACTCGGCCCAAACGGCTTCATCGCCTATATCGCTTGCACGCAGAATACCGAGTTCCACGCCGGTCTTGCCCGCGAAATGGGTGATCTCGCCCGCCAGTATAGGCTGTCCTACCGCATCTACGACAGCAACGCCGATCCCTATCTCGAAGTCACCCAGGTCGAGAAAGCCCGTGCCGACGGCGCGACATTGCTCATCATCTGCCCGTTGGATGCCAACCTCCTGGCTGCCAGCTTGCGCTCCGCCCAAGAGGCCGGGTTGCCCATGGTCTTCTTCAGTGACCAAATGCCCAGCTACGGCGGCATCTTGGTCGGCGGGGATAGCTACGCCCTTGGCCTCGAACCCGGCCGCTTTGCCGGTCGGATCGTCCGCAATGAATGGGGCGGAAACGCCGATATCATCATTCTTGACTATCCCGACCGTGCCGACATCGTCGAACGCGCCAACGGCTTGGAAGACGGCCTCAAAGAATTCGCCCCCCGTGCCCGCATCGTTGGCCGCTACCTCGGCGGGACCCGTGATGGCGGTCGGGCCTCCGTCGCCAAGTTGATTGCCGATGGGGTGAAGTTCAACGTCATCCTCAGCATCAACGATGCCGGCGCGTTCGGTGCGGTCGAAGCCATGGAAGCCGCCGGCATCGACCCTAAATCGGTCATCATCAGCAGCATCGATGCCGAGGCGCTCGCGCAGCAGTACATTGCTGAAGGCTACTTTTTCCGCGGCTCCGTGCAGTCCAACCGCCAGGGTCTCGCCCAGGCCATGATCAACTCGGCCACCATTCTCCTGGCCGGCGGAACCATCCCGGAAAAAATCCTCGTCCCGCCCGGTCAGATGGTCACCAAAGAAACCCTGGAGGCCGCGCTCACCCCCACGTCCACGTCCTAGACCCCGCCGCCTTCACGTCCGCATCCTCTGCCGTAGAATGTTTCTTTCCGCTTTTGCGGTCAATATTCGCCTTGCCGATTTTATGCCAAAGAGTAGACAAAATGTCACCCTAAACGTCCCATTTTGTGCTATCGTATGCATACGGGTCAGTAGGGACGGGCTTCTGCCCGTCCGAGTCCGCCACCCGCCGTACCTTTACAACCGAAGTCTATCGCCAGCACAGATCCCCCATTGCAGTTGCAGCGCTTGCAGCATTTTCAACTTTGGCACTTCGCATCCGAGAATTGCCACTCTCGCGCGGAATTGACACAAACTGGCGTATCCAACCCTGCCGGCGCTGCCGCCATTTCCGCCACAAAACTCCCCTCTCCTAGTGAGCGCAGCGAACGTTCGGGAGGGGGGCCAGCGGGTGAGGACCTCCGATTCGCATATTCTCACATTCTCATTCTTATCATTCTTATCACGTCGCGTGGAAATTAGCTCAGTTGTTGATAGCACTCTCGCCATTCGCAGCAGCTCACAAGTCTTTTTGCATAGCTGTAAGCTGCCAGCAAATAGCGAACAACTCCTAGAATACCGGCGGCACGCTCGTGATATCCAGCGTCGCGTCCGGCCCCATCCTCCCCGTCAGCCGCCGACCCAAATCGCGCACCAGCCCGCTGATCAACTGCGGGAGTCCCAACACGCTTACCTTCAGCCCGGTCTTCCCATCCGTTGCGGAAGAAGCCAGCCACAGCGCTCGATCAGCCGGAACTCCCGGCGGGTTCGCCCACAGCCGGATCACTGTGCTCAGCGGTTTCAGCTTCCCCTCGTACCCCTGGAGTGCCTCCACCTGTCTCAGCATATCCGTATCCACCAAACCCGGATTGAAGGCAAAGATTCCCACCCCGCTCTCCGCGTATTCCTTCGCCAGAGCCAGCGTGAAGCTCCGCACCCAAGTCTTGCTGGACGCATACGCATTCTGGAACTTCACCGGCCCGCTGTCTCCCCGCCCCAGCAGGTTAATGAGCTTCCCCGTCCCCCTCGGAACCATCGCCTTCAGCGCAACCACCGACCCGTAGTACACCCCCAGGATGTTCGTCCGCACCACCCGTTCAAACGTCTCCACCGGCAGGTGCGCGGTCGGCCCGTATACCCCGGACACTCCTGCATTGTTTACCCAGATGTCGATCTGCCCGAAAGCCTGTATTGCCGTCTGGGCCAGCCCCTCAACCTGCTCTAGCTTGCCCACATCGCACGCCGTTCCAGCCGCCCGGTATCCCTTTGCCTGGAGTTCGCGCACTGCCTGGTCAACCGTCTGCTGAGTCCGTGCGGCTAGTACCACTGCCGCGCCCTCCCGCGCATACGTCTCCGCAATTGCCAGCCCCAACCCACGGCTGCTCCCCGTGATGACCGCGACCTTACCGTCTAACTTGCCCATTGTGATCCTCACTGTAGGGCGCAGCGCGCTGCGCCCACGCATCAAGCCATCCAAATCGATCCGAAAACCTAATCCCCTGCCCCCGAAACTGGAACAGCCCCGGCTCGCTTTCCCCGCACCCGGTCATAGACCCACAGTCCGCCCCCGAACAGCAGCGCCATGACCACCACCGCCAGGTAATCGATCAGCGGGATCGCCGTAAGCTGCCACAGCCGGTCGAATGGCCGGTTCGTGTAAACCTGGCTGTAGACCACCACCGCGCTTCCCACATACAGCGCTGCCAACGCCCATTTGATGATCCGGCTTAGTCCCAATCCGTGCATCTGCGTGATGACGAAGATGCCAAAGAACCCATACAGGAACATGGGCCACATGTTGTTCCCCTGCACGATAGCGACGATAGTTCCGTGGGCCAGCACCGTGACTTCCTGCACGGCCATCCAATACTTGTTGACGTGGATCCGCGTCAGGAACAAACTCCCTTGGAGCAGCAGCAGGAATGTGTAGAAGAACCCCAGTAGATGCCCAGGCGTTGTCTCCATTGGGTGATACCAGAAGGTGTAGATAATCGCCCAGGCGAAGTAGTAGCCGTGGTACTTCCGCGCGAACTGGATGATCCGCTTGCCGATGGGCAGCTTCTTGCCGAAGAACATCCCGCGCCGGTTGTTCTCCATTAGCAGAATCCACACCAGCATGACGATCACTGATCCCTGCGAGGAGAAGATGGAAACATCCTGTGCCAGCCCATCGTACCAGATATGCGTCTGGATGAAATGCAGCCCCACGAACAGTGCATTCACCCCCAGAGCCAGCCAGTTGACCATGTGCAGCCCACCGGTGTACTTTTTCACCCGGTTCTGCGCGTACCAGATCAGCCCGAAGATCGCAAACTGGTGCGCCAGGTACATTCCCCACACCGACAGCCGCGTGATCACGGTCGGTTCTGGCAGCTTCCAGTAGTACCATTCCACCCCTTGATCTGGGAGCAGTGTGGCGCGGGTATCATTCAGCAGCGGATCAGCCAACCAGATAATCGCCGTGAATACAAACGCGAACGCTATACCCAGCCACATCGCCCGCTTATCCAAACGGGTTTCCTGGGGCTGTTGCCGGCGCTCTTCACCAACCGTGAGACGTTCAACCGCAGTGGTCATGAGCAGTCATTCCTCCAAACCTCAACTCGAAATGAGTAAATCGTCTAGACATGTTTTTAGGAACGTGGCCGCAGTCCGTCGATCCAGGTGTCGATCAGAAAGTCCGCCAGCGCTTCTTTCGGCTCGCGTGAATAGCTCTCCGGCAGGTTGTTCACTCCCTCAATGATCGACAAAAACGCCCCAGCCAAGCTCCCTGCCTTGATCGAACGCTCTGGTCCATCCGGCAGCACCGGCCTAAAAACAGCCTCCAGCGGCGCGATCAGCGCTTGGTAAGCGATCAGCCGCAGTCGGTTCGCTTCGACTTCGCGAATCGCTGGCATATCCGACCGTAGCATCCGTGCGAAGTTCATCGCTGGCTGAGACAGTAGCCATCGTGCCGCTGCCCGGAGCTGTTCGCGCAATTCATCACCTGCCTGAACAATCGCCGATTCCAGCCCTCTGCGGTGACGTTCCAATCCCCGTTCGGTCACCTGCACAAACAATTCCTCTTTACCACCTGGAGCATGGTAGTATAGAGAAGCCTGGCGAATGCCCAACGCCTCGGCAATATCGCGCAGCGTGACCGCAGCATAGCCGTGCTCCGCAAACAGCCGTTCTGCTGCTTGCAGCACCCGTTCGCGGGCCGCCAGTTGAGAGTCATCTGATGGGGATGGCATTGCTGCACCAACCTAATATTCGGTAGGTGAATTTATCGCCCCACCCTGAGAGAACCCTGCGTTTTCGATAAGACGGAGTTTAGAAACATGCCTTACGAGACCATTCTGACCGAGACCCCTACCCCCGGCGTCGGCCTGATCCGGCTGAATCGCCCACAGGCACTTAACGCCCTGAACAGCCAGATGAGCGCCGAAATCTTCACGGCGATGGAAGCCTTCGACGCCGACCCAGCCGTGAAGTGCATCGTGCTGACCGGCAGCGACAAAGCCTTTGCAGCCGGCGCGGACATCAAAGAAATGGAGGCCACTGATGCGGTCACCATGATGACTGGTCACGACTTCACCGATTGGACTCGCATGACCCGCATCCGCAAGCCCATCATCGGTGCAGTATCGGGTTGGGCGTTAGGCGGCGGCTGCGAAATGGCGATGATGTGCGATATGCTCGTCGTCTCCGAAACAGCCAAGTTCGGCCAGCCAGAAATCACCATCGGCATCATGCCCGGTGCAGGCGGGACACAGCGCCTTACCCGTGCCGTCGGCAAAGTCTTGGCGATGGAGGTGATGCTCGCCAACCGCCACCTTACCGCCCAGGAAGCCCTTCATTACGGCTTGGTTAACCATGTCTGTCCTGTTGAGAACTACCTAAGCGAAGCAATCAAGCTGGCTGAAAAGATCGCCTCCATGCCCGGTGTCGCCGCCCAGCTCATCAAAGATACCGTCAACCGCGCCTTTGAACTGAGTCTGAGCGAGGGACTAGCCTACGAGAAGCGCAATTTCTATTTGCTCTTCGGCACCGAAGATAAGGCTGAAGGCATGAAGGCGTTCGTCGAGAAACGCAAAGCCGAGTGGAAAGACGGGTAATGGACTCAACTGGCTGGCTGCGAATCCTTTATACTGCCAATCTCCGCGGCCAGATCGACTTGCTGCCGCGCCTGTACACTCTCATTCGCCGCCTGCACGAAGACAGCATCGGAATGCGAGTTCTGCTGCTCGATCTAGGACATTCTTGCGATGACTCAGTTTGGCACTGTGCGGTTACCCAGGGGCGCTCCATGCTCATCGCGCTCGATGCTATGGGCTGCGATGCGGCCAATGTCAGCGGCCAGCTTGATTCAACCGGACGTCAGCGGTTGCAAGACAACTTCCTCAATCTGGAACTTGTGGATGAAACCCACGTGTGGAATGGAAGAGGAATTACGGCTGCGCTGTCTGAAGAATTGATTGATCCAACAGCTTTCGCCGTTCTTCTACAGCCCTCTGGTGCAACACAGTTGAAAGGCCGCGCACTCTATCTGGCAGACATTCTTACTGGACAGGTTGGCGATGTGACACTGCACCTCACTCCAGAACAGGTCACACTCGTCACATCGGCCACCCATAATCTCCCGCCCAACACATTACCCGATCCAACCATCGCTGCAGCGGTCGATTTCATCCTCGCTGAAGCCCGCCGTCTCCTGGAGTACAAGCACGATTCACAAATCAGGGGGCAGCAAGCCCCCTGAAATGCCAGCTATGTCTCAATGTTTATCCCTCAGCAGGCGGAAGCGGCCGCCACCAGAATAGAGGAAAAGCAAAAGTCTGGTTGGACACTTTGCCGTCAACTACTTCGGCTCCAGTATAGAGCGTTGTTACCACGCTGTTCTGAATCGCAATTGCGACCAGATTGGCGTAGAGCGGCTCCTTAGGGTCATCGACTTTTTGCCAGCTCAACAAGGCCGCATATCCACCATCTGGTGAGAGCGTCAGTCCGGAACCAAAACGCCCTCGGGCCACTCGAAAATCTGTCCCCGTCGCTAGATCAACAGCAACCAGCGAGTTATCTGCCCCATCACTCCCACCGGCAACGAGCACCAACCGGCTGCTGTCCGCAGAAAAAGCCAAGCTGCTGATCGCATCTCCAGCACTGCCTGCCCGTAGTGTAATCGGAGCGACTGAAGCATCGGCTAGACTCCAAATGTACAGTGCATTCTCGTTGTTCGGCGAGGTCACGACAGCGGCCAACCATCGACCATCAGGCGAGACACGTGGAATGGCATTTACACTGCCGCTGTAGGTCGGCATCACGACCTGCCGCTCGAACCAATCGCTGATAGCAAGATCATCCACTTTTACCAGCTTCAACCCCACTGTGTTGGCGGTGACCCCATCCGGCACAGTGAAGAAGGCCAGCTTGCCATCAGGCGATGAGAAGATGCGGTTCGTCCGCGCAAAAGAGGCAAATGTACCAGGCTGGTAATCCGTCGCAGCCAGTGTCGCACTCCGTGCAGATGGATCCACCGCATAAAGCTGCCAAGCAGTTCGGGTGTCGCCTTTAGTGCAGCGATGTCCCAGCACCATCAACAGCTTGCCATCCGGAAGCGCTTTGATCGCCGCGCTAGTGAATCTGCAGTCCTTCGATGCCGGATTGAGCGTAGCGACTTCAACCGTACCGCTCCCACTCCACCACATCACTGCCGCCTCGTCAGCCTCATTGCGATCATTGGTGAAAAAGCTGACAAAGGCGACCCCCTCATCGCGCATATCGAAAGCGATGACATTTTCATAGCGAAATAATTCGCTCATGTCCGCCGTGTTATACACTTGGAGCAGACCATCAGGGAATTCGCTTTTCTCCGCCCCGGCCTCAAAGTTGATGAAGGCCATCCGGCCGCTGTTTGGCGAAAAACTGAAAGTTCCTCCACCCAAACAAGTCAGTGGGTGAACCTCAGTGACAGCAGTTGGTTTCTGTACATCCTTGACCAGATACAGCGTTCCAACATCCAAGCCCATGAAAAAAGCCGCATACTGACCATTAGGCGATACTGACGCATCACCACAGGACTGAACCCGCGAGGTCTGCCTGGGCACTTCCAGCAGAGGCGTACTGACACCCATGCCGTCTAAATAAGCAATGCGGCCCGGTTCAGTGGCAGAATGCCGACCAGGAGCTGTGCCCACTCCCAACCAAACCAGTAATTGATCGTCAGCACTCAACTGGGCTGGCGCAGGTATCACGGCTGCCCTCAGATCGCCTGCAGTTCCACCTTGACTGAGGTCATGAGCCGGGCCTACCAAAGCCAGAATCAGAGCCAGTGCTGTAAAGATAAACGCGGTGAAGAGAAACAGTAGTCCAGTTTTCTGCCCGTTGGAACGTGTGGGAGAGGCAACCACTGCGGAATTCATCATACCCAAGTCCTTGCGGTTCGATGCCAATTCATTTTCTTCACTATACTCGAAGTTCAGCCTCGATCAACGATAGGACTTTGCGGCTATAAAACGTAAAGGTGATTACGCTGCGCAGATCGCCCCACCTAGCTTGCGCCCATCCAGCAGCGCCAGCGTGAGATAACCTGCCGCCGCATATAACTGCTCAGCACGATCTACAAGCAGCAGCCGTGCCGCTGGATTTCGAATACGCCGTCCTCCTGCATACAAGGCAATCTGATTGATTAAGCTGCCATCTGCACCATCGAACACATTCAGCGTTCCGTCACTGTCAAGGGTGTACAGCAGACATCCACTTCCAGCCGCAAGCAGCGGCGGTATCTCACCAACTTCGCGTGGATAGTTCACTCGCCAGCGCATCTGACCAGAAGCATCCAGGGCAATTAGCGTGTGCTCATCAGCATCCTCTAGAAAAAGATATGTTCTCCCCTTGACATCCAAGGCGAGTTGGGCATCCATTCCAGGTGTAGGCGCAACAACACCCAAGGTATCGATCTGTGCCGCCTGCTGCCGTTTGAGTTCATTTCCATCAAGGATCAGCCAGCTTCCATCCAAGCCGGGCACAGCGAGCGGCACAGCACTCAGCCTCAAATCCGCCGAAAGCTGTCCATCTGGATTCACAATGCGCCAGGAAATGCCCTGAGCGTCACGCACCGCCCATCCTACCTGAGTCTGGGCCACATTTGCCTGTAAGAAGACATGTTGCGCACCAGCCGAACCAAGTCGCCGCCATAACGGTGTTCCAGCAGAGTCATAGGCAATTAGCTCACCATCTGGCTGAGGAAAGATCAGGGTTTCCCCTATTGCTTGGAATGGCAGTCCGTCAGTATCCACCTGCCAAACGGCTGCAAACCGCCCTTCTTTGACTACCGCAACCTGCCCTGAGTCGGTATGGGCTACAATTCGATCACCAGGCAAGCCTAGGAGCGTGGTGATAATGCCCGAAGTCTGTAGTCGCCAGAGTACCCGATCAGATGGAGAAAGCACGATAATGACGTTGCCACTTGCCAACCCATACGCTCCGCTCTCAAGCTGGATCGGAGGTAAACTGGCCGGAGTCTGGAATGTCACCGCACTTATGAACGCTGGATTGAAGCGCAGTTGCCAGATTGCTGTGAAATCCAGCGGGTTATACCAACCATCTTCGAGTGGATTGCCAGCGACATAACCTGGACCACCACTGTTCGGGAGGAAATTCCGTATTTCGTAGTGCAAATGCGGTCTTCCACGGGAAGGCCAGCCGACCGCGCCAATGATTTGGCCGCGTTCCACGCAGCTTCCGACAAGTGGCAGTGTAATCGTATCAGTTTCTTCCACATGACCGTACACACTGTAATAGACCGCACCATCCGGGAAAGTATGGGCAATGACCACGACCCCTTTCTCAGTATCCCAGCCTTCAGGATCGGAGTAGGTGACACGTCCACGCGCGGCCGCCCGCACAGGATCTCCCCAACGGTCAAATGCCATATCAATCGCAGTATGGTTACCACCGAAACGCCGCCGAAACAACCCAAAGTCATCGTATCCAGCTACCAATGGTTCAACGGGGTAGTCAATCGCGTCTACAACACCACAGGGTGCTGCTGCCTGTCCCATCACAGAATCGAGACGTAGTCCAATCAGTACCAAAATGACCAGCCACACTTGGAGCGATCTGCAGCGGATCATCACGGTGAGACAGTACCAACTTGTACGAAACGTAGGATCATAACATTGGCGGCACAGTCAGCCTGCGTCACTACTGCATATTCAGGCGATACAGCCTCGCCCCGCGGCGTCTGGAGCTGCACAACATAGTTCTGTTCAGCGGGAATATTTCCCAATACTAACTCGAATCCGCCATTTCCATAGCTAGGTGCCGTACCGCTAAATACTGTCTCGTCGCGCTCAGTGCCAACGATCCTGACCCGATAACCGCTCATCCCTGTTCCAGAAGAGTCTATGACACTTCCAGCAATGCTCAACCAGTTACACCCTTGACCGTTCGTGTTTGCAGTGAAAGCAGGTACGCCACCCTCCAAAACAAATTGTAGTCCTATGGGAGCAAAGGACTCTGGTGGAAGAGGAGTGAACGTCTCTGTCGGCCCAGGTAGGAGTTCAGACGTTGGCGTGGGCGGCAGGAAAGTCGCCGTGACAATGATTGGGAGCGGCGTAAATGGCGGAAAGGGATTGAGCGGAGAATACGGATTGCGGGCGATCACCACAAACAAGACCAGAGCTGCGGCTGTAGCCGTCACAAACAGTAGGGTTAACAAATTAGGTATACATCCACCAACTCCACGCCGTTGGGAGGGAGGTACCTGTCGAAGAATTGCAATCTCAGCCAGAGTGACCGGAAAAAGGTCTCCTTCGGTCGGCTGGATATCTTTTTCCAGCGAGTCAATATCAGGAGCCACAACCGGAACAGACTTTCCATCTGTTGCCTGCCCGTCTCCTTCTTCTGGAAACAAAGGCACGCTACTGGTGATTTGCCGTTTCCGATCCTTGCGGCCAACCCGCCGCACGCTGCCTGAAGATTCGTCGGTCATTGCTTACTGCGGCCGCGACTGAATGAAATTGACTAATGCCAGATTCCGTGCACAATCCGATGGGAAAATCACCTGAATACGCGGGGAAATCACCGTGCCAGCCGCGCTTAGCAGTTCAACATAATAGGTCTGCGAGTTGATCTTGTTATCGACGGGCACTTCCCAACCGCCAATGCCATACAACGAGTTCGACCCGCTGATGACAAAACGATCAATATCGCTGCCGAAAACATGAATTTGCAGCCCGTTTACCCCTTGACTGTTGATGTCAAATACCTGCCCGCCTATACCCTGCCATGCACACCCAGCCGTATTAGCAAAGTTTTGAGTAAAGATGACTTGATCTTGCCGTAGCATGTACAGAAATGGAGAGAGGGTCGGCTCACGTGTAGGAGTCGGGCCGGTCGGCGTGGCAGAAGGCTCTGGCGTTGGGCTAATGGAGGGCGTAGGTGTGTTGCTCGGCGTATCGGTCGGCCCAGCAGTTTCAGTAATTGTCGGAGAAGCTGTGATCGTCGGTGATGGAGTAAAAGTACTGGTCGGCGTAAGCGTATTCGTCGGCGTGAAAGTGAATGTTGGTGGAAGAGTCCGCGACGGGGTGTTAGAAGGGGTCAAGCTGGGAAGCACAATTTGGGTAGGAACCTGAACCGCAACTGTTGACGGCGTTGGGGGTGGAGCCATCAACCGCGAGACGATGAAAACAACAGCCAGAATCGTCAGGATCAGAAATATGAGACTGATGATATTGAAGGTGCGGGCACTGCCTTGTCCCATAAGATCGTTTCCTGCTTTCAAACAGCCGGGGCGAGGGCGCGGCTGATCACCCAAATTACAAAAAGGATTGCCAGTACCAGGAACACCAGGCTGATGAGGTTATAGAGTCGCACTTTTCCGTTTCCCACATCGCCTCCTCAATTTGGCGCTCATTCTCCAGCTATATATTCCGTTCGATGACAGCATTGTCGTATAACGGGCGCAGCCAACTCTCAAAACGACTCTGCGCGATGTAAACGCGTCGGTCCGCCTCAACCGGAAGGTCAGCAAATTCAATCGTCTGCACTACATGATACCCTAACTCACTGGCAACTGGCCCACCAATCTGGCCGGGTTGCAGCGAAAAGGCTACCTGCGCCAGTTCAGGAGCCAGTAGTTCTTCAGGCGTGAACCAACCCAGATCGCCACCACTCTGCCGCGTGGTTTCATCCTGTGAAAGTTCCATCGCCACAGCCGCGAAATCTTCGCCAGCTTGCAGACGGTTCATCGCCATCTGAGCATCAGCTTCCGTCCGCAGCAGGATATGGCGGGCATGAACCTGCCGGACATTTCCTTCCAGGTCAGCCGTCAGACTATCGCGAACCAGATTCGAGGTCAACACCGAACGCAGCACCTCGCTAAACTCTTCTGCTGTGTATAGATTCGTCGCAAGCCAGCTTTCCCAGCCCTGCTGCCCACCGGCCAGTTCAATTTGTGATTGCAGTTCCGCCTGAAGCTGAGCATCATCAATGATCAGGTTCTGTGCCTTTGCCCCTTGAATGATGAGTGTTTGCTCGATCAACTGGTTCAGAACATCCTGACGCAAGGCTTCCACTGATGCTGCTGAAAATCCCTCTTGTTGGCGTCGCGCCAGCGCTCGTTCGAATTCAGGCAGCGTAATCACTTCACCATTTACTCGAGCAACAACGGCTACACCGTCCTCTGTAGTCGCTAGTTCGCCGGAAGCCGGCACGACAGTCGGTAGGGATGTGGTGTTAGTCGAAATAGCAGGTTCCGTTGGAGCAGCTCCACAGGCAGCCAGCAACACAAGCAGGGAAATAGTCAACATGCGGAATACGTCGATCAAGATGCCGTCCTGAGTCATCGCAGCAAAAATTCGGAGATTGCGCACCGAATTGAACCGGGCGATCTCGTCCTGTATTATGCTATCATGCTGCGGCCCAAGCAAGTCACTGGATTCTGGAAAGATTACTGCTGTAAGCTCACGGGTGAATCACCCCCGTTTAGGCAATGATTGATCAACTCTGTACCAGGCTCATGCTAAAATAGACTTTACACCTTATCGTTAGTCCGGCGTGCAGCGCCATTCCCGGATACCTTTCCGCGCTGTGCCCGTAGCTTAAACCAGCAGGAATGTATGCGCTCTCGCCACTGGATTATCTGGTTCATTTTTGCCTGGTTTGGATTAGCTGCCTTAGCCTGTAATCTGTCTGGCAGTCCAGAACCACCTACATTAATTCCTCGCGCTACCGACACCCCACTGCCAACTATCGGCTACGCCACCCTAAGTCCTCAAGAACTGCCACAGCAGCAGCCTTCGATTATCGTTCCCAGTGTTGGTACCGATCTGACTGGTCTCCTCAACCAGATCGAGTCGGATCGACTCCTCATCCATGTAGATGCCCTTCAGGGTTTCCAGACCCGTTATGTCAACACCATGACTGAAACCGGGAGTCGCGGTCTGGGGGCGGCTTATCGCTACGTCCGCGATCAGTTCGACTCTATCGCCCAACGATCATCCGGCAATTTCATCGTACAAGAACACACTTTCCCACTTACTTGGGATGGAGTCAACACGATTCAACGGAATATCTTTGGCTACATTCCTGGACGAGATATTGGAGGTGGCGTGCTTGTCATCGGCGCACACTACGACAGTATCCTGCGCGTCCAGGCTGATTCAACAACTTATGCGCCTGGAGCAAATGATAACGCCTCCGGGGTGGCAGCTCTGATTGAAATCGCCCGCGTACTGGCTTCTCGCCCACACCGAGCCAGCATCATTATTGTAGCCCTCGGCGCCGAAGAAATCGGCCGCGTTGGCAGCATTGAGTTCGTCAAGTTCTTGCAAAGCCGTGGCATCGTTGTCGACGCCATGCTCAACATGGATATCATCGGCAGTAGCACCGGTCCAAACGGCGAAGTTGATGATCGCACCATGCGTGTCTTCTCGGTTGGGCCGGATAACTCGCCTTCTCGTCAGCTTGCACGTGCTATCAATCTGATCGATCAGAATATGATCCCTAATATGGAGCTGCTCATTCAGGAAACTGAAGATCGTCCGGGTAGATATGGGGATCATCTATCGTTCAGTGAAGCGGGCTTTGCAGCAGTGCGCTTCATTGAGACCCTCGAAGACCGTGCGCGTCAGCATACGTCTCAGGACACACTGGAAGACATCCAGATCAACTATTTGATGAAAACAACGCAGGCGGTACTGACTGTAGCAGTCGTCTTTGCTGATGGGCTCCCGCCGCCACGTAACATTAGCCTACGCCGAAGCGAAGGCGCCAAGCCAAATCTTATTTGGGAACCCATCCCCAACGCGACCAGTTACCTGATCGGACTGCGGCGTCCCGGTGGACGCATCATTGACACTTACTTCCCCTGGCCGACCAACAGTGTTGAATGGGAAGGCTTCACTTCGTCATTGTTCGGAACATTGGTCATTTCTGCGGTCGATTCCAGTGGATTGATGGGGGCACCATCTGCCGAGATCTCTATTCCATGAAAGCATCCTCACCCCGTCAAGGCCTTATTGTCCAAATGCTGGTTTTGAGTGTTGTTCTTGGCATGGTCGTGACCAGTGCGCTGATACTCTTGCGTTCATCTCAGGCTACCTGGACGGCTGAGTCAATTGGCTCTACCTCAACACCTTGTCTGCCAGTTTCCACCACTCTGCTCGACCAAATCACTGCCCTGGTGAAAACAATACGCACACCTTGTGATTCTTTCTATTGGATGCCCAGCCCAACAGATGAGTTTCACATCCTGATACGTTTCAACAACTTTGGTCTCCATGCTCCAGTTTACACACTGGAAAAACCCGCTGGAGTCTTTCGTATCGTGATCGTCGGAGACTCTTTTCCCCAGGCAATGCAGGTTCGCTATGAAGATGCTTTCCCACAGCACCTTGAAAAACTGCTTAGCCAGCGGCTCGGGCACCCTGTCCAAATCATCAACCTGAGTGTCGACGCCTATGGAACCGACCGCGAACTGCTGTTGTATGCGCTGGTGGGCTGGCAGTTCCAGCCCGATCTGGTGTTGCTCTCAGTCTATACAGGCAATGACATTCAGGATAACCAGATCGACCTAGAGACCCGCCGTTACGGCTACCGGATCGATCGCCCATTTTTCACCCTCGATGTTGATTCACTACGAATACACAACAGCATCAGCTTTGAACGTAGCCTCTACCCTTCTGCACCGGCATTCAACTGGCTGGTAGATCAACAACAAACGCAGTCTAGTGTCCCCCCAGAGAATCCACCTGCTCGGCCAGTCATACTAAGCCAGCAGCCCTATCAGTTAGAATATCCGGTTGAACTAGGCTTATATTTACCGGAGGATAAGCATTGGGAAAATGCTTGGGCGCTGACAACTGCCTTGATCCGCGAATTTGACCGGGTTGTCCGCCTGAGTAACGTGCCATTTGCCATGTTTATCATCCCAGATCGGCGTGCAGTTCATTCAGAGGATTGGCAAGCAACGCTGAAAGCATATGCTTCCCAACTACCTGTGCTGAATACAGTCGATCCAGTATCTATTTCCAACCGCCTGGTCAAAAGCCTGCCCGCTAAGGAATTTCCTATACTCGACCTGACTTCTGGTCTACGTGAACGAGTACTTGCACATCCCGGCCAGAGGCTCTACTACGAAGGTGATGGTCACTTCAATGCTGAAGGGCAAGCTGTGACTGCTGAACTCCTGGCAGACTGGCTCATTTCGCTTCAGATCGTCCCCGCCAAACGGTAATTGGAGATCGCTTCTGCATCCAAGTCTAACCATTCCTGCAGCAGTTCATCAGTATGTTCGCCCAGACGCGGTGGAGGCAGCCGAACTGTGGCCGGACTGAGCGAAAATTGTGCCGGGGACATGACCACTGGGATATCTCCCAAAGGAGACTCTATTGTCTGTACCAAACCCCGCGCTTGAATCTGTGGATCATTCAAACTGGCCTCTACTCCCTGAATCGGCCCAGCAGGGATGCCCAGCGCCAGTAGCTCTTCAACCCATTCTGCGACAGTGCGCTGTTTGAAAACCTCGTTCAAGAGTCCAATAAGTGCTGGGCGATTCTTTAGTCGCGCCGGATTCGTCGCAAATCGGTCATCCTCAGCGAGTTTAGGCTGCCGAATCAAACGGCACAGATCAGCAAACTGCCGGTCATTCCCGACTGCCAGTACAAAGTCACCATCAGCAGCGGCAAAGGTCTGGTAAGGAACAATATTAGGATGCTCATTGCCCAATCGAGGCGACTCCTGACCGGAAATCAGCACATTGCTAGCAACATTGACCAGCGCAGCGATCTGCGAATCCAGAAGCGCCAGGTCAATATATTGCCCCAGACCAGTGCAGACACGATAATGCAGCGCGGCCAGAATCGCCGACAGCGCGTATAGTCCAGTGAAAACATCCGCTACTGCGACACCCACTTTGTGCGGCGCTCCATCAGATGGCCCTGTAATCGACATTAATCCACTCATCGCCTGAATCACATAATCATAACCAGGACGATCCCGGTAAGGACCACTCTGCCCGAACCCCGTGATACTACAGTAAATCAGACCAGGGTTGAGCGGTCGCAGGTCGGTCTCACTCAGGCCGAATTCAGCCATGCCACCGACCTTGAAGTTTTCGACCAGGATATCCGCCCGCGCTGCCAGCCGCTGCGCTAGTTCACGCCCCTCTTTAGACTTCAGATTAAGCGTGAGGCTGCGCTTATTCCGATTGACGCTGATAAAATAAGCGCTAAGGCGATCTTCCCCCTCGCCAAACCAGGGTGGCCCCCAATGCCGGCTTTCGTCGCCAAGCTTAGGTTGCTCCACCTTGAGAACATCTGCTCCCAGGTCTCCAAGCATCATCGTACAAAACGGCCCTGCCAAGACCCGGCTGAAGTCCAACACACGAATCCCGTTCAAGGGAGCGTTAGTTTGGCTCATTCCATCACCTTGTTAGCAAAAATATGAGGTACATCAATGCACTCGCCGCACAATTCGAGATGTCAAGAATTTAGACCCCGAACTGTACCGTAGCGTCTATCTAAGGACAACATGCCAAGTTCAAGAAGGGATTGACAAAGAACAAGTTGAGGACTGTGCAACATCTTGACTGATGCCCAATACTGCTGTACTCTTTGCGGAATAGAACACATGTTTTAACACGTATCATCAGAGAAGGAACTCATATATGGAACTATCAGCGGAACAGCATGACACACTGCTCAAGATGTTGAAAGCCCGTTTCGAGAAAAACATGAATCGTCATCAAGGAATTGAATGGACTGCGGTTCAGATCAAGCTGGAGGCTAATCCTGAGAAATTGTGGTCGCTTCATGAAATGGAACGTACTGGCGGTGAACCGGACATAATTGGTCAAGATAAACAGACAGGTGAATTCATCTTTTGCGATTGTTCGGCAGAAAGTCCCAAAGGCCGTAGGAGTCTTTGTTATGACCGCGAAGCGCTGGAAGCGCGAAAGTCATTCCAACCGTCCAGCAGTGCTAGAGATATGGCAGCGGCGATGGGGATTGAGATTTTAACGGAAGAGGAGTATCGAGCACTGCAGAAGCTCGGAAACTTCGATACCAAGACATCGAGTTGGTTGAAAACACCTGCCAATATTCGGAAACTTGGCGGGGCGATCTTTGGTGATCGCCGCTACAACACTGTCTTCGTGTATCACAACGGCGCGTCCTCCTACTATGCTGCCAGGGGATTTCGCGGAACGCTCCGAGTCTGAAGTAGGAAGATTAAACTTGTTTTATAAAAGATAAGCTCTGCGGATGACCAGCAGGGTTAGTTCGAAGATAGGTGCAGCTATCCTTCAGCCGAAGCAGAAACCACAGGCTGAGCTGATGGTCGAGCAGCGCTCGGTTCGCTTACATAGAACTGCAATACACCTGCTGCTAGGAGCCCAAAGACTGCCGCTGTGAGGAAAGCCGCCGAAAAACCCAACGTATCGGCCATCCATCCGCTGATTAACGGAGCCAGCAGCGCCGCCGGGGCAACGAGGGTGTTCGCCATCCCAATATACAAAGGTTTTTCAGTGACGGTACCGAACTCTAGTGTGAAAGTAATCGAAATCGCCCAAATCGTTGCCTGAGCAAATCCCGCTAGTCCGAATACCAGATAGAACCAGGTCAGGTTCGGAGCAAGCATTGCCAGCGTCGTGCTCGCTGCAATCATTACTGCGCCAGATACCAACACATTCCTGTAACCCCAGTGATCGCTGATGTATCCCAACAGCGGGTTGGAGATCGTTCGCGCAATTAGCATCACGCCCATCATGACCCCAGCAGTTTCCTCATTCATATTGAAATGACGCACTGCATAGATCACGTAAAAGGAGACGGCTGCCCAGGAAAGCTGTGACAGGTTTCGTGCAATCAGATACCAGCGGAAATTGCGGTCTCGGCGCAGAATATCGAGCATCGACTTCAAGCCAACAGACTTACGGAGTTCCTGAGCTTCAATCTCATGTGGAGGTTCCCGCGTGAGTCCCAAGAATCCCATCGATACCATGATGAATACGCCCGCCAGTAGAAAGCACAAAGTAAAATCGAGTGGAGATGGTAGCCGATCCAGCATGACTCCGGCCAGCACTGCGCCGCCCGCTCCGAGCAGATTTGCGGCCGCCGATTGCGACCCAAAGAACGTCCCACGCCGGTCCGGTGGCATGACTTTGCCGATCATGCTTTGCCAAGCCGTAGCGGCGAAACCACCTCCCATAGAAGCGATAATGACCATTAAATAGGCCAGAATTAGTGCTGCCGTTGGGCCTAGGCTCATCGCTGTGAAAGCAACCACAGCCAGCCCAAAGAACGGCCAGCGTTCATGGAAAGTCATGAACATGACAAATGGCTTGTAACGCCGCAGTCGCGCCACTCGTCCTGCCGTGAACAACTGTGGAAGCATCCAGCCCACGGTATGCAGAGACGTCACCAACCCAATCAGTGTAGTCGAATTGGTCAAGGTATTAATGAACAATGGGATGACCGTCTCGAAGGACGCAAACCCCAGGGCGGCTACCCCAAAGAATGCCCCATCGAGGACGTTCACCACGAAGTTATGGCGAAAGTCTTTACGTGCTTGCGGCTGCCACATAATGCGGTTGGTCTCAGTATCTGGTATGCTGCTGCATTGTATCATGACTGCTGGTCAGCGGTCTTATATGGTATGTGCTGCGTTGCCAGTTTGTTACGCGAAATTCACAACGCAGAATGTAAAACTGCGCTATGCTTATGAAGTGTCGTGATATTTTCTGTATCCGCTGGGGCTGAATGATGCCTGATCTGTTCATTAGGCTTTTCCAGAAAGATAATTCTGCATAGCTATGCAATCACGGGCGTGATACGAACAAACCATTTGGCTAAACCGGGCAGACGTTCAAAG
>DAOUCY010000082.1:0-4209 GCA_034431625.1 Anaerolineae bacterium | reverse complement strand
GCAACAGCAAGAGGTATCTCTAGCGATGGATGTTCTGCCGTATAAGCGTGGTAGATGCGGCGCATAGATTGAACATCAGGGTCGATTCCAGGTCGGTTTCTTCCTACAAAGCCACCTATACCTCCAGCGAAAATCTCTACCCAGACCATCGGTTTTTCATAATATTTGGCGACTGCTGCTAACATATTAAATGCGTCGGTATTGGCGGTAGCATCAACAATTAGGTCGCACTGTCCTAGCTGACTTAGCTTTTGGCTAAGTGCTGAGGATGACTCCTGACCACCAATTCTAAACTCCAAAGATGTTACAGACATCTCATTAGCGATGTGATTTATTTCGGTTTTTAAAGCTTGTACCTTGTGTTCGCCTACATTTCGCCAGTCGAGTACATGTCGGACTATGTTACCCGGAAGAAAAATGTCATCATCAATGAAGATGAACGTTTGGACACCGCTGCGAGCTAAGTGCAATGCGACCTTGCTTCCAATCGAACCAAGCCCAACTATGCCGACTGTCTTTGTAGAAATCTGTTCGTATTGAGGTGGTAGTCTTATGAAGAGGGAATCATCTTCTGACATGATGACACTTGCACTGTATAAATCACAATTGCCATTGTCAGATGAAAAACTCAAATAACTATAAAACTCACTTTCAACACTTTGGATGATAAATAAGGCGATTTTAGAAGCCTGCAACAACTGGTCAACAATCGCATTTGTTTCGCTGCCAAGGACTGACTTTAAAGCATGAATATCGGAGATATTGTTCAGAAACTGAGAATCCAGATTTGAAGCGTAAAACATGCCCGAATATTTATCTTGACTGGTAAGGGCAGACGGTATTGTACTTTCAGTCCAGTGCTCATCGCTTTCAAATCTCAGCATGAAAGGTATGAGCACAAACGATTTTTCATGAGCAAAAAAGGTGAAATCGAATGGCACTAGCTTGCCCTGCGGCAGATTAGAAAGACGATCTTGCAGACCTTTTGTGAGAAAGACCCGGCTGAACCGAAAACGCAGTTCTTGGCCCAAAGATAATTGATGGCGAGATGGTGCTTTTTCCTTTACGGCGGCGCTACCATGAGGATTCTCAATATCAAGCAGGCGAAATGTACTTTCAAGAAGTTGCGCTCCTGTCACAGAAGGATGCCAGGTATCAGGTCCCCACTCAAGACAAAATGTACCGTTTCGATACTGATGCTCTGACCAGATTTCGGTCTCTGAAACCGGACGCACAAAAGCTGGAACTTCGGGAAATAGAGCTGGAAAAACCAAAACAACTTCATACTCGTTATCATGCACACGTAGGATGGCATTGACAACGAGTTGCCCTTCCATGAAGTTCCATGAGGCAGATTGGAGCCACTCGGCTGTGCTTAGAAGTTCATCTATCTCGTCTCGTTCATACTGAAGGCGTTGTAGATCTTCTAAGAACCAGATTTTTATCAAGCGAAACCACCAGGCTTACGTGGTTGTACCGGGCGATCAGGGAAAGAAATCGCGCCAGGTTGTACGGCTGGTGAGAGCAGTTCAGCAGCTTTTTGAGCCGCAGATGCGGGAAACCGAATACCGAAAATTTCTCTCCATAGCTCAAGTTCTTTTTCAGGGTCACTATCACTGAGTTGAAGTGCCCTTTGCGCTATTGATAAATGTGCCTTCACTTTGTTGTAAAATCCAGAGAAGGCATCAGCAGTCATACTTGATGTCACTGAGTTGGCGGGAACCCCCGGATCAGAAATCCAGGGTACTGTACCGGCTTCGACGGACCATTGATAACGCTTCACAATACTTTCAAGTAGACCAGTGAACAATATTGCATAATTTGTCTCATTACGAGACATGCATTCCGCAACTATACATTCGATGACAAAGCCTTTGGGTCTTTTGGAAACTGTCGGATGATGGCGTCGCCACCACTTCATCAACTTGACCAGTGGCTTAAAATATCCATTTGTCTCATTGTTTATCTGGGTCGTCCAAGTGGTATGTCCCGGCGGATTGGTTACAAGCCATGCCTCCAGCTTACGATCTGGAATGTATAGCGTGTTTTCGATTCCATACGGGGCGATAATGGGTACCACATCCATATCTGCTTTCGACGTAAGAACACCCACAGATCGCGCTTGAAGGCGCGGGCGTGGCTCAGAGTATTCGTCTTCAATTACATCATGCAGATTGCAAAGTACATCTTTAGGGCTACAAGATAACGAGTGATTTGTGACCACTATAATATCGACATCAGGTCGTGCTACTACCCCGTCCTGAGTGCGCGGACGAATGGCAGTATCGCGTTTATATGAGCCTGAAAGAAAAGTATCTAAATGGATGCTGTTGAATTCAGGATGATTCCTGAGAAACTTACGAAGATCAGTGTGTGCTTGGCTGGCATCTGACTTGGTGGTAGGACTTGGCTCAATATCGCTCAAAAGTGTCAAGAACTGTGTTTGGGTTGCCACAGGTGTTAATGCTCCATCTGCCGTTGAGTTTATGGATATAATTATAACATAGAGGGGATAAATTCGCACTGGTGTTCTACGAAAATATTGTAAGACAGAAACGGCACTTTCGCGCCGCTCCTGTCTTGTCTTACACTCACTCGCGCTAGAACGGAATGTCTTCTCCATTCTCCGGGTCATCGCTTTCCAGCCGATCCAGCAGCACCAGGCGGTTCGCGTCCAAATCCAGACTCGCCTGCGGTGCGCCGCTCTGGTCAATCCACGCGCTCGGACGCAGCCATTCCGTCGTCACCTGCACCAGCGAACCTTTCTTCACATACTGCGCCGCGACATCGGCGAGTTTGTTCCAGCAGTTCACACGCAGCCACAAGGTCTGTTTCTTGCCATTGCCGTTCTTGCGATTGACTGCCACGCTGAAGCTGGCTACCTGCTGTTCGCCGACGGTCTTGACCTGCGGATCGCTGCCGACGAACCCTGTCACCTGAATGTTGATGCTCGTACCCATGATGTTCACTCCTTCGCGCTGTGCGCTTTGTTGTCCATCGACCCTGTGCCGATTTCTGACCAAAGCAGAGCAGGTGCATAAGGCGGGCTTCACCTGCAAGGCGCTACCCGTTTTTGTTGAGTGCAACGGCACAAGCCAGACAAAAACGGGTGAAGCGAAATCCGCAGGCGGATTTTGAAGGCTGCCGCACCTGCTAGACTGGTCAGCGACTAAATCGGCATGGTTTGGGTCAGATGGCTCGCGCCAGCAGCGAAAAGGCGTAACACGGGAACGAAAGCATCAGCGCGACGGGATGCGCCAGCGAACTGTCAGGGATAGTAGTGGCAGAGGTGTGCGCTTCTCAGTGGCTGGATAGAACGGAGAGGCAGAATACAGCCTGGATGCTCAAACTGCCAGAACAGACGATGGCGCGTGGCAACCAGATGGAGCACTGGTCGGTGATACGGCTTGCGCCAGCGCGGAAGGCAGAACAGGGCAGCAGCGGCGGATTGAGCGAACAATGGGGATGAGACGGGTAGGACGAACCCGGAACGGGGATACCGTCTGCGACGATGTAAGACTGCCAGTGCGGTGAAAGCGGCGCTTCTGGTGTCTCAGCGACGGTCATGCTCGTCGGGGAAGTAGATCGCCTTGAAGTTGAACATAGCAGGTGTGTCACTTTCGCGTATCCCCTCATACAACGCACCCGTAACCCGTCGCAGACTGGATTGCAGCTTTTCACGAATGTAAGACTGGTTGCCGTGCATCAGAAGTTGGATGGCGGATTGCGTCAGATAATCGGCAGCCGCCAGCAGTTCGTAAGCCATCCGTCCGCGCCAGCCATGCACGCCGTTGGCGCACGAGACTGCTGCCCGCAACGTATCGGTGGTTTCATAGGCTTTCAGCAGCGCTTTCGCTGTCCCCTCAAAATCATCAGCGCGAGTGTCCTTCGTCTGCTGAAACAGCAGCAAATAGGTGTAAATCGCATCAATCGTCGGGATCGTCACCGCGTTCTGCCCACAGAAGGTCGCCAGTTTGAGCCATGCCAGTTCGTAATGTGGGTGCTGACAAAGGGCTAAAGCGGTATCCGTGACCAGGTTTACTGCATCGGCAGTCCGTTCGCTGTCCCGACTTGTACGCAGATCGGCGGCAAGCATGTCAGCGATGGCAGTGTACGTGTCATTGTCGAACAGGCGGTTGTAACGGTTAAGCGCCTGCTGGGTGGTGGTATCGGTGATGTTCATCGTGCAATTCTCCTCATGTATCCATC
>DAOUCY010000081.1:0-116807 GCA_034431625.1 Anaerolineae bacterium | reverse complement strand
TGGGAGCGCCGTTAGCCTCCGCGACGGTACTTCAAGGTGGGTCGAGGGAGCTAATCCCTCTCTCGTCCTACCGCAAAGCCAAATCAGTGTTTGTTCGAGAGACGCACGAGATGTGCATTCTGAGGAAAGATCAGTTGCTGGAGAAAAATTGCGGTTTTATACCTGGGGGGTAGTTCGGATTGGGTCTTATCTGGTTCAAGGCTCACAAACAAAAACCCGCATCACCGGCGGGTTTTTGCTTTACGGTAAGGTCTTTGCGCTCCACCGCCATCTGCTGAAGAGATTCAGGGTTCAGGGGCTGGGCCCCAGTCGGGAAACTGTAAACTGATTCCCGGTTGGCGCAGCAGCACGGTTTCGATCCCGCGGGCCAGATCGACTGCGAAGAGCGACAGGTCGCCGTCTGTGGAGCGGGCAAACCCGGAATAGACCACGTAGCGGCCGTCCGGCGACCAGTCCGCCATAAAAGGGCTGTTTCCGCTTTGGTTGACCTGCCAAGTGCTGGCATCCTCAATGTTGACGATGAACAGCCCGACGTCCGAGGTGGCCGAGAGCGTACCTGTCGAGAACATCACCCGGGATCCATCCGGCGACAGGCTCGGCCAGAGAATCTGCGTGCCGCTGAACGGTGTGCGGACGCGGGCGAGCTGGTAGAGACAGCCGCCCCTGGGTAAATCGAAGCAGGCTGTATCCAGCAGGTACGGCCCCCCCAGGCTGAAATCGGTGAAGATGATGCGGCTGCCGTCCTCCGACCAGTGAAGCTGCGAAAGGAGCTGCGCAGCTACCAGCGGGATCGTGATTTTCTGGCAGGCCGAAGCTGGGCTGCCATCCCAGCAGGCGCGGGGCACGACGATCAACTGCTGTCCGTTGGCGTCCAGCCCGGCCAGCACCGAGCCATCCGGCCCCCACGTCAAGCGCATCTCGTCGGCGAAGTCGAGCGGCACTGAGGGACAATCCTCGCCAGAACGCACGCAGCCGATGGGGTAGACCCGCCAGCCCGCCGATTGATGGACGGCCATGAAGTTCCCGTCGGGTGACCATTGGGCGACAGCCAGCGAGTACAGATCATGGACCAGCGCCGGGCCAACCTCAGGGCAGCCTCCGAGCAGGGACTCGCAGCCAGCGGTAGTGATGTGCAGCGTGAAAGCACGGCCATTGCCAAAAACGATATCCGGGAGCGGCGGCAGCACCATCCGCCAGAGGCCGATCCAGGCGAGCAGCGCCAGCATCAACCCCAGCAGAAGCCGCAAAGCTTGGCGAATTATGAACAACGTAAAAACTTTCTAACCTTAAGCTTTTAGCCTATTGTAATGCCCATATGGGATTATGATAACGTATAGGAGATCGTTCGGATTGTCATGGGCAGACGGTTACAGTTAGCAGCACAAGAGCAGCATTGATGATCGATCCAGCACTCGATAACGCGACCCTGACGCCCAAAGTGATTGTGGACAGCTACCGCCACGCCTACCGCCAGGTGCACGAGCGCGATCCGCTTATTATCCACATGTTCGCCGAATGGTATCACGTCAACGGCGAAACCGTGCATCGCGTCGCCCTGTTCCACGAAATTACCCGGCTGCGCGGCCTGGCCCAGCAGCAGCGGCAGTCCCAGAAGGTAGACCGCGGCCTGATCCAGCGCCTGATCTCGCGGCTGCGCGGCATCTAAATTCTCCAATGCCGGTCGTTATCGTCGCTTCCAATAACCCTGTCAAAATTCAAGCGGCTCTGGATGGCTTCCAGCAGGCTTTCATCGGCGTCACCTTTTCGGCACGGGGCATCGGTGTGCCGTCGGGAATCTCCGACCAGCCGATGTCGGATGCTGAGACGCTCCAGGGCGCTCTCAACCGGACGCAGGCAGCCCGTGCCGCCGCGCCAGATGCAGATTACTGGGTCGGGATCGAAGGCGGTTGTGAAGACCAGTACGGCCATCTATGGGCTTTTGCCTGGGCGGTCGTGATCGACCGGGCGGGAACCATGGGACGCGCACGGACAGCGGCGTTCATGCTGCCTGACGAAGTGGCGGCGCTGGTGCTCCAGGGGGTCGAACTGGGCGAGGCGGATGACCGGGTTTTTGGGCGGGTCAACTCCAAGCAGGGCAACGGCGCCGTTGGCTTGCTCACCGCTGACGTGATCGACCGGACGAGGTATTATGCGCATGCAGTGGTGCTGGCGTTGATCCCATTCAAGAACCCGCTGCTTTATCCCCCTGCACCCACCCAACCGGTTGAGTAGAAGAGACGGCCTACCAGTCCTTCAAGAGGTGCTGCCCAAGCAGCCTCCAAGTTGTTCATCGGACTTGGCATTCTCAACCTGAAGCAAACGTCCTAACCCGCCTGCACTGGAAAGCTTACCTCGAAATCGTACACCGGCTGGCGAAGGGTTACGAAGCGGCGGCAGCTTGAACTGTGCCTGGGTCATGGCTATTGTCGTGCATCGCTGCTAGAATAGCGGTTTCGGGTGGGAAACGCACCCTGCCCGGTTTCGCCGGTCCAGCAGAGGCCGAAGCCCATGAACCCCCGCGAACTCCTCGAAAATTACGGCGTTCTGCCGAAAAAGAGCCTGGGGCAGAACTTCCTGCACGATCCCAACCTGCTCGATAAGATCGTCGCCATCGCCGAACTCAATCCAACGGACGCCGTGTTGGAAGTCGGCCCAGGAACCGGGGCGCTGACCGGACGGCTGGCCGCGGCAGCCCGGCGCGTTGTGGCCGTCGAAGTGGATGAGCGCCTTCAGCCCGTGCTGGAGGATGTCGTCGCCGAGCACCCCAATCTGCAAATCCTCTACCGCGACATCCTGGATGTGAATGTAGCCGCGCTCTTTCCCGGCGAGCCGTATGTGATGGTCGCCAACCTGCCTTACTACATCACCAGCGCCATCCTGCGGCACGTCCTAGAGATCGACCATCGCCCCCGCCGGCTGGTGCTGACCGTCCAGCAGGAAGTCGCCGAGCGGCTGCTGGCAAAGCCCGACGACATGAGCATCTTGACGGTCAGTGTGCAGTTCTACGGCCAGCCGCAGATCGTGACGCGGCTCAAGCCCGGCGTGTTCTGGCCGCGGCCAGATGTGGACAGCGCGGTGGTACGGATCGATACCTACGAGCGACCGCCGGTGGATGTGCCCTCTGCCGCGCACTTCTTCCGCGTCGTGCGCGCCGGCTTCGGCCAAAAGCGCAAGCAGTTGAAGAACGCGCTCTCCAGCGGGCTGCATCTGAGCAGCGCCGAAACCGAGGCCCTGTTCCAGTCCGCCGGCATCGACTCACGCCGCCGCGCCGAGACGCTGACGCTGGACGAGTGGGCACGGCTGACCCGCGCGGCCATCCCCCTTCTGGACCGCTGACTTCGACGCCGTGCAGACGTTGCCAGCATCCCCGATCTGCGCTAGGCTATTGGCACTAGAAATCCTGGCTGCAATGTTCTTGAATACAGAGGTTTGGCGTGCCCCTCGTCCCGATCCCTCAATTAATGAATCAGGCCCGCGAGCAGGGTTATGCGGTCGGCTACTTTGAAAGCTGGAGCATTGACTCACTCCAGGGCGTGATTGACGCTGCCGAAGAAACCCGCTCGCCAGTCATCATCGGCTTTAACGGCGAATTTCTGACCCACGCCGGACGGATCCAGGCCGAGCGCATTTCCTGGTACGGTGCTTTGGGACGGGCTGCCGCCGAATCGGCCAGTGTGCCCTGTGGCCTGATCTTCAACGAATGCGCTCAAGATGCTGCCGTCCGCCAGGCCGTCACCGCCGGATTCAATCTCGTCATGCCCATCCCTGCGTCAGACGAAGTGCCAGAGCGCTATATCCAGCGGACACGGGCCATTGTCGAGCTGGCCCATGCCCACGGCGTAGCTGTCGAAGCCGAATTGGGCGAACTGCCGCTGGGTGTTTCTGGCACAGCTCAGGGCGGCGGCTCGACTGATCCGGCGGCAGCGGCCGCCTTCGTCCAGGGAACAGGTGTCGATCTGCTGGCGGTCAGCGTGGGCAATGTGCATGTGCTGCTGAACGCCGAGCAGGACTTGAACCTCGCCCACCTAGAAGCCATTCACCGCGCTGTGGATGTGCCGTTGGTGCTCCACGGCGGCACCGGCATCAGCGCCGCGACCCTTCGCGAAGCGGTCCGGCTGGGGGTCACCAAAGTCAATTACGGAACCTACCTCAAGCAGCGTTATCTGGCAGCGGTGCGGACGGCCCTCGCCAACCCCGATCCGAACCCGCACCATCTGCTGGGCTATGGCGGTGAGACCGATGTCATGGGCGCAGGCCGCCGGGCTGTGCGCGAAGCTGTTTTGGAGCGAATCGACTTGTTGAACTGCTGCGGGAAGGGATGAGCGGCTGTGGCTGATGTGGGATGCGCCGGGATTCTTGTCGCCGATACGTTCTGTGGGCCGATGGATGCCCTACCTGCGCCGGGCGAACTGCTGGCGTTTGACTCCTTTCCGGCACTGGCCGGTGGATGCGCCGCCAACGTTGCCATCAACCTCGCTAAACAGGGCATCAGTGTCGATGTGATCGGCTGCGTCGGGCGAGATTCAGCGGCGCACGTGGTCACGGATGCGCTCCGCGCCGCTGGCGTCTCCACCGAACAGATCATCACCGTGGATGAGTCGACCTCGCAGACTGTCATCCTCTTGGTGCGCGGAGAAGACCGCCGCTTCCTGCATGTCTTCGGCGCGAACAAAGCGCTGTCGATGGGGCATATCTCGCGGGAATGGCTGCGGACGCTGAAGGTCTTCTATCTCGGCGGCCTTTATGTGCTGCCGGGGATCGATCCTGACGATCTGGCGAGCACGCTGCGCTTCTGCCGTGAACAGGGCATCATTACCGTACTGGATGTCGTCCTGCCGAGGAGCCTGACCACATTCGGCGACCTGGAACGCTGGCTGCCCTACGTAGACTACTTCGTGCCCAACGATGACGAAGCCCACCGCCTGACGGGGCTGGCGAACCCGCGCGATCAGGCACAGCGGCTGGCTGAGATGGGTGCCCGCCATGTGGTGATTACTGCGGGCGAGTTGGGGCTGGTGGCAGTTAGCGAGGGACGTGCTTGGCAGGCCCCCGCCTATCAGGTGGAGTCGATTGACATGACCGGCGGCGGAGATGCTTTCTCTGCCGGATTGATTACCGGGGTGCTGCGTGGTTGGGACTTTCCCGGCGTGCTGCGCTATGCCAGCGCCCTGGGAGCATCGGCAACACTGGCGGTTGGGACGACGCCAGGCGTCTTCACCGCAGCACAGGCCGAAGCCTTCATCCAGAGTCATCCACTGGAGGTCGTGGAGATCACATGAATATCGACATCAAGATGCCCGATCTGGCGACCACTGCCGACTCGGTGACGCTGCTGCGCTGGCTCATCGCCCCAGGGGAATTCGTCAAACTCGGCCAGCCGCTGCTGGAGATCGAGACCGACAAGGCCACGATGGAAGTCGAGTCGGTGGCGGAAGGCGTTCTAACGGCGGTCTTTGCCCAACCCGGCGAGGTTGTGCCCGTTGGGCAGGTCATTGCGACGATTGCTGCCGGTGAGCGCGTCGCGGCTGCCCCCCCCGTACCCGAAGCCGTTCTTCCGCCTGATCCGCCGGCTCCACTGGCCCCGATGCCGGTCGAGGCGCCGCCAGCCTCAGCGCCGCCTGTGCCCTCTCCGCGGATGTCGCTTTTCGCACGGAACCGCGCCAAACGTCAGTGGGCGCTGGAAGCCGCCGCCGGGCCGCAGCCCGTCCCGCTGACTCCGGCTCAGGCCGTCACAGCCCGGCGCATGCAGCACGCCGCACAGACTATCCCGACTTTTCATCTGGCACTTTCGGCCAATGCTGAGCCAATGATGGCCGCGCGTGCAGCCGACAGTGGAATCATCTGGGATGCCTTCTTCGTGCGAGCGGTGGCGCGGGCTTCGGCGCGGTTCGTGCGGCTGCGCTGCCGCTTTGACGAGGACAAGCTCGTTCCGATTCCGGGCGATGCCGTGGGCGTGGCCGCTGACTTCGACGATGACCTCTACGTCATCCCGGTCGAGCGTCCTCACGAGTCCTCCCTGCGAGAAATCTCCAGCAGCATCATGCAGACTGTCAAGCGCATCCGCAGTGGGGATACCTCGGCCCGCAAACTGGGCACAACCTACATGACCATCACCAACCTCGGCGTGACCAATATCGAAGCCTTCCTGCCGATCATCAATCCACCGGAACCGGCTATCCTGGGCATTGGGCGGGTAGCAGCAGTGCCGCACGTCCAGGATGGCAAGCTCATCGTGCAGCACCGTGTCAACCTAACCCTGACGGTAGATCACCGCGTCGCCAGCGGCAGATATGCGTCCGCCTTCCTCCAAAGCGTCGTCAATGAATTAGAGGCCATCGAATGATTACCGCTGTGAATGGTACAACGAACACGCACATCGATACCCGCGCCTATGCGCGCGATTTTCTGTTCGATCTCTACGAGCGCATCATCCTGATCCGTAAGTTCGAGGAGCGCGTCAAGCTCTTGTTCCTGGAAGGGCAGATGCCCGGCACAATCCACCAGTCGCAGGGGCAGGAAGCCTGCGCCGTGGGCGTCTGTTCAGCCCTCAATCCGGACGATTTCATCACCTCGACGCATCGCCCACACGGGCACGCGCTGGCTAAAGGGCTGACCCCCGACGAGATCATGATCGAGCTGTTCGGCAAAGGCACGGGCTGCTGCAAAGGCAAAGGCGGCTCGATGCACATCGGCAGTATGGACAAGGGCATGGTTCCGGCCATCGCCATCGTCGGCGGGGGTATCCCCCTGGCGGCGGGCATGGGGCTGGCGCTGAAGATGCAGCGCGATCCGCGTGTGGTGGCTTCGTTCTTCGGCGAAGGCGCGACCAACGAAGGCGCGTTCCACGAAGGTTTGAACCTGGCGGCGATCTGGTCGCTGCCAGTGATTTTCGTCTGCGAAAACAACCTCTACGGCGCGTCCACGGCCATCCACAAAGTCACCCGCGTGACCCGCGTCTCGCAGCGGGCAGCAGCCTACGGCATCGCTGCCGAGACGGTCGATGGCAACGATGTGCTGGCCGTCTTCGAGGCGACCAAACGCGCCGCGGCCCGCTGCCGTCAAGGGGAAGGCCCCGTCCTGCTGGAACTGCTGACCTACCGCCTGACCGGGCATTCCCGGCGCGACCCCTGCCATTACCAGCCCAAAGACGAGCAGGAATACTGGTTCCAGCGTGATCCAATCATCGTGCTGCGGCGCGCCCTCTTGGAACGCAGCGATACCACCAGTGATGACCTCGATGTCATCAATGCCCGCGTCGATCAGGTCGTCGAATCGGCCGTTGAAGCCGGTCGGCGTGCCCCGGAACCCACCCCTGCCGATCTTCTCACTGATGTATATGCGAGTGTGCTGCCATGAAACGCCAAAGTATCGCTGAAGCCCTGCGCGATGGCATCGCCGAAGAAATGGAGCGCGATCCGCGTGTGTTCTGCCTGGGGGAAGATATCGGTGTGCCCGGTGGATTCGGCGGCGCCTTCACTGTCACGCTCGGCTTGGAACAGAAATTCCCGGATCGCATCCTGGATACCCCCATCTCCGAACTCGGATTTTTCGGCGCAGCGGTTGGCGCGGCCATACTGGGAATGCGCCCGATTGCTGATGTGCAGTACGGCGATTTTCTCTTCCTGGCAATGGATCAGATCGTCAACAATGCTGCCAAACTGCGCTATATGTCCGGCGGGACGCTCAGCGTGCCGGTCGTCTTCCGCGCCCCCGTGGGTGCGACTGGGCGCGGATCACAGCACGCGCAGAACATGGAGCGCTACTTCACCGGCGTGCCGGGGCTGAAGGTGGTCGCCCCCTCGAATGCCTATGACGCCAAAGGCCTGCTCAAAGCGGCCGTGCGCGATGACGACCCCGTGCTCATCTTTGAGCACAAGCTGCTCTATGGCTCGAAAGGCCCACGCGCCGAGGCTGGCGCGGTTGATGCGACTAGCGAGATTCCCGATGCCGATTATGTCGTGCCGTTGGGCAAAGCAGCGGTGCGGCGCTCCGGCTCGCGCGTGACCATCCTGGCCTGGTTGCTGATGCTCCACGAGGCGTTGAGCGCCGCCAGCGAACTGGCCGCTGAGGGCATCGACGCCGAAGTGATCGACGTGCGGAGCCTCGCGCCCATCGATTGGGCGACTCTGGGCGAATCAGTTGCCAAGACTGGGACGGTGGTCATCGTCGAAGAGGGGCCGAAGACCGGCGGCGTCAGCGCGGAACTGGCCGCCGGTCTGCTGGAACGCTTCGGCGACCATCTGATCGCCCCCATTCAGCGGGTGGCCTCGCCGGATGTTCCCGTTCCCTTCGCGCCCGTGCTAGAGAATGCCTACCGCCCGGATGCTCGCCGCATCGCCGCCGCCGTCCGTGATCTGGTGGGGTAAGGTGGCGAACTGCTGCTAAGCCCGCGCGGCCGCCATGAACTGCTGGGAGCGTTCCAGCGAAACGGGTTTGCGGACGTCTCCGCCCTCTTTCAGGCTGGAGCCGACAATCGCGCCGTCAGCGATCTTCAGCACCTCGACCACATTCTGCTGGTTGGTCCCGCTGCCTACAAGTACCGGCAGGTGGACGGCCTGCTTCGCCTCGGCTACGGCGTCGAGCGGCGTAGCCTGTCCGGTGGCTGCCCCGGTGACAATCAGGGCGTCGGCGCCGGCGTTCTGTGCATCGATGGCCGACTGGCGCAGCGGCTGCGGTACGATGTTCTGGGTGTACTTGGTCTGGATGTCCGCCAGCAGCAGCACCCGCTCCGCGCCCAGCGCCCGGCGGTAGCGGCGGATCTGCGCCGAACACGGCTGCACCGTCCCCTGCGCCATCAGTACTGTATCGACGAATACCTCGACGCGCACGAAATCGGCGCGGCAGGCATAGGCCAGCGCCATCTCCGCCTGCCACGCATTGAACTGCACATTCACCCCCACCGGCAACGTCACCTGCTGGCGGATCAGTGCGGTGATGGCCGCCATCAGCGCGAGCTGCGCTGCCGTCGGTTCGCCGATCCAGAACGGTTCGTCGCTGAAATTCTCGACGATCAAGGCGTCCACGCCGGCAGCGCTCAGCGTGGCGGCATCATGCAGGGCGCGGGTATAGATGTCGTCCAGCTTGCCGGCAAAATCAGGAGATTCCGGCAGCGGCAGCAGGTGAACCATGCCGATAATCGGCTTGCGGTTGGGGAATAGATCGGCGAAGCGCATGGGTCTCCTCGTGGCAGGTTGTAATGATAGAACAGCGGAGCCGGGATGCGCCCGACTCCGCTGAAGTGTACCGTATAGCGCGGTCGATCTACACCCGGTGGCTGTCGATCTGGTCGAATGTCGCGCCGAAGACGTAGCGGTTGCCCGGCAGGAAGTTGTGTGGGAAGCCTAACTCGATCTTGCTGGCTGCATCCAACCTTGTCCACTGCTCCGGCGTCAGCTTCCATTCCGCCGCGGCAAGATTGTCCTCCAACTGCGCCAGCGTCCGTGCCCCCAAGATCGGGATCATCTGCGCGGCAGGCTGCTGCCGCACCCAGTTGATCGCCACTTGGGACATGCTCCGTCCAGTTTCCTGGGCGATCTTCTGGACTTCCAGCACGACCGACATGGATTTCTCACTGAGCTTGAGTTCGTCCGGGTTAACGCGCGTAGCCGCGTCCGGTTTGTTCAGGAACTTGCCGCTCAAGACGCCGGCTCCCAGCAAACCCCACGGCAGCACCGCCATATCCCAATGCCGCGCCATCGGCAGCAGGTCGCGCTCGACCGTCCGGTCCAGCAGCGAGTACGGGATCTGCAGCCCGACAAAACGTGACCACCCGCGCAGATGCGCCAGTGTGTTGGCTTCGGCGGCGATGTACGCCGGTGTGTCTGAGAAGGCCACATACAGCACCTTGCCGCTGCTGACCAGGTCATCCAGCCCCCGCACGACTTCCTCAACTGGCGTCATATAGTCCCACATGTGCAGGTAGTACAGGTCTATGTAATCGGTCTGGAGGCGCTTCAGGCTGCGTTCGACCGACTGGCGCATGTTCTTGCGGCTGTTGCCCCCAGAATTCGGATCGGTCGAGTCGGGTTGGGTGAGGGTGTACTTGGTCGCGACGACGAAGCGCTCGCGCCCGGCAGACTGGAGAAATTCGCCCAGGAAAGTCTCGCTGGTTCCGTCGGTGTAGTTCACCGAGGTATCGATGAAGTTGCCGCCCGCCTCGGCGAACCGGTCGAACATCTGGCGGCTGACTTCTTTGGAGGCTCCCCAGCCCCAGGTTTCCCCAAAGGTCATCGTCCCCAAGCACAACTCCGAGACGCGCAGGCCGCTGTGGCCCAGCAGTTGGTATCGCATCGTGGCTCCTTGTTCGCTCGATCCAGGTGATACGCTGGATGATAGCGCGAAACGGCGGCGTCTGCCCCGGTTCAAAAGGCCAGCGCATCCCTGTACGAAAGATCGGCTTGTGGAGCCGCCGCGCCATTAATCGAATCTACATTCGATTTTTTGCCCCGATTTCGCTACAATCGAGTCTACATGCTGGGGTCTCCTGACCGCCTCCGGTCAGGAGCCGCCTTGATGTGGTCAATTGAACCGACCCCTTTAGAACAATAGGAGGTTTGTTGCCTTGCATGTCGTAGTCTTTACTCGCAGCACGCCGGATACGGCAGCCAAAGTCGAAGTCAATGCCAGCGGCGTCGTCTCGTGGGGCGACGCAGCCACCGTCGTTAACCCCTGGGATGAGTACGCGCTGGAAGAAGCCATCGTCCAGGCCAAGAATGCTGGCGGCAAAGCCATCGTCATTGCCGTCGGTCCGGAGATGCATAACGAAGCCCTCAAGCACAGCCTCGCGATGGGGATCGACGAAGCCGCTCGCGTCTGGGATGCGGCCTTGGAAGGGGCGGATAGCCTGGCCTACGCCGCCAGCGCCGCTGCTGCCATCAAGAAGCTGGGCGATGTTGATCTGGTCATCCTTGGCAAGGAAAGCGTCGATGTCGGAACCGACCAGCACAACACCCAGATCGCCCGCAAGCTCGGCTGGACGATGCTCAGTTCGGTCAGCAAGATTCTCGCCATCGATTTCGCCGCCAAGACCATCAAGGTCGAGCGGCTCCTCGAAGAGGGCAAGCAGACGGTCACCAGCAAGCTGCCCGCCGTCATCAGCGTCACCAAAGAGATCAACGAGCCGCGCTACCCCTCGTTCATCGGCATCCGCAAGGCATCGAAGGCCGTCATCCCGGAATGGTCGCTGGGCGACTTGGGCATCAGCGCCCCAGCCAGCCAGACCCGTACCGAGAAGGTGATGAACCTGCCTGCCCGTAATGTCCAGGTTGAGATGATCGAAGGAACGCCCGAAGAACAGGCCGCCAAGCTGGTGGATCGGCTGTTGGAGGAAAAGGTGCTATGAGCGCGGTATTCGTCTGGATCGAAACCTTTCATGGAAAAGCTCTGAACAGCAGTTGGGAGGCGCTTGGCGCTGGCCGTACAGTCGCCGATAAGCTGGGCGTCCCGCTGACGGCGCTGGTCTTTGGCGAAAATGCCGGCGCGGTCGCTGCTGAAGCCGGAACCCACGGCGCGGATAAGGCCATCGTCTGCGAAGACGCAACTCTGGCGGCTTTCCGGCTGGAACCCTACGCGGCGCTGCTCAGCAAACTGGTCAGCGACCACAAGCCTAAAGCCGTCCTCGCCATCGGAACATCCCGCGGGCGGGAACTGCTGGCGGCCTCCGCTGCCGATACCGACAGCGGTCTGCTCACCGAAGCCACCAGCTTGGAAGTCCAGCCCGACGGCAGCATCAAGGTAGTGCGCCCGATCTATGCTGGCAAAATCCTCAGCGAAGCGGTTGGGAACGCAGCCGGGACACAGTTCGTTGCCCTGCGGGCACGCGCCTTCAAACCGAACGCTGTCGATGCCGGTAAGCAGGCCGAGCTGAGCAGCGTTCCGGCTGTCCTGGCCGAGGCTGACATCGCCACCAAGATCGAAGGCTTCGAGGAAGCCGTTGGCACTGTCAATCTGACCGACGCGGCCATCATCGTCAGCGGCGGCCGGGCGATGGCGAACAACCCCAAAGAACCGCCACCAGGCGTGGCCGATCCTGCGGTTTGGAAAGCCCAAGATGGCTTCCAGAACACCCTCAAGCCCCTGGCTGATGTCCTCGGTGCGGCGCTGGGAGCCAGCCGCGCCGCCGTTGATGCGGGCTATATCTCCTATGCCCATCAGGTTGGGCAGACCGGCAAGACCGTCAGCCCTGACCTGTACATCGCGGCAGGCATCTCCGGCGCGATCCAGCACCAGGCCGGCATGCGAACCAGCAAGGTGATCGTCGCCATCAACAAAGACCCCGAAGCCCCCATCTTCAAGATGGCGCGCTATGGCATCGTCGGTGACTTGTACAAGGTGGTCCCCGCGCTCACGGCTGAACTCAAGAAACGTCTGGGCAAGTAACGCCTGACCCTACATCATCTGCTTTCAGAGGCGGGCCGTCATGCCCGCCTGTCTGTTTGCGATCAGGCAGCGATGCCAGCCGCAGGAGCAGCCTGGCGAGGCCGGTATCTCAAAACTGAAACATGCCGCAAACCTGTCTCGCTCGCTTTGCAAGCTCTCCAGTGAAATGCTATAGTCCTGGTACGAATGTCCTAGCGCCACCGCCGCCACAATCACGATACGATAAGCTGGATGAAGTATCACAGGTCGAGGAGTTCTGCTCATGGCGGTCCTGGTCTGCCCTCACTGCGAATATGTCAACCCGAACCGCGCTACCTTTTGCCAGCGCTGCGGCAAAGGACTGGACGACACGGCGACGCTCCCGCTGGTCAAGAAAACCGGCTGGCAGGGGCAGGATGACGAGCGCCTCGTCCATACCGTGACCTTCTTGACCGAAGAAGAAAACTTCACCATCAGCCTCCAGCCTGATGAACGCCTCATTTTGGGCCGGCAGGCTCCCTATATGCTCCAAAGCCTTGACCTCGACTTGGGCCGCTTCAACGGGGCTGAACAGGGCATTTCGCGCATTCACGCCGTGATCGAATGCACCGCGGAGGGCATCCAGCTTTCCGACCTCGGCAGCCGGAACGGAACCTTCGTCAACCGCCAGCGGTTGGCCCCCTTCAATCCACAGCTTCTACAAGATGGCGATACCATCGCCTTCGGGCATTTGACCATGACGGTGCGGATTCAGGTCAATTCTGCCCCCAAACCCTCGGATGCAGCCACCAAACCGCTCACCCGTACCGGCAAATTCAAGATCGGCATCGTGCGGGTCTGACCTGCGCAGTTCTGATTTCACCGGGCAAAATGGGACGCCTCGCTCAGCCGGAGCGAGGCGATTGTGTTTTCATAGACCGGGCGCAGCGTTTCCCAAGCCGCGTCCGGCGAGGCCAGCGCCGCGGAAACGGTCACTCCCTCGGCGAGTTTGATCTGCTGAGCCAGCCGGACGGTATCACCGGTAATCGGCGCGTCGCCAAGCTGAAGGGTGATGGTGCTGGCGTCATCCGGGGCGACGAAGATGACCGACTGTGGGCGCTGAGCTTCGCCGGTGACGATGCGCCAGCCGTCGGGGTATCGCGCGCTGAAGACAGGGCCGCGATACCAACCCCCGGCTACGATGACCGGCGGCCCGGGTGTGTCGTCCAGGTTGGCAGGGACAGTCGCCGGAACACACGCCGCCAGCAGCCCCCAGAGCAGCAGCCACAGCCCATAAATCAACCGCCGGAGAGCGTGATCCTCTCCCCTCAGCTCCCGCTCCACGGCCCAGCAAGAAGGAGCAGTTGGCCGCCTATCGAATGGCGTCATGGGGCCTGGTTAGGGGCGTCAGGGTTGGACATCATGCTGCGCGAGGCGGGATCGCCGCACCAGATGAAGCCGGCCCAGCGCTGAATCCGCCAGCGGCCGTCCGCGTCCGCTTCCACGCGGAAGGCGCTGCAAACGCCGCTGAAGCCGCGATCTTTCTCGTAGGTGGCAATCAGATCGACATTCCAAGCGGCTCCATCCGGGACGGCACGGCGGAACACGGCGCTGAGGAGTCCGCCCCATTCAGGCGGGGTGTAGGCCTGAATGCAGGCGGAGACGCGGCCATCCGGGCAGTTGTCCCGCACCCACCCCTGAAGCGCATCGCTCAAGAGCGGCAGCGCGGCCAGGTCATCGCCTTTCCCGGCAGCATTCATGAAGTTCACGGCGGCGGCGAACGCCGGGTTGGTCTCCTGTGGGGTGAGCGCCAGCGTCACAGCGATCACCGCTCCCAGCACCAGCGCCAAGCTCAAACCGATCCAAAACCATCGTCTGCCAAACATCGACATCATCCACCTTGTTGATCCCGCGCTTGACGGAGGGCATCCCGCAGGCGGGCGCTTTCCTGTACAGGGTTGACCGCAATCATGCCGTGCCAGCCGGGCGTATTCATGTATTCGACGCAGACCACACCGCCGTAATTGGCCGCTTTCAGCGACTGGATGAATCGGGAGATGTCGATCCGGCCGCGGTCAAAGGGAGTCTGGAGCTGCTCACGGGCGGCCTGCCTGATCTGCACATGGCGGGCGTGCGGGAGCAGTTTGGCGATGTCGTCGTGGAAGATATCCTGGCAGACCATCTGTGCCCAATCCAGGGTCAGCGTGAGGCCGGGAACTTCTTTCAGCAGTTTGAGGGCCTGTTCCGGCGTCTGGGCCATCGAGTCTAGGTGCGGCTCGATGCTGAGGCGCAGGCGCGCATCCTTGGCGGTCTGGAACATCTCCCGCAGCGCGGCGACGGTGCGATCTTGGGCTTCGACATCCTCAGCCGGATGAGCCAAGCCCGGCGATAGGGTGATCCCCGGTGTCTCTAGGGCAGCCGCAAACGGGATGAGCGCTTTGAACAGGTCAATCTCTTTGCGCCGTTTGGCTTCATCAGCCAGCGAGATGCGCGGCAGCATCAGATACAGGTCGCTTAGCTTGAGGTTGAAAAGGTCGAGTTCGGCGCGGATTTCGGCGGCGGCCTGCCGGGGATTTTCGGCGGCGCGCTGGGTGTTCACGTGCGAACCGCTGCCGATATCGACGTACCGGAAGCCCATCCGGGCAATCGTGCCCAGCGCCTCCGGCAGCGTCAGATCGGTAAAAGCCCACGTGTGGCAGGCGAACTGGAGCATCGGCGTCCTCTACGGGTAGAGATAAGGGTGTTCAGGCTGTTCGATGACCTGGACGCGGCTGGCCTTGAGGATGGGCACAGTGTCATTGCGGAATGCGCCGACCTCGAAGGTTCCTTCGACTTGAATCCAGGTATCCGCTTTGAGATCAGCCGCCCCCTCCCAGTAGACCGGCAGGCCGATGGCCGAAGCGTCGGCTACGCAGCAGCTCACCGTGAAGCGGGCGACCATCAGCATGTTTTCCGGGAAGGTCGGTTCCGTATAGACGAAGCCAATGACGTTGGCTTGGCGACCGTTCAGCGTGGAGAGGTCGTCGGTCGCATTGAAGGTTCGCAGCCAGTCCAGAATGTTCCATTTAAGCGGGTCGGTGGTGAAGGTGGTAGCCGTCGTCACCGAGGCAGCCGTCAGGCTGATGCTGCCGTCGATGGCCGCGGAACCAAGCGGACGCGAGGGCACTAGCGTCCCCAGCACCAGCGGCACGGCGATGATCCCCAGCACCGGCCAGGAGACGGCATGGCTGTGGTCATGGTTGTGGTGGGCGTGACCGCCGCGCAGCGCTTCCCAAAGCGCCCCCGCGCCGAGGATGGCGAACAGCAGCACCGCGACCCACGACAGCCAGGCGAAGCGTTCGTTGATGTAGTTGGTCAGGCTGCCGCTGAGGATGTTGTAGAGGAAATACAGCGACAGGCCGCTGAGCAGGGCAGCTTTGATCCAGGACTGCGCCTTTTCCCAGCGGTGGTCATGCCCATGGTCGTGGTCATGGAGGGGGTCAGCTTGCGGAAAAGCGCTCATGTCGATTCCCTAAAACACAACGTTCAGATTCAGCCAGACGCCGGCCAAGAGCGTCATCAGGAGCGGCAGGAGGATCAGGTACAGCACGGTGCGCCGGCGGAAGACGCCCAGGAACATCAGCATGCTCTTGATGTCCACCATCGGGCCAAAGGTCAGGAAGGTGATGATCGAGCCGGTGGTGAACGTCCCGACGAAGGCCAGCGCCAGGAAGGCATCCACGGTGGAACAGACGCTCAGCACGAAGGCCAGCGCCTGCATCACCAGCACCGAGACGAACGGCCCACGTCCGAGGGCGATCAGCACTTCCTGGGAGACCAGAGTCTGCATCCCCGCGGCCAGCAGTGTCCCAATGATGAGGTACTTGCCCATGTCGAAGAACTCGTGGTTGGCCGAGTGGAGCGCGGCCCGCAGTCCTGCGCCCAGTGATGGCCGCACCGGGTAGAGCGGGATGAAATCGTCCGCGCCGCCCATGACCGGCATCAGCGAGCGCGGGCGCAGCACTTCCTGCGGGCGCGCTCCAAGGGCAAACACCAACCCGACGCCAACCGCAACCAGCACGGTCAGCACGACCCGGCCAACCAAGACCGCGCCGAAGCCGAAGGCGACTGAGGTGCTCACCAGCACAATCGGGTTCATGACGGGGGCCGCCAGCAGAAAGGCGACGCCGACCGACATCGGCAGGCCTTTCATGAAGAGGCGGCGCACGACTGGGACGACTCCGCACTCGCAGACCGGAAAGGCGAACCCCAGGAAGGCTCCAGCGATGGTCGCGAGAACCGGGTTACGCGGCACGAAGCGGGCGATGTCGTCAGGGGTGACGAAGGCGTCGATCAGACCGGAAACGAAGGTTCCCATCAGCAGAAAGGGAACGGCTTCGATGAAGATGCCGAGGAAGCGGGTGCTGAAAATGCTCAGGATCGTGCCGAGCGAATCCCCGGTGCCGAGGATGGCCGCCGCTAGGAGGCTGAGCGCGGCCAGCCCCACCAGCGCGAAAGCGGATCGCCGCAGGAAGCGGCGCACGTCGGCTTCTTTCCGAACAGACTGCTGCATAGGCTCTACTCTCCACAGCGATGCCGCGCCTATTCTACACCAACTCAAAAGCCGGGTGAGCGGGCAAAAAGTTCCCCCACCACCCTATTCCTTTGCGTCTGCTCAGAAAACTTCCCACCCTCTCCCTATGCTCTTGGCAGTTCAACTTGCCTTGCGTTTTCATCCTGCGCTGTGCCGCCATTTCATACGGACTCTGCGGTTCGATTCTTCTTCCCTCCGATTTTATGCCAAAGAGTAGACAAAATGTCACCCTAAACACCCCATTTTGTGCTATCGTAGGCATACGAGTACAAAACTCCCCTCTCCATTGCAATGGAGAAGCGCCGGGGGTGAGGACTTCCCCCTCTCCCAGTAAGCGCAGCGAACGTTCGGGAGAGGGGCCGGGGGTGAGGGCTTTACTATCACAACGGTGCTTCTGTACGCGGAACTGTCACAAACTGGCGCATCCAACCCTGCCGGCACTGCCGCCATTGCCGCCAGTTGCGCCACAACAAATGAGAAATTCTTATCACAACGGGGATTCTCATTCTTATCATTCTTATCATGTCTCGCATCGCCCGCTGTTTTGGGCCTTTTGTTCAGCCGTCGTCTATGAGCCGCCAGCTAACAGCTCCACCCTCAACTTTCCTGACTTGCCAACCTCTACAGGGCGGTGTAAGGTCTAATTTATAGACTGGGCTTGTGTTCATCAACCACAGGAGCATCATTCATGAAGGTACTCGTTACCGGCGGCGCGGGATACATCGGCAGCCATGTCGTCGATCTGCTGGTTCAGCGCGGCTACGAGGTCGTGGTCATCGATAACCTGTATACCGGCCACCGCGAGGCCGTCCATCCCAAAGCTGCCTTTGTCTACGGCGACTTGCTCCACAAGCCGGTCGTGGATCGTCTCTTTGAGCAGCACCGCTTTGAGGGCATCCTCCACTTCGCCAGCCATACCCTCGTCGGCGAGAGTATGCAGCAGCCCTGGCTCTATCTGCGTGATAATGCCGTCGCGGCCAGCAACCTGCTAGAAGCCGCCGCGAAAGGCGGGGTCAAGCGCTTCATCCTCTCCTCCACCGCCAACCTCTTTGACGATCCCGAAGTCATCCCCATCGTCGCCGAAGAACGCATCGTCCCTGGCAGCCCCTACGGCGAAAGCAAGTACATCATCGAGCGCTATCTGCACTGGATGGATCGCATCTACGGCATGGCCTACTGCTGCCTGCGCTACTTCAATGCCAGCGGTGCTCATCCCAATGGGCACATCGGCGAGGATCACACCCCTGAATACCACCTGATCCCGATCATCCTGCAGGTGGCGCTGGGCCAGCGCGAGAAGCTGACCATCTTCGGCGGGGATTACCCCACGCCCGATGGAACCTGCATCCGTGACTACATCCACGTCGTTGACCTGGCCGAAGCCCATGTGTTGGCGCTGGAAGCTTTGGCCGATGGCAAAAGCCGCAAATACAATCTGGGCAACGGCAAGGGCTATTCGATCATGCAGGTGGTCGAGGCTGCCCGCGCCATCACCGGCCATGCCATCCCGGCCGTGGTGGGCGAAAAGCGCCCCGGTGACCCGGCCACCCTCATCGCCGACAGCACTCGGATCATGCAGGAGTTGGGTTGGCATCCCGAATTCGGCAGTCTGCATTCGATCATCGAAACAGCCTGGAACTGGCATAAGTCTCATCCGCAGGGCTACGCGACCCGGAAGTGATTTTTCAGGGGAGCATAGACCTTTCTAGGCAGGCAGTTGGAGGTCGTTCACGTGCTCCCCCAAATTGTGCTCCGACCGGCTGATCCCAGCCAGGATTATGGATGGATCGCCGCCCTGGTTACCCCATATGAGCAGCGGCGCTGGACGGCAGAAGCGCTGCGCGAAGAAGACCGCATGGACTCGGTGGGAATTCGCCGCCGCCGTCTGGTCGCGGTCGATTCAAGCGGGCTGGCGGTGGGCTATGCGCTGGTTTACCGCACCGAGTGGATGCAGCCAGGCCAGCAGTGGCTCTGGCTGATCATCGATCCGCCTCAACGGGGGCGAAAGTGGGGCGCGGCTGTCTACCAGAAAGGGCTGCACCTGCTCCAAGAGGAGCAGACGACAGCTTGCTTCAGCGAAGTCCGCGATGACGATGCGATTTCACTGCGCTTTGCCGAACGGCGCGGTTTCCGCATCCAGCGGCATCTGTTCGAGTCCGTGCTGGATTTACAGCATTTCGATGAAAGCCGCTTTGCTGGCTTGGTCGAGTCCGTCCAGTCTGAAGGCATCCGCCTGTTTTCGCTAGCCGAAATCGGCGATACACTGGAGAACCGCCGCAAGCTCTGGGTGGTCAACCGGGAAACTTCCCTTCAGAATCCCGGCTCGACCGGCGGCTTTCCCGATTTCGATGCCTTCAATGCCATCTTCAACACGGCCGACTGGTTTGATCCAGCCGGGCAGATCCTCGCCGCCGATGGCGATCAGTTCGTGGGTTTATCTGCTGTGGGGTATTTTGCCGAGGATCAGTCCGCCTACAATTTGATGACCGGAGTTCTCCAATCCCACCGGGGCCGCAAGATCGCCCAGGCTTTGAAGCTGCTGAGCATCCGCTACGCCCGCACCACACCGGCGGCCGTGCTGCGGACGCACAATGACTCGGAAAATGAACCCATGCTGCGGATCAATGACAAACTCGGTTATGTTCCGCAGCCAGGCCTCTACCGCCTGCTCAAAACCGAGTTTGCCTGAATCGAAAGAGGCGAACCCGTGAGTTCGCCCCTTGCGTTAGACAGTGGGCAGCGCTTACTGTTGCGGAGTCGGCTGCGGTGCCCCTTTAGCTGGAACTTGCAGGGCGATCAACTGGTTCAGCAGATCGCGGAAGGCCGGCTCCGGCAGCGCACCCGGTTGGCTGAAGACGATGGTGCGGTTCTTTACCAGCATGATTGTCGGGATGCTCATCACCCGGAAGGCCTGCGCCAGGCCGGGATTCTCATCGACGTTCACTTTGGCGATCCGCACCCGCCCGGCGAATTCCTTCGCCAGCTTGTCCAGGATCGGCGCGACCATGCGGCATGGGCCGCACCACTCCGCCCAGAAGTCGATCAGGACGGGCAGATCAGAGTTGAGGACTTCCGCCTCGAAGGTGGCGTCGGTCACATGTACCGGCTTGTCGTTGGTTATCGGTTGCTTTTCCACAGGTTTCTCCATTGTTACGGGTTGGGCATCCACCGGCTGGGTTTCCTTGATCTTCGCCGTCAGCAGTTCAACTGCCAGAGGAACATCTGCGCCCCAAGGTCGGTTGCGTCGCAGCACCTCTTCACCGCCAAACCAGCCTACCAGCACCGGTTTGCTGCCCACGTCGAAGCGCTGGGCGGCAGCCGGGTTACTCGGCGTGTCGATCCGGGCAAAGACGATCCCCGGATTCTGGTCGGCGGCCTGCTTGAAAGCCGTGAGGAACTCCCCCCGCAGACCATCGCCGGTCGTCAGCAGGATCAGCGCGGGTTTGCTGCCGCGCAGCACGGATTCCAATTCTGCATCGGTCAAGATAATCGGTTCGGCCATAGGTTGTCCAACATCCTCCATTTAGTCTCTAGACGTGGTTAAAGTGTGGTTCATTACATTTTTCGTAGAATTGCAAGGCAGCAGAGCAGCCCAAGTGAAATGCCCGCGCAAGCCCGCTTTGCTTGAATCGGTAGTCAGTACAGGTCGTTCACTGTTCAGAGAGGCCGCTTTATGATCCAGCCTCGTCTCTCGCTCGCCCTGCTGTTTTCGATGGGCGCGGCGTTAGTCTTCGGTTTGTCTGCTTTTCTCAGCCGCCACATCATCTATCAGGATCGCGGTGATCCCACGTTCGGCGTCATCCTGCTGAGTATACTGATCTACGCCGTTACTGCCTATGCTGGACGCCGCGATGATGCGGTACGAATTTTCGCGGCGATGCTGGTGCTGTCAGGAACTGGTCTAGCGTTGTTCTTCATGCTCCAGTACGAGTACCAAGGTTACGGCGAAGTCCCTGGACTTATCCAGCGGTTGGGCAGCTTGACCACGCGGCTGCCTGATCTGGGCATTTACCTTCACGAGAATGCCATTGGGACCGTTTTGGAGATGGCTGTTCCGCTGGCCGCGGCTCTGCTGCTGGCACAGCAGGGGCGTGGCCGGGTAGTATGGTTAGTTCTCACCGGCATCATGCTGCTCAGCCTGCTGATGAGCTATTCGCGCGGTGCGTGGCTGGGTCTTGTGATAGGGACGGTGCTGGCTGCAGTGCTGGTCACGTTCAAGCATCGTGCAGTCATCGCGCTGCCGCTGCTGTTAGGGTTTGCACTGGTAGTCATCACCATACTACTAGGCGGATCGGTATGGGGTGACCACATCCCGTTCGTGCAGTCCTTGTTAGGCACGGCAGCCAGCCGACTCGAACTCTTCAAGAACAGCCTATATCTGGCTGGGGATTATGCCTTCACGGGGCTGGGATTGGGTGATACCTTCACCATGCCCTATTCGCGCTACAGCCTGCTGATCTTCGTGCCGCTGTTCACTTATTCCCACAATCTGTATCTGACCATCTGGTTGAGTCAGGGGTTGCTGGGGATTGTTGCTTTCTTAGGGATGATCGCAGCTTGGTACGGCTATGCCGGCCATGTACTCCGCCATGCTGCTCCCGGCCCGGTCTTCTACGGAGCCGTTGCGGGCGTCACTGCTACACTGGTACATGGTTTAACCGACTCACGCCAATATACCGAAAGCCCCTGGATCATGCCGCTGCTGTTTCTAGGCTTGGGGATCGCCGTGGCATCCGGGGCGGCTGCTCTGGCGCAGCAGTCGCTTCTGGCTCGCCGTCCCGCTGGAGGAAAGCCGCATCTCACGCTGGCGGTCGCGGCTGCGACGGTCATAGTCGGGGTGATCGGCGCGCTCCTCTTCCAAACCAATCTACGAGCCTTATGGTACACCAACCAGGGTGCCATCGATGAAGCCCGGTCGGATAGCCTGGTCAATCCCGATGTGCCGCTGAACCAGACCGATCAGATGCGGATCATGCTGGCGGCCCAGGCGGACTACCAACTGGCTTTGGAGATCGCTCCTGATCTGGCCGCGCCCAACCGGCGGTTGGGCAATCTCCTGGTGGATTTAGGGCGTTACGACGAGGCAGTCTCCTATCTGGAAACAGCCTATGCTGCCGAGCCAACCTACCAGGCGGCTGCGAAGGGGCTGGGATTGGCCTATACCTGGGTAGGGCGCTTTGATGACGCCAGTCGTGTCCTGAGCACCCTGGCCGACCCTGTGAGCATGAGCCAAGAACTGTATGTCTGGCATGGATTTTGGTATGACCGTCAGGAATGGTTGCTGTCCGCATACGCGCTGGAAGTGGCCTTCCGGCTGGATAACTGGCAGCAGGATAATATCGACGTGTGGGTGCTGGTTGGCGACATCTACCTTAGAGCTGCCGATCTGGAAAATGCCCGCCGCTGGTACAAGATGGTACTCGAACGAGACCCGGAGAACGCCCGCGCGAAAGAGGGCCTAAACAAGAGCGGCGATTGAATATGGGCTGGCACAGATTGCCTGGTTAGGGGTAGGCTTGGGACTTCTGTTGGGTGTTCAAGTCGGGATGGAATTCGATTGAGCAGCTTCCCCCTCCAATTCCAGAATATCCCCTACCCACTGTGGCGGCGGCGGATGCCTGGCTGGCTGCGCAGTCTAAGCCTGCCGCTGCTGGAACGCTGGACGGCTGCCTCAGCCGATCTGCGCCCACCAGAAACGCCGGAAACGATGGCTGCCTATCTGCTGCGTTGGCGGCTGGTCGATCCGGTTGAGCGGGACGTGGCGCTGCGGGCGCTGGCCGAACCCCACGGGATCGAGACGCCAGTTTTCCCCATTGAACCGGCGTTTGCCGAGCCTAGCCCGGTTAGGCTGCCTGCCCAGTGGGAACCTATCGAAACAGTGCTGCTGAGCTGGCCGGTTTTCTTCCCCGTGCTGTGGCCGGTGCATGCCGCGATGGCTGCGGCTATCGCGCCGGCGGCGCCGGTGACAATTCTAGTTCCCTCGGCGCTGTGGGCTGCCGCAGTCCGTTTCTTCCTTGAACGATCCAGGGCGGTCGATATGGAACGGGTGCGGCTCAGGGTGCTGCCGACTGACGATATCTGGGTGCGTGACTATGGCCCGGTCATCGCACAGGATGCCCACGGGCGGCGCATCTGCCTCAAGTTTATCTACGACCCCCTGCCGTCGTATCCACAGGATGAGGATGATGCGATGGCGCTGCGTTGGGCAGCTCAGATGGGAGTACCCGTTCGGCAGATTGATTTGCACCTAGAAGGCGGGAATATCTGGTCAGATGGGCAGGGCACGGTCATCGTGTCGGTACATTCGTTCCATGCTAATCCCGGCCTGACAGCCGAACATCTCCAGGAGGCGCTGGGTGCGGAGAAGTTGATCGTCACGCCTCGGTTGGAACGGGAGGAGACCGGCCATGTTGATCTGCTGGTCAAGCTGGCTGATGCGCGGACCGTGCTGCTCAGCCGGGCGACGGGCTGGCTGAACGGAGATAATCTGCGGCGAGCGCGGCAGGTTTTCGAGACCACCACGAACGCCGCCGGAGAGCGCTACCGCATTTTCGAGCTGCCTACCCCGCCGCTTTACCTCAACTGGTTTGTCTATCCGGTGTGGCGGAGCTACACCAACGCGCTGACAGTCAATGGACGAGTGCTGGTTCCAGTCTATGGCCTCCGCGAAGATGCTGAGGCGCTGGCGATCTACCGGGCAGCCATGCCAGATTACACGATCATTCCGATTGACTGCTCGGCCAGCATGAACGGTGGCGGGGCCGTCCACTGCCTCACGAAGGAGATTCCGAAGGAGTGACTTCACAAAGCCCCCAAACCGTGATTCAGGTTTTGGCTTTGCTCGTGATGTAGTCTGAACACAATTCCTGGACTTCTACGTCGAACCTTGCCAGACTCGCTCTGCACTGGCTCCAATCAGTATCGGTAGCATTCAGAATGGGAGCATGAGGCGTAACCGCCAGCGCAGCCGCGACATAGATGCGATCATCTTCATCCGGCACATCCATGCCAGATGGAATCACCGCATGCCCATGTTCATCAAAAGAGATAGATATGAACTGAATTCGCTCGAAAGGAGCGGTGAGCAATCTGGTTAGGATGATATAGGCCAGTCCACCAGGGGAAATCTTGCTGAAGTAGTTGGTGGACATATGCATGGTGTAGTCCAACACAATCTGATCAGTAGAAGAGAGCATGTCCTCTCCCCAGTTGACGCATGCTTCTATGCACTGAACCATGATACGATCTTCGTTGTGGCTGACCTGCATCATGATCCAGACGTTCTCATCCACCACGCTGATGTCCATTCTTCTTCCTGTCTAGTCCCGCACGAGTCATTTCCAGCAATTCGCCCGCTATATCTCCAAAGAAACGTTTAGGCCAGTTCCGTATTTGTCCGAAAAGGTCAATCTCAACCTGGCTAATCCGTGATCCACGTTCTCCTTTTTCGCAAAAATACATCCGCAGTAGGTTGAGGTACTCTTCGCGTTCAGCGATACGTCGCTGAATCCGCCGTACCAGATGCTCACTGTGACTTTCCACAATAAGTTGTAGGTTTCGCTCAGTCGTTGCCGCCAGGAACAGATCGGCTAGATTCGCCTGGGCATTTGGGTGCAGGTGAAGCTCCGGTTGCTCGATCAGAACAATAGAACCTTTAGGCACGAAGAAGAGCAGCGCAATCACAGGCAGAACCTGGGACACACCGAATCCCACATCCAGCAGAGTATTTTCTGTGCTGTTCGGTTCAGTCCTCACGCGGGTTTTGTAATAGCGCTGATCGGTATCGATGGGTGCAATCGAAAATTCCGACACGAGGTCGAGTTTGTTCAACCAGTAAGCAACCTGATCGAGAAGGTTGAGTGGGCGACTTTTCTTTCTGTCGGGTATACGCCGTTCTGATGCAATCAATGCCTCAACGGTGTTCTCACCCCGTAGACCAATGTCGCGTGGGGCCGTGCCCGTCCAAGCATACACTCGTTCCGGGTAGCGGCGCAGTGGCCCTAGATAGAAGATGCGCGACATTAGGGCTTCAAACTGAAGGTTAAAATTCAGTGGGAAGAAATCGCTATACTGGTTGGCGACTTCGGCGGGAATCCCGTAGCAACTTTCTGGTGGAGGCAGATAGGGATTTCTGCCACGGGTATCTTTGAGACCTTTCGGAGCCTGATATTTGTATAGCTCACCATCCCCTCTGTCCATATAAAAGAATGGAACAATGCCAGAGACTTCCTCAAGCTTGTAAAGCAACCTCTCGATCACTACGCGATCCTGTAATTGACGCCACCGCACTGAATACGAGAGCAGTGGGTTATCTATTATTTCCCCGGATACCCATTCTGCGGATCGTGTGGAGCGCCAGTTTAATCCAACAGCCATGCGCTGATCGGAATCATGACCAAAGATCAGATCGGCAAAGCTGCCGAGATTCACATAATCGCGATCCGCTCCACCAAAGTAAATATTTTGGCTGCGATCAAAATTGGATGCAGTCTGCTTGAGCAGTAGCAAAGATTGTAAGATGCTCGACTTGCCAGAACTATTCGTCCCGAAGATCAGTGTCAGTGGAGACAGTTCCAGTTTGAGATCCTTCCAAATCTTGAAGTTCGTCAATTCGATGCGGGTAAGCATGACGGTTGTCCTCCCGTGTGAACCCACATCGAGTATAGCAAATATTTGCGATATGACCCGAAAACATGTGCCCGCCTACAAACCCCGCCAGGATAATAAAGAAAGGGCACGCCCATTTGGAGCGTGCCTTGTGATTTTGCGGAGAGCGTGCTGGGGATTAAAAGCGAAAGACATTGGTGACTGCGCCATCATCAGCCTGCTGAGCGTCACGGGCGTACTTCGCCATCACACCAGTGGTGTAATGCGGGTTAGGCGGAGTCCACTGGGCAGCGCGGCGTTCCAGTTCCGCGGCGCTGAGTTCGACATTGAGCGACCGGGCGTCGATGTCTACGGTGATGATATCGCCTTCCTGGAGGAGGCCAATCGGCCCGCCGAGCATGGCTTCCGGCGCGATGTGCCCTATGCACAGGCCGCGCGTCGCGCCGCTGAAGCGACCGTCGGTAATCAGCAGCACATCCCGGCCGAGACCCTGTCCGTTAATGGCGGCGGTGACACCGAGCATCTCACGCATACCGGGGCCGCCAACCGGTCCTTCATAGCGGATCACGATGACATCACCAGCCTTGATCTGAAGCGACTGGACGGCGCGCATGGCGTCCTCTTCGCGGTTGAAGATGCGGGCTGGGCCGCGATGGGTGCGGGGTTCATCACCTTTCAGTTTGATGACCGCGCCGCGCGGGGCTAGATTACCCTTGAGGATGTGCAGCCCGCCGTTCTGGCTAATGGCATTGTTCCAGGTGCGGATGACCTGCTGGCCGGGGGTCTCTTTGGCGCTGGCGGCTTCTTCTGCCAGCGTCTTCCCCGTGACGGTGAGGGCGCTGCCATCGGCATAACCGCCCTCGATAAGCCGCTGGGCGATCAGGCGAATGCCGCCCGCACGGTGGACATCGACAGCGGTGTACTTACCCGTCGGCTTGAGGTCAGCGATGAGTGGGGTGCGCTTGTTGATGGCCTCAATGTCGTCTAGTGTCCAAGGAATACCTGCTTCGCGGGCAAAGGCCAACGTGTGCAGCACGGCATTGGTGCTGCCGCCTGTGGCCGCGACCGAGGCCATTGCATTGTCCAGCGCGGCGCGAGTAATGATCTTGCTGGGGCGCAAATCCTGCTCGACCATTTTGAGGATGAGTTCGCCGGCCCGGTAGGAGACAGTGTCCTTCTCGTCAGCCATCGCCGGAATATCGGCGAAACCCATCGGGCAGAAGCCTAGTAATTCAGAGACCAGCGCCATCGTGTTGGCAGTGAACTGTCCGCCGCAGGCACCGGGGCCGGGGCAGGCTGCATCCTCAACCGCTTTGAACTCTTCGAGGCTGATTTTTCCAGCGGCATAGGCGCCGATGGCCTCGAAAACATCCTGGATGGTAAGGTCTTTGCCCTTGAGGTTCCCCGGCATGATCGAACCGCCGTAGAGCATCAGCGCTGGGATGTCACAGCGGATCATTGCCATGATCGTGCCAGGCATGGTCTTGTCGCAGGCGGCCAGGCAGATCATCCCGTCGAAGTAATTGGCACGGGCGATCAATTCGATGCTGTCAGCAATCATCTCGCGGCTGATGAGCGAGGCTTTCATGCCTTCTGTGCCCATGGTAATCCCGTCAGAGATGCTGACGGTGTTGAACTCAAAGGGAGTGCCGCCTGCTGCTCGGATGCCTTCTTTCATCTTGTGAGCTAGGCGGCGCAGATGGAAGTTGCAGGGGCCGATCTCAGTCCAGGTGTTGGCAATGCCGATGATCGGCTTGGCGAGGTCCTCATCGCTGAGGCCGATGGCTTTCAGCATGGCACGTGCCCCGGCGCGGTCGTTGCCTTCCAAGAGAATACGACTGCGGGCATTCATCCGGGACAATTGGTCACGGATTTCGGGTGAATCAGACATAGCAAGTGACTCCATTCAGTGGCGTGAAGCGCTTGTGTTCCAGAGTATAGCGCACATCACCATGAGATACCTGACATTCATTACTGGTCACTTTGAAGCAGCACGGTTACAGTCAAAATGAGTGTGGTGAGTCCGATGCCGAGGCGTTATGCCGCATGGAGTTGAGTGGTGGATCGAGCGGCGCGTCGTCCGCGTCACGCCGATAGGCCGTCTGGAAACAACGCATGTGGCTGAGATAGACTCGCGCGTTGTCCAGATGGTTGCTTCAGGCAAAGCTCCTGTACACATCGTCATTGATCTCGAATCTGTGACAGAATATTCACCTTCACTAGAAGCATACCTGCCGGTTGTCCGGCCATCACCGCACCCGGAGCAGTTGGGCTGGGTGGTGGTTGTTGAAGCGCACGATACTGCCCTGCGCTTCATCATGACAGTGCTAGCACAGCTTCTGGGAGTACGTGGTCGCGTCCACACCACAGATAGCTTGAGCGAAGCGCTGCTGTTCTTGATGGAACAGGATGACTCGCTGCCGAGCCTGGATGCACGAACTGAATAAGACGCTAAGCTCACATCCGCAGGAAGGGGATGCGGCGGCGCATTTCCCGCAGCAGGACAGCCCCACGAAACATGAAGTCATCCAGATGGCCGAGGATCGGCTTTGAGAGCATCTGGTTGTCGACCAGTACGGTCTGTGACTTCACGAAACGCATTAATCCCTCTGGCCCACCGCGCCGGCCTAGGCCGCTGTCCTTTACCCCGCCCATGGGAGCAGATGGGGCGCCAAAGTTCCAGTGGGTGGTATTAATGCAGATGTCGCCGCAGTCGATGCGCGTGGCAAGCTGTTCACCGCGCCTTAGGTTGCGGGTAAAGATTGTCCCAGAGAGTCCGTACCGGCTGTCGTTGGCTAGACGAATGGCTTCCTCAGCATCTTTGACTTTCATCACAGGCAGCAGTGGGCCGAAGGTTTCTTCGGTCATCACGTCCATGGTGTGATCGACATCGATAAGGATGGTTGGCTCGAAGAACAGGGGGCCGAGATCAGGACGACGCTTGCCCCCATGAATCACCTTTGCGCCTTTGGCGACAGCATCAGCGATGTGTGCCTCGGTACGGAGCAGTTCGCGCTCATTAGTCATGCTGCCCATATGTACGCCCAGACCGTCGCCCGAGCCGATGACAAGCTGATTGGCGTAGTGCCGAAGCCGCTGGAGAAAGCGATCATAAACTGCCTCGACCACATAGATGCGCTCAGTAGAGACGCAAGCTTGACCACTGTTTTCCAGTGCACCGACCAGTGCCTCAGATGCTGCTAGATCGAGGTCGGCATCCTTGAGCACAATGAAGGGGTCTTTGCCGCCTAGTTCTAGGCTGCACGGGATCAACCGTTCGGCAGCCTGCAATGCGATCTTTTTGCCCACAGCCGTACTGCCTGTGAACGAAATATAGTCTGCCAAATCGACCAGCGCTGCTCCAGTATGCCCCGCACCGGTGACGACTTGGGCTACATCGCGAGGAATACCCACTTTCATCATCAGATCAACAGCATAGAGCGCTGTGAAGGGGGTGACCTCGCTCGGCTTAAGGATAACTGTGTTCCCAGCGATCAAGGCTGGAACGAGATCGATGAAGGCCAGCAGAAGAGGGTAATTCCAGGGGGTAATGAAGCCTACCACGCCCCAGGGTTTGTAGTAAACGCGGAGTGAATGCTTGACTGGAACGAAGCCCATGCGGCGCTGAGGACGCAGCAGTGCGGGCGCGTTCTGGGCATAGTAGGCGCACACAGCATCGAGGACAGCGATTTCCTGCCAGGCGCCGAGTTCATTTTTACCGGACTCACGCCGGATGATGCGGATAATTTCTTTCTGGTTGTCCCAAATAGCCTCTCCCCAACGGCGCAGGAGCATTCCGCGTTCCTCCACACTGCGCCCAGCCCATTCGGGCTGCGCGTGCCGCGCCCGGTCTACGGCTGCGCGGACGTCTTCAGCAGTCATGGCCGGGATTGAATCGAAAACTTCGCCCGTCACAGGATTCTTCACTGAGATGCGTTCGGGTTCTGCAACTTCAACAATCTGTGGTTGGGCGCGTTTCCGGGTTGCCATGGCGCTGCTCCTTAATCACACCGGACTAAACTGAATCGAATAATGATTCGATTATAACAGGGTACCGTACCAGAATCGACCACATCACAGATATAAGAAGTCCATTTGAATTTGCGCTACCCTGTAGACACGCATCGAAATTTCTGTATGATAAAGAGTGGCATCCTGTTCAAAATCAATTTGATTGACCATTGAGGTGTGACCGCTTATGCCCATGTACACGTATCGCCGCGAAGATGGCACGACGTTCGATTATCGCCAGAACTTCACGGATGAACCTCTGACGCTGGATCCGCAGACCGGACAGCGGGTGGTGCGTGTCGTTCAGGCCGCCGGGATCATCTTCAAAGGGGCCGGCTTCTACGTGAACGACAGCAAGAGTTCATCCAAGACCAGCCTGACTGCCAACGCCAAGAAGGACGCTACTTCGACCAGCACTGATGCGGCCAGTACGGCGAAGAGTGACACACTGGCGGCTGCGGCTGACTGAAGCCGTTTATATCTCCGAAATGGAAAACGCCCGCGCCGCTTGCCGGGCGTTTTGATTCACATGATTAGAGAGGCGCGGACTAGAACTGGAAGTCGCCGGTGACGCGCACGACTTTCTGCTCGTAGTTAATGACGTATTCCAGCAGACGCTCGTGCAGGCGCGTCCATTCCTGGCTGGCGAGGATGCGGCGCATGTTCTCTAGGTCTTCGACCAGCCCTTCGGTCATAATCTGCGACTGTTTGTCGCGGCTGTAGGCGGTATACCAGGCTCCGGTTGGTTCCATGCCCATGCGGGTGATTCCCGGAACCCATTCCCGCACGACGAACTCGAAATAGTCCTGTTCGCGCTCCGGCTTGATATCCCAGCGCATCAACAGTTTGACCTGATCTTTGCCGAGCGAGGCCATGTGTGTCCTCCTCTTTTTAGGTCGTCTGGAGCTGGGGTTGGAGCAGGATGACCTGGGTCTGCTCCGGGACTTCACCGCCGGAGACCTTGAGCACCTCGGTTTCCTGGACGGCGCTGACGCCCATTGCCTTCAAGAATTTATCGACCGGTTCCAGGTCGATGTTCATGCCCGGCAGCCCGTAGTGCATCGGCACGACGTAGCTCGGCTCCACCAACCCGACAACTTCAGCGGCCTGGGCAGCTCGCAGCCCATGCCCGCCGCCAACCGGCAGCAGCAGAACGGTTACTTCTCCAAAATCCTCGATGGTAGATTGATCCGGCACGTGCGCCAGATCGCCTAAGTGCAGCACGGTGACGCTGTCGTATTCGATGCGGAAGGCGACATTCCAGCGAGGATCGCGCTCGATCAGGTGCAGTTCGATGCCGGTCAGGAAAACCCCGCCAATTTCGTACTCGCCCGGCCCGCTGAGGATGTGGGAAACACCTTTGACCGCTTCTACGTAGTTGTGGCCGGGTTGGTCGTGGCTGATGGTCACGACATCGGCTTTCAGCCGGGGAACGGGGAGGCCGATCACATCGGCGAACGGGTCCGTCACCACGGAAATCCGGTTGCGCTCCGTCAGACGGAAACAGCTATGTCCATACCAGGTAATGTCCATAATCCCTATCTTCAACCACACCGTCTATCGCCGCAGCGGGCGCGGATTTGCTGTCTGAAACGGCTGCTACTCCATGCTAGAATGACGGCATCCGTTTCAATCTAATCATAGCCGATGCAAGCACATTTCTCAAGCGTCCACTAGATCATGTGTTTCATTTCCGAGTTCGATTCGCCGCTGACTGCTCCGTGGACTTTGACACGGTACGGGGCTGGACAGACGCACGTGCGGGATGGAAAGCTCTACCTGACTCTGCCGGTGGGAAGCGGTGAGGCCTACCACGATGCCCAGTTGAGCGACTACACGGTCCGCGCCGGGTTTCGCTGGCGGCCGCCGGTGCGGATGAGCGTGCGGGCGTGGGCTTTGGGACTGCATGTGGGCACGGCTGGATTCGGCTTTTGGAACCACCCATTCGGGCCGGGGATGCGTGGGGTGAGGCTGCCCCAGGCGGCCTGGTTCTTCTTCGCGGGGCCACCGAACGACATGCGGCTAGCGCTGGACGTGCCTGGGGCAGGCTGGAAGGCGGCGACGCTCAATGCAGCGCGCTGGCCGTTCGTGGCGCTGCTGCCGACTGCGCCGCTGGGGGTACTGCTGATGCGGGTTCCGGCGCTGTACCGGCGGCTGTGGCCTGTTGGGCAGCGGGCAATTGGAGCCAGTGAGCGGCTGCTGGACGCGGAACTGCTGGACAGACCGCATACCTACACGCTGGACTGGCGGGTGGACGGGATCGCATTTGGGGTGGATGGGGAGGTTGTCCACCAGGCTCCAACCGCACCGCGCGGGCCGTTGGGGTTCATCGCCTGGATCGACAACCAGTACGCCGTGGTCACGCCGCAAGGGCGGTTCGGCGGGGGCGTGCTGCCCGTCCAGCGGGAACAAACGCTGGTGATCGAGTCAGTGAGGGTGGAGTCAGCGGATCATTAATTTAATCACTACATGATGATTATTCGTGCAACAAATGTCACAAAAGCTGCAATTGCAATTGGCGCTGTTTGCTGCACAAGGCTTGCATGTCAGGCAGCAAGCAGTCGATATGATAAGAATGATAAGAATAAGAAAAGGTTTTGATTCTCATAAGGGCTACCGTTCTTATCCCAGAACAGAACGTCTGTTCATTTTCGCATGTCCTTAGGATAGCACAAAACAGGGCGTTTAGGGTGACATTTTGTCTACTCTTTTGACGCTTCTTCCGCGGCTCAATAAAGAGGATAGGTGAAAAAGAAATCGCCAGGTGTGGGCGGGAGGATATACGCGCTTCACGCTGATCCTCCTCTGCAAAAACAAGGCGTTTTCTGATTGATTTGTCCGATAGGCTGTCCGCCAGACGGGTTCTGCTATAATGTCCCAGTTCGTCCGCTTCAAACCCGGAAACGGAACATGTCTCTGCTCACTGCCTCCAACCTCGCCAAAGCCTTCGGCCCCGACGACATCTTCGAAGGCGTTACTGTGGAAATCCCCCAGCGCGCGCGCATCGCTCTCGTCGGCCCCAACGGCGCCGGCAAGACCACCTTGCTGAATATCCTGGCTGGCCTGGACACCCCTACTGCTGGAACGGTCAGTGCCGCCCGCGGCCTGCGGATCGGGTTTCTTCCCCAGCGCCCGGAACTCGCCGGCACGCACTCCATCTGGGAAGAGATGCTGCGCGCCTTTGACGAACTCCGGCGGATGGAGGATAAACTCCGCCAGCTCGAATCTGCTTTGGCCGACCCGGCTCAGCACGATGCTGTCCTGGCGCAGTACGGCGATTTGCAACACCGGTTTGAAGAAGCCGGCGGCTATACCTACGAAACCCGCATCGGCATGGTTCTCCAGGGTCTCAGCTTCAAACCGGCTGACTACGAGCGCTCGCTGGCAAAGCTTTCTGGCGGCCAGCGTACCCGCGTCCTCCTCGGACGTCTTCTGCTGGATGAACCCGACCTGCTCATCCTGGACGAACCGACCAACCACCTGGATATTCAGGCGGTCGAGTGGCTGGAGAACTTCCTCAAGGATTTCCCTGGCGCGGTGCTGGCCGTCAGCCACGACCGCTACTTTATGGATGAGTTCGCCTCGACCATCTGGGAAATGGATTTTGGCACGCTGGAAACGTACCGTGGCAACTACAGCCATTACGTCCAGCAGCGCCAGGAACGCTACGAGCGCCGCTTGATCGAATACCAGGCGCAGCAGGCATTCCTGGAAAAGGAGATGGAGTACATCCGCCGCAACATTGCGGGGCAGAATACCCGGCAGGCCAAAGGGAAGCTGCGCCGCCTGGAAACTATGAAAAAGCGCGGTGATCTGCTCACCCGGCCCCGCCTGCGCCAGACGGTTCGCATCCAGATGGCAAAAACTAACCGCAGCGGCGATAAGGTTCTGATGACGAGTGGGCTAAGCATCGGATACCCGGATGGCAAGCCGCTCTTCACAGTCCCTGACCTGACCCTCTGGCGCGGTGAGGTGGCTGCTCTCATCGGCCCTAACGGGGTTGGCAAGTCCACCCTGCTCAAGACACTCACCGGTGAACTGGCGCCGCTTGCCGGGGAAGTTCGCATTGGCGCTTCGGTCCAGATTGGCTATTTTGCCCAGGCTCACGAACTGCTCAACCCCAAGAACAGCGTCATTGACGAGATCATCGCGACCAAACCGATGACTCCGGCAGAAGCCCGGAATTTCCTGGCGCCGTTTCTCTTCCAGGGGGATGATGTCTTCCGCCCGATTGAAACCCTTTCCGGTGGGGAGCGGGGACGAGTCGCCCTGGCAAAGCTTGCCCTGAGCGGAGCCAATTTGCTCCTGCTTGACGAGCCGACAAACCACCTTGACATTGACAGCCAGGAAATCCTCCAGAATGTCCTAGCGACCTTCAACGGAACGATCCTGCTTGTCAGCCACGACCGCTACCTGGTCGAAGCGCTGGCGACGCAGATTTGGTCAGCCGCGGCCGGTAAGCTGGATGTATTTGAGGGAAGCTACAAGGAATTTTTGGCGGCGCGGCAGACTGCTGCCAGCCCTGGCCGCTCATCCAACGGCGCGGAGAAAGCAGCGGCGCAGCCATCCGCGGCCCCGGTCTCCCGCAAAAAGCACGGTCTGAATCCCTACCAGTTGGAGAGAAAGATCGCCGAGATCGAGGGGCACATCCACGAACTGGAAAGCCGCATGAAGGCACTGCACGACGCGCTCACGGAAGCCAGCACGGCAGGCAACGCTGCCCGCGTCCAATCGCTCGGCGCTGAGTACACCCAGCTTGAGCAGTCATTGGAAGCTGCGATGGACGAATGGGCCTCTTTATCCGAGTAGAATACGGGGTGGCCGCTGGATCACAGGATGCTGAACAATATTCCTGCTTTCTTCACGATTGGGCCGGATTCAGGCAACCTGCTCGCGGCGGGAAGCGATCAGATGGGCGTACAAGTCGATGACCTCATCCATCATCGCCGGCCAAGTTTGAGTTTCGGCGAAGGCGCGGGCAGCTCGTCCCATCACGGCGATCCGCTCCGGCTGGCTGACGATCTGCTGCACTCCGTCGATGAGACCGGTTGTGTCGCCGACTTCGAAGGTGTATCCGGTGACGCCCTCCTGAACGACATCGGGGATGCCGCCCACACGCGAGGCGACTACCGGCAGCCCGGCGGCCATCGCCTCGACGACGACCAGACCGAATGTTTCCAGCGCCGAGGGGAAGACGAACACATCCGCACTGGCGTAAGCCTGGGAGAGGGCTTCGCCTTTGAGGTAGCCGACGAACGTGGTGGGAGTCCCGGCGAAAGTGGCTTGCAGGTCTTCGCGAGCTGGGCCATCCCCGACCAGCGCCAGCCGCAGGTTGGGAATCTGTTCCAGGACCGGCTTGAGCATCTCCAACCGCTTTTCAGCAGAGAGACGTCCCACGTAGAGCAGGATGGTCTGGTCAGGGTGTCCATCTGAGAGGCGGTCGCGCACTGCATCACTGCGAAAGCGGGGATTGAACTTCTCGGCATCGACGCCGCGCCGCCACAGTCCGACGTTGTGAACGCCCATGCGGAGCATATCCTGCTGGATCAGCCGCGAGGGGGCGAGCGCTGCATCGGCTTGGTTAAAGACGGTGCGGGTGAACCAATCGGTGAACGGCTCCATGAAGCCGATGTTGAAGTGGTGGGTCAAGCGAGCTAGATCGAGGTGGAAAGAAGCCACCGTCGGGATGCCCAGCCACTTTGCCATCACCAGCCCAGCCCCGCCGATCAGTGCGGGGTGGATGCAGTGGATGACATCGGGCTGGAAATCGCGCAGGCGGCTGTAGGTCGTGTAAGTTGGGGGGCCGACGCGCAGTTCGGGATAGAGCGGCAAGCGCACCCCAGGCACGCCGATGATGGGGGTGTTCCGGTAGCTTTCCACGCCCATCTTGGGCGCAACCACGACCGACGAGATGCCGCGCGACTCCAGGTGGTCGATCAGCAGGCAGATGACGGTGACGATGCCATCAATTTTGGGTAAGAAGGTATCGGTAAAGAGTGCCACACGCATGGACGAATTCCCTCAGCGGTGTTGAGCAGACGCGGATTCAAGGGGCGTGTGAGCGCGCCCGTATCAATAACACCGTTGGGGCCAAACGGTCACGGGCAAGCGACCCTTGAGACTTCAATGCTTGCTGATGATGGAATCGACCCGTACAATAGCCTTGTAGAGCAGACTGATTGTCTCCAAGCAGGCCGGAACATCCGCATGACTCATTCTTCTGACATCATTGTCACCCTGGATAACCGCGTCCGCCTCATTTCGGCTGTGATGGCAGCCACGAATTGGCCGCAGACTTCCCAGGCGCGGCTGCCCCACGGCACGCATGCCCACAGCCGAGCGACTCGTAAATATGTGGAGTCGATGCGGTCGCATGAGGCGGTTCTCGCGATGCAGGGGCTGCTCGATCAGGGTGCGCCGCTGGAAGCTTTGTTCACGCTGGCTTTCCAGTTAGAATGGCCGATGATGGCTGCGCCTGATGAACCGCAGTGGCTTCCTTCGCGCTGGACACAGCAACTGCGGTCTTTCTACCGGGATGCCAAGCTGGAACAGTGGTGGGATTCAGAAGATGCAGCCTGGCAAGCCAGCCTGGATCAATCCCGGCGGGTGTTCCAGAAAGTGGCTTTCAAACCGTTTCTGCAACCCTTCTTCGGGGAAATTGCAGAAAAGCTGATCTTCATCCCCAACATCTCCTATCCGACTGAGCGCGAAGTGGCCGTACACCTGGAAGGACAGCTTGTCTGCATCGCGCCGCCGCGTCTGGCTTGGGGGGACAGCCCGCCCTGGCCTTTCGATGAAGACCCGGCCTACATCTACCGTTCGGCGCTGACGCAGTACGGGCGGCTGCTAACGCATGCTTTCCTGCGCACGCATGCCGAGCAGATCGCACCGCTTACGGAAGCCCCGCTGCCGGGCAGCGACCAGTTCAAGTCCCGCTATCCGACCTGGCAGGAACAGTTCACCAGCTTGTTCGTCGCGGCTCTTTCGGCGCTGTTCCTGGAACAAAACCTCACCAAAGGCGAAGCGAACTCGTATGTGCTGCTGGAACGCAAGATGAACGGCATGACCTCACTGCCGGGGATGATCAGCGTGCTGCGGCGCTACCTGACCGAGCGGGAGCACGGGCGCTATAAGACGCTGCTGGACTTCCTGCCGGTGTTCCCCAAGCAGCTCCGCGTAGCGGCCAAGATTGTCTCGCTGTAGGGGCGCTATCGACACGGGGAAACGACGCGAGGAAGGGATGAAAACAGCCCAGTGGACGGGCAAAAGCCCGTCCCTACGGGGGAAGGCGATTATTCTTCCAGGGCGAGGTTTTCGGAGGAGCTGCGGCGTTTGCGGGGCGGGCCTGGAAAGAAGGCGTTGGTGGTTTCCACGTAGTCCGCATAACCGCTTTTGCTCTTCCGCAGGCGACGTTCCAACAGAGTCACGCCGGAGACACGCATCAGCAGGAAGGTCATGATAAGCGGGGCGAAGGTCGTCAGCAGGCCGAAGGGCGTGCTGAGCGCCACCAGCCAGTAGCCCCACCAGAGCAGCGCATCGCCGAAGTAGTTGGGATGACGGGTGAAGCGCCACAGACCATTCCGCAGGACTTTGCCGGCATTGTCCGGGTTAGAGCGAAAGCGGGCCAACTGCCAGTCGCCGATGGCTTCAAAGCAGAAGCCGGCCAACCAGACCAAGAGGCCGAGGACATCGAAAATTGTGAGAACCTGGGGCTGAGCGGCATACTGGGCGGCCAGGAGGGGCGTTGAAATGAGCCACAGGAGCAGCCCTTGAAGCAGAAAGACCTGGAAGAAACTCTTCCACCACCAGCCGCGACCGCTGGCTTCGCGCCAAGCGGCATAACGGTAGTCTTCGCCTTTGCCCCGACCGCGCCAGCCGATGTGCAGCCCTAAGCGCAGCCCCCAGACCAGCACCAGAGCGAGGATGAGCAGCTTGCGCGGCTGGTAGCCATCTGGGGTGAGGGCGAAGTAAACCAGCGAGACGACCCCGAAACCCGGCCCCCAGAAAATATCGACGATGCTGGCATTCCGTAAGATCAGGCTGGCGGCCCACAACACGACCATATACACGAGGATCGCCAGCAGGCCGACCATCAACACATCCATCATGATTTGCTCCAGAGGCCAAATGGCGCGGCCTCAAACGCATCTCTACCCCTATCCCCAGTGCTGAACAGCTTGGCGGATCGGCATGAGAGGGAGGTGAAGGAAACGGGAGTCGTTGCTTGAGCATCGATGAACGTCGCCTGAGAACACAGCGGCTTAGAGATCGCGGGTTTGGATGAACAGGGCACGTTTTTCGCCGGGCAGGGTGTAGTTGAAGCCGCAGTTCATGAAGAAGGCATCGGCAGAGGTGATAGCCATGACTTCGAGGATATTCTCGGCGCGGGCACGGTCAACACAGGCTTGGACGAGCTTTTGGCCGATACCGAGTCCCTGCATATCCGGGGCGACGGCCAGACTGCGGACTTCAGCCAGCTTCCAGGAATAAATCTCCAGCGCAGCGCAGCCTACGATGCGGCCTTCGTACTCGGCGACGAAGAAGCTATCCAACAGGTCGCGCAGTTCGGTGAGGGTGCGCGGCAGCAGCTTGCGATCCTCCACAAAAGGTAAGATGAATTCGGCTAACTGAGCGATATCGGATTCGGCGGCCTTGCGGATAATCAGGCTGGTGGTTTGCGTCGCCATATGAAGATGTTTCCGATCTGCGTGTCGCGCTCGTAATTAAAGAGGAGCCAGTTATTGAGTTCAGTATACTCCTGAAGGAGGGTGTTGGAATCCTCAGGGCTTCCGGTGACCCAGGGCATGTAATCAACCTGCATGACCAGGACGTAGGGCGGCAGGGCGGCCCAGAGGACTTCGACGTTCTGCTCGCGCCATTCAGGAGGATACCAGCTTCCGACCAGCGGGAACTGGAAGATGAAGCGAGTAGCCGGGTTGAGGCGGCTGAGGTAGTAAATCTCCGGACGGAATCCCCAGATGTAGAGCGAGTCGCCGGGCATCACCCGTTCGCGCAAGAGGGCAGCGACCTTGAGGGACTCGTCGGCGCGGAATTCCTCGGCAGCTCCGGCGGTGAATCGGGCAGCGTAGGTCAGGCGGTTTTCCTGACTGGTGAGGTAGAGCCAGGTCCGGGGCCAGATGCCGGCGATGAGGATGCTGAGCAGTGCAGCCGCTGCGACGAGGCGGAAAGCGGTCTGCACGGCAGACGAGCGGAGGCGTTGGGTAATCTGGTAAAGGGCATAAGCGGCCAGGAGAACCAGCGGCGGGAGCATGGGCAGCCAGTGGTAGTCGTAGCCTTTGGCCTGCACCAGCATGATCACGGCTGCGAGCAGGAGCCAGAAGATCACGAAGGCGAGATGGCGGTTGATGCGGCCAGACAGCGGGACGGCGGGCGCATTCCGATCTGAAGGGATTGTGTCCGCGGACGCCGAGAACGGCGTCCCTACGAGCGGCAGCGAAGCACGAAGACACCCGATCCCGGCCAGGATGAAAAGCAGCCCCCAGTGACTCCACCGGAAGCTGAGAGCGGTCATCATCAGGTCGCGGAAGTCGGCAGGATTGAAGGTCAGCGCGGTGTAGGAGGCGGTGACCTGGGCACTGCGGACGAACTCCGGCCACGCACCCATCGCCATCAGCACCAGCGCAGGGAGGAGGAGCAACGCGGCCAGCCCGATGGCGAAGGCCAGGATTGGGCGCAGATCAGCGGGGTTGAGCGGCCAGCGCAGGCTAAGATAGCCGAAGATGAGCAGCCCGGCAAAGAGGGCGAAGGGGTACTTGAACCAGAAGACGATCCCGGCCAGCACCCCGGTTAGGAAGGCCCAGCGAACGGCGTGTGGACTTTCAGCCGGGCTGGCAGTCTTGAACAGGCCGAGGACGGCCAGCGTCATGGGGAGCAGGACGATGCCGTCGTTTTGGGTGAGCGTCCAGAAGGTTTCGGTGAAGTAGAAGACCGGGAAGATGAGCGCAGCCCACAGTCCCATGGGGCGGCCAGCGATACGTTTTCCTAAGGCGTAGAGCGCGGCGGCGGTGAGCGGAACGACGACGAAATCGAGGCTTCGCAGAGCGGCCTCGGTCTGGCCGAAGAGGGAGATCGCGAGCGCGTAGACATAGAAAACGGCGGGCGGCTTGGGGTTCCAGAGTTCGAGGTAGGGGACACGGCCGTTGAGGATGCCGCGGGCGAGGGTTGCGAACTCGCCCTGGTCGCGACCGAGGGGATAGGTGATGACCGGCAGGGCGAGCAGGGTGGTGGCGAGCAGGATGAGCAGGGCGAGCCGATCAAACCGGGCAAGGAATGGAGAGCGGGTCAGCAGAGCGAGCATGGATTGGATCAGCCACCGGAGGCGATGCGGACGATGAGGAGGGCAATGATGATGGAAAGGCCGACCATGATCCAAAGGAAGAGCCGCCCGGCATCAGCAGCGGCGCTGGATTCAGTCTGTTCGACGGTGACGTGACCGAGCAGATCGACGTAGAAATCCAGGTTGATGCGCCCACGGGAGACGCGGGCCATGTAATCATGGCCGGTGATGCGCGTCCAGCCGCTGTCTTCATCCTCCCAATGGTCGCCGAGGCGTTCGCGGATGGCGGCTTCGAGGATGTCGCGGGCGCGGTCAGGCGAGATGGGTTCAGGCGCGTCGGTCATGGGCAGATTCATCCTTACCCGCGGCGTTTGATTAGAGGCGGGTATCGGGCACGACAGGGAAAATTGAACCGCAAAGACGCAAAGAGCGCAAAGTTCTGTGGGGAGATTATAGCTGGGATGGGGGTGGGGGTGAATGGGATTGTGGAGCGAGGGCGGCATAAAGGGCGAGGTAACGCTCGGCGACGTGATCCCAACTATAGCGGGATTCGACCAGACGACGGCCATTGAGCGAAAGCTGGCGGGAGAGGCCGGCGTCCTGAAGGAGGCGAACGGCGGCTTCGGCGAGGGTGGGGCCTTCGGCGACGAGGACATCGTGACCGTCACGGGCAGCGATGCCATCCAGGCTGAGGGGGGTGGCGATGACAGGGCAGCCCATGGCAAGGGCTTCGAGGACTTTGTTCTTGATGCCTGCACCCAGGCGAAGCGGGCTGATGAAGGCTCCGGCGCGGGCGAGGCAAGGGCGGACATCGGGGACACGGCCGGTGACGCGGATGGTCTCGCTCGCTAGGGCGCGGAGTTCGGGCGGGGGGGCGTTGCCGACCAACCAGAGCCGCACCTGGGGCAGCCGCCGGCGGACGGCGGGGAAGATGTCCTGAGCGAGGTGGAGGGCGGCATCGACGTTGGGAGGATATTCGTAGTTGCCGACGAAGAGCAGCGCAGGGATCCGGGCGGTGGGACGGGGACGGAAGGCATGGGTATCGACGCCGTTGGGAATGACCTCGACAGGCAGGGAGGGGTTCAGGCTGAGGAGTTCCTCACGGTCGCGGCCAGAGACGACAACGGTGCGCGCGTAAGGGGTGAACATGAAGGACTCGTAGCGGCGGGCGGCGAGGAGTTGAAGAACCTCACCCCCCGACCCCCTCTCCATACGATGGCGGGCGTGGTCGCGGGCACGGCGAAGGTAGAGGGCGTAGCTTTCGTAGGGGGTGATGATGGCGGGACGGCCAGCGAGCGCGCCGGCGAATTCGTAGACCTGGATGCCGCCGAAAAGGTGTACGGCGTCGTAGGAGGCGCGGGCGAGGGCGGACTGGATGGCCTTCCACATGAGGGGTGACCAGGATTGGTGGGCGGCACGGGGCCAGCGCGTCCAGGGGAGGAGCAGGCGGCGCAGATAGCTGAGCTGGGTGCGGCGAGGTTCCGGGAAAAGCTGGACGCTGCCGAAGCGGTGGTCATAGAAGGACTGCTCGGCGAGGTCTTCCGGGCGCTGGGTGAAGGCGAGCAGGTCGAGGGTATGGCCGCGGGCTTCGAGCTGCTCGGCGAGATGGTAGACGATGAGGCGGTCGCCGAGGTAGAGCGGCCAGGGTGGACAGCGGGAGATCAGGAGGATGCGCATTGGGTTCGCTTTTAGCCGACAGCTTAACAGCGGATCGCTAGATCGAAGGCTTCATCATAGGGCGGTCGATGCGAAAATTGATAAGAGTTATAAGAATGAGAATATGAGAATGTGAGAATCTTGAAGCCCTCACCCCCGGTGCTTCTCCATTGCAATGGAGAGGGGAGTTTTGTACTCGTATGCCTACGATAGCACAAAATGGGGTATTTAGGGTGACATTTTGGTCACTCTTGGGGTTTAAGGGCGGTAAGAAGATTTGAACCGATGGGGTTCTCTCAAGATGCTGAGGCAGCGGGTTTGTATCGCGGGAGTTCATCAAAACCGTTAGAATGGAGTTGGTTTGGCAGGGGGGATGCGTAGGGGAAGGTCAAGCAACTTTGGTCGGCGAACGCCTGGGGCCGTATGAAATTCTAGAAGAGATCGGCAAGGGAGGGATGGCGACGGTCTACCGAGCGCGGCAGACCAGCGTGGATCGCGACGTGGCGATCAAGGTCATCCACCGCAATCTGGTACATACCCCCAGCGCCGTCCAGCGCTTCCAACGGGAAGCCAAGCTGATCGCCCGGCTGGAGCATCCACATATTCTGCCGATCTACGACTTTGACGGTGCGCATGAGCCGCCATACATCGTGATGCGCTACTTGGACGGGGGAACGCTGCGGGATGTGATGAGCAAAGGGGCGCTGCCGCACAGCGAGATCGTGTTTGTGCTGCGGCAGGTTTGCTCGGCGCTGGATTACGCGCACCGGCAGGGCATCATCCACCGGGATATCAAGCCATCGAACATCTTGATCGACCGGGAGGGCAACGCTTTCGTCAATGACCTGGGCATCGCGCGGATGCTGGAAAACGACTCGCTGGGCGGCGATCTGACCGAGACGAACATGGTCATGGGCACGCCGGAATATATGTCGCCGCAGCAGGCGATGGATGATCCCGATTTGGATCACCGGACGGACATTTACGCGCTGGGGGTGATGCTGTTCGAGATGCTGACGGGGCAGCTCCCCTACCGGGCGGCCTCGAACATGAAGGTCGTCTCGATGCACATTATGAATCCGATTCCCTCGGCGCGGGCGGTGAACGACATGCTGCCGGAGTTGGTGGACGAGGTGATTCGGACGGCGATGGCGAAGGAGCCGAAGGACCGGTATGCCACGGCCATCGAATTTGGGCAGGCGGCAGCGACAGCGCTGGGCGTGACCATCGCGGAAAGCTCGACATGGCGGCCAGGGGTGACGGCACTGAGCATCATCCGGCGGCTGGGGGGCAAGCCGGAGACTCCGACACCGCAGGCGGTCGAGCAGAACAAGCTGGTGACTGTGCTGTACGCGAACGCGGCGGAATACGCCGAAATCGTCGAGGACAGCGCCGGAGTGGAAGCGGCGCGGCAGGCAATGCACACGCTATGGCTGACGCTGGAACGGGTGATCCTTGACCGGGGCGGCGAGGTCTTCGCGCGGACGGACAGCGACCTGCTGGCGCTGTGGGGGGCAGGTGCGGCAAAGGAAGACGATGCTGAGAATGCGATCCGGGCAGCGCTGGCGATGCAGGCGGGGCTGTGGGAGGTCGGAGGGGAGTATTTGACGGCGGAGGATCTGCTGCCGCTGAACATCGGGATTCACAGCGGAATGGCGCTGATCGGGCCTAGGGATGCAGCAGGGACTTCGACGGCGAGCGGAGCGACAGTCAGCCTGGCGAACCGGCTGATGCAGAACGCGGAAGGCAGCATCCTGATCTCGCACGAGGTGTACCGGCAGGTGCTGGGCGTGTTCAACTGCGCGCCGGACGAGCCGCTGCGGGTGCGGGGGCGGGCGGAGCGGATCGCCTGCTACCGGGTGATCGCGGCCAAGCCGCGGGCTTTCCGGGCACAGCCGCGCGGGATCGAAGGCATCGACACGCAGATGATCGGGAGGCAGGCGGAATTCGAGCATCTGCAGAAGGCATTCTTGAGCGCAGTCGAGGAGGGCGAGACGCGGGTCGTCACGGTGGTGAGCGAGGCCGGGATCGGCAAATCGCGCCTGCTGTACGAATTTGACCAGTGGGCCGATCTGCGGCCTGAACAATACTACATCTTCTACGGGCGGGCGGTCTCGGGGGCACGGCAGCGGCCTTACGGGCTGATCCGGGACATCGTCGCGTTCCGGTTCGAGATACGGGATGATGACGCGCCGGCGGTGGTGCTGAACAAACTGGAGATGGGGGTAGATGAACTGGTCGGGGCGAATGTGGAGATGGCGCACCTGATCGGGCATCTATGCGGGTTCGATGTGACCGAGAGTCCGGTGGTGAAGCCGCTGGCCGGCGACCCACAGGGGCTGAACGCGCGGACGCGAGGCGAATTCGTGCGGCTGTTCGCAGCGCTGGCGAAGGCTGGGCCATCGGTGATGCTGCTGGAAGACATCCACCATGCCGATGATGTCTCGCTGGACCTGCTGAACGATTTGTTCCAGGCGGACAGCAATCTACACCTGCTGGTGGTGGCGACGGCGCGGCCTGAACTTTACACCCAGCGGCCGGGTTGGGGCAGCGGGCAGCGGTTCCATACGCGGCTGGATTTGAGGCCGCTGGATAAACGGGACAGCCGCGACCTGGTGCGGGAAATCCTCCAGCGGGTGGCAGATGTGCCAAAGACGCTGCGCGATCTGCTGGTGGAGCGGGCGGAAGGCAACCCGCATTACCTGGAAGAGCTGGTCAAGATGCTGCTGGACGATCACGTGATCGTCAAAGAGAACGGCGGCCAATGGCGGGTGGAAGAGAGCCGGCTGGGAGCGCTGAGCGTGCCAGCGACGCTGCACGGTTTGCTCCAGGCGCGGCTGGATACGCTGCTATACCCGGAGAAGCTGACTTTGCAGCGGGCAGCGGTCTTCGGGCGGATTTTCTACGACAAGGTGCTGGTCGCTATGGATGTGCTGGATGAAGCCCATGTGGCAGATCTGCCGGAAGCGCTGAACAAGCTGGCGGCGCGGGGGTTCATCCTGCGGCGGGAGACTTCGGCCTATGCGGGCAGCACCGAGTATATCTTCAGCCAGGCGATGCTGCGGGATGCGATCTACGAGCGGCTGCTCCAGCGACAGCTCAAGGTGTATCACACGGCAGCGGGGGATTGGCTGGCGGGGTTAGAGCGCGCCTCGGAACATCTGCCGCTGATCGCGGAGCACTTTGAGAAGGCAGGTGATCTGAAGCGGGCGGCGGATTACCTCCAACGGGCGGGAGACGCGCTGCTGCGGCGGGGACATTACCGCGAGTCGGCTGACCAGTACCAGCGGGCGTTGAAGCTGCTGGATGAGACCGAAGCGGACGGCGAAAGCAGCCCGCAGGCACGGCTGGGGCTGCTGGTCAAGCTGGGGGAAGCCACCAACAGCCAGGGCGAGCTGGGAGCGGCGACGGGCATCCTGGCGGATGCTGAACGGCTGGCGGAGCAGTTGGGAGACTCGAAGACGCTGGCGGTGATCCGCTACCAGCAGAGCCTGGTAGAAACGGCGAGGGGAAATTATTCGGCGGCACTGACGCTGCTAGACGAAGCGCTGCCGCTGGCGCGGCAGACTGACGATGGGGCGACGCTGGCAAAGGTGCTCTATGGGCTGGCGACGACGCACTTCCGGACTGGGAATCACACGGCGGCGCGCGCGGCTGGGGAAGAATGCCTGGTGATGGCGAAGGCGCTGGGGGACGAGGTGCTGCAAATGCTGGCGCACAACCGGCTAGGCACGGTGCTGTCGTGGATTGACCGGATCATCGGGCTGGGGCACTATCACTCGGCGCTGGACTTGGCGCGGCGGATCGGGCACCGCGACGGGGAACAGATGGTGCTGAGCAACCTGGGATTCGACGCGGGGCAGAACGCGAATTGGGCGGAAGCGATCCGGTACAGCGAGGAAGGGCTGCGGCTGGCGCGGGAAGACCACAACCTGTTCGCGATCACGATCTCGGCGCTGAACCTGGCCTCGTACTATCTGCAAGCTGACCAGCCAGATCAAGCTCGGGCGATGCTGCGCGAGTCGCTGCTGGCGGCGCGGCAGATGGGGTCGGATACGGGGTTGATCGGGGCAGTGCAGAGCGCGGCGGAAATCCGGCTGTACGAAGGCGACATCGAGGGCGGGCTGCGGCTGTTTGGTCTGGCGCGATACCACCCGGCGAGCGCCGCCGATCTGCTGGAAGACCAGACGCGGGCGCTAGAACACTGGCAGGGCAAGCTGGGGTTGAGCGCGGCGCAGATCGAGGCGGGACTGGAAGCAGGGCGCGAACTTGAACTGGCGGCAGTGGTTGCGGAACTCCTGGAAGAATCTCCCCAAAAACCTTAACAAGTTCTCCACACTTTGCAGGTGCATTTCTGATTAAAAGCGTGTAAAATAAGTTAAATAAATGTTAAGCCTCATTTAAGGGACATAGGGTTCCTCCGGTGACGGTTTGGATGAGGCACGATGAAAGGAGTATGCCCATGAACACCACGACGGCTCGGCTGGTCGCGGCAAAAGCTGCGGAACTGATCGAACTGGCCAGCATATTCCAATCGTGCTATGGCAAGGATTACCGGATGAAACCGGGCAGCCCCGATTCGGCCTGGGCGCTGCATGAGGCGATCTTCAAGGCGCAGGTTGATCTGGCGCGCCTGCTCGACCTGGACGCACTGGAAAATCCGGCGCGGCGGCTGCCACCGTGGTGGAAGTGGCAGGAGACCATCGACACGGGTATGGCGACGCAGATCATGACGGAAACCTGCCATCTGATTGCGTGCTGCGCGAGCTTTGAGGCGAATCCCAGCGGGGCTACATCACCGGCGATTGGCTGCTCGCAGCGGGTGATCGCGGGGATGCTGCACCCATCTACGCTGATGATGGCGCAGGACGCGCGGGCGGATATGCCCAAGGCGTCGTAAGCGGGCAATCTGATCACGCAATTGGCGGCGTATCGATAAAGGCGGCTCATTGGCCGCCTTTATATTTTCCCGTTTATAACGAATCGCCTGTACAATGAGGGCTACACCAGAAAGCAGCGCGACTATGAAATTCGATCTGGACAACCTGATTCCTACGAATCCGCAGCCGAGCCGGGCCGATGCGCTGAAGAACCGCGCCCATATCCTGGAGACGGCCCGGCGGCTGTTCCAGGAACGGGGGGTCGAGGCGGTAACGATGACGGACATCTCGGAAGCGGCGGGAGTGGGCAAAGGGACGCTGTACCGGCACTTTGAGAACAAGATGGCTGTTTCGGAGGCGCTGCTGGATGACGAGCAGCGGCAGCACCAAGCGCAGACGTTCGAGCGGATCCGCACGCAGACGGACGCGGCAGCGACACTGCGCTGGTTCGTGAGGGCGACGCTGGAATACGTGGACCGAAACGCGGTGCTGCTGTGCGTCGGGACGCAGCCGATGGGTTCGCTCCAGCATCCGGCGCACTGGTGGTGGCGGCAGACCGTGCGCGGCCTGCTGGAACAGATGCAGCCACCGGGAGACCTGGATGTGCTGGCGGACGCGGTCTATGTGCTGATGGACGTACACAACGTGTATTTTCTGCGGCAGGTGCGCGGCTACAGCCTGGAGCGGGTGCAGGCGGAAATCCTGCGGGTCTTGGATGCGGTAGCACAGCCTGTTGATCTCTAAATTCACAGCTAGAAGTAGTTAAAACGGACTAAAGTCCGTTTTCTAATGACTCTCTTATGGACAAGAGAGACAAGAGGGTGTATTCTGCTGACTGTTAAACGGACTACAGTCCACTTGCTGCTCAAATACCATCTGAGGAGATCAATCCCATGGCGCTCTGGAACATCGATTCGACACATGCACAGGCTTCGTTTGCGGCCCGTCACATGATGGTGACGACCGTACGCGGTTCGTTCAACAAGATCAGCGGAACGATTGATTATGACCCGGCCAACCCGGCAGCCGCTTCAGTCGAGGTAGTGATCGACACCCATTCGATGACGAGCACAGGGTTGGAGCAGCGGGACAATCACCTGCGGAGCGCGGACTTCCTGGATGTGGAACACTATCCGACGATCACGTTCAAGAGCACGAAGGTGGAACCGAAGGGTGACGGCACGAAGGCCACGATTTACGGGGACCTGACCATCCGCGGCGTGACCAAGCCGGTGGTGATCGAAGCGGAGCTGCTTGGCCAGGGCAAGAGTCCCTTTGGGACGACGGTGGCGGGCTTCACCGGCACGACCAAGATCAACCGCGAAGACTTTGGCCTGACGTGGAACATGGCGTTGGAAACCGGCGGCTGGCTGGTCAGCAAGGATGTGAACATCACCCTGGATGTTGAGGCGGTCAAGGTTGAGACGGCGGAAGCGGTGAGCTAAGCGGTTCCGCCTCTATCCTGAAGACGAACTCTCGACAGTACGATTGAGCTGCGCGGCGAGGGCGGTCAGTTCGGCTGACGCGCTTTCGACCGCGCGGCTGTTTTCTTGCTCAGCCTGGATGATGCGTTCCATGCGCTCAATACCGATGGTCATCTGTTCGAGGCCATCCACCTGGGAGCGGATGACATCGTAGACCTGGGTCACGGCGGCATTGGCATTGGCGACATTGGCGGCCAGCGCACCGACGACTGCATCGGCCTGACGGGTGAGGTTTAGGCCAGCATCGACTTGGGTCAAGCCCTCTTCAGTGGCATGGATGGCCTGCTGCATGGCGGCCTGGATTTCTTCCAGAATGGCGCGGACCTGCTGGGATGCCTGAGTCGATTGGCGGGACAGCGAGCGCACTTCTTCGGCAACCACGGCAAAGCCGCGGCCATGCACGCCGGCGCGGGCGGCCTCGATGGAGGCATTCAGCGCGAGCAGGTTGGACTGCGTGGCGATCTCGCCGACGGAAGTGATGATGTCATCGATGCGGCGGGCGAACTGTGCCAGTGTGGTGATGGTTCCGGCGATGGCCGAGACACGCTGGCGAATGGCATCGATTCCCTCGATGGCCTGATGCAGCACCTGGCTGCCACTTTCGGACTCCTCGGCAGCCTGGCGAGCCATCTGGGTCAGGGCACGGCCCTGCTCTTGGATGCGCTCGGAGAGTACCAGAAAATCCCCCAACAAGGCGCTGGTGCGCTGGATCAACTCGGCTTGTTCTCCGGCGCTGCGAGCCTGGCGAGCGCTGATCTGCTGGATCGACTCCGCCGAGACGGCCAGGCGCTGGCTCATGGCGCTCAGGCCGTTCAGATCAGGCGGCGGGACGGGAACAGCAGCGGTGGTTTCAGCCGCGGCGGGAACGGCGGGGCGCTGCCAGTAAGTCAGCACGAGGGCGGCCACAGCGATGCCGAACAGCGCCATCCAGGGCGGAATCCAGCCGGGACGGGCGAGTTCGAGCAAGGCCAGCAGGCCGGCCAGCGCCGCAATGAGCGGCAGGCGCAGGTCGGACGGAATGAGGGCACGCAGGTTCATCGGATTCGCTCGCAGGTGACTCGGTTGCCTGCCTTTCATCATACCGCAGGAGCGCGTGCGGTGGGCTTAATTCTTGGCCGGGCGCAGACGGTAGATGCCCATGGGGTCGGCGAAATAGAGCGCGCCTTCTGGGCCAACGGTCACGTCGATGCGGCAGAAGAAGCCCTGTAAATCGACGGGTTCGACCTGGGTGATGGCGGTACGGGAGTCGTCCAGGGTGACACGGTGGAGGACGCCGCCGTTCCAATCGCAGAAGAAGAGGTCACCCGTCCAGCCGGGGAAAGCCTGCCCATCGTAGACAGTGATCCCGCCCATGCCGATGGTGGGCTTGAATGAGATCAGCGGCGGTTGGTAGTCGGGCACATCGATGGGTTCGAGGCCGAAGCACTGGTCGCCGTAGTGTTCGCCCCAACCGTAGTTCCTGCCGGGCAGGATCAGGTCGATCTCGTCGTCGCACTTGGGGCCATTTTCGGACGCGAAGATGGCGTCGCTGAAGGGATCAAGGACGAAATCGAAGGGGTTTCGCAGACCGTAGGCGTAGATGCTGCTGTCCGGGAAGGGATTGCCGGGGGCGGGGATCAGGCCGTCTTCGGTAACGGCGAAGCGGTGGATCTTGCCGGGGACGGTGGTCAAGTCCTGGGCGTTGGCGGCCAAACCGTAATCGCCGAAGGAGGCGTAGAGCAGGCCGCCGGAGTCGAAGTGGAGGTTACCACCGTTGTGGTGGAGTTCGCCGGTGGTGATGGGCGCGGAGAACATCACCTGCGGGTCGCTGCCGAGGCCATCCTGCTCGTGGAAGCGGATGATCTGGTTAGCCGGATAATCGCGGGCCGTGCCGGGAGCCGTCCGCACGATCCAGATGAAGCCGTTTTCGGCATAGTTGGGGTCGAAGGTCAGGCCGAGCAGGCCGCGCTCGACCAAGGAATCGACCGGGAGGTTCAGCACCGGGTCAGGCTGGAGCGTGCCATCGGGGAGAATGACGCGGACGCTGCCGGTGGCTTTTTCGGTGTAGAAGAGGCGGCCATCCGGGGCGAAGGCCAGCGTGACCGGATAGTTGGCGATGTGCAGGCGTTCGACGACATAAACAGGCTGCTCCTGGGCGCGGCTGGGTGATACGGTGAGAGCGAGCAGGAGGAGCAGGATTGAACCAGAGAGACACAGAGAGAAGAGGCGGTTCAGCAGATTAGTGGTGGACATGGTTTTGAGCGGCAGTATTGAAGGACAGATGGGGTCGATTCTACCACTGCGCTGACCACCATCTGTGACCATCACCTGCGGGCGGGACGGCGCAGCCAGAAGGTCAGGCCGAAGACGAGCAGTCCGACGCCGAAGACGGCTAGCCCCGCCACCCAGCCGCCGTAGAGCGGGATGAGCAGAGTCTGCGTCTCCAGATAGCCGACGCTGAGGGTGCGTTCCAGATAGACCTGGACGATGCCGGCGGCAGCCAGCGCTAGGACACTCGCCAGCAGGCCGAAGCCAGCCAACCAGAACGGCACCAATCCGGTCACACGGCGGTTTTCGCCGCGCAGTTCGGCAGCAGCCTGGTTGAAGACGCCGAGCGCCAGCATAGGGCCAGCCAATAGCGCCAGCGTGCTCTGCACATCCGAGAGGCGCGTGCCGAGCGTATAGGCGCGGATTTCCGGGACAGCCAGCAGGCCGCCGAGCAGTCCGATGCCGACCAGCAGGAGCAGCAGGCTGAGGGTGAACCAGTGGGCGGCCAGCGTCGTGTTGGGGTGACGGTCGCTGAGGGCACGATAGCAGTGCGCGGCGACGATGAGGAGCAGAACAGGAGCCAGAAGCGCCAGAGTCCCGGTAATGACAGGCGCGCCCGGCAAGGTGGGCAGGGTGACGAGCGCGGCGGCGACAGCCAGCAGGCCGGCAGTGACAGGGAGGCTCTGTTCGACCCAACCGGGTGTGAGGTTGCTGAAGCGGTGCATGAGCCAGTAGCCGAGCGCCAGCGCCATCAGCGGCAGGGCGGCGTGACGGATCAAGCCGGCAGCGAGCGCCCCAAAGACGCGATCCTGGAGGCCGTCGGCGGCGGGCAGCAGGCCGATGCCAGCAGCGAGGGCGGCCAGCGCAAGCCCGACCATCCAGACCTGCACAATGGCGCTGCGGCGCAGCGCGGGCATGGCGGCGACAGCGGCCAGCGCCAGCGCGACCAGCAGGAGGACATCCAAGATCGGATGGAGTTCGAGCTGGGCGCGGCCTTCCGTCCAGCCGAGCAGCCCGGCTGCGACGGTCGCGATTCCCAGGACGAGCCACAAGCGGTTAGCCCAATGCAGCAGACTGAAGGGGATCAAGCGGCCCTGGTTGGCGATGTAGAGTCCGCCGGCGACCAGCCCAGTCAGGGCGGCGACCAGCAGGGCAGACGAGGCCAGCGCTGCCGTCTGGCTGTAAGGCAGTACAGTCAGCAGGGGGTCTTCGGCACTGAGGAATTTGAGGGCGGCCAGCAGCGCGGCCAGCGCGTAGACGACTAACAGGGCGATAGACTGCACGAAAAAGCGGACGAAAATGCGGGCATGCGGTGTGGGAGTCATGGTATCAGCCTGCCTGTCATTCAGCGCAGAGTCAGCAAGAAGGCGATTAGGTCGTTAATTTGGTCGGCGCTCAGGACGCTGCCGAAGTTCTTCTGCATGACATCCTGGAAGCCAGGGACGATGAAGGCTTCGGGGTGGATGATCGAGCTGCGGAGGTAGGCTTCGGCAGTCTGGCCGGCGACGCGAGTCTCGGCGCGGGATGCGACCCCGGCCAATGAGGGGCCGATGATGACCACATCGGGTTCGAGCGAATGGCAGGTGGAGCAGATGGCCGGCGGCTGGCTGAAGAGCGCCCGACCGCGAACGGCCGGGTCATCGCTGGCGGCGCTGACTTCAACTGGGCTGGGGGCGAGGCTGCCGAGTCCTCCGCTTCCGCTGACCAGGATGGGGCGCGGCGGCCAGGTCTGCGCGGGCGGCTGCTGGCCGATCCAGTCGAGGTAGGCGATGAGCTGGTCGATCTCGGAGCGGGTGAAGCCGAAGACGGGCATCTGGCGCTGGCCGGGATAGAAGGCCGAGGGGTTGACCAGGAAGGCGGCCAGATAATCTGGGCCGCGCTGGGCGTAGGTGTGGGTCAGATCTGGGGCGAACGGCCCGCCCTGCCCGTAGAGGGTGTGGCAGTTTTCGCAGCCGGCAGCCCGCCAAACCCCCAGGCCGGCAGCGGCAGCGGGAGGCATGGCTTGGGCAGGCATGAGGCCGGGCAGGATCAAAAGCAGGGCGAGTCCGCTGACGAGCAGGCAGGCAACAAAAAACCAGCGTGATCCAGACATGGCGCAGCGACCTTTTGGTGCGGTTGTGTTCCGTGGGGGATTGTATCGTGTGAGGGCGAACGCGGCAAAAGCGCGGCAGAGCATCGATTGACGCTCGGCAAGCAGGAGCCTATACTTGCGACCAGCAATGACGCGGTAAGGAGAGGTTGTTGATGAGCGAACAAACCAGTCCGATTGATCCAAAGCTGATGGAAGTGCTGCGCTGCCCGGTGGCGGTGCATTATACCGACCGGGGCAGCGATCCGGGACGGCTGGAACTGGTGAAAGGCTGCTGGCTGGTCTGCGCAGATTCGGGCTATAAGTATCCCATCCGCGACGGGCTGCCGGTCATGCTGGTCGAAGAGGGGGCGAAATGGAAAGACACCCCGGTTGATGAACTGCCAGTTCCGCCGCCGGCAGAATGAGGACGGCGCAGCCATCCCCATAAGGGACGGCTGACCCTAAAATCACGTCTGCTCAGGAGACAAGAGGAGGCGCACTGTCCCTGAGTTTTTACTGCTGTGGCAGCCCACATCACACCCGGCGGACGCGGCGGAGGGTGCTTTCGAAGTTGTGGAGCGGCAGCAGCAGGTCGGTGTTCATCCAGGCTAGACCGGAGCGCACCCCCTCCAAGCCTTCGACGGTGTAGCGCGCCCGCGGGTCGAGGCCGCGCAGCCGCAGCGGGGGCAGATTGGCTGGGTCGGGGATGAGGGTGCGGAAAGCAAAGAGGACGCTTTCGGCTTTGTCCTTGCTCACATACTGCACCGCGCTGAAGCCGTTCCCCGTTTGGGCGGAGCGGAGGCGGTAGAGATCGCCCTCCTGGATGATGGGCCGGAGTTCTTTATAGACCGCGACCCAGCGGCGAGCCTCCTCCAGCTCAGCCTCCCCCCAGCGGGTGATGTTGGCGCCGATGCCGAGCGTTCCGCACATGCTGACGTGGAAGCGGAAGCTGAGCGGCAGGTATTCCCCGGCAGGCTGGGGATTCAACCAGCTCTGCGGCTCCATATCGGTCACCCAGGCTTCCATGACACTGGCAGGGAAGACCTGAGAAAAGCCTTCTTGAATGCCCAAGCGGGCGACTGGCCCGGTGTTGTCGCTGACCCAGATTTGATCGGCATAGCGGAGGATGCCCAGATCGGCACGACCGCCGCCGCCGGAGCAGCTCTGCCAGATGACATGGGGATGACGCTCGCGGAGTGTACCCCAGAGCCGGTAGAGTCCTTCGACGTAGCGCACCCAGATTTCACGCGGTTCGCGGTCGTAATCCGGCCAACCGGGTTCGCTGACGGTGCGGTTCATATCCCACTTGATGAAGGCGATGTTGTTGTCACGCAAGAGCGCATCCAGGCGCTCCAACAGATAAGCCTGGACATCTGGCCGGCCAAGGTTGAGGATGAGCTGGCTGCGGCCTTCGGTGCGGAGCCGGTCGGGGAAATGCAGCACCCAGTCGGGATGAGCGCGGTAGAGGTCGCTGTCCGGGTTGACCATCTCCGGCTCGATCCACAGGCCGAAATCCATGCCGAGGGCATTAACGCGCTCGATGAGCGGGGCCAATCCCTGAGGGAACTTGCGCGCATCCGGCCACCAATCGCCCAACCCGGCGCGGTCATGGTTACGCCCATGGAACCAGCCATCGTCCATGACAAAGAGTTCGACTCCCAAGCTGGCTGCGATCTCGGCATAGCGGGTTTGGGACTCGATATCGACATCGAAGAAAGTGGCCTCCCAGGAATTGAAGAGGACACGGTGGGGGGCATGGCGGTGCGGCAGCACGGCGTCACGGATGAAATCATGCAGGGCACGGCTGGCCGCGCCGAAGCCGTGGGGCGTGTAGCCGGCATAGGCGGCCGGTGTGGTGAAGGACTCGCCGGGCATGAGGCGGTAGGCGAAGTCCCAATCGTTGAGGCCGACATTGACGCGCGTGGAGGCGAAATCGGTGACTTCGGCAGCGATCTTCCAATTGCCGCTCCAAGCGAACGCGCCGTACCAGACCTCGCCCTGGTCTTCATCAGCGCTGCCGCGGTCGATGGCGAACCAGGGGTTGTGGTGGTGGCTGGTGTGCAGGCGGCGGCTTTCGATGACTTTGACACCGGGCTGGAGGGGTTCGCGGCGCAGGTGAAATTCATCTGCCCAGCGGCCAGTCAGATGAGAAAAGCGGTAGCTATCGCCAACGGGAAGATGCCACTGCGCCGACCACATGCGTTCAACCAGGACGGGTTCGGTCCCGTGGTTGACCAGCGTGGCCGAGCGGCCGATGAGATCGTGGCCTTCGTAGAGGGTGTACGTCAGCAACACCTCGAAAGGCTGGGTGCGGTCGCGCAGGCTGATATGCAGGCTGGTTTCACCGTCGCCGGGTTTGATGTGGGCACTTTGGAAACGCAGAGCGGCGTCACGCGCGCCATTGGCAAAGGTGACTTTTAGGCACGGCTCGATGAACTTCATCTCGTGGTAGGCAGGGTATTCCTCCGGGGTGAGATGCGGCGGGTTGTTGAAGGAAGCCCAGCTCATCCCCGTTGGGGGCGGCGGATAGTCTTCCGGCGCGAGCAGGCGCGGCCCCCAGTAGGCATGGGTGAGCAGGCCGAAGGCGTTCAAGCCGAAGGTGTAGGCAGTATGGTCGGTTTCAAGGATCCAGGTCTGATCCTGAGCGGTGATGGGCATGAGCGAGTCCTGTATGGCGAGATGACGAACAAGTCTGCAAGACGGGATAGGATTATCCTCCATTCAACCGCTGACGAATAGGCCGTACCAAACTGTACCAGATGGAAATCCCCAGCATGAGGACGGCCAGCACCGACCAGAGGAAAGCCCAGATTGCCGCCGGGACCAGCGGCGCGACTGCTTGAGAAAAAGCCGCGGCATCGTTGCGGATGCTCCCCAAGCTGGCGCTGCTATCCCCGACCAGATACCAAACGTCGAAGACGGCGTTCAACCCGGTGAGGATTGCCAGCACGTTGAGGACGAATGTGTTGATGCCGGGACTGGCCCGCCAGCCTAGACCCACCAGCACCGCGCCGAAGGCCAGCCCGACGATCAAGGCCAGCAGGGAGGCACGAGCGAAGAGGATGGAGAAGATGACTAAGCCGATGCCGAGGGCGACCGAGACGGGGCGGGTGTAGTGCAGGCGGTTGGCGAGGTAGAAGAGCACTGCGCCGAACAGGGCTGCGCCTAAATAGCCCGCCGGAAGGATTGCAAGCAGGCTGCCGCCGCGGGTGGTGGCCTGACCGCTGCCGTTGTCGTGGACGACAAAGCCGACGAACTCGCCGCCGGTGAGCAGCGCGGCTGTGCCATGCCCGGCTTCGTGGACATAGGTGACAAAGAGGCGAAAGGGAGTCAGCACCACATCGAACTGGGGGACGTTCCAGAGGATGAAAACGACGACCAGCGCCAGCAAGACGATCCACAAGCGGCGGCGCAGCAGCGGTTCGGTCTTCATAAAGACGGCCTTTCCAGCAATCAGCGGCTTTCGATAACGGCACCAGTGTAGCGCATCCGGCTGCTGGAGGTTGTGAGGGAACGGTTTGAAAATTGGGGCGGCATCAGCGCAGGAGCGTGAACCGGGTTAGACTACAGCAGGATGAATCAGGCGACACGGAAAGGACAGAACCGGTGACTGAAGTCGATAAGCTCCGTTTTGGGACGGTTGGATCGCCGCAGACAACGCCAACCCCTGGCACGCCGGCGGCCATCGCGCACATTCGTCAGCTTGGGCTGGATCATCTGGAGATCGCTTGGGTGCAGAGCGTGCGCGTGAGCGACGAGTCCTGCGCGGAGATCAAGGCAACAGCGCAGAAATACGGTGTGACGCTGAGTATCCACGCGCCGTACTACATCAACCTCAACAGCCAGACGGCTGAACTGATGGCGAAGAGCGACGAGCGTTTGCTGACGGCGGCCCGCAAAGGGTATCTGGCTGGAGCGCGGGACATCATCTTTCATCCGGGGAGCTACCACAGCCAGCCGCCGGAGCAGGTCTACGAACGCGCCAAGCAGAAGCTGCTGGAGCTGACCGGTATTCTGCGCGAAGAAGGCGTCGAGGTGAACCTGCGGCCGGAGACGATGGGCAAGTCAGCGATGTTCGGCAATTTGGACGAGGTGATTCAGCTCAGCAAGGAAGTGCCTGGTGTGCGGCCGTGCATCGACTGGGCACATCTGCATGCCCGGCAGGGTGACGGCACGTTCAACAGCTACGATGAATTTGCCGGCGCGCTTGGCCGGGTGAAGGCTGAATTGGGCGAAGCCGGGGTGAAGACGCTGCACTTTCATATCAGCGGGATCGCCTACACGCCCAAAGGAGAGAAGGCACACATTCCGCTCAACGAAGCCGATCTGCGTTACCGGGAACTGCTCCAGGCGTTCATCGATTTCGGGGTTGAGGGGACGGCTGCCATCGAAGCGCCGGAGCCGTTCCACACGGCAGATGCGCTGGTCTTCCAGGCTACCTACCGGCGGCTGGTCGCGCTGGCGGGAGGGGAGGATGAACCGGCGGACGGCGAATCGTGACTTGGGGAGCGGGTGCGGATCATGGGGCGCAGCGCCGCCGCGCCCCTGCAGCGACAGGTCTTATTGGGGATCGTCCTTCTTGCCGCCGAATAAGCCGCTGAGCGCATCGGAGGCTTTGCCGACCAGATCATCGACGACTTTGCCAGCTTCCTTGACGGCCTGCTCCGCTGCTTCTTTGGCGGCTTCCAGAGCTTCGCCGGCCTTCTGCTGGAGGTCGCCGGCCGCATCACCAGCGTGCTCCGCGGCCTGCTCGCCCTTCTCGGTAAGTTCTCCGGCCAGGGTGGAGAGCTTTTCTTTGGCATCACCAGCGGCATCCTTGGCGGTATCAACCGCACCTTCGGCCACCTGGCCGACACTGCCCATCAGGGCTTCGAGTTGGTCACCGACCGCGGGCAGCTTCTCTTTGAAAAAGCCCATCACCGCCTCGGCGACCTGTTTGGCCTGATCTTCCGCCATGTTCAACTTGTTCGTCAGCAGTTTGACTAGTTCGTCCATCGTAACTTTCTCCCCTATTCAGATTGACCGGCTCGGATGGAACTAAAAAGCGTGACACAGGGATGAACAGCGTCCCTGTCCGAGATGAAAGGGCGGACGCTGACCGGCGGGAGATTACCGTAGCGTCCGCCGGGTGTCAACGAAAAGACCGTTAAGGATTGTGGAACGCGCTAGCCGTCACTGAGGATGTTATCGACGGCAGCGGCGAGTTCACGCAGGTTGCTGACCTTGTAGACGCCATCCGAGAGGGGGGCATAGCGGTGCATGTCGCTGTCGCCTGTGCCCCACTGCGCGGGCGGCTCCGGGCAGAACCACAGCAACCGCCGGGAGCGCCGCTGCATGGCCTCGGCGATTTCCAGGCGGGGGTTGTTGTAGTTGTTGCGGCCATCGCCGAGCAGGATGACAGTCGTTTTGCTGCTGATCTTGCCCATGTGGTCGCGCTGGAAGGTGACGAGGCTGCTGCCCAGGTCGGTGCTGTAGTAGCCGGGGGGATTTTCCGTAAGGACCTGCATGACAGCTTCCTGAGGCTGCTTTTCTTCAAAGATCATGCTGATGTCCACCAAGTCGCTGATGAAGACGAAGCTGTCGGTACGGGCGACGACATCCTGAAGCTCGTAGACCAGCGTCAGCAGGAACTCGGCGCAGTAGCGCATGGAGGTGCTGATATCGCAGATCAGCACCAGCCGGGGTTTGACGTGACGGGTGCGGTAGCGCAGTTCCAGGGGGACACCGCCGTAGCGCATGTTGTGGCGCATCATGCGGCGGGGGTCAAGGACTCCGGCGGAAGCACGTTTCTGGCGGAGCGAGGCGCGGCTGCGAAGCCGAGCGGCCAGGCGGCGAATCTCGTCGCGGATGGCATCGACTTCGCCCTGGTTCAACTGGGAGAACGGAACATCCAGCAGATCGGGGCGCGGGTCAGGTTCTTTGCCGGCCATCTGTTCGGCCAGGGATGCGCCGACGTATTGGGAAAGCTGTTGGGCCAACCCCTGGGCATTCTCTTCGATCTGCTCGCGGAGTTCTTCAACGGCGGCCTCGCTCATGCCCATCTCGCGGAGTTCTTGCAGCAGGCGCTCGATCAATTCCTGAAGCTGCTGCATCCCGGCCTGGCGGTTCATACGGCGCTCGTACCACTGGCGCTGGTACATGTCCGTGCCCTGGTTCAGCCCGGCTTGGCGCCCCATCTCGTTGAGTTCATCCTGGCTGAAGGGGCGGCCTTCGAGGAGGCGGCGCAGCAGATCGCGCAGGGCATTGCTGCTGCCCATCAGAGATTGGAGGGCTTCCTGGAGCTTCTGCTTATCATCCGGCGAGAGGTTGTCGGGGATGTTGTTCAGCGGCGGCTGGCTGCTGCCGAAGAAGAGCGGGAAGAAATACTCGAAGGTGGGCTGGTCGCGGGATTCTTTCACCAGCGTCGTCCGCAGCGTGGCGCGGAACTGGTCGCGGTTGGTCGCGCCGATGGCATCGACGCCGTACATTGCATCCTGGCTTTCGGCCAGCGAAACCCGCACGCCGGCGGCTCGCAGCGCTCGTATGAATTGGATAACCCGTTGATCCATAGCACAGCCCTATCCACTCAATTCAGCGGTCAGCCTGATTGTAGCCGGGTTCCGGCGCAGAGGATAGCTGTCCAAACGGGCAGGATGGGTGTTGGAGGAAAAAGCGAGGGGCGCTGGCGGCGCCCCTCAGGTCAGACTCATCGATCAGCCCGCCGAAGTCACTGGTTCCGGTTGAGAGTTCGGCTTGGGATCTGGAGCCATATAGGTGGAGCCGACAGCGATGTAGCCGTAGCCGCGTTCGACCAGTTCGGTGTAATCGGGGATCATCCGGCGGCCGTCCATAATGAGGTAGGGTGGCTGGACGACCTGTTCGATGGTACGGGAGAGGCCGCGGAACTCTTCCCAATCGGTGGAGATGAAGAGCATGTCGCTGCCCTTGAGCGCATCGCGCACCGAGTCGAAGTAGACGACCTTCTCGTAGAGGTGGTTGCGCTCCGGGTTGAAGTAGTGGCGGGCCTCGTCAATCGCCAGGGGATCGTAAGCGCGGATTTCCTTGACACCGCGCCCTAAGAGCGATTCGACCACCTTGAGCGCGGAGGAATCGCGCATATCGTTGGTGCGCTGCTTGAAGGACAGCCCCAGCAGGGCGATGGTCTTCTGGTTGAAAACCGCTCCCGCCTCGTGCACGGCCCGGTCCAGCAGGTAGGTTTTCTGGTATTCGTTGATCCGGTAGACCGATTCGAGCAGGTCGGTAGACTGGTTGGCCGACTTGAACTGGTAGATCAGCGACTGGATATCCTTGCCAAAGCACGATCCTCCCGCGCCGTTGGAGACATACGATCCCCATTTGCTGATGCGGTTATCGGCGGTGACACCGCGCTTGAGGTCTTCCATCCGCACGTTGTGGAAAGCTTCCCCCAGCCGAGCGCCGACGCCGTTCCAGAAAGAAATATACGTCAGCAGCAGCGTGTTGGCGACGTACTTGATCGCTTCGGCAGTTTCCGGGGTGGTTTCAATGTAGGCGATGCGAACATGGTTGACGAACTGCGAATAAATCCGGCGGAGGATGCGGAAGTCTTCTTCAGTATCGGCGCCGACCACAACGCGATCTGGACGGCGGGATTTCTCCACGGCGTCGCCTTCCGGTAGGAACTCCGGGTTAGAAGCCACACCCACATTCGGAACCTGGTGTTCCTTGAGGATGCGCTCCAGGCGGCGGGCTGTGCCGATGGGCACGGTACTTTTGTTGATGATGACGACGCGGCGCTGATCCTTGCGCTGGGCGAGCAGTCCAGCCAGGAAGTGGGCGACTTCATCGTAATACTTCAGATTGGACGACCCGTTGGGATTGGGTGGGGTCGGCGGGCACATGAAGATGGCATCCGTACCCTCGATGATGTCGCTGATCTCATCTTGACTGCAAAAGAAGAGGTAGCGGTTGATATTTTCGGCGATGATGGCCGAAAGGCCGGGTTCGTTGACGTACTTCTCGATCTGATCGCGCTGGGCCGAGCGGTAGGCATCCAGCTTGTTACGATCCACATCGTAGGCATAGACTTCATGCCCATATTCGGAGCAGACGGCAGCATGGGTTAAGCCCACGAAACCCGTTCCTGCGACGATGATTTTCATGCGTTCCTCGCTGTGACAGCTTCTGATGAATAACGAGATTCAGTCTACCACGATCTTTTGGCGATGTGTGTAGGCGATTGCGTGACGATGCAGTGGAAATGATGACCCGCCCCCTGTCATCATCGATTGAATCACCCCATCCTTGCATAATCCTCACATGCCGGAGAGCATCTCGCGGGCCGCACGGCGGCCAATTTCGACAGCGAAGTTCGTGCCGCGATCCCAGGGGTAGACCTGGCTCATGCTGGCCCAGTACAAACCCGGGATTGGAGTTTTGAGGGGGGGGATGCGGCTGCTGTGATTGACGCCGGGCACGGGCTGGGCATACGGTGCGCGCCAGACCCAGGCCTTGCGTATCCAGTCCGGCTGGAAGGCCGGATTGACCCTGCTCAAGGCGGGCAGGAACCGGGCGATTAGATCGGCTTCAGAAAGCTGGAAATACTCGTGGTCAGCGGGCACATAGTCACCGCAGTAGACGAGCACGTCACCGCCGTAATGAGCGCGATCCATGAAGTTGGTGTGTTCGACCAGCGCCAGGAAGGGGAAAGGATTGGCGCGTTTGTCGGCGCTGGCGGCCGGCAGGTTGAGCCAGTAGGTTCCATCTGTGAGGAGCGACTGCTTGAGCGCCAGCACCACGCACAGCGCCCCGATGCTTTGCAGCGCAGCCACCTGCTGGCCGTAGGGAGTCAGCTTCAGATCAGGGGCGAGGCGGAGCAGGAGGGATGGCGAGGAGGTGCTGAGGACGCGGTCGAAGGTCTGGTCGCCGCTGGGGACGCCGAGGACGATTTGGTTGCCTTGCGGCCGGATGGACTGCACCGGTGCGTTGAGGTAAATGCGCGCCCCACGCGCGGTGATGGCCTCGGCGAGCGCGTCCAGGAAGGCCTGGAAGCCGCCGCGATAGATGCCCAGACGCAGGCTGCGGGTGCGGATGCGCGCCCACAGCCAGGCCATGTTGACCTGGTCGTAGCGATCCGCGAACTTGCCGATCAACAGCGGACGCCACAGGCGGTTATAGGCTTCCTCACCCATCCAGCGGCGCATCCACGAGTCGGCGGTCACTTTCTCCAGGCTGTGCCAATCCTTCGAGAGGAACTTCAGGTACGCTCCGACCAGCCCCATCCTGAACAGGGCCATCCAGGACAGCGGCAGCCCGAACAGGGAAGCATTCATCTCCGAGCGGTAAATCTTGCCGTCGAGCCAGTAGCTGGTCTTGGGGCGCGGGAACAAGACCTGGTCGGCTTTGCCGATCTCGCTCAGCAGCGTCAGGATATCGCGGTCGGTCTCGAACCAGTGGTGGTAGAACTTCTCCATCCACCAGTCCCAACCCTCATCCTTGAAGCCGCCGGCCAAGCCGCCGAAACTGGCTTCGGCCTCGAAAAGATGCACCTCATGGCCGGCGCGGGCCAAGTCCCAGGCGGCAGACATCCCTGCCACCCCAGCTCCAATGATGCCGATACGCAGCGAGTCAGGCATCCGGTCTCGTCCCTTTCTCGATCAGATAATGAGGCTGTTTGCCAGCGCGATGACTGGGTTCGGAGTCATCGCAGCAGGCGCGCTGCAGCCATTTCATCCCGGCGCTTTTTCCAGCTCGTGGGCCTGCCCTAACGCGCCCCAGCCGAGGCCGTAGCGTACCAGGCAGGCGAAGCCGAAGAGCGTCACCGGCAGCCAGATGACGACATGAACGACCAGTGCGTAAGCGTGGGCCTGCGACTCCGGGATGCCGACGGCGATTAGGATCAGCGAGACGAAGAACTCAAAGACGCCGACCTGCCCCGGCGATGCGGGGATCAAGCCGGCCAGATTGACCACGCCGACCACCAGCAGCATCACCGGGTAGCTCACGCCCAGGTTGAAGGCGAAGGACACCATCCAGTAAACAAGGGCTTCGACCATCCAACTGGCGAAGGAGGCCAGCACCGTCCCGGCCAGATCGAACGGCGAACGCAGCCCGCGCAGCCCTTCGGTGATCTCGTCGGCAAGGCGGGTGAACACGCCGCGAATGCGCCGCGGCGCAAAGCGCCCGAACTGGTGCATGATCGCGCGAAGCCAGTCGGGACGGGCGGCCAGGATGAAGAACACAGCCACGGCAGCCAAGAAGAGCGGCGCAGTTAGCATGGCGATGCGGCGCACTTCCGGCGAGGTCACATCGACGACCAGCAACGCCACCGCGATGAAGGTCAGCATGACTAGGCCGTCGAAGACGCGCTCGACAACGACGGTGGTCGCAGCGCGGGCCATCGGGATTTTATGCTGGCGCTGGAGCAGCACGACCCGCAGGACCTCGCCGCTGCGGAAGGGATAGACGTTGTTGCCCATGTATCCGATGGCAACCAGCGGGATCAAATCTTGCAAGCGGATGGGGCGGCTGACCCGGAGCAGGAAACGCCAGCGCAGCGAAATCAGGGTCACCCCGATGAAATAGACGGCGGCTCCAGCTACCAACCAGATGGAATTGACTTCACGAATGTGCAGCAGCACCGCTTCCGGATTCAGATTGCGGAAGGCCAGCCACAGAAAAATCAGGCTGATGAGAAAACCTAGTCCAGCGACCAACCATTTATTGACTCTCATGCGCGTCCATCACGATCACAGTGTACCTTCGCCAAGCGGGATTATGACCTCATTGTAGCAGTCCAAGCCGGCCGGTGACAGTAAGGAATCGATTCTTTGAGTTTATACACGCCCGCAGTATAGTAGTGCTCAGGGAAGATGTCTGCTGGGAGGGAAAGTTCAGGCCATGACGACACCACCCGACTCACCTGACGATCCAAACTGGCTGGATGAGTTCGAGGACTTAGCCAACCAGGAGCTTCAAGACGGCTCGGCCTGTGAGCAGGTCCACCCGATTGTGGAAAAATGGTTCCAAAAATTGATGGCCGGGGCGCCGCCGGAATCGCGGCCATCGGTTGCCCAGGCGATGGCCTGTCTCTCTACAGAAATCCTCAACCAGATGCCGGATGAGCTGGTCGATCCGATTCTGGAACATGTGCCGGAGGATGACTTCGCGCTGTGGATCGAGCACATCCTGCTGGTCGGACGCGCCTTCGAGATCGCCCTCCGCACCGGCGAACTCGACGATCTATAGTGCGAACCCCGATCTTTATGCAGATTGATTAACGCACAAATCATAGAAAGTTGGTAAGGATGCACATCGATTACGCGGCCCGTCAGGACAAACTCCGCCAGATCACCGGGGTGGACGCGGTCATCTTGGCTCCCGGCGCGAACCTGTTCTACTTCACCGGGTTAGAATTCCACCTCTCCGAGCGACCCACGCTGGCGATTGTGACGCCGGATGGCAGCCTGTCATTCATCATCCCGCAGTTGGAGATGCCCAAGCTGGACCAGCGGCCTGACCTGAAGGCGCGGGCTTTCTCGTGGACGGATACCGAAGGTTATGCTGGCGCGTTCCGGCAGGCGGTCGAAGAACTGCGGCTGCGGGGCAAGACGCTGGGCGTGGATGGCCTGACGCTGCGGGTGACCGAATGGCTGGCGTTCCAAGCCGTAGACTCGTCGTTGAAAGTGAGTGCGGTTGAGCGGCAGATCATCCATATCCTGGCGCACAAGTCGCCGCAAGAAGTCGAGGCGATGCGGCAGGCTGTCCGGCTGAGCGAAACTGCGCTGGAGCGGCTGTTAGGCTGGGTGCGGCCGGGTATGACCGAGCGGCAGATCGCGACGCGGCTGGGCGAAGAACTGAATTCGTTGGGCAGCCATGGCAGTGCCTTTGAGCCGCTGATCCAGACTGGGCCGAACAGCGCCCTGCCGCACGGTATGATTACCGAGCGGGCGCTCCAACAGGACGAATTTCTGCTGATCGACTACGGCGGGCGCTATGAAGGCTACCCGGCGGACATCACCCGGACCTTCTGCCTGGGAACCCCCAGCGCCGAGATGCAGCGCATCTACGACACCGTGCGGGCAGCCAACGAAGCCGGGATCAAAGCGGCCGGGCCGGGTGTGCCGATGGGTGCGGTGGACAAGGCCGCCCGCGACGTGATCGAGGCGGCAGGCTACGGCGCGTATTTCATCCACCGCACCGGCCACGGGCTGGGACTGAACGGGCATGAACTGATCCCGCAGATCGCCGAGGGGGTGACGGATCTGCTCGAACCGGGGATGGCCTTCACCGTTGAGCCGGGCATTTACGTGCCGGGATTGGGCGGCGTGCGGATCGAAGACAACGTGGTCATCACTGAGAGCGGTGTGGATGTACTGACGAGCTTCCCCAAACAGCAGCTTGTCTTGAAGCATTAGCGCGGCAGCAGTTTTAGGAAACGAATAAGCGGACGAGGCTTGCCTTGTCCCGGCATACATTCTCTGGAGCAAAAGACCTCATCATGACCGATATGACCTCCTCACAGCCAACCTCGTGTGAGTCCTCACTGGCTGCGCGGGAGTCGCTCATGGCGACTGCCCCGCGCACCGATGTCTGGATACTGCTGGAATATGACAAGCCCTGGGGCGCCCAGGCCTTGGAGCAGAGTGATTTGCCAGAGGGGATCAAGACCTATATCAACCAGCAGATCGCTGTAATCCCGAACGCGCGGTTTCAATTCATCCGGCGCGGTGTGAACCAGGGTGGGATCGACCTGTTTGTAGCGCGGTCGAGCGCCCACTCGCCCCGGCTGTACCACTTCCGGTTGAACAGCTATGAAGACCTGCTGGGTTACGATCTGGCGGCCATCGCTGCCGACCGGAGCGAATATACGCTCAGCGACCAGAAACTCTTCCTGGTCTGCACCAACGGCAAGCGGGACGTGTGCTGCGCCAAACACGGGCTGGCGCTGTACCGGGCGATGAGCCAAGTCGATCCGGAAGCCGTCTGGCAGACGACACACATCGGCGGGCATCGCTTTGCCGGGACGCTGGTCTGCCTGCCGGAGGGGGTCTACTACGGGCGCGTGCCAGCCGAACAGAGCACGGCGCTGATCCAGGCACACCGGCGCGGAGAGATGCTGCTGGATTACAGCCGGGGGTGGTGCGCCTATGACGCTCCCACGCAGGCCGCTGACCACTTCCTGCGGCAGGAAACCGGCGAAGCACGGCTGGGCGGGTTCGAGTGCGTCGGATTGGAAGGGGGCGAGCCGAACCGCTGGCGGGCACAGTTCCGGCGTCCGGGGGAAGATTTCATCCATACGGTGGCGTTCCACGCCGAGCCGTCAGAGTTCACAGTCTTCCAGAATACGGGGGATGCGGAGCCGATGCGGGTGAAGGTCTACCACCTGGATGAATACACGGTGATGCGCGCGAGCGAGTAGGGCTGCGCCGGGTGTAGAGGTGAAGTGCGCTAGAAGCACCAAACGCCTCCGGGGAGGAGGCGCTTGGCATTTTCGGGGCAGCCTGTTCGGCGGGTAGTGGGGGTATCCCCCGCCGAACACTCCCCACTATACCACCCTGCCCGATGAGAAAAACGACGCGCGGCCTACGGCTGGCCTACTGCGAACGAATTTGGGCTTGCATGCTTACGCTGCTGCGGTCTGAGATTGGCCGAAATCTACGAGCAGATCGACTTCAGCTCCGGCGAATACCCCCCCGCCATCCGAATCGCGGCCATAAAACCTGAAGTTTTCCCTCTGTTGAGATTGCCAAAAGCTGCAATCGGGATATGATACAGGAAGGATGCTTGCATTTTGCGGATCACACCGGGAGTTAAAAGCATATGATGCGGCCTATTCATCTCGTCGTGGCGCTTGTCGCCCTCCTCACCGTGGTTGTGGCAGTCGGGCCGGCATTGGCTGGCGAGAACAGCAGCGCCGCCTTTGCGCTGAGCTGTGACGGATTCACCGGCAGCGGGGACATCCTGCTCAATCGGGATAACACGGGAACGCTCCGTGAAGCCTTCATCGTGGTGGCGACCGATGGCATCGGCAACATCATCTACGATCCAGTTGTGGACAGCTTCTTCGTCGGCGGCAAAGTCACCTGGGATGGCAGCAGCCTGATCCCCTGGGTGGCGAAACCGCAGTACAATCCGCTGACGCTGCGCGTCGTCAGTCTGGCCGGAAACAATCTTGACAGCGAGGTGATCGTCCTGGTGACCGGGAGCTGCGACGGGCTGCCGACCTACGGGGCGCTACCGGAAGGTGTCGGTCTGCTGACCGACGGCGAAACCTCACCGTCAGTCGAGCCGAATGCCGTCCCGCCGCGCCCGACCAATGCGCAGAACATTATCGATGCCCTGCCGGGCTACCTGATCGTCAACACCGATAACCTCTCGCTCCGCACCGGTGACGGCCCGCAGTATACGCTGGTCGGCATCGTCGATGGGGGAACCAAGCTGATCCCGCTGGGACGCAACGTTGATTTCTCGTGGTGGCTGGTGCAGGCCGGTGATGTTGTTGGTTGGGCGAAGGCCGAGTTTCTGGTCGCTCGCGGTGACTTAACTGGCGTACCGGTGGTCGAATCGCAGGGTGTGGTGGCACAGCCGACCTTCTTCCTCTACAGTTCTGCCGTTCTGGTGGCTGCGCCGAATGACCGGGCGCTCCCGCTCTGCTCCATCGCCGGACAGTGGGAATATGTTGTCGTCGGGCGCGACCGCCGCGCCGAATGGTACGAGATTCAAGCCACCTGCGATAACGCCCTGGTCAAAGGGTGGATTTCGGCCAGTTTGGGCGCGTTCCGCAGTCAGTCGGGCATCCCTGTCCCGGTGACCTCGCGGTAAAGCCCGTTGTGGAAATGGTTTGATCGAGCAGGGGCGCGCAGCCGCGCGTCCCTGTTCCACTGGCTGCTGGCCGTCCCCATCTGCGGCGCATTTGCCGCCTTGCTCATGCTGTTCCCCGCTCAGGCGCAGGATGCGCCGCTGTTCGCCGGGCCGCTCCTGGCCGTAACGACCGCTGCTCAAGATCAAATCCTGCTGCTGGATGTGACCAGCGGCGCGCGGCGTTCGCTGCGCTTCGGCGACGGTTGGCATATGGTCTGGGGCTTTTCGGCGGACGGCTGCCGCCTGATCTACACGCTCAGCAGCGGCCTGGGACTGGCGCGCGCCTACAGCGCCCGCCTCGACGGGAGCGATATCCGCTCACTGGTGCAGTTCGACGAACTATCGCCGGAGCAGTGGGGCGTCTGGGAGCCGCAGCCTTCTCCGGATGGATCGCGCATTGCCTTCACGATGATCCGCGTCGAAACCGTCCCCGATGGAACCTCGCGCCGCACGACGCACATCGCCTGGGTAGACGCAGACGGCGGTGTCCCTGAATTCTACAGCCGTACCGGGGACGAGCATGAGCCGGAATGGTCGCCGGATGGGCAGTGGTTGGCATACCTCTCATTTACCCAGCGCCCCGCCGGGGTCGATATCGCCTCGACCGCTGTGCCGACGCCGGAGGGCGGCTCTGCCCCGGTGGGGCCGCTGCTGCGCGAGGCTGATTTGTGGGTGGTTAGCGCGGACGGCCAGACCAAATATCCGCTCACTAACTTCCCCACCGGGAGCGTCCGCGCCCCACGCTGGAGTCCTGATGGGCTGCTGGTCAGCTTCATCTATTCGCCCAGCCCCAACAACGATACCTTCTGGATGATCGCCAACGCTGCTGGAGCCATCCCCACGCCGCTGAGCTACCAGTGGAGCCTCATCTTAGATACCACCTGGTTCCCGGACAGCACGGCCATTCTGGGGGCGGCGCGGGACGTGCAGGGCATCGCCGAGAACGTGCTGTGGCGCGTGCCGCTGGTCGGCAATGCCGATACGGATGCTGTGCGCTTTCTGCCCGATCCAGCGCTGAGCTACGGCGACTATCCCCGCTTCAGCCCGGATGGGCGCTGGCTGGCGCTGCGCAGCAGCTATGCGCTGGCGCTGGCGGATCTGACGAGCGGCAGTTGGACGCTGCCGGAGGGAGTTCCGTTAGGCAACATGCCGCCGGTCTGGTCGCCCGCCGCCTTTGCGGGTGAAGCCGGGTGCGGGTTAGGGTAGCATCCCCCTAATCGTACTGGCCGCTGCTGAAGACGTAGACGGCCATGCCCAGATCATTCGGCACCGTGTAGTCATGCTCGTCAGCGCTCCAGTCATACAGCCACTTCGCGTCGGTGATTGACAGGTTTACACATCCGTGGCTGTGGCGGTAGCCGAAACCGTCATGCCAATACGTCCCATGTAGGGCAATGTCGCCGTCGAAGTACATCGTCCACGGCACTTCTTGGAGGAAGTAGAAGTCCTCCTGCTGGTAAGCTCCGCTCATCGTCGTGCGGGGAAACCGCAGGTAGACATGAAACAGCCCCTCATTCGTCGGCCATTTCGCCAGTCCGGAAGATACCAGCGTGGAAAACACCGGCATCTCACCCTCATAGGCTACCAGCGTCTGCTCGTAGAGATCGACCGACACCCACTTGACCGTATCGATCTCGGCCGGGCGGGGGATCGGCGCGATCTTGGCGATATTGAACTGGTGTACCCACTGGTTTTCCCCGATCTGGTACCAGCGTTTGCCATCTACTTCGACATACGTGTACAGCGTCACCAGCGTATAGCGGTACAGGAACGGGTTGTTCGGCGAGTCGTCACCGCCAGGCTGTTCAGCCGCCCGCAGATGACGCATTACCCAAGCCGCCGGATAGGGCAGCGGCTCATCCGGCAGCGTCACCCCGGCGAAGCGCGAAATCAGCACGTCCTCGGTCAGCGCCGTCTTCGGAACCCATTTGCCCTTATCGATTTCAGCCCAGTCCCCCTCAAAGCGGTTGACTGTCACATAGCTGAAGCCCGGCCCCAGCGTTTCGATGACATTTCCACCGGGTGCGTCATGGATCGACGAACCCCCTTTGATTGTCCGGTAGATGCGGTCGTACAGCACCGAGTCGTCAACCGGCAGTGGGAACACATTCGGTTCCGGGTAGGCGTCCAGCGTGGTTTTGGGCAAGCCAAGCGCTGCGCTGCAGGCGGGCAGTTCGGCGCAGGGCTGCTGCGCGGCAGCCGCTCCGATCGGCAGCAGCAGGATGATGGCAATCAATCGGGTGCAGAGTTGGCGGAGAGAGTTCATCTTCAGGGACGCCTTATGAGCCATTGAACCGGATGATTGTCTGTAGTATCGCACGGCTCCGTCAAGCCTGAACCGCTGCAAAACCTACGCCCGGCTGACGCGCGATCCACGCTTTCAGGGCGGCGGCACTGTAGGCGTCACGCAGCCAGGGGGACCCTCCGGCGGGTACGTCCAGGTTTCCTGGATGTCAGCGCTGGTTTGCATGGCGCGGAACTCGTTGTAAGTGGCGATCAAATTGGTGCAGTCGCCCAGGATTTCCGCTGCCTGCCCCTGTACATACCAGCACTCAAACCGGCGGTTTGGGATCGGAACATTTTGCATGATTTGGAGGGTCGAGCAGCGGTGGAGCGCCTGCTGCGCCCCTTGGAACTTCCCCTGCAAGAAATACTCCATCCCCAACCGGTACCATCCCTCTGACCAGTCTGGAGCACGCTGGGTGACTTCTTGGCAGTACTGAACAGCCGCTTCACGCTCGCGCAGCAGGCTGGATAGTTCGCACAGCCGCAGCCGCGCTTTGACATTCTCTGGGTCGTAGCTCAGCACCTGGAAGTAAGCTGCTGTTGCCTGGTCGGCATCACCTGTCTGCATCGCGTAGAGCGCGCGCTCGAAGTAAAGCGGAATCAAATGGCGGTTCAAGCGGATGGCCGCATCGACCGACTTGATTGCGCTGCGATAGTCCCCCAGATCGCTGTAGCTGATCGCCATTGCCCGCTGGCCTTCAAGCTGCCATACTGGATCGAGCGCGACCTGCTGGCTTTCGCGCAGCGCGATCTCGAAACTGCCAACGCTGCCATAAGCCAGCGCCAGCGCCACCCGTGCCAGCCCGTTCGTCGCGTCCAGCTTGAGCGCATCCGCTGCCAACCGCGCCGCTTCTACCGGCTGCCCAGCCGCTTGGAGCGCATAAGCGCGGATTGCCTGCCGGATGGCGCTGTTCGGCTGGTTCATCAGCGCTTCGGCAGTGATGTCCAGCGCGGCCTGCCGGTCTGCCCCCCGGTTGTAATCCACATAGCTGCGGTAGATCAGCGCCCGTACCAACAGCACCAGGGCTGCATCATCGCTTGGATCGGCTGCCAGCGCCCGCCGCGCATGCTCAATCGCTGCGTTCAGATCGCCCTGGGCAAAGGACTGCTCGGCGGCTGTGAGCGCGTCCTCCGCGCGGGGCTGGGCCGCCGGAATCAGACGCCCCCCGATCCAGTTCCAGGATACGGCCAACCCTCCGACCACCATGCCGATCAGCACCGCCAGCGAGAGGCAGCCTGAACGGCGGCGGCGCTGCCTGCGGAATGAAAGCCGGGAAGAACTGCGTTCGATACGCATCGGCGCTTCGATCAGCCTGAGAATCAATAAAGATGGAGTTAAAACAAACGGTATCTCAATGGTAACGAATCCGCCGCCACTTTGCACGTGATTGGGTGCGGTTCACCTCGCGGCATTTCTCCAAGCTGGAGGCGCTCCCGCTCATGTGCATCTCGTGAGCGTCAGCCCGCGCCTGTTGACAAACCCCGCCGGTCTGCTGTAGAGTGTGTGGCATGCCGCGGGTTGTCCAGCGGCAGCTTAAGTTGAGTGAAAAACACCATGCACTTGTGCGCGTGTTGTTGTCTGAGGCAGGGACGTTAAACCGAGCTTCAGACGGTAGCTTCCTTGACACGGCCTGACGGCCAGCAGAACGACTGAAGCGCGGAGCGTCCCTGAAAGGCAGACGCAGCCGCGCTTTTGTTTTGTCTGCTGGCCGTTTCGTTTATCGCTGAAATGTGATGGAATGAGGATCACTGGATTATCATGGCGCTTCCCAAGTTCGACTTCCAACCTCTCCCCCACCTGGAAACGGCCTCTATCGAGAGCTTGATCGGCAATACGCCGCTGCTCAGCTTCCGGCACATCACGGCGCATCTGCCCGCTGATGTCCACATCTTTGCCAAAGCCGAGTGGATGAATCCGGGGGGCAGCGTCAAAGACCGCGCCGCCGCCAACATCATTCGCGAAGCCGAGCGCAGCGGCGCGCTCACGCCAGATCGCACCCTGCTGGACAGCACCAGCGGCAACACGGGCATCGCCTACGCCATGATTGGGGCTGCCAAAGGCTACCGCGTCAAGCTGTTCCTGCCGCAAAATGCCAGCCCCGAACGCATCGCTATCCTGCGCGCGTACGGCGTCGAGATCGTCTTCACCGACCCCCTTGAAGGCTCTGATGGGGCCATCCGTGCCGTCCGCGAGCTGGCCGCTGCCGAACCGGAACGCTACTTCTATGCTGACCAGTATAACAACCCGGCCAACTGGCAGGCCCATTACCAAACGACCGGTGTCGAAATCTGGCGGCAGACGCGCGGAACCGTCACCCACTTCGTCGCCGGCTTGGGCACGAGCGGCACATTGATGGGAACCGGACGGCGATTGAAGGAATATAATCCGGCGGTGCAGGTTATCTCCTTGCAGCCAGATTCCCCCTTCCACGGTCTGGAAGGGCTGAAGCACATGCCCACGGCCATCAAGCCGGGCATCTATGACGAGTCCCTGGCGGACCGCAATCTGGGGATCAGCACTGAAGCCACCCACGAGATGGCCCGGCGGCTAGCGCGCGAAGAGGGGTATCTGGTGGGCATCAGCGCGGCGGCGGCCATGGTCGGGGCGCTCCAAACAGCCGAAGAAGCCGCCGAGCAGGGCCGCCCGGCGGTGGTCGTCACCCTCTTTCCCGACAGTGCCTACAAATACTTGAGTGACAAGTTCTGGTTGGAGTGAGCCAGACGACCAACCTTCCTGGAAAACAGCAACTTTCTTGTGCCGCACTTGTAGGGACGGTATTCTTGCTGCCTAACTTCTGCTCGTTTGCCGCTGCACCCTGCATTGTTCAAGTATGCATAAGACACCAAATGTTTTTCCAAAATATCACCCTAAACGCCCCATTGTGTGCTTGAACTTGCCCCGGTTCGATGTGCCTTTCTATTATCTTTTCCACTGAATCAGGTTAAGTTCGGATTAAGGATTGGAGGGGGAATGGGCTAGCCTGCTTGACATGAGGGCAGACGTAACACGATTGTTATGAAATTTATGCTTTTGACCGGCAAGGCCAATTTACAATAAGAGACGTGACAGTCTAACGGATTAAAGTATTACATTTCATAACGCGCGAACGTCTGGAATTCACAATCTCTCATCCCTTTCGCGGATTGCTTTGGGTTATGATATAGCGTTCAAGGGAAAAGTGAGACGATCTTGCCAGTTCTACTGCTTGCACAAGGTGATACCGCATCAAGAAATCTGCTGAAGAAGGCCATTTCTGCCCGTTATGGCCTGCGGCCTCCGGTGTTAGAGAGCCTGATGATCCAATTTAAGGGGCGAGTCCGCGCACGGCTTGGCCCGATTGCGACCTGGGTTCCGGTGGAAGCAACGGGACGGTTCTTGTTCCCCAACGCCATGCGGTGGGACTTCATGGTGAAAGCAGCCGGGGTGCAGATCGGCAGCGGGATTGAAGCCTTTGACGGGCAGGTTTACCGCACAGCTCGCGGAGGGAAATCTGTCACAGTCATCGAGAACCCGGCAGCCATTCATTCGATGCAGGAGCGGCTGTGGGCGATTGCGGCGGTACTGCTGACTCCGCTGGGTGAGGATTTCGTCCGGCTGGAACTGACGGGCGAAACGATGCTGCGAGCACGCAACACGCGCTTTGACGGCGCGGTGTGCCTGAATGTGCGGGAGGATGGGGCGCTGGATCGAGTCGAGGTGGAATGCTTGAATCCGGATTCGGATACGCAGCAGGTCTTCCGCTTGCAGCTTTCGGACGATCTGCGCTCGTTTGACGACTTGATCCTGCCAGCGAGGATCAACGCCTTCTGGGATGATGATCCCTACTTCGAGCTGGAACCGGTCGTCGCGCAGGCGAACCCCACGATCCCGGACGAGGTTTTCGCGCTCAGCGCCGACTGATCCGCCCCGCGCTATAATGAGGATCACCACCGTTCGATGGGCGCGAGGTGATCTCCGGCGCGATGCTCCCCTACCGACACTTCCGGCAAATGCTTTCGATTCAAGCAAAAGCATCTGCCGAAAAACCCTTCCTGATACTGCCTGATGTGAGCGGCGAGGCGCTTTCCTACGCCGAGTTTAATGCGCGCGTTCACCAGACAGCCCATCTGCTGCACGGTGATTTGGGCTTGCGCCGGGGCGACCCACTGGCACTGGTGGGCGTGGTGGATGCTGATACGCTGGTGATTCTGTGTGCGGCTTGGGTGGCCGGGCTGACGGTATATCCAGCGGATTGGCCGCCGGACTGCCGGGTGGTGATGGCCTCGGCGGGGAATGTGGAGGCGGCGCTTAGTCTGCGGGGACAGTCTGACGCGCCGCTGGTCATCCAGGTTGGGGGCAGTCGGCAGGGCGGTGTGCCGTATTTCCACGACCTGGTGCGGGGCTTACCCAATACGTTCTATACCGATGAGGCTGAACCGAAGCTGGATGACGCGGCGCTGGTTGTGGTGCGCCAGGCGGATGCAGCAAGCCGCGTTACTACAACGACGGGGGAGACTTATTCGCTGTCGATGCGGAGCCTGTTGATGGGGGCGCTGCGGTTGGCTTTGGCGCAGGGCAGTCTGGGGAGCCAGAGGGTCATTGGCACAGCGGCGCTGAACGACCTTGCCAGCTTAAGCGCGGTCATCCTGACGCCGCTGCTGACGGGCGGAAGCGTAACGTTGCTGGCGGCATTTGATCCGGGGATGTTCTGGCGGCGGGTGGCTGCTGACCGCATCCACAGCGCGGTGCTCAGCCCGGCGCAGATCGACGCCTGCATCGCGCATGCCCAAGCGCAGTGGGCGGCGGGACGTTCGATTTTTGGTGAGGGCATTTACCAGCAGGATGTACGCGGGTTCCGGCATGTCCTCAGCGCGGGGCTGACGCGGGAGCAGGCTGCTGATTTCAGCGCGGCTTACGGCGTGCCAATCCTGCACGGGTACTGCGACGCTGCACTGGGTGGGTTCGTCTGCCTGCTGCCACTTGACCTGGATTGGGTGGAACAGCAGCGCTGGCTGACGAGTGGATCACAGCCGAGCGTGGGCGTCCCGCTGGCCGGCGTTGCGGTCGATGCGATGCCGCCGGGTGAGCATGGGACTCTCCGATTCCGAGCTGGTGATATTGAAACGCACGTCGCGGGAAGCTGTGCGGTGGATGCCGGCGGGCGGGCGTTCTATTTCGTCGAGGCGAAAGCGGGAGGATGACGGCGATGCTGAATCCAGCGCGGGGGCAGACTCAGCGATGAGCCGGGCGGTGGGTCTGGCGGCGCTGGTGCTGACGGCGCTGTTCACGGCGTGGATCGCAGCAGTGCGCGCCCAGCCATACGACGATGCGGCGCTGCGGCATTTCTTCGAGTCGATGGAAGGCTGCGACCAACCGTGCTTCTTGGGAATCCAGGCCGGGGTCACGTCCGGCACGGAGGCCATCGCTATCCTGAAGCAGCATGCTTGGATCAACCCGGACAGCATTGTGCAGTCGGAGGACGAAATCTACCAGTTCATGTGGGTGAGCTGGCAGTGGAGCGGGCAGCAGCCGGACTTCCTGCAGGGACAAGCGTATCTGACCTTCTCGAACCTAACGGGCGGGCGGATTGTCACGCTGCGGGTTCATACCGGCTTCAGGCTGGGCGATCTGTGGCTGTCGCTAGGGCCGCCGGAGATCGGCGGGGTGGATTACTTCCAGCATATTGGCTACTTTGCCAGGGAACGGCTGCTCGTCACCAACCGGATGGTGTGTCACGGCTATTGGGAGGAGCCGACGACGGTCTTCCTGGTGGCAGAACCTTCGGTCGAAGGCTTTCGGAACCTCTACCGGCTGGAATCCTACGCGCAGGCGGCAGCGAAGCGGCTGGAAGTGTGCCGGGGGAGGTGAAGCATGGCACGGATGATGCTGCGGTCAGCGCTGCTGGGCGTAACGGTATTCACGGTGCTGATCGGTATGATCGGCGCCCAGCCGTATCACAACCCGGAATTGGAGGCGCTGCTGTTCCCGGCAGACTGCCGGACGCCGTGTGTGCTGGGGGTGTATCCGGGGATGACGGTGACGGAAGCCAAGGCGGCGCTGCGGAAGCATCCCTGGGTGCGGACCGTCGAGACCGATGATATCCATGACCGAGTATACAGCGTGTGGTGGACATGGAACGGGACGCAGCCGGCTTTCCTGAACAACCGCCCATCTATCGAACTGGGTGACCATGGTGGGGTGGTGCGGACGCGCGGCGGGGAGGTGCAGGCGGTTACGCTGCGTTCCAACCTGAGCCTGGGAGAGCTGCGGCTGGTGCTGGGCAGAGCAGCGGTAGTGGGCATCACTGGGATCGCTTTTGGCAATGCTGCTTTCTTCAGCATCGACTATCCCCGCGACGGGGTGAGCGCTCAGCCATTCGTCCACTGCCCGGCGCATCTGTGGACGTTCTGGCAGACGACCAGCGACCTCACCTGGTCGGCCAACGAACCCACGGGAGTCGGAGTGGGAACGGTTGGCAGCGCTTTCTCACTGCTGCGGCAGATTGGGTGCTGAACGTAGGCGTCAGGTGAGCGTCATGCAGCGGTAGTGTTCACGTCCACTCTGGCGAACGCGGCGGTGATAAGCTGAAGAGAGGACAGCTTGCCCATCTGGAGAAGAACTGCTATGAAGCCGATCACCCGCGCCATCGTGATCCTCCTGCTGCTGAGCTTATGCGTCTTCCGCGCTGGGGCCGAGGAAGGAGCCGGCGAAGCGATCCCGGAGCCGATGCCGCTGGTAGACGAAGGCGACCAGGATATTGTCAACATCTTGCTGATCGGCGCGGCGACGACCAACCCGTACAATCCCGGCCTGACGGACTCGTTGATGGTGATCTCGGTCAACCGCACCGCAGGAGCGGTGTCGGTCGTTTCGATCCCGCGCGATCTGTACGTGCTGCTGCCCGGCTACACCATGCAGAAGATCAACACGGCCTACTACTACGGCGAAGTGAACGGCGTGGAAGGGGGCGGTTACGGCCTGCTGCGGGAGACGATCCGCTACAACTTGGGGCTAAATATCGATTTCTATGTGCGGGTCAACTTCTTGGGATTCATGGACATCATCGACGCAGTGGGTGGGATCGACATCACCGTAGACTGCGTGATCCGTGACTGGAAGCTGATCTCCTGGGACATGGACAAGCAGGACCCGGCCAGCTACGAGATGTTCACGATGGGCGTAGGGCGCTGGCACATGGATTCGGAACTGGCGCTGTGGTACGTCCGCAGCCGCAAGACCAGCAGCGACCTTGACCGGGGCCGACGGCAGCAGGATGTGATGCGGGCGCTCTGGCGCAAAATTCGGGCCACGAACATGCTGGAACACCTGCCGGAAACCTGGGAAACGTTCACCGAGAGCGTCAGCACCAACCTGACGCTGAGTGACGTGCTGGGTATGGCTCCGCTGGCGCTCCAGATTGAAACCAGCGACATCCGCTATTTCACCTTCCGCCAGAAGCACGAAGTCCGCAATGCCGTCTCCCCAGCGAAGCAAGACGTTTTGGTTCCTATTCGGGAAGGTGTGATTGCGCTGATGCAGAATGTGGTGCTGCCGCCCAGCGCCAGCCAGATCAAGCCCTACCGCCCAACAGTCGCCATCGTCAACGCGAGCGGGGTCGAAACGCTCGATCTGGTGGCGGCTGACCGGTTGGAACTGGAAGGCTTCCGCACCCGCGTATTGACTGAAGGCCGGGTGCAGCCGCGGAACTTCAACCACATCATTGACTACACTGGGGCGACCAAGGGCAGCCCCATCGGCGTGCTTCAGCGGGTGCTGCGGGTGACAGCCGAGGGCGTCGAGATCAAGCCAGATCCGAACCGGGCGTATGACTTCAAGGTGTACATTGGAGCGATGTACCAGTATTGGGCGTGCACGCGAAACGTCATCCAGCCCAAACCGGACGAAGTGGCGAGCGGGTAGATGGGGGAATGCGATGCGAGGCCGCTGCCGGCCTCCCATCTGCGTGAGTCGTTCAGGGGGTAGCGCTGTTGGCAGCTTGGAGCGCGAAGTTGACTTCCGCCTGACGCCGCCGGTAGCTGGCCGGTTCCCGTACTGGGCGAGATTCGTAGAAGCTGATGATCTTGGCCAAATAGTCCGGCAGCGGCGTATAGACCATACCCAGTTCGGCTTTGCTGCGCTCGTTGGTGAGTTCGGACATCCAGCGTTCGCTGAATGGGGAACAGTCTGGCAGAAAACCACCTGCTTCCAAGGCGCTGCGCTTGACGCGGACGATCCGGGGCACGACGCCGACCAACGAACCGGCGATATCCAGGAATTCGTCGAGCATGACGGTCTCGTCCTGGGAGATATTGTAGACGCGGCCGCGGCCTGGGCCGGCTTCCAGACAGCGCAGGATGGCCTGAATGACATCGCCTGCATACACATGCCGCAGAGGATAATCCGGCGTTTCCGGCACGAGGATGGGGCCGCCATCCTTGAGGCGCAGCCAGTAACCGTAGAGCCGGTTATGGTGGTCGCGCTCGCTGTTGACCATCGGCAGGCGCAGGGATGTATATGGGAAAGCACGGGTGGCGTGGGCGCGCGCCATGACATCTTCGACCTGACGCTTCTCAACGCCATAAAGCCATTCTTCGTAAGAATAGGTGTTGATTTTGGGTGCGGGCATGATGCGGCCTTCGTAGTCATCCTCATCGAAGGGACGCTCGATGCCTTCGCGCACGAGATAGACCTGCCCAGTGCTGAGGAACAGGTAATGGGCGGTGTGCCCCTCCAATAGGCGGATGATGGTCTCGGCTTCGCTGCCTTTGTAGATGGCGTTATCCACCACAGCGTCGAAGTCACGCCCGGCCAGCGCTCGCTCAAGCTGGTGCGGATCGGTGCGGTCGGCGCGGAGGCGCTCGACCTGCGGTGGGAGTTCATCGGGCGATTTGCCCCGGTTGAGGATGGTAACGCGGTGACCGCGGTCGAGCAGCGCAGCGGCGAGGTAATGACCGAGGTTACGGGTTCCACCAATGATGAGAATGTTCATAAAACCCCTGTGAACAGTCTTTTTCAGTTGACGGGACGAGGTATTCAGGCGCTTGGGAACTCCTTGATCTAGCTGGTATTGTAGCTGCCTCAACTGACCTAACCATTGTGACACGTCGCAGAAATCTCTGCAGGGAATTGGTGCGAGTTGCACACAGAGCTTATGAATCGGGCACGGACACTTTGGCCTGGGCGAGCAGATCAGCGGGAGTCAGCTTGCAGCCGAACGCCAGGCTGCGGTCGATGTAAAGAGCATGCCAGAGGTGAAAAACCAGCACAGTCCAGAGCGACCAAACCTCGTATTGGCGGCGGCGAATGTGGGTATCAATGAGGGCGGCAACGGCTTTCGGATTAAACAGGCCGATGGCATTGACTCGTTCAGGGGACAGATAGGACTCCACCAGCGGACGCAGTGTCGTCCGCAGCCATTCTGATAACGGCGGGCTGAACCCCCACTTGGGACGTTCCAGTATTTGCGGCGGAACTAAATCGCGGACAGCTTCCTTCAGGACGCGCTTGACATCTCCCTGGCGCAGCTTGTAGTGGATCGGCAGACTGAAGGCAAGATCGATCAGATTGTGATCCTGGAAAGGTGCGCGGGCCTCGGTGGACATGAGCATGGTCATCTTGTCAACGCGCATATTGCTGTCTTCAGCCAGCCAGGAAGCCAGCCCGGTCATGGCAATCCGGTCAGCAAAGTGGGCCGTGCGGGGGGACTGGAGCATCGGCAGGAGGGCGGCGCTGACGCTGTCGTAGGCGCGTAGGGCACGCTGCTGCTCGGCCAAGAGTTCTGGCAGGTGGTCGGGATCGATCATGCGCTTCCAGGCCAGATAACGCCGCACCGGGTCGGACTGGCGGGATTTCCGGGCTAGCTTGCGAGCAGCATCGAAGTGCAACGGGAGGCGTTCTAGCAGGGGGGTCAGCACGGTGCTGCGGACGAGCGCCGGGATCGCCAGGTAGCGCTCCAGGATGCGGTCGGAGCGGAAATGGGGATAACCTGCGAAGAGTTCATCACCGCCGTCACCGGTCAGCAGGACGGGGACGCCGCTGGAGCGAGCCAGCGCTGCTACGAAGGGTGTCTGGAAGATTGACTGTTGGGCGACGGGTTCATCCATGGCGTGGATAAGGTGCGGCAGCAGAGTGGCTAGGCGTTCATCCTGCGGCATGGTAATGGCATGGTGATCGGTTTTCAGGGATCGGGCGGCCAATGCCGCGAAGCGGGCATCGACGTTGAACTTGCTATCCTGTTTGCTTTCTGGCGGCAGATCGAAACCGACGGTAAAGGTCTTAACGGGACGGGCAAGAGCGCGGCTCATCATGGCAACGACAGCCGTTGAATCCAGGCCACCGCTCAAGAATGCGCCGATGGGCACATCGCTCATCAGACGCATTTCGACGACATCGGCCAGCATAGCGCGGACGCGCTGGACAGCGCTCTTGTAGGGAATCGGGTGGAGCGTATCCAGGGTGGGCTGCCAGTAGCGTTCGCGGTGAATGCGGTGGGCATCGACCAGGAGCATCTCACCGGGGAAGAGCTTTTCGACACCATTGAAGAGCGTGTGCGGGGCAGGCACATAGCCGAGCGTCAGGTAGCTACCGAGGGATTCGACATTCACGGCTGCCCGGAAACCGGGCACATCCAGGAAGGCTTTGATCTCGGAGGCGAAGACGAAGGTATCACCAATCTGGGTGAAGTAGAGGGGTTTCTCCCCGGCACGATCACGCGCGAGCAGCAACCGCTCCCGATTCGAGTCCCACAGGACAAGAGCAAACATGCCGCGCAGGTGGTCGAGGACATCCTCTCCCCAGCTTTCGTAGCCGTGGACGACGACTTCGGTATCAGTGTGGGTGGCGAAGCGATGACCGAGTGCTTCTAGTTGGGTGCGGAGGGTGCGGTAGTTGTAGATTTCGCCGTTGAAGGCCACGGCGATGCGGCGATCTTCGTTGAAAATCGGCCCGGCAGGGGCGCTCAGGTCGATAATGGCTAGCCGTCCGGCTCCAAGAACCAGCGGACCGTCCGCGTGAATGCCATAACCATCCGGTGCACGATGCACCAGGCTGAGAGCCATGCGTTCGGCGACAGTTGCGTCGCCACAGCGCCCACGCCGATCAAACTGCCCAAAGATGCCGCACATAGTGCAGAGATTGTACCGCTGCGTAGAGACAACTGGACAGGCCGAGAAAGGCACTTTCAGGTTAAGAGATGGTAAAGCCGGTTCCGATGGGCATCACGGCACATCACCGCCGAATTGGGTGAGCCGGGCGGAGACATCGACATTCAGGACGACCTGCTCGACTTCCCAGGTGGCCCAGGGAACATCATCACGCCACTGAGTTTGCGAGCGGACGGGCACACGCTGGCCGCTGACCGTGCTCCAGGCGAGGACACGATTGAACCAACGCCAGCGGTCGGCGTTCTCTTCGCTCTGGTAGCGCAGCGTTTCAACTTCGGCCAGCAGCCCGGTGGTCGGATCGAAGCGCACGGTGAGTGCCTCCACGTCATCTAGTCCGGGCAGAATCAGGCGGGCCGTCGTTTCGTCCACCGCCTCCCAGCGGACGCGCGGATCGGTAAAGGCGATGGCGGGAACCCAGGCGAGCACCTCAGCCCAGTAACCCTGAATGCCAGCGTGGTTGGTTTTGGGCGCGTCATCTACCTGACCGATGATCGACAGGTCGAGCTTGACATGGCCCTCCAGATTGCGCTCGTGAATGCGCATGATGGTCAGGTTGAACCAGGTGACTTGAATGTCGTGGTAGTGACTGCTGCGGGCGGCATCGTAGTAGAAGCGGAAGCGGGTGGGCATAGGCATCCCGGTTGGAGCGAGCTGCGCGCGGCCCAGCACCATCGCTGACTGGACTTCCGGCAGGCTTTCACCGTAGATCGCACGGGCGAAGCGTTCAACATGAGCCGGCAAACCCGCTGGGATCGGGATCCGGCGTGGGGCTGGGCCGGGTTCCACCACCGGAAAGCTGGAGGCTTTGATCTGCAAGCCGAGCCAGCCGCCCGCCAGCAGCAGGACGACGAGCGACACGATGATGAGGACAATTCGGATCAGGATGGGCATGGTACACCTTCTATACCCGTATCTTTCGTGATTTGATCTGATTCTAATGCGGACGGGATGAACAGACATCCGGCATGGAGCGGAATCGTGGACTGGTCAGATGACTAGGAATGACCCGGCATGTTACGGCAGCCAGTAGGAGACCGCGAATCACTACCCCGGCGTTGCAGTCGGTTCCGGCGTCTGGGTGGGTGCTGCGGTCACAGTCGGTTCCGGTGTTTGAGTGGGTGCTGCGGTCGCGGTCGGCTCCAGCGGTGGGGCAGGCAGCCCGGTCGGCGAAGGTTCAGGCGGGAGCGGCTCTTGCGTTGGCATCTCTGGCGGTGGAAGTACGAAACTGGGAGGACAAAGCTCGCCGTGATTTACCGCCGTGATGGACTGGTAACCAGGCGCGCTGATCCGAATGACAGTGGTTCCTGTCTTAGCCCCGGTGGATAGCACCACTGATGCATTGGCTCCGACTGTTCCTGTTCCGCTCTCATCTTGTCCCAGTAGTTCCCAAGTGAAGGTCACTTCTGCGGCGCCCGTGTTGGTGATGTCCCAGCGCCGTTCGACATCGGGATTGTCAGAACATAACGGGTGCACGCTTAGTTCGCCAGCAGTCAGTGTGATGATAGGTGGTGCTACGATGGGTAGTGGAGGCGGCTCAGCCGTGGGCAGTGGAGTGCCTGTTGGCGGTGAGGTAGGTGTAGGGAGCGGAATGCTTGTTGGCGGCGGGGCAGCCGTGGGCAGCAGGGTAATCGTTGGCGGTGGGTTCGCAGGTGGGCGCGGTATGAAGCTTGCCGTCGGTGTTGGATGCGAAGGCAGCGTCCGCAAGTGCGGAGCCGCTTCCGTGGGGGTTGGGCTGGGCAGCAGGGCTGGCGCGGCAGTGTTAGACGCTGTTGGGGAGGGAAGAGGCATCGCCGAGGCGGTGGGTGAAGGGGGCGGAGTAGGCGTGAGACTAGGCGGCAGCGTCGGGGATGCAGTGGCAAGCGGCGTCGCTGACGGAAGGACGGTTGAAGTTGGACTCGGTGAAGCAACCTGTTCTTCAACGGACGTAGGACTCGGCAGGGCGGGTGTGGGCTGCGGTCTGGTCTGCCCTGGTAGGGCCGTGACGGTAGGGACGGGAGTTTGCAGGAGAGCGGTCAGCGTGGAGAGCCGTTGAGCGGCTTCTGTCGGAGAGAGGTTGTTATCCAGCCAATAGTCCTGCACTAAGCCCAGATCGATGTTGGAAAAGCTGAGGTTGCGCCGGTCGGCACTGTAGTCGGCGCGGAGGGACGAACGTAGGTTCACCGGAATGGCATCAATGCGCGACCGAATGAGCAGACTTGGGATAACTGCGCAGAGACACAGGCTGGAGATGAGGATAATGACAGGCAGGACGGACGCCGCGCGACGGCGTCTGCTGTTCTGCGGTGGACAACCCGGGTGCTTCACGCAATCTTGCTCGCAATCTTCTTCAGCCCAAGGCGGCCTTGACCGTCTCGATCAAACTCTTCAGTTCAAAGGGTTTGCGGATGCAGGCAATGCCCGGCAGCGCGTTCACCTCCTCATAGGGGACAACACCCGCTGTGATCAGGATAATGGGGATGTTCCGCAGACCATCTTCAGCGCGGATGATGCGGGTCGCCAGCAGACCGTTGCCAACCTGGCCGGGCAGATAAATGTCCATTAGGATCAAGGCAGGCTGCATTTCCCGTGCCAAGCGAATGCCTTCGTCCGACGACGAAGCGCCGACCACCTGAATGTCCAGAGGTTCGAGCAGACGCCGGAAAAGCGTCTGAGTCAGTGTGTCGTCATCGACGACTAGAACGGTTTTCATTCCTGTCCTTTATGTTCTGCGGCATCCCTTCTCTGTCCGGTGATGATGCGCGCTCAAGCGGCAGTACAAAGGCCATGGTCGTTCCTTTGCCTGCTTCGCTGGTGATGGTCAGTTTGCCATGATGGTACTCGATCAGGCGTTTGGCAATCGTCAATCCCAGCCCCATACCCTGCTGTTCGTTCAGCTTGCGGTCGAACTGCATATAGGCGCCGACGGCGGCGATCTGCGCTTTGGTCATCCCCCAGCCCTGATCGACGACTTCGATCCGGTAGGAATCACCAGCGGCGCGTCCTCGTATGGTGACGGGTGTGCCTTCTTTCGAGAACTTGAAGGCGTTATCAACGAGTTCACTAACGATCTTGCCGAAGTCCTCTTGGTTTAAGCGGAGAGCGCCGTCTTCCATATCCAGTGTCAGATCTGACAGACGGCTGTAGCGGCCTGCCTGATATTCAGCCAAGGCGCGGGTAACTGGGGCTGCCATGCAGCAGCCTTCGTTGGGGGCATGGGCACGGGTAGGATCGCCCTCGATCAGGTCTAGCTGGGCGTAGACTAGGTAATTCTCGATCAGGTTGTTGAGGCGCTCGCAGCCTCTGCGGATGGCTTCAGCGGCTTCCAATACTTCGGCAGGCTGCATCTGCCCTTCCGAAAGCAGCATAAGATCGGCAAAACCCTGTATCTGGGTGAGCGGCGTGCGGAGTTCGTGCGGCAGAGCATAGGCGATGTTCCCGCGCAGGGCCTGGAGCGTGGCTTCATACTTCTGCTCGATGAGACTGTGCTTTTGAAGCTGCGCCTGTATCGCTTTGAGCAGTTCGGCCTGGGTGAACGGTTTAGTGATGTAATCGTCGGCGCCCAATTCCATGCCCTGGCGCTGGCGGTCGCGCTCGGCCTGACCCGTCAAAAAGATGAACGGCACAGCAGCCGTCCGCGGGTCCTGACGGATGTTCCGCAGCACGGTGTAGCCGTCCATGATCGGCATCCCGATGTCGCAAACGATCACTTCTGGCTGTTTCTGCTGGACGTATGACAGCCCATCAAGGCTGCTGACCGTTCCTTCGGCCTCGAAGCCGGCGGCGGTCAGAATATCGACAATGTTGTCGAGGATTTCGGGTTCGTCTTCAAAGATGTAAACCTGAGTCATCGATCTTCCTGCCTTACTTCGCTTCGGGCCGGCGGAGCGGAATGGTAATCATGAAAGTACTGCCGACCCCAACCTGACTCTGGAAGCGAATGGTTCCATCGTGTAAATCCACGGCCATGCGGGTGATGTACAGTCCTAACCCAGTCCCGGGGATATTTTTGGTATTGGATGCCCGGTAGAACGTCTCGAACAAACGCTGCTGGTCGCTTTCTGGGATGCCGATGCCAGAGTCTTGGACGATGATTGAGAATTGATCGACTTCGCCAATAAAGCCCAGCCGGACCTCGCCGCCCTGGGGGGAATACTTGACGGCGTTGAAGAGCAAATTGCTGATGGCGAGACGCATCAGTTTGGTATCCACCCAGTACTGGGTATGTTCACCGCGTGTTCGCAGATGGATACGATGCGTGCCTTTGGTGGTGGATTCGATCTCTTCGGCCAATTCGCGGCAGAACTGGAGCATGTCCACTTCGGAGGGGGTGAATTCCAGGCGGCCTGATTCGCTGCGGCCAATCACCAAGACTTCCTCAAGCAGCGTGGTCATATTCTTGACGGCATTCTGGATGCGCTGGAAGTGCTTCTCACGTTTTTCTGGCGGGATGGTGTGGCCGTAAGCTTGGATGTATTCGCTGGATGAGAGGATGGTTGCCAGCGGCGTGCGGAATTCGTGCGAGACAACCGAGACGAACCGCGATTTCATCCGGCGCAGTTCACGTTCTTGTTCCAGCGCTTTGACCAGCTCGACTTCGCGGATGCGCTGCTCGGTGGCTTCTCGCAGGCCGGCCATCATCTGATTGAAAGCGTGGCCCAGTACAGTGATTTCGTCGCTCCCGCGCGGGGTGACGCTGGCGCGGAGGTCGCCGCGGGCGGCGCTAGCCGAAGCCTGGACTAGTTGGAGCAGCGGCTCGGTGATCCGTTTGGAGAGATGCAGACCCACCGAAACGACCAAAAACAGCCCTGCCGTCAGCACGAGGATGATGGCGGCTTTGATGTGATCGCTGGGACTGACGAGGAACGTTTCCGGGAGGGCGGTGCCGATGTAGCCCAGCGATGTCGTGCCGCGAGCCTGCCAGGTGCCGATAATCTCACGGTAGGGAATGCTTCCGAAGACCAGTGAGCGGCTGGGATTGCTGCCGCCGTCGGCATAATCCGAACGAGATCGCAAGGTGGGGCCGATGGCCTGCTGGCTGGCGATGCCGAGCAGGGTGGAAGTCAGCGGGCGTCCGTCAGAAGCATATAGGCTGATCTGGGCCATGGTTTGCTGGCGGAGTTCAGCGGCCAGCGTTCCGAGGGAGCGGCCAACCAGGATGATGCCGACCTGAACGCCCTCCACATCGAAGACTGGCCCGGCGATGGCGAAATAGAGTCCCGACGGACGTTCGATGAGACCGGCGTACTTGTCGCCGTAGGAGTCAAGCGCGCCATCGCGCACCTTCTGCACCAAAGGGATCGCTGTGAGGTTTTCGCCGCTGGTAAATTGGTAATCGCTCAGGCTGACCTGGCGGACTGACAGCAGGCTGATCCCCGACATCGATACGATGTCGATGGCTTCTTCACCGGCATTGACGGCCACCGGCAGTACTAGACGGCGCAGACGGTCAGCGTCTCCGATCTGGATGGCGCGAACCATGCCATCGGTGTTTGCCAGCAAGCGGAGGGTTTCAAGGCGGCTGCGCTCTTCAACCACCATGTGATCGGAAGTCAGCTTACCGGCCTCGACCAACTGGTTGACGAAGCGATCCTCCAGCGATTCCAGCATCAACTGGGAGACGATCAAAGCGCTGATGAGCGCCAGGATGAACGCCAAGAACACATACGGCAGCGTGATCTTGAGATGGACGGGAAAGCGCACGCGGGGCAGCGCGGCCTGCGCGGCTGCATTGGCGTGGTCTGGCTTCATCTTGGTTGTAATGTTTGAGTGGCGTCCCCCAGGGCGGAGGTTGATTCTTGCAGGGAAGCGGCGAAGCAGCGAAGTTCGAACGGTCACACAGCCCATCCAGTGCGTGGCTGCACAAATAGGAATGCGAAACGGATTAGATTCAGTGTATCCCAGTGGCAATACAGAGGGTGGTTAAGAGTTATGAATAATTTCCCAATCAGGGTGTGTGATCGGGTGGAGGTTTGGAAGCCGTACCCGGAATCTCGAACCAGAAGATGATTCCACCCACGTCAGTGCTGATGCCCAGCGTGCCGCCGTGCAGCGTAACCAACTGTTGGGCGATTGCCAGCCCCAAGCCGCTGCCACCGCTGTCCTGCTCGCGGGCTGCAGATGAACGCCAGAACGGTTGGAAGATCAGGCGAGCTTCTTCGTCCGTGAGCTGGCTGCCGGAGTTGTAGACTTCAAAGCGGGCACGATCCTGCGCGCGGCTCACAGTCACCCGGATTTGCCCACCAGTTGGGGTGTGGCGCAGGGCATTGGTCAGCAGGTTGCCGAGGACCTGGCGCAGCCGTCCGGCATCGGCCAGAACAGCCGGCGTGTCTTCGGCACAGGCGCAGCGCAGATCAATTTCCGCATCGAGTGCCAGCGGTTGGAATCCTTCCACCAGTTCGCGGACAAGTGCCTGCGGAGCCGTGAGCTGGCGTTCCAGCGGGAGGTGGCCGGCTTCCGCCAGGGTGAGCAGGCGTAGGTCTTCAACCAGCCGCCCTAAGTGGCGAGTCTGGTCATAGGCTATGGCCAGGTGGTTCTGGTCAAGCGGAAAAATACCATCGCGCATCGCTTCCAGATGGCCGCGTAGGACGCTAACCGGAGTCCGGAGTTCGTGGGCGATGTCCGCAGCCATGCGCTTGCGGAGGGCTTCGCCTTCGGCCAATTGGCGCGAGAACTCGTTAAAAGCCTGAGCCAGCGAGCGGGTTTCCTCGGTGCCTTCTACGGGGACTGCCTGCCCCCGCTGTCCAGCCGAGAGGCTGTGTACCGCGTGGGTCAAGCGGCGGATCGGGGCGGCGATCAGCCAAGCTAGAGCCGCACCAATTGCTACTGCTAGGATAGTGGCGACCAGCACCGTGATGACCAGCGCCCGGTTGGTTTCTTCCAGAAAAATCGTCTCGGATGCGCCCAGCGCGGCCTGTCCTGGCGACAGCCGTACCAACCAGCCGACCGTCTGGCCGTCTACGACTAGGGCAGCGGCGCGCGTTCGTTCATCACTGGTCAGGGGCGTGCCGACTCGCTCGGCAGCAGTGGCTGCGATGACTTGTTTCTGCGCGTCGGCGACCAGCATGGGACCGCCGCGCGTGCCGCCCTGACCCTGGCCTGTCCCCTGCCCGCGATGATCCAACAGCGCATCGACCCCTGTCCAGCTCCCGTTCTCGGCATAGTAGCTTTGCAGCCGAGTAATCTGATCCGTGCTGGCGGCGCTGGTCGCGCTGCGAGCCAGATATTCCCGGAAGCTGGATTCGGTTGAGCGGGTGATGACTAGCGCCATCACGCCGACCCCAACCCAGGCCATGACCAGCAGCGCCAGCGACAGGCGCACCCACAGCTTATTCATCGGCTGTCCTCAAGCGGTAGCCAACGCCGTAGACCGTTTCGATGTAACGCGGCGTTCGCGGATCTGGTTCGATCTTCAGACGGAGATTTTTGACGTGCACGTCGATGGTGCGTTCGTAGCCAGCATAGGCTTCGCCCTGCACCGCATCGAGCAGTTCCATGCGGGTGAAGACTCGTCCTGGACGGGCGATGAGCGTTTGGAGGATGCCGAACTCGCTGGGGGTGAGATCAACTGCTTGACCTGCCACCGTCACCCGCCGCGTTTCGGCGTTGAGTTCCAGATCACCGACACGCCAGATTTGCGGCTCCTGGGCCAGTTCACCGTAGGCCCGGCGCAGCAGCGCCCGCACCTTGGCGACGACCACGCGCGGGCTGAAGGGTTTGGCAATGTATTCATCGGCGCCGAGTTCCAATCCGGTGATCTGGTCGGCGTCGTCGATGCGGGCGGTCAGGAAGAGCAGCGGCACGCTGCTGTCCTTGCGGATCAAGCGCGCCGCCTGCCATCCGTCCATTTCCGGCATCATCACATCCAGGATGACCAGATCAGGCTGTTCGTGGCGGAAGCTGTAAACTGCTTCGCTGCCGTTCCGGGCGGTCACCACCTGGTAGCCCTCCTGCCGGAGGTAAGCGGCGACGGTTTCCAAGATGTGCTGCTCATCGTCGGCAATCAGGATTTTGCGGGTCATGGAACCAAGCCTTCGAGCGTTCTTTAGGAGCCAGACTGGCCGCGTCCGCTGCCGCGCCAGGCGGGGACCCCAGCAGAATCACGCAGGATGACCATCTGCCCGGTGGACAGGTTGGTGAGCCGTCCGACCTTGAATTCACCGTCTTCATCATAACCTTCTAGGAGCAGGCTGTCACCTGCGGCGGCGCTAAAACCGCTGCTGCTGGCATATGACCAGGGCTGTCCTTCTATCCAGACCTCGCCGCTTCCGGCCAGGATGACCAGACCATCGGCATTCACCAGGGCTGCTGTGCCAGAGAGTGTCTGCCAGCCTGCGATGGGATTGGCGGCTGCGGCGGTTCCGGCCTCGTCATGGCTTTCATTCGCTTCGGCGGATTTGGCGCCAGGGTTGAGCCGGTCAAACTGGATCAAGCTGCGGTTGTAGGCTCCGATGACCATCAAGCCAACAAACAGACCGAAGGCGGTGTAGAGGATCGTTTTCTTCAACATGAGGTGTGTCTCCCAAGAGGTGTGCAGCAGACTGTCCGGTGAATTCAGGCGGCAGACTCGGTGGTTGGGGCGCGGCGGCTGGGCAGCAGCCCGGTCGCGATGCGGGACGTCACTTTCTTGATCCACCCCCAGTGGATGGCGAAGTGCAGCACGGCGGCAGCAATCATGACGACACCCGACCAGGTGTGGATCAAGTCCCAGATTGGCCGGGCGAACAGGAAGTTCGGGTCCCAAGCCAAATTGCGGCCGCCCTGGTAGCCGCCTTCCGGCGCAAAGAAGAAGTACAGGCCAGAAAGTGGGGCCAGCAGGAAGCTAACTGCAATGACGGCGTCGATGATGATGTTGGTCTTTGCACCGCTGGCGAAGCGTCCAGTTCCGGTGCGGGCGTGGTTGTAGACCCGCTTTGCCGTCATCTTGACCCATGACCAGTGCAGCAGGAAATGGACGACTACCGCTCCAATCATGAGCAAGCCGCCGTAGGTGTGCAGGTCGTCCCAGGTTTCACGCCCCAGCAGGAGGGTGAGTTCATTGCGTCCGGAGGGAACTGCCAGAAAGTAGAAGCTGGAGAGGGCAGCGGCGGTGGCTCCGGTAAATACCGCCGCATCCACCAGCCAGTTGCGCCGGGTCTGTGCGGAGATGTCGTTTCGCTGTGTCATGAGATTGTGCCTCCCTTTGATTGTGATGCGCTCAGCATAGGGCGAAGTTGTGTAGACATTGTGAAGGCGCTGTGTCGAAAGCATGTAGATTGTGAAGGCATGCTGGGCACTAGAAAAGGACACCGCACCAACCGGCGCGGTGTCCCCACACAAGAGAGGCGGAGATGTACAGAGGAGTTTACAGTCCGGCGCAGCGTTCCAGCGCGGGCAGGTGGCTGAACTCGGAGGCATCGCCCAGCGCGGTGACCACCTGGAGGATGTCCGGGTAGTCGGCGACGACTGCGGCCATCTCGGCATACAGGTTCAGGTTGGCGCTCTCCACATCAGCCGCGAATTGGCAGGCTTCTGTCCGTGAAGCGAAGGTGGGCAGCGTCACCGACTCAGGGGCGGCGGGCAGTTCCAGGCCGTAGCGTTCAAACAGGTACTCCCAGGCGGCGATGTGCTGCGCTTCGGCGCGTTGAATATTGGTGAAGGGGCGCACCGTGCCCACCTGTTCCATGATGGCGGCGTAGGCGGCATAGGCGTTGTACTCATCCATCAGCCCGGCATTCATGGCCTGGATAACCGAGTCCGGGAGCGGGCCAGCCGCTGCGGCGGGCAGATCGGAGAAGTCGCCAAATCCGCCAGGACTATTCATTCCATTGCGCAGGCCGAAACCCTGCGGATCATCCTGGCCGAAGCGGCCGTTCGGGCCATTCGGCACAGCTTGCGGATCGGTGAGGCAGTTAGCCCAGTCCGGGCAGCCGCCCTGACCAGCGCCATTCCCATTTCCCGGCCCCTGCGCGCCGATCACACTCACGGTCAGGGCCAGCGCCACCAAAACTAGGGCAGCGATTACGATCAGTTTTCGGGTACTCATGTTCTTGCTCCTTCATATTCGGGTTCACTGATCTGCCCCCAGAATAGATCAGGAGTGTGTAGAAACTATGAAGGAGATGTGTCGAATTTGCGGAGACCGCCAGAAAATGAAAGGGCGGCTGATTCCGCCGCCCTACTACTATAAACTGCTTCAGCATGGTGGCTGACACACGGTCAGCACTTACGACCAGCCCCTCAGAGACCGCCAGAGGAGACCGGAACCGCGGCCGGGCGTGACCCAGCACTGCTGCCCTTCACGGCGAAGGTAGACAGCTTGCGCTTGACGTGCGGATTTCCGCAGGCCGGGCAGACGACCTCATCGGCTTGGGATGCGCTGCGGACGAGTTTCTCGAACGGTCGCCCGCAGCCGGGGCAGTCGTACTCAAACAGTGGCATAGCAGGTTATTCCTTCTCTTCTAGGCTGGCGGCGACGCGGCTCAGCTTGGCATAGGCTTCTTCGGCAATCGGTTTCAGATCGGGATGGGTGATGACGCCCATCATCATCATAGGGTCAACGATGTCCACCTGAACGGTCGCATCATCGATCTGCGAGACGGTCACGTTGCACGGCAGCATCAGGCCGATTTCCGGCGCGGTCGAAAGCGCCCGGTAGGCCAGCGGCGGATTGCATGCGCCGAGAATCTTGTACGGGCGGAAGTCAACATCCAGCTTCTTCTTGAGGGTCTCCTTGACATCGATTTCGGTCAGCACGCCGAAGCCTTCAGCCTTGAGCGCGGCCGTCACCCGTTCGAGGGCGGTGGCATAATCGGTTTTCAGTTGGACGGTCAGTCCCAGTTTCGCGGCAGTCGTTTCGTTCATGTTGGCTCTCTCCATCTCCTGAACCCGGATGATCTCCGGACAGATTTCAATAAGTTTTTTTCAATAAGTTTTTTCAGGAACCTTACTTCATCCCAGCGCCTTCGGCAGGTGATCGGCCAGCAGGACGAGCGCCAGCCCGATGATGAACACCGCGAACACGCGCCGGAGCAGGTGGGCATTGATGAGTTGGCCGAGGCGCACCCCGGCAAATGTCCCCGCCAGTCCACCGAGGACGAACAGAGCGATGAGATCGAGCGGCAGCGCCGTCTCGCCCAGATGGCCGAGGAACCCAGCCAAGCTGTTCATGGCGATGATGAGCAGGGACGTGCCGACGGCTTTGTGGATTGGCAGCCCGACCAGCATCACCAGCGCCGGGACGATCAAGAAGCCGCCGCCCACGCCCAGGATGCCGGTCAGCAGACCAACGACGGCGCCGCTGGCGACCACCTTCCAGATGGCAAGGTCAGCATCTTGGGGCGGCGCTTCAGGAGTCTTACGGGCGATGAGCACGATCCCGATGATGACGAGCAGGACGGCGAAGGCGACCATGAGCAGGCTGGGCGCAATCTGCCGCGAGAGACCCGCTGCCCAATAAGCGACCACCATTCCCGCGCCGCCAAACACCAAAGCGACGCGCCCGTTGAGCGTCCCGCGCGCCCGGTGAAAGTAGGCTCCCATGACGCTGTTCGCGCCCACAATCGCCAGCGATGTCGTGATGGCAGCTTGCGGCGTTTGCCCGACCAGATAAACCAGGGCGGGCACGGTCAGAATCGAACCACCCCCGCCGAGCATGCCGATCAGCGTACCGATGCCGAAGCCCAGCAGCAAATCGAGGAGAAGCACTTATGCGCCCCGCTTGATCTTGAAGCCGGCCATCTGCCAGCCGATCATGCCGGCTTGCAGATTGACGGCGTTGTAGCCGGCGTTGATCAACTGGCGTGTAGCGATGCCGCTGCGCGATCCTGACCGGCAGACGCACAGGATTTCGCGGTCGGGGGGCAGCTCTGACATGCGGCGGCCCAGCTCACCGATGGGGATCAGTTTGGCTCCGGGAATGTGACCGGCGCGGAATTCCTCCGGCTCGCGTACATCCAAGATGAAGAGCGGCGTTTTTTCGTCGAGGCGGGCTTTAGCTTCACTGGCGCTGATGCTGTTGACCACTGCGCTGCTGAACAGGGATTTGAATAGGTTCATTGGGTTTTCCGGATATAGAGCATAAACATACCACATCTAGTATAACTGCCGGTGGGCTGGCAGAGTTCCCCTCAATCGCTTATGCTATGCCATTAGTCCACACTAATGGCAGGCTGCTCAAAACATGTTTGACCTCTACAAGCTCCAGATTTTCCTGCATGTGGCCCAAGAGGGCAGCTTCAGCGCCGCTGCCGAGCGGCTGTTCATCACCCAGTCGGCGGTTAGCCAGCATATCAAGGAACTGGAAGCGAGCCTGGGGCGCACTTTGTTCGAGCGGGGGCGGCGTGGCGTGCGGCTGACCCCGGCGGGCGAGACGCTCTACCGTTATGCCCGTGACATCTTCGCGCTGGTGGCGCGGGCGGAAACCGCGCTGACCGATGTCGAGCAGCTTACGGCAGGGAAGGTCAGCTTGGGGGCAACACCCGGCGTTGCCAGCTATCTGGCTCCCGATTGGGTGCAGGCTTTCCGGCGGCGCTATCCTAAGCTGACGGCCGCCATCCAGACCGGCGTCACTGCCGAAATTGTCGCGGCGGTGATGGCGCAGCGGCTCGATCTGGGCCTGCTCGAAGGTGAACTAGACAGCCAGCTTGATGAACGGCTCGGCTGGCTGGAGCTGGCCGAAATCGAGCAGCGGGTGGTCGTCGGCAGCCGTCACCCCTGGTGGAATGCTGAGGCTGTTCTGCTGGACGAACTGGCCGGGCAGACCTTCGTGATGCGCCCCCCCAACAGCCAGTCGCGCATCTGGGTGGATCAAGTGCTGCGCCAGCGCGGGATTGAACCGGCCGTCGGTGCAGAGTTCGACAGCCCGGAAGCCATCAAGCGGGCAGTGATGGCGGGAACCTGCCTGACGATCCTGCCCGAATATGTCATTCAGCGCGAAGTCGAAGCGGGCATGCTTCGGGCGCTGCCCGTCCGCGGTGAGCGGCTGACGCGCACGCTCAAGGTGGTCTGGGACCGGAGCGGTTATTTCAGTCCGGTGGCGCGGGCTTTCCTGGCCGTATTGAGCGGGACGTATCCAGCGCTGGAGGCACTGCTGGCCTGAGTACGGATGTGTTGTTATACTGGCAGCATTAACCTGCTGCAAACGTTCGCCTGACCGAAAACCAATGGCTGTTCTGCCCACACCCACCTACGGCGAAAAACTCCTCTACCGGCTGCTGCGCGATCTGCCGCGCAAACAGTTCTTTTTCCACCATGAACCCCGCTTGATCTCGGATGATGGGCGGAGCCGCAAGCCCGATTTCGTCATCGTCAGTGCGCTGCACGGCGTGGTTGTGCTGGAGGTCAAGGACTGGGTGAAGCTGACCGGCGGTGACCAGCGCACCATCCATACCCGCCGCCATGATGGTCAGTTGGTCAGCTACGACAACCCGGTGCGGACGGCGGAGAGCTATGCCTACGACCTCAAGCAGCGCTTCGAGACGCGGGCAGAACTTTGGGAACAGTACAAAGGCCGGAAGCGGTTGGCCTTTCCCTGGCAGGTGATGGTAGCGCTGCCGCGCATCTCTCGTTCGGTCATCCAGCAGTTCGAGAAGAAGGGCGTTTGGCCGCGCGGTGTAGTGATCGGCAAAGAAGCGCTGACCAGCCCGGCGCAGCTTCAGCAGGCGATCCACGCGCTCCCTTGGACTTTCCCGCTGGAGCGGCCGCTCTCTCTGGATATGCTGGACATCATCCGCGAGGTGCTGAATCCTTCACTGATGGTCGAAAATGATGAGGGTCTGCCCATCGGCACGCTGACGGTGGTGCAGTACGGGGTGATTACCGAGCCGGTGCAGTCCACGCTCCCCCGGCAGATAGCAATGTTCGGCGACGACGAAGACTCCGAGGACATCCACGGGCTGGCAGAGAACATTGGAGTGCGGCTGGTGCGCGGTGTGGCCGGCAGCGGCAAGACGCTGGTGTTGGCGCGGCGGGCGAAGCATCTGGCCGAGCGGTATCCTAACGCCCGTCTGCTGGTGCTGACCTTCAACGTCGAGCTGGCACGGGACCTGCGAGCACGGATCGGACTCCCAGAGGAACGGGTGCGGGTGGCTCACTTTCACCAGCTCTGCCGCTTCATCCTGAGGCGAGATTGGCGCGATCCGATCCGGACGCGGGATTGGCTGCGCGACCACGCCCATGAGGCACTGCAAGCGCAAGGTCTCAGCGCAGATTTTGTGGCCGCGGAATTCGCTTGGCGCAAGGAGATGGGGCTGATCGACCCGGTAGCGTACCTGGAGGCGGACCGGCGTGGACGCGGTCAGCGGCTCGACCGAGGGCGGCGCGAATTCATCAATGCGCTCTTCACGCAGTACCGGGCATATCAGGCTCAGGGCGTTTGGGATTGGGATGACGTGGCGCTGCGGGCGCTGGAGGTATTGACCACGCGCCGGCATCCGCTGCGCGCCATCTATGACGGAGTGCTGATCGACGAAGCCCAAGATTTTGCGCCGTCGTGGATCGGCGTGGCGCGCGCACTGCTTAAGCCAGAGGGGAGTCTGTTCATCTGCGATGATCCAGCGCAGAGCATCTTCCGCTCGTATACATGGGCGCAGAAGGGGCTGCACGTCGTCGGGCGGTCACGGGTCCTGCGGGTGCCCTTCCGCTCGACGCGCGAGATCAGCCAGGCTGCACACAGCCTGATCGAAGCCGATGAAGGGCTGCGGTCAACGGAAGACCTGGCCCGACCGGACTTTGGTTCCTACGAGTTGGGCAGTGGGCCGCTGCCGGTGCTGGTGGCCTGCCGCGACCGCGAGGCGGAGACCGCCTTTATAGACGGGGAGATTGAGCGGCTGCTGCGCGAGGGGCTGCCTGCCGCGCAGATCGCCATCCTCTGCCATGGGCGCTGGCATCTCGACCGCTGGTCGCCTTGGAGCAGCCGGGGGGTCTACGTCCAGAACATCGAGCGGATCAAGGGGCTGGAGTTCCGAGCGGTTTTCCTGCCGCACCTTCACGAGGCTTTCCTGCACCCGGACGATCCCGAAGCCGTCACGCAGGGGCGCCGCAAACTGTTCACGGCCATGACGCGGGCGCGCTACCGGCTGGCGCTGAGCTATCAGGGGAAGCTGCCCAAACCGCTGGAGCCGCTGTTGGAGTGGGTCTGGTGTGAAAGTCGTTCCTAAGCGAGGTGAAAGCGGGGATCGAAAAGCTCCCTGCCGTCTAAGAATCTTGGACACAGGCCGGGGGTCGGTTACACTTTCCGGTGAGGCAAGATCAACGAAAGGCTTGATCGATGACGACCGTGCGTGTGGCTACCTTCAACGTGGAGAATCTGTTCGCCCGCTACCGCTTCGAGAAGAATGTGAATCCCAACCAGGTCGTCCAAGATGGTTGGCTCGCTGACCAGACCCTGTTTCAGATCGCCAGCGAAGATGAAAAGCGTATCACTGCCCAGGCGATCAATGCGCTGAAGGCCGATGTGCTGGCGCTGCAAGAGGTCGAGAATCTGGATACGCTGCGGCGCTTCCGCAATACTTTCCTCGGCGGCCGTAAGATATTTCCCTATGCCGTTGCCATCGACGGCAACGATCCTCGCCTGATCGATGTCGCTGTACTGAGTGCCTATCCCATCACCCATGTGCGGACGTACCAGCATCAGGTTAACCACAAGGGTGACCTGATTTTCTCCCGCGATTGCCTGGAAGTGGACATCCTGCTGACGAACGGCGTCACGCTGACGCTGTTCGTCAACCACTTCAAATCGATGCTGGATAAGGATGATCCCTGCAACGGGCGGCGCAGTACCCGCGACAAGCGCATGGAGCAGGCCCGCGAGGTCAAGAAGATCATCACCAGCCGCTTTGGCACGCGGGCGGGAAGTAAGCCGTTCATTGTGCTGGGCGATCTGAACGACTATATGGACACGGATGCGCAGGGCGAGACCGGCATCGCTGAACTGGTTGGCTGGAGCCAGCTCGTCAACGTGGTGGACCGGCTGCCGCCGGAGGAGCGCTGGACGCATTTCTACAAGGGCAACCGCTCTTGCAAGATCCCAGCGTCATACCACCAACTAGACTATCTGCTGCTCTCCAAGAGTCTGGCGACCGCCAACCCCCACGCCCCGCAGATCGAACGGCGTGGATCGCCCAAACGGGCGGATCGCTACACGGGTCCGCGCTTTGAGGGAGTCGGCACAGACAACCCCAAAGCATCGGATCACTGTCCGGTATGGATGGATATCAAAGTGGGGAAGTAAGGCTGAGGGCTGTTCTGTCCCGCCCCGCCGCCTGTGCCTGACGAAGCGGCCTAACGGCGTGAGTCTTCGTCGGCGAAGCGCCCCAGCAGGTAGCGTTCGTCTTCAGTCAGCTCCGCCTTGAGGAGCAGATCCGGGCGGCGATCCCAGGTGCGGCGGAGTCCCTGCTCGCGCCGCCAGCGGGCGACTTTGCCGTGATCGCCCTCTTGCAGCACCTGCGGGACGCTCAGGCCGCGGAAGACGGGCGGCCGGGTGAAGTGCGGTCCTTCGAGGATGCCGTCAGCGTGGCTGTCGGCTGCGGCAGCCCCTTCCGCACCCAGCACGCCGGGGATATGCCGCACAACCGCGTCGATCACCACCATCGCTGGCAGTTCACCGCCCGTCAGCACGTAATCGCCAATGCTGAGTTCGTCGGTAATGAGGAGCTGGCGCACGCGGTCATCGATCCCCTCGTAGCGCCCGCAGACCAGCACCAGCCGATCATACCGCGAGAGTTCTACGGCGATGTGGTGGTTGAATACCCGCCCCTGCGGCGTCATCAGGATGACCGGCGTTCCTGGCGGCGCGTCGGCCAGCGCGTGTTCGATGGCGGCGACGACCGGTTCGGGCTTCATAATCATGCCGCCGCCGCCGCCGTAGGGGATGTCATCGGCAGTGCGGTGCTTATCGGTGGTGAAGTCGCGGATGTCGTGCAGCCGCAGATCAAGCAGGCCGCGATCCCGCGCTTTCCAGAGCATACTTTCGGTCATCGGCCCCTGGAACATTGCTGGGAACAGCGTCAGGACATCGATGTGGAGGGAATGGGCTGCGGGTGTTGAGCCGGTCATGGTCTACCGCCGTAGAAGTTGGCTGCGCGTTCAATACAGTTCCGCGCGGCGATCCTCAAAGACGCGGATGCGGTCGCGGACTTCATCGACGACATCCATGTCGATCTCGGCGGTGAGGAGCTGCGGCGTCTCGCCGCCTTCGATCACGACCTTACCCCACGGATCGACGATCATTGAATGCCCAGCAAAGGTTTCATTCCCGATGGGGCCAGCGGCATTGCAGGCGACCATATAGCACTGGTTCTCGATGGCGCGGGCGATGACCAGCGCCCGCCAGTGTTCCAAACGCACCAGCGGCCATTCGGCGGGGACGATCATCATCTTGGCGCCGTTGACGGCATAGCGGCGGAACAGTTCCGGGAAGCGCAGATCGTAGCAGATCGCCAGGGCGGTATTGCCCCAGGGCAGATCCATCGCCAGCGGCGCGCCGCCGGGCTGGAGCCATTTGTCCTCTTCCATCAAGCGGAACAGGTGAATCTTGCGGTAGATGCCCAACATACGCCCGTTGGGGGCGAAGAACGCGGCGCTGTTGGCGACTTCCAAGCCGCGCTTTTCCAGGACGGAACCGACCACACAGATCTTGTTCTGGGCAGCCGCACCGCTCATGTCGTTGAAGATGCCGCTGTTGAGAGCGCTGGCAAGCTCCTTGCTCTGTTCCCAGGCGCAGCCCGTTGACCAGAGTTCTGGCAGCACCACCATATGGGAGCCGCGCCGGGCGGCCTCCGCTGCGGTTTTTTCCAGGTAGGCGCTGTTCTTGCGGACATCGCCGAGGGCGATGTTCATCTGTGCCAGCGTAATCACCACTTTAGCCATTGTTATCTTCCTCACATGATCGAATGCGTCAGGGTTTTATGGGCGCGTGTGTATTCTTCAATGATTCTCCACTCAGCGCAGCGAGATCGACCAGCCTGCCCCGACGGCGAAGATGCTGACGATGACGCCGCCGCTCTTGACATAGACAGCCGGCAGCACCGGCGCATTGGCTGCGACCAGCGAGATGGGCTGGCCGAGCGCCTGCCCGTTGACATAGACCTGCACCGCGCCGGTCGAGGGATCGCGCTCCAGGCGCGTCCGCAGTACCACGGCGGTGACGCTGCGCTGGCTGATGACGGTGACCTTATCGCCGCTGCGCTGGCCGAGGTTGATGATGCCCGGCTCGACCAACTGCACCTGCAAGCCGGCCGTCCGCTGTGGATTGGCCGCATCGACCAGCAGCGCGCCGAAGTAAACCTGATCGCTGCCAAGCAAGGCTGGATTCCAAGTGGTCAGCGTGAGTTCTACATCCATGCGGCGGATGCGGGCGGCGGCATTGTTGCCGTAGTAGGTTTCCAGCAGGTCGGCTGGCAGCGTGATCTGGATGATCTCCTCGTCGATGACATCGGCGGAGCCGAGCCGCCAGTAGAAGCTGTCAATAGTTGTCACCCGGTCAAAGCGGGCGCGATCCCAGGGGACGGCGCTGAGCTGGTCGAACAGGCTGAGCAAGCTGAAATCCCCCCGCAGCCCTTCCGGCGGCAGCGTCGCCGTGGGCGTCGCTGTCGGAGTGAAGGTCAGCGTGGGTGTCGGCGTAATGCTAGGGGTCTCAGTCGGTGTTGCTGTGGGTGTCTCCGAGGGAATAGGCGTATCCACGGGCGGCGGTAGGGTCGGCAGCGGGACGGTCGTGGGGACAAGTGTAGGCGTATTGAAGACCTCCGGCGGCAGCGTCGCCGTGGCAACGACCGAATCGAACAGGGCAGTTGGGGAGGCCCCCGTCTCACCTGGCTGCAGAGCGACAGCTTCCGCCAAGGCGGTCGTGGCTGCGCCGCTGGGCGTATCCGTGATGGTGACGGCGATCTGTGGCCCTCCACCGCCGCTGAATGCCCCGGCCAGAGCGGCGACCACCAGCAGCAGGATGGCCCCGCCGCCGGCGATGAGCAGCAGGCGCGGCGGAATGCGGCGGCGTGGCGGGCTGGGGTCTACATCTGGCGGTTCCATATATCGTGAAGCCCGGTACGCAGTTTCCGGGATGGGTTCGTCCTCGGTGATGCGCGGCGTGGGTTCATCTGTGGGTGGGGCGGGGAATTCTGGGGCGCTGTCGGTCAGGTCATACCAGTGCCTGTAGAGCGGGTAGGCCGGGTGGCGGTCGATGAACATGGCCCGGAAGGCCTGGTTGAAGCGGTTGAGCTTCTCGCTGCGGCGGATAGTGTGGTCGCCGTAGATGGCAAGGAACTGCTCGTAAGTGTCGCGCCAGCCGCGCACCGTGGCCGCGTTTGAATCGCCCAGCAGCCGCGCTGTCACTTCGACCATGCGGCGGTGTGCCATGCGCAGGACTTCGGTCGGGCGTTCGGGGCGGCTGTCGATGGCCGATTGAAGCTGTCGGGACTGGTTGTGCAGTTCGGCGGCCCCAGCTTGGAGTTCCATCAGCCAGGCGCGGTAATGCGTCAGCGTGATCTGGGCGGCTTGTTCGAGTTCGCTGAGGGCGTTAATGGCATTCTCGATCTTGATGCCCGCCGCGCGGAATTCGCCATCCGACCAATCGCGCACAGCGGCTTCTAGCTCGCGCAGGCTGTGGACGCCGGCGGCCAGAGTTCGTGCCTGAGGGCTGTCGTCAAGGTGCTTGCGGGCTTCTTCCAGGCGGCCAAGCGCCGCCGGGTTAGTGATATTGTTGAGCAGTTCGGCGGCGGCCAGCAGATCGCGGCGGCGGTCGATAAACTCGGAGAGCGTCCGGGTCATAGGGTGGCGGGCCGCGTATTCGCCCAGGGTGCGGATGGCAGCTTCTTTCCAGAAGTCGGCATCTTCGAGCTGGCCTTCGTGCGCATCCAGCACGCCCAGCAGGATGAAATTGATGAAGAGGATGCGCGGCGCGGCAGTGCTGCGGCGGCTGAAAAGTTCGACCAGCCCCTTGCCCATGGCCTTGAGGTAAGTATCCTTGCTGGGCATCTGGGCGGCGAAGTGGTCGCGCTGGGCGAGTTCGTCGGGCGTGTAGAGCTTCTCCAGCTCGACCAGTCCGGCCTGAGTGCTGCGGAAGTTGTTGACGACATTGCGCTCGATCCAGGCGCGGGCCAGCATGCTGACATCGCGCAGCCGTGAGGCGGCGAAACGCTGCGCGTCGGTACGGGCAATCTCGTAGGCCTGCTGGCCGAGCCGTTCGGCATCCGGCAGGCGGCCGCGGTCAAAGCTCTCCCAGCCGTCGGCCAGAGCGCGGCCTAACCCGCCGTAGAGAGCGTGGCGTTCGACGTAGCCGGCGTTGGTGATGATGGTGCGAACCTGGTTCAGCCAGCCGGCCAGCGTCGGGCTGATCGTGGTGATACTGTTGATCGCTTCGGTGAGTGCGTCAATCGAAGCGGCGCGGTCACCTTGAATGGTGGTCTCGGCGTAAGCCGCCCAGGCCTCTCCCGCTGCTTCCAGTCCGGCGATCATGTTCGCCAGCAGATCATCGAAGAGGCGTTCGCGGAAGGGCTGCAAATCCCGCCGGGTGCTGACCAGCCACTCGGCCAGATCAGATCCGTCGGCGGCAGGGACGTAGGTCTGGTAGGAGCCGAGCAGTTCATACAAGCCGTTGAGCATCCGGGCGACGCCATCCCAGATGGGGTTGGTCGGGTCAATCGAGCGGCTGCTGTCCAGCGCGTTGAGGGCATCGCGCGGGCTGGCAGTGGCCTGCCGTCCGATGACGTGCATGTGGTCGGCCAGCGTCATGGCGGCGTTCATCGAGCGTTCCAGCGCCGAGAAGGGCAGCTTGCGCTCGGCCATATTGGGCTGGCGGCTCAGGGTGTCGATCAGCGTACTGAGAGCGGTCAGCCCATCAACGACCGAACGGTAGCCGTCGCGTAGTTCGATCAGGCTGGCGCTGGTCGAGGCAGCCAGACGGTCGAGGGTAGCGTTGATCTCGGCCAGCACCGCACGGATCTCGGTGACGGGCAGCCCCTCGGCGGCCAGCGCATTGAAAGTTGTTTCCAGGCGGTAGAGGTTGGGGCGCAGCAGCAGGACATCTGGCGTATGGGCGGTGATGCGCTCGGCCAAAAGCCACTGGATGCCGCGCGTGCGCTCATCCGGCGCAGGAGTCACCAGCAGATGATGCGCACCTTCCAAGTTCATGCCTTCAAACAGGAAGGCCAGCGCATCCAGCACCGCGGGCGGAGTGCCCGGCAGCCGCGCCTCGAACATCGTGCGGGCGAAATCCAGCAGTAGGTCGATCAAGCCGCGCAGCTCACCGCGCGCTTTTTGGCGTAGTTCGTCCAGCAGATCGACCGCACGCGCCCAACTGCCGCTTTCCAGATAGATGCGGGCGGCGTCCAGGTCGGCTTCGACTTCCAGATCGCGCAGCCGCGCCTGAATTTCGGCATAGAGGCTGCGGGTTGGCGGATGACCGGGATCAGCCGCCAGCACTGGGGCGATCATATCCAGCAGGCCCTGCAGTTCATCCTTGCTGCGATCCTGGCGGAGCCGGTCGGTGATGCGCCCCAAGATGGTGTTGCGTTCGCGTTCCATCGGGTCGCGGTACTCGGTCAGGGCGCGGCGCAGATCAGTGATGGTCTTGTAGCGCAGCTTGATGTTGGGGTGGACGGCGCGGCTGATGATGGCTTGCAGCCGGGGCGAGACGCGCTCGGCATCGGCGCCGAAATTGACCAGGAAATCCTCGCCGGCATCGCGGGGAGTATCGGCACGGCCGCCGCCGCTGACAATGAAGTAGAGCAGCTCTCCGGCCTGATAGATATCGCTCTGGCGGCTCACGCCCTGGGGGGTCATCTCGTCGCCTTCTAGGAAGACGGCATTGCCCCAGTCGATCAGCTTGAGGCGGTAATTCTCCCGGTCCCAAAAGAGGTGCTTGGCATCGACATCGTTGTAGACAATATCGCGGCTGTGGGCGGTTTGCAGCAGGTCAAGCAGGTTGTCGAAGATGACCAGCATCTCCAATTCAGGCAGGCGTTCGCCGCGCTGGGCCAGTTCCCGCACCAGGTCCGCCAGGATGATTCCCTGGCCGCGTTCCATGACGATATACTGGTGTGCCATCCCGCCAACGACGAACTGCCCGCCGCCGAGCAGCGCCGTGGCGACCGGATGCCCAGAGAGGCGCTGGAGCGCTTTACGCTCGTTGAGGATGCTGACTTCTTGGCCGGCGCGGATCGGCGGGGCGTCGTTGGGCGCAGGGCGTTTGACGACGACCGGGCGGTCGTTTTCCAGCGTATCGACAGCCCGCAGAGTCTCGCCGGAGCGCCCGCGCGGGTAGATATAATCGTAGCGGTAGCGATTGTCGAACAGGCTATCGGCCATCCATCCCCAGCTTTCAGCGACTCCTGACCAGCCCGCTGACCCAGCGGACATGACCGAACGGGTATGGTACAGTTCCTTGTTCCTCAGCCCTCACCCGCAATCCTCTCCAAGAGAGACTTGTCGAGACGGCTCCCTTCGCCCTGAGGCAGAAGGGGCTGGCAGATGCAGGCAGTGCTGAAACGTGAACTCTCGAATATATGCAGAGTTGATTGTACTGATCTCTCTACCCCCTGCAAGGTCAAGGATAACACCGCCGCAGACTCCGCGCCGCCGTTCCCGGCCTGACCTTTGTCGTTATAATGGAGCAAGATGGAACGAGGTGGAGAGGAAGGTTTGGCGTGAACGAGACTAAACGGAATTATCGCTATCTAGATTCAGAAGATGACCGCCGTGCCCTGATTGCAGAGTTTGTACAGACGCGGCAGGAATTGATCCGGTTGGTGCGGAGTGTGCCAAAGGACAAATGGTATGAACCCCGCTACCACGGCTGGAGTCCGGCGGCGCTGCTGGGGCACCTCCAGTTGATGGACACGCTCTCGCGCTGGTATCTACAGTTGGCGGTGTTGGGAATCGCGCCGCGCGTGACCCGTGGGGCGCGGGATGGCTTCAATAACCTGATGGCGCGAGTGTTCCGTCAGCGAGTGGTGGAGACCACGCTGCGCGGTCTGGAACGCGGCGAGAAGACCATCACGGACTTCATCCTGCGGCTGCCGATGGACGCCTTCAGCAAGATGGTCTACGCTCCGGAGCGGGACAGCTACCTGACCGTCGAGCAGGCGCTCCAGGAATTCTTTCTAATGCACTGGCAGGATCATCTGGCGACAGTGCGGAAAGCCGAAGACATGCACTATGAGCCGCCCTTCAACAGCAGCGTGGTGTGACTGAGGAGTTCAAATCATGACAACACTAGAACATGAATTGATCCAAAAGATTGTCCATCTCTCTGAAGAACAAGGGCGTCAAGTCCTAGAATTCATTGCGGTCATTGAAGGTTCTCAACCAGTCCGGCGCGGCTACACTCTAGAAGAGCTGGAGACAATGCCGCCAGAGCAGCGCAGCCTTGCGGTGGCCGAAGCTTTTGCGCTTTCTGCTGACGAGGATTTTGAACTTTTTGAGGCGTTTGCCGAAGAAGTTTTCGATGATGAATCCAAACTTGACGATCAAACGCGGTGACGTATGGGAAGTTGATCCATCAGAAGGTGACGAAATCCGTAAAATAAGACCTGCGGTAGTCATGAGCGCAAACGGCGTAGGAAGGTTGCAGCTCCGCATTGTGGTCCCAATTACTGGATGGCAGGATCGCTTTTCACAGTTCTTTTGGCTTGTTCGGTTGCCTGCTTCAAGCGGGACAGGACTTCGCAAGGAGTCAGCTGCCGACACCATTCAGATAAAGTCAGTTTCAGTTCTACGCTTTCGTTCAAAGCTGGGCGAACTTGATCCCAGACTATTGGATCGTATTGCTAGAGCCATTGCAATTTGTATCGATCATCGAGGCTAAAAGCAATGCGCGTAATCCTTCAGCGTGTCCGGCGAGGCAGCGTAAGTGTGAACGGGCGCGTCACCGGCGCGATTGACCAGGGCTTCGTGGCGCTGGTCGGCGTCACTCACTTGGATACTCCGGTGGAAGCCGAACTGCTGGCGAAGAAGACCGCTCACCTGCGTGTCTTCGAGGATGACGATGGCAAGATGAACCGCTCGGCGCTGGAAGTCGGCGCGGGCGTGCTGGTCGTTTCCCAATTCACGCTCTATGCCGATGCACGCAAAGGCCGCCGCCCCAGCTTCACGGATGCCGCTCGTCCGGAGCAGGCCGAGCCGCTCGTGGACATCTACGCGGCGCGGCTGCGCGTCGAGGGCATCCAGCGGGTCGAGCAGGGCGTCTTCGGCGCGATGATGCTGGTCGAGATTCTCAATGATGGCCCGGTGACGATCCTGCTGGATACCGCCGAGCTGAGCTGAAAGTGAAACGCACGATGACCCCCAAAGTGTTTGTGAGCGGCTGCTTCGATATGCTCCACAGCGGCCATGTCGCTTTCTTCCAGGCAGCGGCAGCTTATGGCGACCTGTACGTCGCGCTTGGCTCGGATGCGACCGTCTACCAGTTGAAAGGCCGCCTGCCGGTCAATACTGAAGACGAGCGGCTGTATATGGTCAAGTCGGTGAGCTGCGTCAAGGATGCTTTCATCTCCCAGGGATCGGGAATGCTCGACTTCGAAGCCGAGCTGCGGGCGATGCAGCCGGATTTCTTCGTCGTCAATGCCGATGGCAGCATCCCGCAGAAAGAGGCACTCTGCCGCGAACTGGGGATCGAATACGTGGTGCTGGAGCGCACCCCGCATGCTGACCTGCCGTCCCGCTCGACCACGGCGCTGCGCCGCGTCGATCAGATGCCCTACCGGATCGACCTGGCAGGCGGCTGGCTGGATCAGCCCTTCGTCAGCCAGCATTATCCCGGCCCGGTGCTGACCATCTCGATTGAGCCAGCGATCACCTTCAATGAGCGCAGCGGTATGGCGACCAGCACCCGCAACCATGCCATCGATCTATGGGGGCCGAAGCTGCCCCCAGGCAGTCCAGAAAAGTTGGCCTACATCTTGTTTTGCTACGACAATCCGCCGGGAACCAAAGCCATCTCCGGCTCGCAGGATGCCATCGGGATTGTCATTCCCGGCTTGAACCGTGCCTACTACGAGGGGCGCTACTGGCCGTCGAAGATCGATCACATCGGCGATGAACTGACGCTCCAGTTTGTCGAGCAGGCGCTCTACCTGGTTCCGCTCAATCCCCGCGCCGATGGTTTCGATCCTTTGTTGGACACGCATATCGATGCAGATGGGGCGCGGGCACTATCAGTCGCGGCGGAAGCCTGCTGGCAGGCCATCCTCCGACATGATCTGGCCGCTTTCGGTCGGCATTTCCGTGAATCTTTTGAAGCGCAGATCGCCATGTTCCCAAATATGGTCAACGACACGGTCTGGGAAATCATCCGTCGCTACCAGGATCAGGCGCTCGGCTGGAAGCTTTCCGGCGCTGGCGGCGGCGGCTATGTCATCTTCGTGGCCGAAAAACCCATCAAGAACGCTGTGCGGGTCAACATCCGCCGGGCGCTGGAGTGAACACCGCATGATCGCAGTGACGCTGAACGCCATCTTTGGTGCGGGGCTGTTCTTCTTCGCTCTGAACGCCGTGCGGCGCGGCTGGCCCTATCTGCGCGACGGCTGGATGGCCGTGCAGACTCAGGCGTCGCAGCCGGGTTTTCGACAAGATGTCGAGCGCCGCCGGTTGATTGCCGAGGGCGGGCGCTTTCTGGTCGGGGGGATCGGCTGGTTGGGGGCAGGAATCGGGGCGTTCATCGCCTCGGCCTACTTCTCCTGGCAGGCGCTCCGCTTGATCTACGGCTGGGGCTAAACGGCGCCGCAGTGAGATAGACGGTTGTCGCGCTGGATGCCAGTACAAGGAGGCTCTAATGAACCTACAGTTCAATGTCTGGCATTGAGTGAGGCATCTGTAGGTTCATTTCGCCCCTATTGTGTTTCGTACTAGCCGCCTTTGCCCTTACCTTTATCCTCGCCGTTGTCGCCTTTGCCCTTGCCTTTATCCTCGCCGTTCCCGCCTTTGCCCTTATCCTTATCCTCGCCGTTGTCGCCTTTGCCCTTGCCTTTATCCTCGCCATTATCGCCCTTGCCCTTACCTTTATCGTCCCGTTCATCGGCCGAACTGGCGTCGCGGTTCTGTTTAAGGACCTGGCCGGGCGCGAGTTTGGAGCGATCTACGCCGCTCTCACGCATGATCTCGCCCCAGCCTTCACCGGCCCGGTGACGCGCTAGGAAGTCGGCTGCAGTCGAGCCGTCGTCAGCCAGCTCTGCCAGCGTGTAGGCCCGGATGATGTTACCGTAGCCGTTGCCGGCGCAGTGCAGAGCGATGACCTCTTCTACCGGGACGCCAAAGCGTTCCGCTACCCGCACCGCCACCGGGTGATTCAGGTTGCCGCAGGTTACATAGGTGGGTTCCGGCGTGACCTCCGGTGTGGCTTCCATAGTCGGTTCAGGAGTCATCTCTGGCGTGGCTTCTGGGGTGGGTTCCGGCGTGACCTCAACCGGATCATCCTCGAAGAATTCCAGGCTGATGGCCTGAAGGGTGGTTTCGTTCAGCATCACGCCGGTGATGATCACCAGATCGCCCTCGCGCAGCATTGATGGGTTGAAGGCCGAGGCCGGTGCAATGGTGATCCCAGCGACGATGATGCTGCCGTCGGTGCCAAAGGTGACAGCCCCGGTGATGATGGTCAGGTCGCTGTCATCAACAGCGCTGTCCTGGGCCGCCAGTGGGACAATCAGCAGCCCGGCTGCCAGCACGAACAAAGCGATGAGTCCAAGTCGTATGTGCATCACATCCTCCACCAGTGCAGATTATAAAATCTATTCTATAGCCGTATTGCCGTTTTCAATGATAGGCTTTTGTTCCTCATGACCGCGCAACTTTACGTCATGGAGCGGGTTTTATCCCACGATGAAACTATTCAACCGTAAACCCAAGACCCGCGATCTGACGACGCTGGACGACGCCGAACTCATTCTGCTGGCGAAAACCAGCCAGGAGGCGTTCGGCGTGCTGTACGAACGCTACGTCGAGAAGATCTACAAGTACATTTACTATCGCACCGGGAACCACCATGACGCCGAAGATTTAACCGCGGCGGTGTTCCACCGGGCGATGCTGCACATCGAAAACTACACCGAGCGCGGCGTGCCCTTCCAGGCGTGGTTGTACCGCATCGCCCATAACCTGGTCGCTAACTGGCACCGGGATCGCGGGCGGCGCAAGATCATCCCGCTGGATGAATTCGTCAGCACCGGGCTGCATGTGGATGCGCCCGACAGCGCCGCCGAAGACAAAGAGGAGCGGGCGCAGCTTTTGGGAGCCATCGCCCGGCTGCCGGAGGATCGCCAGCAGCTTCTTTATTTGAAGTTTGTCGCCAATTTATCCAATGCGGAGGTGGGGGAAATCCTCGACCGCACCGAAGGCGCCATCAAGTCTCTTTATCATCGGACGTTGATCGCCCTGCGAGACGACATTGAGGCGCAGCAGAAGGCTCCCCTGGCATCATCCAGCTCGAAACGGAAAGAAGGCAGCAGCAATTATGACCTCTGATCTGGAACTTCAATCGCTCTTGTCCGCCGTCACTGATGCCCTGCTCGCTGATGAACAGGCTGACCTGGATGGCATCATTCGCCAGTACGCGGTGCCGCGCACCGAAGTGGACAGCTTGGTCTGGCTGATCCGGCGGCTGCATATGACGCTGGTCGGCGCGCAGCCCTCCAAGCGGTTTGTCCGGCGGCTCAAGCACGATCTGGTCGGCAGCCACCGTCAAGGCGTTGTGGCGCGCATTCGCTACCTGCCCCCGCGCGTCCAGATTGCCGCTGGGGTGGCGCTGGTGGCCGGTTTCATGCTGCTGACCTACCGCCGTCTGGTGGATGAATCGCGCCGGGAGAAGCAGGAAGTCCCGGCTTTGCAGTAGCATGATACAATCAGCCTTCGTTTATTATCCCGGTACTGGCTGCGTACCGGGTTTTGTTCTCAAAATCGGTTAAGGAGCTGACAACGATGACCAGGCGAGCGGATATAGTGGGGTGGGGTAAGTACGTTCCTTCGCGGGTGCTGACCAATGATGATCTGGCGCAGATGGTAGATACCAATGATGAATGGATCACCAGCCGCACCGGAATCAAGGAGCGTCGCATCCGTGGCGAGGGCGAGACGACCACCACAATGGCTGTCGCAGCCGCCCGCGAGGCGCTGGCTGTTGCTGGGATGGATGCGGCTCAGCTTGACCTGATTATCGTCGCCAACTCCTCGCCGGATTACATGCTCCCCGCGCCGGCTAACTTCGTGCAGCATACCTTGGGCGCGGCCTGTCCAGCCTTCACCATTGCGGCGGGCTGTTCCGGTTTCGTGTATTCGCTGGTGACTGCCGGCCAGTTCATCGCTACCGGGGCCTATCGCAATGTGCTGGTCATCGGCGTCGAACTGATCTCCTACGCTATCGACTATACCGACCGCACCACCTGCATCCTCTTCGGCGATGGAGCGGCAGCAGTAGTATTGCAGCCTTCGGAAGATGGCGCAGGTCTCATGACTTTCGAACTGGGGTCGGATGGCGGGCAGGCGCATCACCTCTGGGTTCCTGGCGGCGGCACAGTTAAGCCCGTCTCTCAGGAAGTGGTCGATAAGCGCGAACACTACATCCGCATGAACGGTCAGGAAGTCTTCAAGTTCGCCGTCCGCAAGCTGTCCTCCTGCTTGCAAAACATCACTTCACAGGCCGGCGTCAGCCCTGCCGATCTTGACCTTATTATTCCGCATCAGGCCAATCTGCGTATCATCGAGACCGCCGCGCGGACGCTCGATCTGCCGATGAACAAGTTCTTCGTCAATGTCCACAAGTACGGCAATACCTCCGCGGCCTCGATCCCGCTGGCGCTGGTCGAAGCCATCGAAGAGGGGCGGCTCAAGCCCGGTGATACCACGGCCATGATCGCCTTCGGCAGTGGTCTCTCCTGGGCAGGCGCAGTCGTGCGGATGGGGGAGGCAGTTGCCCGTGCCGCTCAGCAGCAGCAGGTCGCACTCGCCTGATCGAGAGATGCAATGAGGGGAAGCCGCTTCCTTTCATTAAGTGCTGGACAGCGGCGGTCGAATGCCGCCGCGTCCATTCCCAAGCACACTCCACTTCAAGCGGAAACGTAGGCTTCCAGCCGATCCCAAGTTTCTTTCAGCCCTTGTTCCATGCCCATGTCGATGACCTGCTTCAGCGCGGCTTCGCTTGCAAATACGGTGCTGCTGACGACCCGCGTCTTTCCGCCCTCCGCATAAAAGCGCAGCATGGTTTCGGTTTCCGGCAGGTCGGTGTTGATCGCACGGTTGGCGTCCGAAAACACATCCCGGTAGCGGATGAATTCGGGCGCGGCGATTTCATCGAAGAACATCAGCCACCAGGACATGTTGCCAGTGGCGGTTTCCTTCATCGCATAGTGCCAGGAGCCGCCCACGCGGAAGTCCATGTCACAGTGTGCCAGCGGCCATTCGTGCGGGCCCCACCAGTTCATCAGGTGTTTGCAATCGGTGAAGGCGGCAAAGACTTTCTCACGCGGTGCATTGAAAACCCGCTCGATGGTGAAAGTGCGCGCGGCGACTTGATCCTGTTCAGTGGTCTGTGTCATGATTCGTTTTCCCCTCGTTCTCACTCATGTGGTTCAGATAGTCGTCCAGGCGGTCAAATCGAGCTTCCCACAACTGGCGATATAGACCGATATAATCCGCTGCCTCCTTCAGCGGAGCGGCATCGATCTTGCACGGTCGCCACTGTGCCTTCCGCCCCTGGATGATCAGTCCGGCGCGTTCCAGCACCTTCAGATGCTTGGAAATGGCGGGCAGGCTCATGGCAAACGGTTCCGCCAGCTCTTTCACTGTTGCCTCTCCCTGTGCTAACCGCGCCAGAATAGCACGCCGGGTAGGATCGGCCAGGGCAGCAAAGGTGGCGCTGAGGGTGTCCACTGCCATAGGTGAAGGCCTTTTTTATTTTACCGTTTAGTTAATTAACATATCGGTAAAATAGCATGTTTCAACAGTAATGTCAAGCGCGCATCTTGAGAAAGGAGTCAGCTTCAGGCGTGACCTAGCACAGTCCGCCGCTCCTGTAGGACCAGGATGTCAAACTTCAAGTGAGGGGATGTACTTCACACGCCGAAGCGTTCGCGCTGGTGGTTGGGCAGCGTCGCCCGCACCACCTCCATGAAGCCTTCGACGTTATCTAACTGATACGCCCGGAACTGGCGCACTTTGCGGAACTTACCGTTCTTGCCCTGCTGATACAGGCTCAGCACTCCGTTCGTCAGCCGGGCATCGAACTGTGCCCAGGGGATCGTCTTCTCTTTGATCTGCACCCCCGCCGGCCAGATGGTCAGGTGGCGGTGCAGCCGCACCGGGCGATCTTCTCGCAGCGCCCGCGCCATCACGTTGCCGGTGACTTGCGCGGCAGCGCGGCGAATCAACTTGGCCGCCGGGCGCAGATCGCCCAGCCGGGGCGTGAACTTCAGCACCCGGCCATCGCGCAGCGTCAGCGTCAGCGCGCCCCATTGCAGCAGCGGCCGGCCGGCCAGGTAAATCCCACGCAGCCCTTCGCGGTAAGTGTGCAGCGCCGACCAGCCAGCCTTGACCTCTTCGCCCGCGCGGCTCCACACCAATCCCTGGTTGTAGAGCTTCAGCGTTTCGTCGCGGCGGCGCAGCCATCGCCACAGGTGCATCAGAAAGCGCAGCCCAAACAGCGCCACGATCAAGATCGACGCCCCCGCACCAACCAGCCACGGCGTGGTCTCAAGCTGTCCCCGCGTCCAGGCTTCATGCAGCGCGTAAAGTGCCGCCAGCCCCGCGCCGAAGGCCATGAACGCCAGCAGCGCCCGCCGGAAATACGGCCGCCGCTTGACGCTGATTTCCAAGAGAAGTTTGGGCTTGCTGGGGATGGCTGTACGTGCGCTCATCGTGTCCTACTCGGTTTCGGCTGCCACCTGAACCATATCCATGATCGGGATGAAGCGTTCTGTAGCCGCGCCAGGATTGAGCAGTACCCCGCCGCGTTCCACATCATGGAAGTGATAGAAGGCTGTGACTCCCGCCCGGAAGCGCTCGATGATCTCGCTGCTAACGGCCTGCGGATCAGCGGCGGTTGTCAAGACCACGAATTCATCGCCCAGCACGCCGATGAAATCGTCTGGCGTGCCCTTTTCGCTGATGACATCTTGGATGGTGCGGGCAGCGAAGCCAAAAACATCGTTGGCTGCCAGGAAGCCGTAGACATCCTTGTAGGCGTTGTAGCCGGAAAGAATCAGCCGAATATCAGCATACGCTTGGTGTTCGCTCTCGCGGCGCAGCAGTTCTTCTTCCACTAGCGTAGCCGTTGGCAGGCCGGTGCGCGCCTCATGCAAATTGTCGGCGCTGGCACGGCGGACGGCCGTCTGCACCCGCAGCCGCAGTTCGTCCAGGTCGAACGGCTTGGTGACGTAATCATCCGCCCCCAGTTCCAGCCCCTTGACCTTGTTGGCGCGTTCATCGCGCTGGGTCAGGAAGATGATCGGCACGTAGCGCGTCAGCGCCGCCTGGCGCAGCCGCGTGCAGACCTCGTAGCCGTCGATGTCCGGCAGTCCCACATCCAGCAGGATCAACTGCGGAAACTTCAGCCGCGCCATTTCGATGCCGCTCTCGCCTGTGTCGGCGTGGTACACCTCAAAATCAAGTGCCTGAAAATACGTAACCAGCAGTTCTGCTACGTCAGAATGGTCTTCGATCACCAGTAGGCGCTTATCAGCCATAACGAGTCCTCACCGCAGCGTCTCGACCGGTTTTCTATTCGTCGCCCAGCACCGCGCTGACCACGAACTGGTGATCCGCTGCGGCCGGCGCGTTAGCGATGACTTCGTCCGGCGGCAGCGCCGGTGCCGCTCGATCCGCCCGGAAGACGTTCTTGAGCGGCAGCACCGAGGCCGTCGGCGGAATGCGCGAGGTGTCCAGTGCTTTCAGCCGCTCGAAGTAATCCAGGATGTGGGAAAGCTGGGTGGCATACAGCGCCACCTCCTCGTCGCTCAGGTCGAGCTTCGCCAGTTCCGCGATTCGGCGGACTTCGTCATGCGACAGCGCCATGCGAATGCCTCTTGCTGGTGAAATCGGTTCGGTTGTGCCTGTGAATCGACCTCAGTGTAACACAACCCCGCCGCGCCGGCCAAACGGGTGACAGGACTGCAACACCTCCCCAATTCATTCAGCCCGGAGTGCGGCACCTCCCAACCGGATCGCCTCGCCGTCCTGACCCCTTAATCCCTGATTTCCTCGACCTGCGGGATCGTGCTGAACACCAGCGCCTCGCCATCCACATCCACGTCGGCCACGATATGGTCGCCCTCGCGCATCTGGCCTTCCAGCATCGCCGTTGCCAGCGGGTCGAGCAGGTCGCGCTGGATCACCCGCTTGAGCGGCCGCGCCCCAAACACCGGATCGTAACCGCGTTCGGCCAGCCAGCGCCGCGCGTCCGCCGTCAGTTCCAGCGTCAGCCCACGGTTTTGCAGCAGCGTTCCCAGCCGCCGCAGTTGAATCTCCACGATCCGCGCCAGATGCTCCGGCGTCAGGTTGTGGAACAGGATGATTTCGTCCACCCGGTTCAGGAACTCTGGGCGGAAGTAGCGATCCAGTTCGCCCAGCACCGCTTCCCGCAGCGCTGCCCGGTCTGCCGACGGCCCCATCTGCTTGATGAGCTGGCTGCCGACGTTGCTGGTCATAATCAGGACGGTGTTGGTGAAGTCCACCGTGCGTCCCTGCCCATCCGTCAGCCGCCCGTCATCAAACACCTGCAGGAATACGTTGAACACCTCCGGGTGCGCTTTCTCGATTTCGTCCAGCAGCACCACGGCATACGGCCGCCGCCGCACCGCCTCGGTGAGCTGTCCGGCGTCCTCATAGCCCACATACCCCGGTGGCGCTCCGATCAGCCGGGCCACGCTGTGCCGTTCGCCGTACTCGCTCATGTCGATCCGCACCATGGCGCTCTCGTCGTCAAACAAGTACTCTGCCAGCGACCGTGCCAGTTCCGTCTTACCGACGCCGGTCGGCCCCAGGAACAGGAAGGTGCCGACGGGCCGGTGCGGGTCTTGCAGCCCGGCGCGGGCACGCCGCACCGCCGCCGCCACCGCATGAACCGCGTCCTCCTGTCCGATCACCCGCTCGTGCAGCCGGTCTTCCATCTTGAGCAGCTTCTCCATCTCTCCTTCCAGCAGGCGCGAGACCGGAATGCCTGTCCAGCGCGAGACGACCGCCGCGATCTCGTCAGCGTCCACCTCTTCCTTGAGCATCGGCGTCCCGGTTTGCAGATCGCGCAGGAATGCTTCCCGTTCGGCCAACTGCCGGTCGAGATCGCGCAGCGTGCCGTAGCGCAGCCGCGCCGCTGTCTCCAGATCGCTCCGGCGTTCGGCCTGCTCCAACTGCACCTTCGCCTCGTCGATCTGCGCCTTGATCGCCCGGATCGACTGGATGGCGTCCTTTTCCGTCTGCCAGCGCGCCGTCAGCCCGCTCAGTTCCTCGCGCAGATTGGCGATCTCGCCCTCCAGCGCCTCCAGCCGCTGCTGGCTGGCTTTATCGCGCTCTTTGCGCAGCGCCTCCCGCTCGATCTCCAACTGCATGATGTGCCGCTCGACCGTTTCCAGCGCCAGCGGCTTGCTGTCGATCTCCATCTTCAGCCGTGCCGCCGCCTCGTCGATCAAGTCGATGGCCTTATCTGGGAGCTGCCGGTCGGCGATGTACCGCGCGCTCAGCGTCGCCGCTGCGATCACCGCGCTGTCCTGAATCCGCACGCCGTGATGCACCTCGTAGCGTTCCTTCAGCCCGCGCAGGATGCTGATCGTATCCTCCACGCTCGGCTCGTCCACAAACACCGGCTGGAAGCGCCGTTCCAGCGCCGCGTCTTTCTCGATGTACTTCCGGTATTCGTCCAGCGTCGTCGCGCCGACGCAGCGCAGTTCGCCCCGCGCTAGCATCGGCTTGAGCATATTGCCCGCGTCCATCGCGCCTTCCGCCGCGCCCGCGCCGACAATCGTATGCAGCTCGTCCAGGAACAGAATCACCTGCCCGTCGCTGTCGGCCACTTCTTTCAGGACCGCCTTCAGCCGTTCCTCGAACTCGCCCCGGTATTTCGCCCCGGCCACCAGCGCTCCCATGTCCAGCGCCACGATCGTCTTGTCGCGCAGCCCTTCCGGCACATCCCCGTTGACGATCCGCTGCGCCAGCCCTTCGACGATGGCCGTCTTGCCCACGCCCGCCTCGCCGATCAGCACCGGGTTGTTCTTGGTGCGGCGGCTGATGACCTGCACCACCCGCCGGATTTCCTCATCACGCCCGATCACCGGGTCGAGCTTCCCCTGCCGCGCCAGTGCCGTCAGGTCGCGCCCGTATTTCTCCAAACTCTTGTACGTCCCTTCGGGGTCGGGGCTGGTCACGCGCTGCCCGCCCCGGATCGCCGCCAGCGCCTTCAGCGCCGCCGCATGAGTCACCCCGTGCCGCTCCAGCATCCCGCGCACGCTGTTCTCTTCCGTCAGCGCCAGCAGGATGTGCTCGGTGCTCACGTACTCGTCGCGCATCTTCTGCGCCTCGGATTCCGCCCGGTTCAGCACCTGGATCGTCTGGCGGGACAGCCCCGGTTCGACATTGCTGCCGGAAACCCGCGGCCGCGCCTGGAAGGTCTGCTCGACTTCCACCAGCAAACTCCCCGGCCGCCCCCCGATCTTGGAGACCACCTCTGGCACGACCCCGTCACTCTGGCGCAGCAGCGCCATCAGAATATGCAGCGGGTCGATCTGGCTGTGACCGGCCTCGACGGCCAATCCCTGCGCCGCGACCAGCGCCTCTTGAGCCTTGTTGGTATACCGTTTCAAATCCATAGAGTCATCCCTCACCTGCGGTTTTCACGTCCAGTGTATGCGCCCGCCGTCAATTCTTCATTAGAATTCTGCAAGCGCCGCGTTGGAGGGAAAAACCAATCCAGCTTGGAACCACAAAGGACACACAGGAATTACGGACGGAACCTCCGCAGGAGGTGAAACCACCCGTCCCGCTTTCGGTTGCCAACTTGATCCTCGGCAGACATAATTAAGGCAGATCGATCTTAAATCATGTCTGCGACATCAGCATGCCCAATAAGCTCTTCATCAGCTATCCCAGCGAAAGCTGGAACTTCGCCCAGCGCATCGCCGAGAAACTCGCCGAGCGTCTTGACGAATCCATCTTCATCGACTATCGCAGCATCGACCAGGCCGACTTCGCCAGCGCCATCCTCACCCACCTCCAGGCCAGTCAGGCCGTCCTGTTGATCGTCACCGAGTTCACCTTCGCCGATATTCACCGCGACCGGGATTGGGTGCGCCTTGAAATCCGCACCGCTCTCGAAAACCGCATCCCCATCGTCCTGGTGCGCGAAAACGGCCTGCTCCCGCCCGACGATCTGCCCGACGATGTCAAGGGTGTCCAGCGCTCGCAGGGCGTCCCCTTCTACCGTGAATACTTCGATCCGGGTATCGATATGCTGGCCGCCTTTCTCGTCCGCATCGGCGTCGGCACGCCCAAATCCGCCGGAACGCCGCCCAAGCTGATCGAGCCGACGCCCGCACCCATTCCCACCGCCGATCCTGAACCGGAGCAGCGCGTCATCGGCGGCCAGCGCAGCCTCGATGAAGCCGCCGATCTGCTCGAAGCGGGCGACCATGACAAGGCGCTGCTCATCCTGGAGACGCTCCGCGAGCAGGGTGGGCTGCGGCAGTTGACCGCCAAACTCGTCGCCGACCTCATCGCCGAGGCGCAGGCCCGCCGCGCGGCTGCCGAACGCCGCCGCGAAGCCAGCCTGGATTACGAAACCATCGCCGCCGTGGCCAAGCGTAAGCTCACCGAAGCCAGCGCCCGCGCCGAATTCACCGCTTGGTGCCAGCGCTGCCCCGATTTGGTCGAAGAGCTGGATACCGACCACCTCCGCGCCCGCTTCCAGCCCGCGCGCAAATCCAGCCGAGAACTGCTGCCGCCGCCCTTCGACTGGATCAAGATTCCGGCCGGCCGCGTGACACTCGTTCCTGATGATAGCGATAAGAAAGAAAGCTATTTGAAGGCCAAGAAGACCTTCGAGGTTCCGGCTTTCTCCATCGCCAAATATCCGGTCACAACGCCCAGTTCCGCCTCTTCTGGCAGGCCAATGGCTACGCAGAGCGCCGCTGGTGGACAGAAGCGGGGTGGGAAGCACGGTTGAAGGGCTGGATTTGGAAAGATGGCAAATATGTCGAAACGAACCAGCCGTGGACGGAACCCCGCTATTGGACGGACTCAACTTGGAATGGTGACGAACAGCCGGTAGTCGGGGTATCCTGGTACGAAGCCGCAGCTTACTGCAAGTGGTTGAGCGAGCTGACCGGGGAGGCGATCACATTGCCCACCGAGCAGCAGTGGCAGCGGGCGGCGCAGGGCGATGATGGACGCGCTTATCCCTGGGGGCCGAACTGGGATAGGAGCCGCTGCAACAACAATGTGGATGGCAGAGGCATAGGCAGGACGACGCCGGTGCGGCAGT
>DAOUCY010000080.1:0-18766 GCA_034431625.1 Anaerolineae bacterium | reverse complement strand
TCCTCAGCGCTTGACCCTCGAACAACTCCTGATCGACGAACAGTAGCAACTGAGCTTGTGCTTTGCGGTGGACAGGGAGAGACTTTCCCCTCCCCCAGCCACCATGAAGTCTCGCTGGCGCTGGCAGCGCGACCCTGCAAACAAGTGTAACAGGGTCGGCAGCCTCTCGGCGAACCGTTCGTCAAACGTATAGGAGGTTTTCCATGACCCGCGTTTTCGTCTTAACCAACCACAAAGGGGGTGTCGGGAAATCGACATCCGCCACCAACATCGCTTTCGGGCTGACTGGGTTGCTTCGGCGCGCTGGGGTAGCAAACTGCCGAGTGCTGTTGATCGACACTGACAGCCAGAGCCATGCCACGCTCGTCACCACTGGGCGCAACGACTTCGGCACGGATGACAGCCTGTATTCGGTGCTGATGGCAGATCGCCAAGCTGCCCCACAGGTGATGGCAAGTGTGATTGTCCAGAGTCACTGGGATGCTGATCTCCACGTGCTGCCCGCTTCGCCCCTGCTCGAAGGCGGCGAGCGGGAACTCATGGGGGTAGCGGGTGCGCCGTATCGCCTCGCTGATCCGCTCTCACGTATCGCCGGACATTACGCAGCGGTGGTGATTGACACACGTCCATCCTTCTCGCTGATGACGGAGATGGCTTTAGTCGCCGCTACTGATGCGATTATTCCTGTTGAGCCGCGCTATCTGGAAACTGTTGGACTGCTCAGTGTGATGAGCAAGATCAATGATGTGCGCGAAGGCTGGCGACGGCCCGACCTCCGTGTGAGCGGTATCCTCGTGACCAAGATGGACAGCCGCGTGAAGGGACACAATCACCTGCTCGATGAACTCAAGGGGCACAATATCCTCGGACGGCTGCTGTGTGGGGTGATCCCGGCGAATGAAGCGGTGTCATATGCTCACCGCGAACACCTTAGTATTTTCTCGCATGATCCCAAAGCCCCGGCCAGCCGTGCCTATGCCCAACTTATCGGGACGTTGGTGAAACGGCTGAAAGGCAGCGCAGCATGAGCGGCAAACGCGATAACACCGCTAAGCTCGATGCCCTGCTTGCTTCCGTCACCGAGGACATCCTTGGTGGCGAGGCGCTGGCGGAATTTCAGGAACATGGGCTGCGCGTTGAGCGTATCCTGCTTGAGCTGGTGCGCCCCGATCCCATTCAACCCCGGCGCGTGCTGCCGGAACGCATCTATCACGCCTTCCACGACAACCGGCTCACGCCTACACAGGCACTGCGCGAGTTAGTGCAGATGGCGCAGTTGGCGGCACGGCAAAAGGGAAGACCGTTCGATGGTTTACTCGACCTGCTGCCGAATCCCGATGATGAAGGCGATGACGAACAGAAATCACCTGTGTCACCGGAAGAAGCGCTGCTTCGTGATCTGGTCAATCTGGCAATCACCATTCGGGATGATGGACAGGTCAATCCGCTGACCGTCGTTGATGTGTCACAGGGCGTGATGCGGCAGTTTCGGATAGAGACAGGTGAGCGGCGCTACTGGGCAACGTGGCTGTTACGTGACTTCATCGCTGGTTACACTGGCGATGGGATGATTCCCTGCATCATCATCCCGACTGAGTCCTATTCCCCTTTTCGTCAGGCGAAGGAAAACACGGCGCGGACGGGCTTATCCGCGATAGCGATGGCACGGCAGGCAGCACTCCTCTTGCTCACGGTTCACGGTCACGAGCTGCCTGCGAGTTCTGTCACAAATGATTTTTACCGTCAGGCACTCGATTTGCATCTACGCGGTAAACCTGAATACGCTGCCGAGGTTTTAACGGCGATGGGCGGTATCAGCAAAATGCACTTCAGTCGCTACAAAGCACTATTGAAACTCAGTGACGACGCGCTGGAGATGGCAGACCGCTACAACCTTGAAGAGAGACGGCTTCGATATGTAATCGGGCTGGACAGTCAATATCACGAGGAGTTAGTTCGACAGATTATTGATCTGAACCTTACAAGCAAACAGATCAGGGAAATCTGTGAAAGCGAGAAACTTGCCGGTGAGGAGGTTGAGGAATCAAGCGAAAAGCTCCCTCGTGCTGCGCTGCAAATTGCAAGGATTGCCCGCAACAGCATGAACACATCCAGTAAAGAGGTGGCTCAAGCATTGCTGGAACAAGAGAAAAATCCTCATCTTGCCCGCGCTCATATACAAACCCTGCGGAAACTGCTCGACGAAGCAGAACAGTATTTACTGGAGGATTGAGCAAGTAACCCATGGGTTACTTTGTTGAGGACATGGACGATGCAAAAGCAATCTCGCGCACCACCCAGTTTATAAAGCCAAAACCCACCGGCGGGAACGGTGGGCGGGCGCTGGAGGCGCGGCTGACAAGATAATTGTTGGTCTAGGCAACTAACAATGTATCACGTCCCGATTCTCCATGCAAGTGAATTTGAGCCATTTCCGTCATGTTTTTCACACGACTTCTGTTCAACACGCCTGGAGATAGGACGATGAGCATTGATCTGGAACACATCCGCAGTCGCAACCCGATTGAGGAGGTGGTGAATGAAAAGTACAGTTTGAAGAAACAGGGCAACCGTTTTGTCAGCATCGAACACGACAGCCTAGTGGTGACACCGCGCACCGGGTTCTACTTTTGGAACTCGAAAGGCGAACACGGGGATGTGTTCGATTTTGTCGGGCGCTACTACCTCGGTTACGGCTCAGGCTGGAACAACCGGGATGCCAATCAGTTTATAGAAGTGGTGAAGTATCTCGCCGAGCGGGCAGGTATCACGATTGAGGCGGATCCGACGTTTCGACGCTCACACAGTTGGGCAGAACGCCAGTTAGTAGCACGACTCCATGATGCGCTGCTGAAACATCAACCCGCGCTGGAGTACGTGACAAAGACACGTGGCTGGCAGCTTCCGACTATTCGCACAGCACGATTGGGGTACATGCCTGTCGATAAGCGCTCTCTGCTGGCTGACCTCAATCTCTCCGACTCCTGGCGCAAGGTCATTCAGGATTTTCCTGCGGAGATGCTGGTCTACGTCCACTTGCATCAAGGGCGATTGGTCTATCTCAGCGGACGATCCATCGCTGCCAAGCGACACTATAACCCGCCGCGTGAGGTCATCGGTGAACGGCAGCCGTATTTCAATCCCCTGTATTCAGAGGATGCTGAACAAGTGGTGATTGTCGAGGGGCAGGCCGATGCGATCACGTTCGCAGAGTGGGGCATCGTGGCTGTTGCATTGTGTGGGATGAGCCTGTCCGAGGATTTGCTCGGTAAGTTGAAACAGCATCGGCGGGTATTCGTCGCGCTGGACAATGTGTCAGAGACGGCGGAGAAAACACGGATACTTTGCCAGAGGATCGGCGTGTCGGCACATATCCCGCGTTTTCCAAGTGAAGTGAAGGATGCGAATGAGTGGTTAGTCAAGGCAAATGCCACGCCGGAGCAGGCGGCGAACCTGCTCAATCTCGCTATCCCCTGGCTCGAAGCGGAAGTGCAGCGGGTCGGCAGTTTAATGGGACTGGCACGAGAGGATTCGATCCGTCATCTGTTTCAGTATGCCGTTCAACTGGACGAGTTCGGCATTGCGCATTTCAAGAGCCAGATGGCGAAGATCGGTATCAAGGCGCGCATGTTCAACGACCTGCTCAAGGCAGCGCAGCAGGTTCAACCGAATGGGAGTGTACAGGAGGAGGGAATGCCCGAAATTCTCAACGATGATGTGCCGCTGCTCTCACCTGCGCTGGGGTTTCACCGCGAAGTGGCGATGTTGACTGTGACCATCATCGAGCGAACAAAGGATAACCGGCTCAACACGCAGCCGTATCTGGTCACCAGCACCCGTGAACTGCGGCGTTTAAACGAGCAGCAGATTATCCAGTTGAATGGGCAGGAAGTCGCGTTGCGAACGCTGCCGGATGCCTGCGAGTTTCTGATGCGCTGGCGCTACCGGGATGTGCAGCGCTTCCTGAGTGGGGAGACTATTGAACCGGGCACGGTGTTCAACGCCGTGCATAATGTTTTTACCCGCTATGTCGATTTCCGCTCGCCAGTGGAAAGCCGTATCCTGACGCTGTGGGTGATCGGCACTTACTTCTACACCATGTTTCCTGCCTATCCGTATCTGGCGTTGAACGGACCGAAAAACAGCGGCAAGAGTACCGTGCTGCGGGTCGCGCAGCCACTGGCGTTCAACATGGTCAACACCTCCGATCCGACAGGTCCCAGCATGTTCCGGCTCATTCACACAACAAGCTGCACCGTCGGCATAGACGAAGCAGAGCGCTATCACAATCCCCGCGATCCGGGGATGCAGCAGATCCGGCAGCTGCTCAACAGTGGCTATAAAGCCGGGATGCCTGCCATCCGGCTGATGGGCGATGATATGAAGCCCCAGGCGTTCGATGTCTACTCACCGAAAATCCTTGCCGCGATTGCCGGGCTGGAGGACATCCTTGCCAGTCGCTGCATCGCTATCCCGATGCGCCGCACAGACCGCAAGATGCAGGCATTTCCGGCGGACTTCGATGCCGCTGCCATCCGTCATCAGCTTTACAGCCTCGCGTTGAGCGATTTTGCCCATATACACCGCAATTACTTTGAACGCTCTGATCTGCACCGTCTGCACAACCGATCCGGGGAACTCTGGTCGCCACTGGTCGCATTGGCTGCCTTTTTTGAAGAGCGTGGCGCAGTGACGGGTCTGCTGCAAGCCATTTCGGACGCTGCTGAATGGGATGAGCAGGTCAGTGAGGGGAAGGCGCTGAGTGACCGAGAAGAAGCGGTGCTGCAAGCGTTAGAAATTATGACCCGCAATCAGACGGAAACCGTCTGGCTAAAAGCGGGGGCAGTGCGAGAGGAAGTCGCCCGACTGATGGGACAACCCAGTGAGAAATTCGGCGATGCACAGTGGATCGGCCACATCCTCAAGCGGCTGCACCTGATGGATGATGGGCAACGTAAACGCACTCCCGAAGGCATGACCTATGGGGTTCAGCCCGCTGAGGTACGCGACATGATGCGCCGCTACGATGTACTACCAATTGAAAATGGAATACGCTGAAAAATCGTTTAAACCCTATATGCCGTACATGGTCTTCGATGCAACGACTATGTACGGTAATTTGTATTTAACAGCACATTATAAAAATAATTACTAGTATTTTCCTCATCTGTTCAAATGCGGCTTTTAATGGCACTGTACTGACCCCCGCAGATTGGACACAGGGCTAAATGAAGTATCCTATGTTTAAGAGCCGAGTGGTGCTGGAACTGCTGAGCGGGGAAAAGACGGTCGCAGAGGCGTGTCGGGAGTATGAGCTGACGGCGCAGATGGTCAACGACTGGAAAGCGCAGTTTCTGGCAGCCGCGCCGCAGGCGTTTGAGAAAGGCGCGTTTAGCAGCGGAGAAGCGGAGCGGATCGCGGAGCTGGAGCAGATGGTCGGGAAGCTGACCATGCAGTTGGAGATCGCAAAAAAAGCCTCACGCTTGCTGGATGGGACATCGCGCAGAAACGGCAAGCGGTCATGAGGCTGCAAGCAGAAGCCTATCCGGTGGCAGAGATCTGTGCGGTCGTCGGGCTGGCGCGCAGCACGTTTTACCACGCTGCTGAGGAGACCGAAGCCGAAGGACTGCGCCAAGCGCTGCTGACACTGGCGGGCGAGTACCCCACCTATGGCTATCGCCGTCTGACCGCGCTGCTGCGCCGAGCGGGCTGGACGGTCACTCACAAGCGCATCCATCGGCTGATGTAGCAGTTGGGCTTGCAGCGCCCGGTGAAAAAGCGCAAGACGCGCACGACCAACAGCGACCATCCCTTCCCGCGTTATCCCAACCTGGTCAAGGGGGAGACTGCTGCGCGCCCGGACGACATCTGGGTGGCGGATATCACCTACGTGCGGCTGGAGCATGGCTTTGTCTATCTGGCGGTGCTGATGGATGTGTTCACCCGTGCCGTGCGCGACTGGCATCTGAGCCGCTCGCTGGATCATCACCTGACGCTCAAGGCACTGGAGCGGGTGCTGGCGGGCGGTCATTCCCCGCTGATCCACCACAGCGACCAGGGGCTTCAGTATGCCTGCAAGGACTACACCGACTAGTTGAAGGAAGCACACGTCCAGATTAGCATGGCGGCGGTCGGCAAACCGGAGGACAATGGCTATGCGGAGCGTCTCATGCGCACGATTAAGGAAGAGGAAGTCGATCTGAGCGAGTATGCCGACTTTCACGACGCTTACCAGCGGATCGGCGCTTTCTGGAGGATGTGTACACCCGCAAGCGCATCCACTCAGCGTTGGATTATCTCACGCCTGCCGAATTTGAGGCGCACTGGCGTGAACAACACCAGCGGGCGATGGTCAGTTAAGCAACACTCTTTTCGTGTCCAACTTTTTGGGGTCACTACACACGAAATGCTGAGTTGTCCTCAGCATTTCGCAAATTTCGTATGTAGATGAGGTAATTTAGGGGAACTGAATGTCCTCAATCGGCTCAACTGTGCTGAACTGCCCGTCAGATGCAGAAAAGGTCTCGTCAATCTCGATCCCTTCAATCGTGCCAAATACCCGGAACGTGTAATCGCCGGGGCGCATGGGGATCAGGTCGGCAGTGTAGTGACCCGGTTCGTCACTTACTGGACGCAGATTCAATACTTTGGAGGCAGGACCAAAGGTCGCTCCGATTTGCAGCGTGTCTTCCAAGCCTATGACACCTGTGTTTTCCTCAGCATGATCATCGCCCCCGTCATTGGTATGTTCCCCTTCAGGTTCGGGGGTTGCTTCATCATGTTCTTCTTCCCCACCATGACGAGTAATCGTAATTTCTGGCCCGTTCATCAAACCCGTGTAGGCAGGCTCTTCGCGCCAGCCGATCTCGATGGTGTAATCTCCCACTTCACGTCCCTCATGGGCGGACGCCGGAGAATAAACCAATACCGTCAGCATCAGGATGAGAATCAATAGACTGCGAACTTGCTTCATTTACATGCTCCTTTGTCTTGTTCAACTGAGATATAAGTGGCAGCGGTGCAACCCACCACCGCCGATTTGCCATCAATTAGAATCGTAAGTGGACCATCAAAAGGGTCTCGTGCGATGATCTCGACCTGCGATCCTAATGTAAAGCCTTTGCCCATAAGATGCTGAAGAATTTCAGGGTCGTTTGAGTTAAGACAGGCGATTTTCGCCTTGATACCGATTTGGAATTGAGACAGCGTGTGCAGTTCTCGATAGTGACAAGTCCCATCAATTCCCGGAATGACTTCTCCATGAGGATCAAGGATTGGATGATTAAGTTTCTCAACGAGCGCAGCGATAAAGCGATCTGAAACTGCATGTTCGAGTTGTTCTGCTTCGTCATGAACTTCGTGCAGCGCATAACCCAAATCTGTGACCAGATACAGTTCAATCAGTCGATGCCGCCGAATCACCCGCAGTGCTTCGCGTTCTCCTTTTTCGGTCAACCGCACACCATGATACTTTTCGTAGTCTACCAAACCAACAAGCATCAGGCGATGCGCCATATCGGTGACGGATGGAGGCGAAATGGCTAACATCTCCGCCAGCGCATTGGTGGAAACACGCTCCATTTGCTGCTGGAGCATGTAGACTGCTTTCAGGAAATCCTGCACGGATTGGGAGTCCGCGTTCGCCGTGCGCGTCGTGACCATCACCTGTCCTATCTACTCAGAACGATCATCAGCCTTCTGATGTAGTGGCGGCGAAGTCGATTTCCAGCCTCACTTCGTCCGCGACATTCGCAACGCCCGGCGCTGCTGGGATCGTCATTCCGAAATCCCGGTACAGCACGACGGTGGAGGCACTGCCCTCAAGCCGGGTTGTACTGATCGCAGTAAGCGTCGCATCAAAAGTGATTTCGCGTGTGACCCCATGTACCGTGAGACTGCCGCTGATCTGGAAGTCAAATGAGTCGCCCGCCGTCACTATAGCGGGTAAACCACTCAACGTGAGCGGTGTAAACTCGGCGAATTCAAACTCAGCCCGATCTGCCTGCAAGATTTGCCCGCGCAGCGCGCGTGTGCGGAATTCGTTATCCGTTTCCAGTGTCCGCACGTTGATACGGATCGTGCCGAGTTGGGAGTTTGCGGGCTGTTCAAAATTCACCAGTAAATCACCCGCGATTTCATCCGTGACACCGACAACCGTTTTGGGATTACCCAGCAGCGTTTCATCAATCACGAAACGCACTTCGGACTCACTCGCAGCAATATGAAAGAGGGTACGGGTATCGTCCGGTTGAAGGATTAAAGCGGGGGCTGCTGTCACTTGGCTGGGTTGACCCGATCCACCGGAAAACCAAATGTAAGCCACCCCCGCTGCCAACATTCCAATGGTGATGACGGCAGCAGCGGCAATCAGCCCTAGTCCCTTTCGACTTGCAATCCTTCTAATACGCTGCTGCTTATCTTCCACAGGGTCTACTCGCTGTGGTGCAGCCGTTTTCATCGCATTCGTCTGTGCCATGTTGCTTGATCCCATCCTCTTAGAACTTGACCATAAAGGCGGTGAAGTACATCAGCGCCAAACCTGCGACCAACCCGCTCAGATTGACCCAATTGACCAGTGGCAAACCCAGTCGTTCGGTATCCCGCGCCACCAGTTTGCCCACTTCCCAGACCACTTGCAGGATTGCGCCCACACCTATTGCCAGGAAGATCGTCGCCAGCACCGGGTTAAAGGCGAAACCGCCGATCCATGTACCCAGAACGGCAGGACCACCCGCGATCAACAGCAGCAGCGCGAAGTGTCTAAGCCCGGGATTGTTCCGCACAATCGGGGCGGCGATACCCACGCCTTCAGTGATGTTGTGCAGGGTGAAACCCAGAATGAGGAATGTGCCGAGCGCCGCTTCACCAGAGGCAAATGCCGCGCCAATCGCCAACCCTTCACCCAGGTTATGTAAGCCAATCCCAAAGGCGATTCGATAGGCAATCCCAAGCGGGATGCTTTCTGTCCCCCGGCGGACGCTCCCGACGGCTAGGAGAACACCGAGAGTGATCAGTGCGATAAACAGCACCATCGGGACACCCTGCCAGAACGCAGGCAGTTCCGCCGCAAATTCATTGGCATCCAGCCATGTGCCAATTGCCAGATAAACCAGCAGTCCGACAGTCAAGGCGAGGATGAAGTTCATCGCCTGCCTGCTCAGGCGGCGCATGAAGGGATACCACAACATGCCCAACCCAACCGGGACGATACCGACATACAAACCGACCAATCCAAATTGCAGGAAGAGGTTCGTTGAAATCTGTGGGGTTTCGACGGCAACCGGAACTTCGCCTTCAAACAGCGTTCCGAGTGAAGAGACCAGCACGATCAAATGGGCTTCTTCCTCGACCCAGGGGTAATAAATCGTAAAGGTGGATCGACCAAAACGGGGGATGGTGGTGGAAGGATTGGCCTCAAACATGAAGTAAGCATCATCCACCTGCACCTGCGGAATAGTCACCGTCTGGGGACCGTCGTTGACGACTTCGACCTGAATAATGCCCGGTTCTGGCAGCATCACTCGTTGAATGGACACTTGCTCGACGGGCGGTCCCGCCAGTTCAGTCAGACCGCCGCCGGTGGCGACGAGATAGGTCAACACGACACCCAACAAGATCAGCGGCACGAGCGCCAGCAGCCACGCTGCGCCGGACAGACCCTGTGGCTCAGAGGCAGAGGGGGTTTGGGGCGTGGTTTGCGTTGTCATCTTAGCTCACCTCCGGTTGGCGCACACTGCTGCCGTTCATACTTTTGAAGTCCCACTCATCATTCAATCCGACTTCGGCTAACGCTGCCCCGTAATCCGCTTCATTGACCGCGTTGAAAAAGCCCATCCAGCCCAGTTCCGCAAACTCGCTGACATGAGCATGAAACATATACCGCCCCGGATAGCGTGGGCGAAATTCCAGAATACCGCGCTGTCCCTGCGCTTGCATGATGGTGTCCACCATTCGCAGCGTAGGTTGCAGCGTCGTGCCTGTATCGTAGTAATCGAAGAAATGGGCGTGCAGGTGAAAACTGTTGATGAGGTCGAACTCGATAATGTTGATGAGATAGATGCGGACCAGTTCTCCGACCTTGATGGGAATTGGGCGGCGCATAAACTCATGCCCTACCGTATTGACCGCGTAAATCTCATTGCCTGCGTCGAAGTTGGTATCGAAGGCATTCATCATCATCATCAATTCACGGGCAGGAGGACGACCTCCGGGCGGGTCAACAATGAATGCGCCATACATGCCTTTGTGAATATGACGCTTCAGCGGAGCGGCATGGCAGTGATACAGGTGGCAGCCGAAGGGATCGGCATCAAATTCGTAAGTGAAACTTTCGCCCGGTGCGATTGCCCCGCGATATTCCCCATCTACACCGTCCATCTCTGCTGGATGAAAGCCGTGAAAGTGCATCGTGTGAGGGTGAGCGCCGAAGTTCGCAAAGTTAATGCGGAGGTGATCGCCTTCAGCACAGCGGATACTCGGACCTGGCACACGCCCATTGTACGCCCAGGCAGGAAAGAAAATGCCCGGTGCGATTTCAATCTCGATGTCCCCCGCCGAAATATCATATTCGCGGATGGGACGACCCTCGTCTGTCTCACCCGCAATCGTGCCATAATCCCAGTCCACCAGCATCTGCATGGGGTCAAACCCATTGCGCTCGTGGTCAACTGCGCCAACCAGCATTTCACGCATCATGGCGTTGTGTCCGCTCCCTTCACCGCTGTGGGTCATCCCGGGCATAGTAGTGGGTTCAGCGGTTGCGTCTTGTGCCTTCGCTCCCCGACCTAACAGACTCGCGCCAATCACACTGGCAGCGCCACCGATGCTGAGGCCAAGAAAACCTCGCCTCGATACAAGCTGCTGCAATCGTTGATTCATATTATTCGCCCCTCCAAATTTTGATGTTTTACTACAGTTGCGTAGTAGTTTAGGCTATTCTAAAAATAATGTCAAGTGACTTGAAGTTAAGTGGTTTAAAGCTATACTTGGCACAAGTGGAAGGATATGAAATGCCACCGAAACCTTATCCTGTAAACCAAAAAGCGGGTGACGGCTTACGCAAGTTTCTGGGTGAATTGGAACTGGCTGTCATGGAAGTTATTTGGATGCGTGAACAAGCCAACGTGTCAGACATCGTGGCAGCACTCAACGAACAGGGGCGCGCATTGGCTTATACTTCGGTGATGACGGTGATGAACCGCCTGACCGAAAAGGGATGGCTAACGACTGAGAGGCAGGGTAAAGCCTATCTGTATCGCGCCGTCCATTCACGCGAAGAAGCGGAAGCTGCTGCTGTAGGAGAGGCGGTACGAACCCTGCTTCGGGATTTTGGAGATGTTGCTGTCGCTCAATTTCTCAAAGAGTTGGATGAAATTGACCCGGAACAGCTTGCGCGATTGGCAGAGTTAGCGCGTGAAACAGGGTCGAACACCGATGAACAAAGCTGAGTTCCCGCCTAACTTACTGCCAATCCTGCTGATCTTTTCCATCCCATGTGTTCTGCTTTGTTTGATGCTGCCGCTGTATCACCCTGAATTTGTAACCCTAAAATTGCTTGCTGTTATAACGCTTCTCGCTGTCAATACCCTGATGGCGTTTTTTCTCCAGCTTTGGCGCACGATGCAGTTCACTAGGCGAATGTTCTACTTTGCATCAGTCAGGCTGCCTTCACGACTTCAAACCGTCGTCGATGAACTTGAGATCGCCCCCTCCAAAATGCTCTTTCTTCCTACCGAGGAGCCGTTTGCGCTCTGCTTCGGCTTTTTCAAACCCCGCATTTGCTTGAGTATGGGGTTAATGGATTTGCTCTCGCAGGAACAGTTGAAAGCTGCACTATCGCATGAAGAATATCACCGTCGTCAATTTGACCCGCTGCGTATTCTCATCGGATCGGTGTTGAGCCGAACATTCTTCTTTTTGCCTATCTCGCAGCGCCTTTATGACCGTTTCACAACTGACCTGGAAATGAAAGCGGATCAGTACGCCATTCAGCAGGTTGGCAAAGCGGCGTTGGCAGGGGCATTACACCTACTGCTCACGATGCCACCCTCTACAGCAGCGCTTCTGGGTAAAACAGCTGTTGTCGGATTTACGGTGAGTTCCGAGCGTGTTGCTGCTCTATTGGGAGATCGTTCATCGTCAAATCAACTTTCATTTCAAAGTGCCTTGTACAGCCTTGCTGTACTCATCAGTCTGGGAGTGTTCATCTTGGTGTGAAGGGTGACACAATAAGGGAGTGTCTAAATATAAACAGATGGTAAAATAGATGCATGAATACATGTCCCTATTGCCAATCCACTGAAGGACAAGTCAAAAACGGATTGAATCCGTCTGGGACACAACGCTGGTTGTGTCGCCGCTGTCGTCGCGCCTACACGCCTGAACCAAAACCGAAAGGTTACGATGACGCTACTCGGCTGGAAGCGGTCAAACTGTATGTCGATGGAATGAACCTGCGCCGGATTGCGCGGACGTTGAGGGTCAATCACCAGAGTGTCGCCAACTGGGTCAAGGCACACGCAGCCCGGTTACCCGATGCGCCTGTCCCCAGTGAGGTGGAAATCGTTGAGTTGGACGAACTGTTCACTTTTGTGGAGAAAAAAAGCCTGCTTACCTGATGACGGCGGTTGACCGGGCGACGCGGTGCATTGTGGGCATCGCCGTGGTGTGGGAGCGCAGCACGGAGACCCTGCAAACCTTGCTTGACACCAGCGTGTGGGCCGCCCAGTACTTTAGTGATGCGTTCAATCTCTATTTGTCCGCCGTCTATCCCGGTGTGCATCAGGCACTGACCGACAAAAGCCAAACGTATTCCGTCGAAGGCGATAATGCCGAGCTGCGGCATTATCTGGCGCGCTTGGCACGCGCTTCCCGTTGTTTTTCGCGTTCGATGGCGGCTTTGCAGGCTTCCGTTCGTCTCTTTATCTTTGCGTGGAATGCACGCCAATTGCATAAGCGCCAGCATCCGCGCTATCCGGCCCATATCCGAGACTTTGTATCTGTTTGAATTTAGACACTCCCCACAATAAGAATTGCTTGACAAATTTAACCAAAGGCGTAAAATACGTGAAGACTTGTTCATATATTGATGGTGTAACGGATGACTCTCGACCCACACATTACGGCGACCATTTGCCAGGATGAAGATGCCGAGCAGATTGCCATTCTGAATGAGCATTTGATTGACCCATCCACTGCAAACCGCCTCGCCGAAGTGTTTAAGGCACTGAGCGATCCCAACCGCCTGCGGCTCATTTCGCTCCTGCTGGAAAACGAAGTTTGTGTTCATACTCTCGAAGCGACGCTGGGAATGACGCAATCAGCCATCTCACATCAACTTCGCCATCTGCGTCAGTTGAAGCTGGTGCGTTTCCGCAAAGAAGGGCGGCATGTCTACTACGCCCTTGATGACGATCATGTGCGCGGCTTATTTAAGCAGGGGCTGTTACACGTTGAGCATGGATAGTCAGCAAACTGCTGGCTCTCTTTTTTCACTAAACACATGAATAAGTGTTCATATATTGATACTGAGTTTCAATACCAGCGACCAACACGATTTCATCAGGTTCACGAGCAGAGAAAAAAACATGCACTACGAAACGGATATTCTCATTATTGGAGCAGGGCAAGCCGGGCTTGCGCTTGCTTTTCACCTCAAATCAACCGCTTTGCGCTATCAACTGGTAGAGAGAAACGCTCAAATTGGTGATAGCTGGCGCAATCGCTATGATGGATTAACCCTTTTCACGCCTCGCTCATTCAGCGCACTCCCCGGATTGGCGCTTCAAGGTAATCCAAAGGGCTATGCAACACGGGATGAATTTGCGGATTATCTGGATCACTACGCCAATCATTTTGGATTTTCAATTCATCTGAATCAAGAAATCTGCTTGCTTGAGCAGGTAGAGGGTGGTTTTCAAACGACGACTGAAGCGGGGGACAGCTTTTCGAGCCAGATAGTCGTTCTAGCGACAGGTCCTTTTCAGAAGCCCAAAATACCAATCATTGCAAAGAAGTTCGCGCCTGAGATTGGGCAGTTTACCCCCGAAACCTACAAGAACGCGGTGCAAATCCCAATGGGGACAGTTCTCGTGGTAGGAGACGGCGCAACCGGACGCGACACTGCGAACGAACTGACCCGAACGCATCCTGTTCTGCTGGCAACGGGTCGCTCACGCCGACTGCTGCCTGAAAAGATGTTGGGCAAAAGTGTGTGGTGGTGGCTGGACAAACTTGGCATGATGCGTGTATCAGCGAACTCTGCTCTGGGTCAGTATATGCGTCGAGTGGATCCGTTTCCCGCCAGAGGAAGTCGTTTGAGTGACCTGCAACGCAAAGGCGTTCAGGTTCAGAAATTGCTAATCGAGGTCAACGGAAAAATAGTTCGTTTCAGCAGTGGTGATACCGCTCAGGTGGACAGCGTGATCTGGGCAACCGGGTATCAAGACGATAATGACTGGGTTGCAATTCCTGAAGTGAAGGATGGTGAAGGAAATTTCATCCAAAGCGCGGGGATTTCGCCAGTCAAAAATCTATACTTTATTGGACGTTCTTGGCAGCGAACACGCGGATCAGCCTTGATAACAGGCGTTGGCGAGGATGCGCTTTACCTCACAAAACACATTTTGCAAACATGGAACGTTTCTCAAAAAACTATACGCACTCAAGAAACCAGTTCTTGAGTGCTGGGAAAGGCAACAAAATGGAAAGTACAACACAACTTGAACTCAAACTGCTCCTGCCTAAACTGGACTCACAGGATGAATGCGTGGACATTCTGACCACGCGCTTAAATCAGCAGCGCGGCATTGAAAAGGCGCACATCATCCATGAGAACGGAGATGTTCGTTTATGTTTGCACTACGACCCTAATTTAATCTCGTTGGCGACTGTTCAGCGACTCGCCAGAGAAGCAGGCGCAGAAATCAGCACGCGCTATCGGCATGAGCAAATTCCGTTCGCAAGGTTGAATACAGCCGATGCTGCTTCAAGTCTGGAGAAAGAATTGAACGGCTTGAAAGGGATGATTCATGCGAATGCGAATTACGCCGCCGGGCTGATCTTTGTCGCTTACGACAGCACGGTTCTACAGCGTGAAACCATTGAGCGCAGTATTCGCGGGATGGGCGCAAAAGTCATCTCATCCGCCGCACCAACCCATCAACATACCGAGGGAGATAAGCATGAAAACGAGGGAGAGGGACACGGACATGATCACGGTAGCGCCCCAGCTTTTCTACCTCATTGGATGCAAGAACGGTGGACACTGATCCTTGTTGGACTGGCGGCTGTTTTCTTCCTGACTGGATGGCTCGGTGAACGCTTCTTAGGTTTCACACCGCTGGCTGCAAACGTGTTTTACATCCTTGCCTATCTTGCAGGGGGCTATGATGTAGCAACCCACGCTATTCCAGCGCTGTTCAAAGGCAAGTTGGATACAGACATTTTAATGCTAGCAGCGGCAGCGGGGGCAGCAGTGCTGGGTGAATTGGGCGAAGGTGCGTTCTTGCTGCTGTTGTTTTCGATAGGTCATGCTGGCGAACATTATGCGCTGGATCGCGCTCGTAATGCGATCAATGCGCTGGGTCAGTTAATGCCGAAGACGGCTCAGGTCAAACGGAACGATCAGATTGTCGAAGAGCCTGTCGAAAAGCTGCAAGTCGGCGATGTGGTGATTGCGCGTCCCGGTGATCGTATTCCCGTTGACGGCGAGATTGCTGAAGGCACCAGCACGATTGACCAGAGTCCCATCACAGGCGAAAGCGTGCCGATCACAAAGGCAGTGGGTGACGAGGTATATGCCGGAACGGTCAATAAAGACAATGCGCTCGAAATCCGTGTCAGCCGTGTTGCCAACGACAATACCCTAAGCCGTGTGATGAAATTAGTCGCCGAAGCACAGAGCCAGCAAAGTCCGACTCAGCAGTTTGCAGATCGCTTTACCAGTCGGTTTGTCCCTGCCGTATTTGTCGCTACAGCCCTGTTGATTATTATTCCGCCGCTGTTGAATTTGCTCTCACTGCAAGACAGCTTCTATCGAGGGATGCTGTTGCTGGTCGCTGCCTCTCCGTGTGCGCTGGCGATTGGTACGCCAGCGGCCGTGCTGGCAGGCATTGCACAGGCAGCGCGTAACGGCGTACTGATTAAGGGGGGAGTCCACCTGGAAAATCTAGGTAGATTGACGGCTATTGCCTTCGATAAAACTGGCACCATTACCAGTGGGGTTTTCAGCGTCAGTGACATCATTCCACTCAATGACACATCTGCTGACGAACTGTTGAGCGTGGCAGGAGCGGTTGAGCAGCAGTCAAATCATCCGTTAGCACAGGCTGTCGTGCGTGCGGCACAGGCGAAAAAATTGCTGTTTCCAAACGCCGAAGGATTGGAGAATGTACCTGGACGCGGTATTCGCAGCGCGATCAATGGCGAAGTTGTTCTCGTGGGTTCCACAAAATTGTTTACCCAAACAGCGGGCATAACCTTGGATGAAAGCCTCATCCGACAGGTGGATGAACTGGAAAAGGCCGGACGTTCAACGATGGTGGTCAGCAAGGGAAACAAGATTCTCGGCATTTTGGGGTTAGCCGATACCCCACGCACGAACGTCGCATCGGTCATGAATAACCTGCGTGAATTGGGTATTGAGCATCTGGTGATGCTTACCGGCGATAACGACGATGTAGCCAGGAATATCGCTTCTCAAGTGGGTTTGACAGAGGTGCAGGCTGAATTGATGCCAGAGGATAAACTCAACATCATCAAACAGCTTGACGGCAAATATGAGGCGATTGCAATGATCGGCGATGGTGTGAACGATGCGCCAGCGCTGGCAACGGCAACGGTTGGGATTGCGATGGGCGGCGCTGGAACGGCAGTCGCATTGGAAACGGCTGACGTTGCGTTGATGGGTGACGATTTAGGGAAATTGCCGTTCGCGGTAGGGTTGAGCCGCGCCAGCCGCCAGATCATCCAGCAAAATCTCTATATCTCTCTAGGGGTGATTGTGCTGCTGGTTTTTACTTCCGTGCTGGGTATTGTTCAGCTTGGTTTTGCAGTTGTCTTACATGAAGGCAGCACACTGGTTGTCGTTGGGAATGCGCTACGCCTCCTTGGATATCGAAAGGAATGAGCCATGACGGAGCAGATTAACGAGATTTCAGATTATCTGCGTTCTGCAACCCTGTCGCGGGTAGACCGTCTGCGTGAATACCTGATTTACGTTGCGTGGTCACAGACGCTCATTGCCACGCTAGGCAGTCTGTTTCTCAGCGAGGTGATGGAGTTTATCCCGTGTAATCTCTGCTGGTATCAACGTATTTTGATGTACCCGCTGGTGGTCATTATAGGCATCGGTATTCTGTTGCGCGATAGGAGAGTTCAGTATTATGTTTTGCCATTGAGTTTATTCGGGCTGGGTATTGGACTGTATCATAGCCTCCTTTACTACGGGCTAATTCCTGAGACTCTTCAGCCCTGTACCGCCGGTGTGCCATGTAGCACGCGCTGGATTGAATGGTTTGGATTTGTGGGGATACCCTTCGCTGCTTTTACTGCCTTCACCGTCATTACGCTGGCTGTCATCTGGCATAAACCCTCCGATGATGAGGAGCTGAAGCAAACCGAAACTTCGTCTCAGGTAAGCAATCAAAGGTGGCTGAAGTGGGCATCGGCAGCCCTTATTGCTGTGTATGTAGGCATCGTTGTCGTTGGTCTTGCCAGTCGTATAAGCGAGAATGCACGCCTGACTGAGACCTCCAGTGAAACCACTGCCGACGAGTTCACGATTGCAACAACAGTTGCGCCGGTTGCCCTTTCCACTACCCCGTATCCAGAAAACCTCATTCTTACCGGTCAACGGGTTTATCTGAGTCAATGCAGTGCCTGTCACGGTCAGAATGCTCAGGGGGTTACAAACTTAGGACTTCCACTGGTCGATACCGAATTTATGCAGGAACGCTCAGATGCTGATCTACTGGAGTTCATTCGAACCGGGCGACATCCATCTGATCCACAGAGTCAAACCGGGATGATGATGCCAGGCAGCGGTGGCAATCCTGGGCTTACGGATACCGAAGTCCTCGCGGTAATTGCCTATTTGCGTTCACTCACTCCTTGAAGTAATAAGAACAGGCAGATGATTGCTGCTTCTATTAAATACTCAAACATCTATTGAACGGAGAAAACAATATGCCTACATCATCCAAAACACAAGCAACCGCTAAACCCGCGTCATCCAAGCGCGGTAAAGGCAAGAATCGTGAAGCACTTATCCTGCTCATGATAGGTATTCCTGTTGTGATCGTCGGAATCTTGCTGGCATCGCTCTATAATCGTGAGCAATCTAGCCTCGTGGTTGATGATACACGGCTCATCAGACCAGACAGCCCTACGCTTGGGTCTTTAACCGCGCCAGTCACAATCGTGGAGTTCCTTGATCCTGAATGCGAGTCCTGTCGGGCTGCGTTTCCTTTCGTGAAACAGTTGTTAGAGGAATACGATGAACGTGTGCGACTGGTTGTGCGCTACTTCCCGCTTCATAACAACTCAGTATTGGCTGCAACTGTAACCGAAGCCGCAGGCGCACAGGGTATGTACTGGGAAATGCAGGAGATGTTGTTTACGCGCCAGTCAGAGTGGGGAGAACAGCGAACGCCGCAGACTGATCTTTTCATTAGCTGTAAAAGACGAGATGTCATCTGACACCAGTGACTTAACCGACGACAGGGTGAATCGAGTCGTCGGGAATGCCTGACTTCATCTCAGGTTG
>DAOUCY010000079.1:0-6158 GCA_034431625.1 Anaerolineae bacterium | reverse complement strand
CTTGATTGCTTATTCTCACCAACCCAAGAAACCCTCTTTACACCTGGTTGGCGATACTGAATTCGCTATCCTTATCCAAAACTGACGTTAATTATTATTCGTACAATTTTACCGTACAGCCGCAGTAACGGGGAATGATGATGCGAAAACTCAAAATCAACCGCATAGATTTTGAAATGGCATTTGAGCTGAGTAGCTACGAGACGACGGCCTATCTTGACACAGAAACCGGCGCGGTGATTTTTGTCGAGGATTATGTCGTCGATCAACTGGAAGAACTGCTCGCCGATGAGGATGGTGAAGATGTCGAAACTGTGTTGCAGGCACAGACTAACCTATCCGACATCGAGCATCAGCAGTTATTGGATGCGGCGCGGGTCGAAGGAGACGCTGATAATCGCTATCGCGTGATCCCAAAGCAGGATTCACGCGATGGCTACCGGGATATGCAGGAATACATCTGGACGCTGGAGGACGAACATCTTCGGGAGTTGCTGGAGGTCGCTATCCAGGGTTCAGGCGCGTTTAGGCGTTTCAAGGATGTGCTATCTCGTTATCCTGAAGCTCAGGAAAACTGGCTCAGATTCCGTGATGAGCGTGAAAAAAGACGTATATCAGATTGGCTTGCGTCGCAAGGAGTTGAACCTGAGTTCGAGTGAAAGCATTCGGGCTTACAAGGGCAGGAAATCCGTCCGGTTTTCCCATTCACTGGCTTCGCTTGCGCCCAGAATCGCCAGCAGATCATCAATCACTTTGGCAACCGGGAGCGTATCCCGGACGAAGATCACGCCTGCCAGCGGCAACCCCTGGGCGATCCGTTCGTTGGCGTATTTTGTCATCGTATCAAGATCGTGCGTGAGTAGAATACGACCTTCCTGTGCTGCCCATTCCAGCACAGCCGGATCATCCGCACCTGACAATTCGGTATCCTGAACGCGAATCATATCCACATCAGGTTGTCGCGCACGTAGTCCCCGCACTATCTTGCCGTTGAAGTTCTCATCAAGCAAAAAACGGATCATTGGCGCTTTTGCTGCTGTTCCTGATAGGCACGCAAACGAGTTCTCAGGGCGCGAGCTTCCGGGGTCAGGTTCGCTTCCATATCGCGGATAATCTGCTCTGCCTGCTGGTCGCGCTGGCGCATATAAGCATCAATCTCCTCACGGTTAGCCAGATAGTAGCCGATCACGGCATACACATCCGCAGTGGTTAGGCTGGGATAGCTATCGACAATGCCTTCAGGGGTCTCACCCATATAGTAGGCATGAATGACCAGTTCGAGCAGGACGCGCGTTTTGCCGATACGAATCGCGCCATGCTCATCGGTTCGCAGAGGGACAGTCATTGTTGGGGCATCAGGGATCATCCGGTAAACCTCATTCATCTCAGGGACACATCATCCAGTACAATCATTTTAGCATGGAAAGCCCTGAACCTACTTTTCGACAAGTGAGCATGTTATTTTGAGGCCGGAGTCGAAACTTCGGCCTTCCATTGAGTAATACACGATCAGGAAACAAGCCCTAACTGCCGCAGCACGGAACCGAAATCCTGATAATTGCTGAGGCTGGCGAGTTTGCCATTCCGCACCCGCCACACTTCGCAGACAGGCCATTCCGCCGTGCGTCCGGTGGGCGGGATTTCGCCCTGTGGTGTCATCAAGGGTCCGGTATGCACACCGGTAGCGATGAATTCCGTCACGACTGAATCTTCCGTCACGACCTGATTTTTGACCGTGATTTTGACGTTTGGGAAGGCGGTTTTGAAGCCCATCATGAACTGCCTGAAGCCTTCATGTCCCTGCATGGTTTGATTGGTCGGCGCGAAAAAGACTTCAACATCTTCGGTGGCGTGCGGCAGGATAGCATCGAACTGGTTATTGCTGAACAGATTGTAGATTTCCTGAGCAAGTTGGGCATTACCTTGTGCAGACATCGTGTTTACTCCTGTTGTGATTGCTAACGATATTCACAGGATATGCCAACAGGTGCAGTCTGCGATGGGGGAAAATACGTAGTTTTTGCGAGTGGAACTACGTAGATTTCTGCGTGTTTAAGGGTTGAGTTTCTTTTCTGTCGCCCATACCGCAATCTGAGTTCGTGCATTAACCCCCAGCTTGTTCATGATATTTTCCACATGCTTTTCAATGGTACGCTCGCTCAGAGTGAGCGACTGGGCGATAGCCGCATTGGTGCTGCCCTGTGCGATCAGGGCTGCGACTTCGCGCTCACGCCGGGTCAGTCCATCGAATGTACGTTTCGCTGCTTTCTGAGGCGAAATCAGCGTTGAACGCGGCAAGCGGCGAACTGCGCGGGTATAAAAATGGTCGTGCAAGGCTCCGGCAGGAAGCTCATCCGCAATCTGTTGGATCATACCGCGTACCGTATCGAAGACATCCTGCGCCGCCTCAAGGTTGCGCCGGGCAAGGTACAAATCCCCCAGTTCGAGAGCGATACGCCATGCCAGCGGACGACTACCCGAGATTAACGCTGCATCGTACCCTGCCCGAAAGACTTCCTGTGCTTCTATCCTGCGGTCAAGCGCATTCAGCGCCTGACCTTTCAGATACCACAAACGTGAAATGACAGTCGTTTCAGTGCGATTGCGCGCTGTTTCAATCAGTGTATCCACAATAGATAATGCCTTTTCGGGCTTATCCTCTGCCAGTAGAAGCTCAGTTTGTGCTGTCCAGACGAGCCTCTGAGCCAGCGTTTGCATCGGCAGGTCAGGGGTGATGAACTGGCTCAAGACTTGATTGGCCTGCTGCAACTGGTGACGGACGACATACACCCGGCTGAGGACACTGGCTGCCAGATACCGCATGTAGAGCGACTGCATTCCCTCCGTCTGGCGCTGCGCCTCCTCAAGATAATCCAGAGCAGTAGCATCATCCAGCAGTTCCAGATGCAGCCAGCCCAGAATCACCTGCGCGTTGATCTGCCACATGCGATGCTCAATTTTCTGAGCGATATCCAGCGCTGTCTCAGCTTCGCTCAAGGCACGCCGGAATGCACCCTGCCAGCCCAGAACATGCGCCAAAAGAATGTGGGCGTAAGCTTCTGTAGCAGGCAGGTGAATGTCGCGGGCAATCTGAATCGCTTCTTCACATTGGTCTAAGCTCTCCTGCTGTGTGCCGGATACCTCGACCAGCGTCTCCACAAGCAGCGCCCCACCGCGTATCGAAGAAGTCAGCAGCAGGGCAGCTAACCGGGGACGATCCTTATTTGTCCTGCACAGGGCAATTGCCTGCTCAAAATAGCGCCAGCCCTGCCACAAATCCCCCGACATAAAGGCAGTGACACCGAGCAGATCGAGTGTTTCGCCTGTCCCCTGCTGGTCTTCAAGCTGGCGGTAAATCCTCAACGCTTCCTCATGATGGCGCAGCCCTTCAAAGGGGTGTTCGGCATGAGTATGCCAGAGTCCAATCCGATTCAGGATCGTTGCCAGAAGTAAAGGATCGTCCGCGCTCTGTGCCATCGCTGCGGCTTGTTGGAAGTGTGTCCCTGCCCGGTCATAATCTCGTGCTGTCCATAGAAAACCGAGGTCAAGCAGCCCTTGAGCCTCGGCAGCCATATCCTGATGCTGGCGACCCGCTTCTATCGCCTGTTCAAAATCGCCCCGTGCAGCTTCAAACTCTCCCAGCATCTCATACATTTTCCCCCGAACCTGATAGAGTGACGGCGATACCTTCGCATCGTGGTGTCGTGCCGCCAGCAGCGCGTGAGTGTAGTGTTCGACGGCGGACATTGGAGCATGAAGCTGTCTGGCACGTTCTCCGGCTTCAATCGAATACGCCATCGCCTGCGACCACAGTTCACCCTGATAACAGTGATGTGCCAGATCATTAATCCATAATCCGCGCTGGTCTTCCGAATAAAACTGCTCGATTCGTTCTACCACAGCGCGATGCAGCGTGCGTCTTTCTCGTGCCAACAGCGAGGTATATACTGCCTGCCGGGTTAGCGCATGGCGAAAAGCAAACTGATCGGGTGATTCTTCAACGACAAGACCGGCAGTGATGAGTTCGCGCAAACAGTCCAATAGCTCAATTTCGCGCTGTCCGGTCAGGTGTGTCAGCAGCGAGAAATCAAAGTGTCGGCCTACAACCGCTGCCAGTGTCAACACCTGTTTAGCGGCAGCGGTCAGCAGTTCAGTGCGCTGTTGAACTGATGCTTGAACAGTGCGCGGAATTTGCAGTTGGTCAAGCAGGTGTCTGCCCCAAATTTCCTGACGGGGCTTTTTGTCTCCAACAACTGCCAGAGATCGCAGCATCTCCTCAATAAAAAAGGGATTGCCATCGGTCAAATGATGTAATTCTTCCAGAAAATCTGCATCAATAGTGTGGGTCGATCCCAAGATGCCGCTCACCATCGATTCGGTTTCTGCCAAACTCAAGGGCGCGAGACGGAACTCAACTGCCCGTCGCGTGCGTTCGAAGGCAGCTATGCAGCGTATAAGCGCAGGCGTGAGTTCATCAGCACGCCAGGTAAGGATTAATAAGATGGCGTGATTGCTGAGAAATTGTGCTAGATAGCCGAGGTATTCTAATGAAGCGTCATCGCACCAGTGTAAATCTTCGATCATTATGACCAGAGGATCGATTTGGGACATCTGTACCAACAATTGGGTGAGCGCCTGAGTGAGGTGCTGTCGGTCAGTTTCACTTTTTAACGAAGTAAAATGAGTATTCAAGCCCGGCAGCAGGCGTCCAATCTCCTCCATTAACACCGATTGTGGCGTGTTTTCGGAAACCGGAAAAAAGGTACGCAGCATATCAACGAAAGGGGCATAGGGCTGCGTCTGATCCAATTCATAGCAGTTGCCCTGTAAGATTTGTACTGTTCCAACTCTAGCTCGAAATTCACGAAATAACCGTGACTTCCCAATGCCCGCCTCGCCGCTGACCAGCGCAATTTGCCCACAACTATTCTTTGCTTGGTCATACAAATATACGAGCTTCTGCATGGGCAGGTCCCGCCCGATTAATATTGGGGATATGTAAAGTGGTGAGTGATATTCTGTCATTTCCGAACTCAAGATTCAAAAGGATTATTTTCCCTCTATATTAGTGGCGATAGTTTGCTTTGACAATCTGCTGCACCCGTGTCCAGTGCAGTCCGACCTCACGTGCAATCTGGCGATAGCTCATGCCCTGCTCTCGCATCGCAAGGATATCAGCGCGGAGTTGGGGTTTGTTAGGGTTACGCAGATCACTTTCGGTTGAGGCTGGCAGGGGAATATCGAACCGGAGTATATGCCTAGTTAACGTACCTGAGACCCTCAGGTCCACACAAACGATATTCAAACCTAAAACCATCTTTAAAGGTGGTTTTTCTGCGTTTAGCCAGAACGATGGAGCTGAGTACCGATTGTCGCTGTTCGAATCTCCGAAAAAAGTATCAGCTAATGAAACTTTGTACAACTTGCGTTACAAGAGACTCCAAGCAGGTTCGTAATTGTAGACAGGTTTGCTCTCACCAATCACTCACTTGACAGCTTGTTACATACGTGTCATTATGTATGCGAATACTCAGGGAGAATGATGATGAAGCGCACAAAGGAAGAGGCCGATGTCACCCGGCAAAAGCTGCTGCAAGCGGCGCTGAAAGTGTTCAGCCGTGAGGGCTACGACGCCAGCCGTATTGAAAGTATCGCCACCGAAGCAGGGGTCACACGCGGCGCGCTTTATCATCACTTTGGCGGCAAGGCCGCGCTGTACAACACGCTGGTTGATGAGGTTTCGCAGCGAGTGAGCGCAGTCACGTTGGAAGCCATTGACGAGGGCGGTACCATTCTCGACATCTTGCGGCGCGTATTCGTGCGCTCCACCGTCTATGCCAGCACCGATCCCGAATGGCGAGCGGTCAACAGGCTGGCACTGCGGGCTTCAACAGTCGACCCGGAAGTCGAAGAAGGTCGTCAGCATCGGCTGCAAGCGGCGCGAGCAACCCTTCAGCAAGTGGCCGAGGGCATCGCAGGCGGGATCGCCGAGGGGGACATCCGCCCCGATGTGAACCCGTACAGTGCGGCGCTGCATTTCATCAGCCTCCAGAATGGCATACTCGTTTTGTGGCTGGAAGATCAGACGCTGTTTGACCTCGCCACCGAGGCCGAGCGCGTGATTGATCTTTTTCTCGCGGGCATCGCCGTCCGCTAGT
>DAOUCY010000078.1:0-5448 GCA_034431625.1 Anaerolineae bacterium | reverse complement strand
CAGCCACACCAAGATTTTCAGATCATCATCGGTATAGGCGCTGACCCGCGCATGGACCACCTGTCGTGCCGCGTGCAACTGCGCCAGAATCAGCGCCTGGTCAGCCGTCAAGGGGTCGGAAAAGCCGGCAATCGCCTGGTCCAGGTCGGCGGCGTAGCTGGTATCGCCCACGCAGGCGGCGAATTTGGCTTCCATCCAGGCGGGCGAAGCGGTCAGCAGGTCGTAGAGTTCGGCGTGTCGCCCCGCCTCGCGCAGGTGATAGGCGAGGTGAGTCCACAGGTAGGGTTCATTGACGGGTAAATCCGTCCATGCCGGGCAGGTTGAACGATAACGGCTCAGGAAATCGGCATTCCACCCGGCCAGATGATCCTGGTTCAGATCGCGCAGATACCAGCGGAACACGTCGTGCAGGCGGATATTGTGCGCCGCCGGATCAAATCGCTGCAGCAGCGACAGCCGGGCATACTTCCGGCACAACTCCTCGGTGTCGAAGTCGTCCAGCTCCCACAACTTTTCCAGTGTCGCCAGCGGAAGATCGACATCTTCAGGGAAGATCGCCAGGCGCGCATACTGATCGCGCTCACGGGTCGAAAGCAGTTCCAGGCTTACCTGCAAGGTCGCACTCACCGCCGCATTGCGCGCGCTGTCGCTGCTCCGGTCGAAGGCCACCAATCCGCGCCGCGTCAGGGCTTTGTCCACATAGGCCAGCGCATCAGGGACCGGCTTGCCCTCGGCCACATACTCGCGCAGCGCACCGTTCACCAGATTGAGCAGCAGCGGCCATTCCCCCAACCGGCGCGCGAGTTTCTCCAACGCTGCCCGATCAGCGTCCACCAGTCCGGCGGCCAGCATCGCGACCGCCTCGCCGATCTGCATCGCATCCACATCGACCGGCATCACCTCGGCAGGCAGCGTATCGCGGTTGCGGGTGGTCAGCAGCCGGGCGCAGTTCGTCCCGCCCTGCAAAAATGGCTCCGCGTGCGCCTTGTCCTACACATCGTCGATCACCACCAGCAGGTACCGCTCACCGAGCGCCTCGACCAGCTTCGCCCGCGCGGAATCTAGATCGGTCAGCGAGGGGCGGTGTCCGGTCAACATCTCCACCAGGTTGAGCACCTTCGAGGTGAGATCGCCCGGCTTTTCGCCCAGCGTGACCCACAGGATGCCATCGTCAAACGCACCCCGCACACGCGGGTCGTGGCAGACCGCCCGCGCCAGGGTCGTCTTGCCAAATCCGCCGGCTCCGCGCAGGGCCGCGCTGATCGCCACCGCGTCCTGCGCCTCATCCACCAGCGCGCGGATGAGCGGATCGAACTCGCGGGGGCGCTGCACGAAGTTCGCGGGCAGGTCCTCGACCATGAAAGGGACTTTGTGGCGCACGTGGGGTGTTTTGAGTGTGTTCAGGAAGCGCTGCTCACTCAAATCGGCATCGGGAACGCCGGGGCGAAAGTCCAGCCAATCCGCCCGCTTCATCCAGCGCGGAATACTGACTTTGCCGCTCAGCACGTCTGGATGCTGGAAGACCTCATCGGCCAGCACGGGGATGACACGCGTGCCGACCCGGCGGGCGTAGTGCCATTCCTTGGCGACCATCTCGGATTGGAGGGCGGGCACGGACAGGCACAGCACCATCGACTCGCTGCCCTCGATAGCCTGCTGAATCTGCTGCCACCAGTCTTCGCCGGGTTCCAGGTCGTGCAGGTCGCGCCACAGGGGGAAGCCTAGCCCCTCCAGCTTCTCGTAGAGGGCGCGGGCAAAGGCTCGGTTCTGGCGCGAGTAGGAGATAAAGACCGACGAGCTGACAGAGTGAGAAAAACGAGAGGAATCAAACATGGGACAATTCCTCTAAGCGACCCGTACGATGCAGCGATCATAATAGTCTAGACCGCTGATCGGGGCAACCGCGCTCAGGCCGGCGCTGAGGGACGATACGCGCCGGGCCGGCGTCGTCAGCGTGGTACTTGACACGCCCATAGTCGCGTATGCGATGATGCGCCTGCATGGCGATGTCACATGACCAGTGCATGTACCCAGACGCCGTCCAGCCCGCGCAGTCGGCTCGCGGTCGGCTGTTCGAGATGCTGGCAGATCTCACGGATGAGGACGGCGCGCTGGCCGAGCTTGAGGGCCTGGGCGATGCCACAGATTTCCTGGATGGCTAGACTGAATGACTGACCTATGAAAGAACAAGCCGACCCATCACACACACCCGGGCACATTTTGCACCTGAAGAATGAGCTGATCAGCCGGTGGGAGCAGCTCCCGCCAGAACATCAGGCGACCATGGCCCTCGTGTTGTTTCAGCAGACGCTGGAAGGTGAGTATGGGTTGTGGTTGCGCTCCGCGGTCAAGGTGACGGATCCGCAAGAGAACGAGAGTCCCCTTCGGTCGAGCAGCTTATTTCACCACGGTCTGCGGGTTTGACCTGTTATGGATACTTCATCCGCGCTCAGTGTGAGAGCACAGCCCCTTCGTTTTGTACGCTCCGCATTGCAGGGCATACCCATTCCCCCCCGCACATGAGTGTTGGATAAGAAACACGCGCTTGAGGCACAAGTGTTGCCAGGACAATAGATTCGGAGCGCAACCTTGCGTAGTCTGTATGCATGCGGGCAACCCATCGCCGCAAATCGCTTGAACACGTGCAGGAGGACCATCACTATGGAACTCAACCTGGGACTGGCGTTCATCGCCGGGCTGGTATCGTTCATCTCGCCCTGTGTGCTGCCCCTGGTCCCCGCTTACGTCGGATACATGGGCGGGCGTCTGACCAACACCGTTGCCGCCAATTTGCACCTGGGCATAAGCGATCGTCCCAAATCCGTCCGGCAACGCTTTGGAACAGCCCTGCACGGCGTGTTCTTCGTAGCCGGTTTTACCTTCGTGTTCGTCACGATTGGCCTGCTCTCAACCGCGTTCATTCAGGAAATCGGCGGATCGAACATCAACCAGGTGACGGTGCTGATCGGGCGTATCGGCGGCATCCTGATCGTCTTCTTCGGGCTGCACTTCATGGGGGCGCTGTCGCGTCTCTTCGCACGCCTGCGTGCCGCTGAAGGCCTGCTCAGCAGCCCGCTGTTCAGCCTGGGGATCGCTCTGGTCGTCAGCGCCGGAATCGCCTGGGGTGTGACAGGGACGCTGGCGCTATGGACCTCGCCGCTCTGGCAGAGCAATGCGTGGCTTCCCGCGCTGGCGGTCGCTCTGCTGGTAGCGCTGTGGCTGGCGCTGGTTTTCGCCGGGGCGTTCACCGACTCTGCCGGTTTCTGGACGGACTTCCTCACCCGCCTGGAAACGACGCTCTACGCCGATACGCGCCGCCAGATGAACGCCACCCATTCGAAGGGCCTAGGTGGCTCAGCGCTGATGGGGGTAGTCTTCGCCGCCGGATGGACGCCCTGCATCGGGCCCGTCTACGGCGCGGTGCTGACGCTGGCGGCCAGCGGGGGCGACGTGAGCCGCGCGGGAACGCTGCTGGCGGCCTACTCGCTCGGTCTGGGCGTGCCGTTTCTCTTCACGGCGCTGCTACTGGATCAGGCGCAGGGTCTGCTGCGCCGTGTGCAGCGCCAGATGCGCACGATTGAGCTGGCGAGCGGCACTTTCCTGATCCTGATCGGCGTCTTGGTCGCCAGCGGTCGTTTGCAGGACCTCAGCGCGCAGTTCGCAGGTGATTTCGCAGAGTTCTCGATCACGCTGGAGGAACAGGTAGTTGGCCTGGTTGGCGCGGACACCGCAAACGTGACGGTATCCGACAGCCTCCGTCCATCGCCGGCGGAGGCCGCGCCTCAATCGCCCGCCATTGACCCCGCTACACGCTCAGTAGGGCTGGAAGTCGGCAACCTGGCACCGGCGTTCCAGACCATCACCGACTCTGGGGAGACAATCGCGCTCGCCGATCTGCGCGGCCAGGTCGTGCTGCTCAACTTCTGGGCGACCTGGTGCGGCCCCTGCCGGGTAGAGATGCCCGCGTTTCAAGAGCAGTTCTCGGCACGCGCGGATCAAGGGTTCACGATCCTGGCGGTCAACAACGCCGAATCGCCGGAGACTGTACGGAATTTCCGCGCCGAGCTTGGGCTGACCTTCCCACTGGCGCTGGACCCTGCTGGTGCCATCCAGGCCCAGTATGGTGTGTTCAGCTACCCCACCAGCCTGCTGCTGGATCGGGATGGCGTGATCATCGCCCGGCACTTTGGCCTGCTGACCGCCGCACAGCTCGACCAGTTGCTCGCCAGCATTTTCCCATCATGACCGGCAGTTGCAGCACAGGAGCACGACAACCATGTCCAGATTCAACACGTCATCCCTGGTGATCATCGCCGCGATCTTCGCGTTTGGGGTAGCCGCCGCTGCCACGCTACTGCCCGCAGCCGACGATCACGCCCGCGCCCAACTGAGCTGCGACGATCCGCCCATCGATGTGCGCGACCTGCAGCGCGTCTGGGACAAGACCGACTTCTGCACCTATCACCCGGGGGTCTTCGCCCAGATCATCTCAGGCGGCGTGCCGCGCGACGGCATCCCCCCGATCGATAACCCCACCTTCGACCCGGTGGCGGTGGCGCAGGCGTGGCCCCAGCCCCAATCGCCGGTGGTGGCGTTCAGTCTCAACGGCGTCGCGCGCGCCTATCCGCTGGCGATCATGACACGCCACGAGATCGTGAACGACGTCGTAGGCGGCGTGCCCGTTGCGGTGACCTTCTGCCCGCTGTGCAACAGCGCGATCGTCTTCGAGCGCACGGTGGAGGGCCAGGTCTTGCGCTTCGGCGTGAGTGGCCTGCTGCGCAACAGCGACCTGATCATGTGGGACGACCTCACCCAATCCTGGTGGCAGCAGTTCACCGGCACGGGCATCGTCGGCCAGTACACCGATTACCAGCTCACTATCCTCCCCTCGCAGGTGGTCGGGTTTAGCGCTTTTGCTGAGCAATATCCGGAGGGCGAGGTGTTGTCGCCGGGGGGCCGTAGCTACGGCAGCAATCCCTACGCGGGCTACGACAGCAGCGCCAACCCGTTCCTGTTCCGCGGCCCGCTGGATGAACGCCTGTTCCCCACCGAGCGCGTGCTGGCAGGGGTGATCGACGGCGTGGCGGTGGCCTACCCGTTTGAGACGCTCGCCAGCGTGGGCGTGATCAACGATACCGTGGGCACGCACGACGTGGTCGCCTTCTGGCAGCCGGGCGCCGTCAGCGCGCTGGATCGCAGCCGGATTGATGACTCGCGCGATGTGGGCATGGCGGCGCTGTTCGACCGCGCGCTGGACGGGCAGGTGCTCACCTTCACCCGCGACGCCGAGGGCGTGATCCGCGACGACCAGACTGGCTCTGCCTGGAATGTCTTCGGCACAGCGATTGCTGGCCCGTTGGCCGGGCAACAGTTAACGCAGCGGCTGGCGTTCCCGCATTTCTGGTTCGCCTGGGCCGCCTTCCAACCGGATACGCTGATCTACGGATA
>DAOUCY010000077.1:0-1616 GCA_034431625.1 Anaerolineae bacterium | reverse complement strand
GTGTGCGCCTTGTCACGACGCAGAAGATACGCGCCCTCTGAGCGCGAAGCTGAGTTTGCCATTCGTTCGATTTTCCGCATCCTGATTTTCGGCTTTGGCTCACTGCTGGCACTTTTCGCCCTCAGTAAGTATCTGATGAGGGATGATGATGAAGACCTGCTAGAGCCAGTGAAGAAACAATCTGACCTGATTTATGCTCTTGTCCGGCTGGATAGGATTTCAGAACATAGTCTGAGATTGGGTTTGGCACTCATCCCCATAACAATTGTGGTTATCGCCATACACCAAGCTACCAATACGTTTGTCGGACATCTCCTTTCCATCGTATCCACCTGTGCCACCATCCTCGCATTTGCCGCCGTGCTTGCATTCTTCGGTCTCTGCAAACTTGCTGGGGATTTTCAACTTATCCCTGATGTCCCCTGGCGATACAAAACGTTATTTCGAGATGGTAGGGAAGCGTTTTACGATACCAAGCACCAAAACTTCACGACCTATACCATCCGTGTTCCGAAAGGCATGGAATGGAATGCCGAGCGCAGCACACGATTTGTCGAGCAGCTTATCAACTCGTTCGCGCCGCTGATCTTTCGTATCTACGCGGATGACCGCACCATCGTCTGGCAAGTGGTTGACATCCTTGCCCGCAAGAGCGAGCCAATCGAGAACGCGATTCGCATTAGCTATCCAGAAGCCGACGTTCGAGTGGGCGTACCTGAAGAACTGACTATCCAACCGGAAGAGCGGTTTTACCGTCTCACACTGCTGTATCGTGCGGGTAACGAGTTTGTCTTTCCATTCAAGTACACCACAGACGTGAAAGACTTTAACCCCTTGACGGCTGTCGTTAACGCAATGAATGGACTTCAAGCAGGTGAGCGCATCGTTTATAGCATCTTCGTCGCGGGCGCAGCAGCAAAAGCGCACGAGCGGGGTCAACAGTTGATTACGCGGTCTACCATTACGCCGTTTGACTACTTTTCAGGACAAGGCTTGCAGCGCATCGCCACACTCAAGTCACTCAACCTTGACCGTGTTGCCGAGTATGTTCCGAAAGACCAGACCATTGCTGAGGAGAAACTCAGACACCCGCTGTTTCAATCGCTGTGTATGCTCCAAGTGGATAGCCCTGAGTACCTGCGTGTGCTTCCACTGGCTCAAAACGTGGATAGTCAACTGTATGGCTTTGCTCACTCGCCCTACAACGGACTTATCTGGTATTCAGGCATCCAAAACGGTGATGAAGAGCGTGTGCCACCCGACCCATACACCCTCATTCTTGACATAAAACCGGATCGCCTGTTTCAGGGCAGCATCATTGACCGCATTCTCACGCTGACTGAATACCAGAAAGAGCGCGATGCGCGCAAAGCGACGAAGCTCATTTTAGGCGGGCGTGAAATTGGGCTGCTTTGGCATCTTCCCGACAACACCTTTACGGCTTCGCACATTCATTGGTTATCCTCTCGCACTGTGCCGCCCCCGACAACAGTCATCTACCAGGACGCACAAGCGAGCGTACAACTAGGACACGGCACAAGCGGCGGCAAGCTCTTCCCGATCTACCTGCCCCTCAAAGATCGGGAAAACCATGTCCGCATTATCGGAAAAACAGG
>DAOUCY010000076.1:0-5753 GCA_034431625.1 Anaerolineae bacterium | reverse complement strand
AAAAAGAACTCGATTACAGCCCATTTACCCAAGGGGATTGATGCTCATCGCCGTCTCAAGAAGGCTGCTTGACCTACAAAATACCGGAAACTAAAGTTGTGACAACCTGTCGGTTCACCTCATCTTGGTACTTAAGATATTTTTGAGAGAGATCCTGAATACGCCGTTCTATCAGTGCTTCACTTTCAGTATCTGCCATCTGTGTTGCTGTTGCAGCAAGAGATCGATAGACTGAGACTATACTCGAAACGAACAATATGAATGTTGCAAGCCGTTGCTGGCCATCGACCAAATCGCACTGTCGGCGCGCACTGCCCGGAATTCGGATTTCGACGCTTACAAGTCCGCCAAAAAAGTGAGACCGGGAATTGCCTAAACCCCGGGAAGCGTGACATTTTCTAAGATCACCAATGAAGTCCGCAATTTGTTCATCTGTCCAGGCGTAATTCCGTTGGTATTTTGGAACGCGGAAGATGTACTGATCTGTGAAAAGGCGACCTATTGATGTATAGCTTGGAGATATGTGCATGGAAACCACCTCATAACCTAATATCAAAGTCAAATAGTGCTTTTACCTCAACGTTCAAGGCCATAGCGATTGCGTCTAGGCTCTCAAACGACGGCGCATTCTTACCTTGTTCAATGGCACGGATGAAACCAAGAGATAGCCCACTTACAGAAGCAAGCTCTTCTTGGGTCATCCCACGATTCTCACGAAGGTACTTCAGTCGTTGAGCGAATTGCCTGCGCAACTCTCCCATCTTGTACTCCGTCAGTCAAGTACCAGCCAGACTAGTACATAAAATAAAAGCGCTCGCAGTTCAGAACTGCGAGCGCCTTTGTTGAGCGGTGACTTGGTTTGGGCGGACTTCTCACTAGCTTACTCCGAATATACTCGTGCAGAATACTGAGATGATTGTACACCGACTAGACTCCAGAGAAGCCTACCCGGTTGATCAATCAGATCCGCCTTGAGTATCCGAATGCCTTCATTCGCGTACTCCTCAGCTATCCTCAGTATCTGATCCTTTCGCATCAAAACCTCGACATCTCCAGAGTCTGCTAGTGCAATCGCCTGCAAAGCCGGCACATCCAACTCTTGAGACAACTGCCCCCATCGAAACGGCTGCTGTCGCCCAGGCGCAAGCGGGCGTTTTCGTCCAGCCTGAAACCCAAGCGCCACCGCCCACATGAAGACATCTTTCATCAGCAAAAACGGCCGATCCTCGATATCTTTACCAGACTGCTGAGTGATCGCCTTGTAGATTTCGTGCACGTCATTTTCGATATTGACGCGCTCACTGCCATGAAACTCAGATGGATCGATGCTCATAGCAAATCCTTCTCTATGATCTCAGTGCAGCCGGTTTTACGATCAAACCGAAGTTCATACTGAGCACCAGTTCGAGGTTCCAACTTGGTGCGCGATGCCTCATCCCATTCGCGGTCGGTCACAAAAAGAACAAGTTGCGATGCCAGTCCGGGCAAGTTCTCTGCTACTGCTGATAGATGGTTGCCAGACAAGCGGCCAAACGGTGTGTCCATCACTAGCGGCGCATCTTCTCCCGACACTTTCACCATTGCACAGATAAATGCTAGACTCAGAATCTGTCGCTCTCCTGCTGAAAGCTCCTGCCGGGTTGGCAATCCCCATCGGTCAATGACCTCCAGACGAAAGCTACTGTCCAGTTGGATGTCCTGGAAGTGCTCTTGTTTCCATGCCAAAGTGGAGAACACTTCCTTTGTTGCCTTCTCAATCTCGACTCTGGAATACTCGAAAAATTCCTCTTTGATGCGCCCGATAGCATCTGCAGATCGCTGGGCTAGGCTCTCCTTGCGGGCCAGTAACCTTGACCTGCGTTCCTTTGCCTCAGCCTCATCCTTTTTGCGGCGTACTGCTTCGATTTCGCCGTCGATTCGCCGAAGCCGTTCCTCCAGAGCACCTATCTGTGCAATATAGTTGTCACGGTCGCGCTGAAATTTGCCCAACTGGCGTTCCAGCCCGGCAATGTCTTCTTCTGGCATCCGGCTCAATTGGTGCTTGATATCCTCAAGTCTTGTCTGAAGATCGTCGATAATCTCCTCAATACTTGACTTCTCGCGCATCAGGCGCTGCAACCTTTGTGTCTGATTCTGCGCTGTTGTTGACATTGCCCGCAGGTTACCTGCGAGCCGCAGAGCAATAGTCTCCAATTCACCTGAACTGGCCCTGCGCAGCATCGATGTGAGGGCATGATGGGCATCGTCATGTTCAGCAAACGGACGTCCACAAACACAGATCCCCTTGTCCAGCAAATCCTCGATAAACTGCTCGCGAATACCTGATGGAATTTCCCCTTTTTCACGTTTCTCATCAAGCAATCGCAGCGCTTTTTCAACTGCATCAGGCAACAAGGAAACAAAGGACCGATTTACAACCAACTGGATGTCCTGTAGCTTTTCGTCCAACAGTTTCTGCTGCTTTTGCAGATATTCCTGTGCTTGATCTCTTTGAGTCTGAAGTTGCTTTGCACCTTCTTTATCACGAAGGCGCGCCTGCAAGTCAGATATGTGGTCTTCGGCTAATCCGAGTTCATTACGAAGTTCATCTCTACGTTTCTGGCTATCAGCCTTTTCGGCGCGTAGGGCGTCTTCTCGCTCGATGAGTCGTTCCAGTTCCGGAGAGCCGTGACTGCGCAGTTCACTGCGATATTCCCGTGCAATAGTGTCGAGATGCTCTTGAGCACGTTCCAGCGCTGGTAATCGCATGACATTACGCACTGCTTCTGCCACTTCTTTGCTATTCGCCCGCGTCAGATCGTCCATTTTCTCGCCATCGAAGAAAAAGTAACTGCGCACATTCTCAGGTAATATTTGGTTCATCCGAATGTTGGGATCCAGTTCAGATACTGAATCCCCGGAGGGGGTGATGCGGACCAGAGAGAATTCAGGCGCACCCTGAGCCTTAGTTCTTGTGCCGCTCTTAATTGTATACAGTGTGCGAGTGGCAATATACCGATGGCGCTGATGGACGAATGCAATTGCTACAGATGTTTCTATCCTGCCGCCATCGGGGGCGCGTACCAGCGCCTCCTTGCTAGCCAATTCTCCAATTTCGTCTACACCTTTGCCGTATAAACACCAGTTCACTGCGCTGAACAGTGAGGTCTTGCCGGCGCCATTCGACCCGTGAAAAACAGTTACATTCAAGTCCGGAAGAGTCGAAAACTCAGCCTCTTGGTCCCCATAGAACTGTCGGAAGTTCCGCAGGCGGATGTATTCAAGTTTCACAGCGACTGTGCCTCCTCCGCCTTGATACTATCTTTGGCAATCCGGTCAATCTGATCACGAATCTGCTCTTTGACACGTGGTTTCTTCATGTCAAGCTGCTCTCGCTCCATCCGAACGACTTCTGCCACCAGTTCTTGGATATCTGGGTCAAGTTCCAAAAACAACTCAACTAGCTTTTCTTGAACGGTCATTGTCTACTCTCATTGAAAATCGAGAATGCCATATTGATCGGCAAGGCTCCAGATTACATTGTAAGCAGCTTGTTTGTTTAGCGCATAGTCGGCAAATTCGGCGAACCTGCGCAGTTCACGTCGCAGAATCTTCCGTTCGGCGCTTGCACTCAAGTCATCCAACTCGACAGCCGGCGGCGGAACCGTGATAAGGTCATAGATCACGGCGAACTCTTTGCCCGGTGAGCGGCGCAACACGCGTCCGCGACGCTGGATGAACTGCCGTGGATTGCTGGAACTGGCCAGAATGTACGCAGTTTCCGTGCTCGGTACATCGACGCCCTCGTCCAGACAGTGCATTGCCGCCAGCGCCTGCAATTGACCAGATGCGAATCGTCTGAGAATGTCCTGGCGAGTCGGAATATCTTCGCGTGCTGTGAAGCGATGGGCGCTGATTCGTTTGTCAATGCCAATCATCTGCATCACGTCGTCAATCTGTCCGGGCGAGCAGTAAAACAGCGTATGTCGAATCTCCGGCTGTTGGTCGACCAGGGCAGAAACAGCCGGAATCTTGTTGGCAGCTTCATTCAGAATGCGCGAGCGTTTCAATAGCAGTTGTGTCAACTGGTCGTCATTTTCATCCCGCCCTTGCGCCAGCAGTTGACCGATCTTTGTGGACAACTGCCGGTAGCGCGCCATCTCGTCATCGTTCAACTCGACCAGCACGGGATAGTAGTAATAGTGCACCAAGCTGACCCCAATGGCGTCGCCAAGCGTAAACGAAAAGACGGTCGAGCCAAAATAGTCACGCAGCGCCTGGGTGCCCACGTCGTCAAACCATCGATCGGGCGTAGCAGAGAGCGCAAGCCGATAACCTGCACTCTCCGGAAGATAGCGGCGGCTGTGCTCGGCGCCAAGATGGTGTGCTTCATCGGCAATGACCAAGACAGACCCCTTGACGCGATCAATCGTCTTTCGGAAATGCTCGGTGGCAAACGTATCGTGGGTTGTAATGACGCACAAGACGTCACTGTCGCCAAAGTTGAAGCCTGTGATCTTGTCGTTCAGCTTGTCCAACCACTTTTCACGACTTTGATAGGCACGGATCGGTCTGAAGCCAAAGGAAGTCGCTTCGTCGTACCACTGGTCAACCAAATGCTGATACGGGCAGGCAATCACGAGCACCAGACGTCGCTCACGAGCGTAGAGACGCACTGCGCTTGCCAATGCTGTGATTGTCTTGCCGGTGCCGGTTGCCATCTCAAAGAGTCCACGGCAGCCAGCCTGAAACCATGCCTCGATTGCATCAAGCTGATAGCCTCGCAGCGAAATGGCTGTTGGTACACTCGGTTCGGTGCGTTGCCAGATGAGTGGCAGACTCTGTTCTCCTGCGCTCTTGGCGAATTTCATCCACGGCGGAGGCGGATACGGGCGTTCGCCAGTGCGCAGCCGCAACATGGACTCGGTAATTTCGGGAATGTCGAAAACACGAACGTTTGGGTCCAGGTTGCACCACAGCCTGTCAAAGCGTTCCTGCTCCGCTTTCACCAACGGTGCAAAGGTCGGTTCCCACGACTTGAAGACCTTGATTGATTCATAGTTGCGCGTACCCTGAATGCTGTCGTTGTAAGAGCCGTTGAAACTAACTTGATCGCCCTCCAAATCGGTAAAGACGCCAAACTTATCGTGGAAATCACCATCGTCGAGTTTGCCGCGTGGCAGCGCCAGCTTGAAGCTCAACACGCCGTCGGCGATCATCCACGCCAGTGCGGATAGTGTGTCTTCCTCTAGCGTGCGCTCCAGGTCTAGCACATTGCGCCGAAGAACTTCATGCAGTTCAGGGTCAAGCCGCGCTTCATCGCCAGCCAGCAACGCTTCCCAATCCTGTTGATTGAGAATCGGGCTTGTCACCCAGCGAGCGCGCCCGCCCTGCGCAGCAAAGCGCACCATGCCTTGCGCAGCCAGACGCAGCCAGCCCGACGCGAAATAGCCCACACCGCGGTCATAGCGAAAGGCGTGGGTCAGCGCGGGCACAAAGAAGTCCCGGAACAGGTCGTGGTCAGATGTGTTGAGCAGGAGCGGCAGCTCCAAAGTACGCAGGCTCATCCGGGTTGCTCAGCTTGGGTGACGGTTGGCGCCGGGGTCGATGCTCCGACCTGTGGGGAGTATAGCATAGGGGGTGGGGCGGTGAAAATCGACTGGTTGTGTATCTTAAGCGCTGATGTTACGCACTTTAACAGCACGTAGTTCGATCTTAGTGTACAATCAGAGGACAAGGAGGTGCACATGAACAATACCATCTTTGACCTCTAT
>DAOUCY010000075.1:0-6459 GCA_034431625.1 Anaerolineae bacterium | reverse complement strand
TTGATCGCCTCATGCTGGTCTTGGCGCTGGCCTACTGGTGGATCATCGGCCGCGGGATTTGGGTCACTCGTTGCTGTTTGCGCCGCGCAGTCGACCGGGTGAAGCACAGCAAATGCAGCTTGTTTACCGTCGGCCTACGCTGGATCAATCGCTTGCTGAACCTGGACAAACTACCTGATGTGGTATTTCAATACCTTCGCCAAAGCTAAGATGACATAAAGAGGCTTTTGTGGTAGAGTTGCCTTCCAGCACGACAACTCACAACTCACGGAGGCCTCTATGCCGGACGTTCTTGCACTTTTACAATGCCTGGCACCGCTGCTGCCGGCGACCACGCTGGGTCAATTGCGCCTCATCATCGTGGCGGTGCTGGCTATGACCGGCCGCGTGACGATGTTGGGCATCTCGCGCTGGACGGAGAAGGGGGGCAGCTATCGCACGGTCCAGCGGTTCTTCAACAGTGTCTTGGACTGGGGCCAACTGCACTGGACTTTGGTCAAGACCCATCTGTTGCATCGGCAAGACACCTACATCCTGGCCGGGGATGAGGTCGTGGTGACCAAAGCCGGTGACGAGACCCACGGCCTGAACCGCTTCTTCTCGTCGTTGTTCGGCAAAGCGGTGCCCGGTGTGGCTTTCTTTGCTTTTGCATTGGTCAATGTCCAGCAACGCACCGCCCATCCCCTGCGCATTGGCCAAGTCCTGCGGCCTGAAACGCCAGCGGTCGAGGCGCCTGTTCCAGCCGTGCCGCCGCCCGCCAAGCGGGGCCCCGGCCGGCCGAAAGGCAGTAAGAATCGCAACAAGGCCGACGTCGCGCTATCGCCGTATCTCAGCTTCATTCAGACGCTGCTGCAGGCGGTGCTGACCGCCATTGGCACCACGTTGGTGATCAGCTACGTGGTGCTGGACGGCGCCTTTGGCAACAACTCCGCTTTGCAAATGGTGCGCCGCTGTCAACTGCATCTGATCTCCAAGTTGGCGGTCAACTCGGCGCTCTACTTCCTGTACGACGGGCCTTACAGCGGCCGCGGCCCGCACAAGAAGTATGGGAAGCGAATCAAGTATGGCCAGTTGCCAGCCCAGTATCTCAAGCAGACAAGCACCGAGAAAGGTATTCGCACCGACATCTATCAGTTCCAGGCCTTGCATAAGCTTTTTGCCCAACCGCTCAACGTCGTGGTCATCGTCAAAACCAACACCCAAACCGGGGCCTGGGCGCATGCCATCCTGTTCAGCAGCGATCTGACCCAAAACTATGACCAGATTGTCGAGTATTACACGTTGCGGTTCCAAATCGAGTTCACCTTCCGCGACGCCAAACAATACTGGGGGTTGGAGGACTTCATGAACGTCAAAGAGACGCCGGTCACCAATGCGGCCAACCTGGCCTTCTTAATGGTGAACATCGCGCAGATCCTCCGCCGTCAACTCCGCCCTCAACAACCCGATTTCAGTGTACTCGATCTCAAAGCGCACTTCCGCGGCCTCAAATATGTGGCCGAGACATTGAAATTGCTCCCGCAAACGCCGGATCCGATTGTTATTCAGCAAATCGCCGCCAAAGTCGCCCTAATTGGGGCTGTGAACGCTACCTGATGGCGAAGGTATTGGTATTTGTGCCCGCGTTATAAACTGAAAGGCAGTCAGATCCATTGAACAATAAACGCTACGATTTCCATAACCTTTCTCTCCTTGCACTAAGGGTATAGTGTATGCCGCCCAACGGCGGAATTGAGCTGCCCCTGGCGCAGCCTGCCGCCGGCGTACGGTCAATCCGAGCACGCCTCTTGCCGCCGGCGGCCGGTCATTCGGGTCAGCTCCAATGCAGTGTTAGCCGGGCAGCGCCCCAGGGCGGGCCAACGCCATGCCGCACGACCGCGCGCTCTGGCGCAACCTGCGCTGCCCGGCTAACGGCGGAATTGAGCTGCCCCTGGCGCACCATGCCGCCGGCGCACGGTCAATCCGAGCACGCGCCCGGCCGCCGGCGGCCGGTCATTCGGGTCAGTTCCAATGCAGTGTTAGCCGGGCAGCGCCCCAGGGCGGGCCCGCGCCATGCCGCACGACCGCGCACTCCGGCGCAACCTGCGCTGCCCGGCTAACGGCCAGCGTCAGTTGCCGGGCGGATGCGTGGAGGACTCCTGGCTCACGAACCACATGCCAGCGCGCGAAGAACGCCGAACGCGCGCCGAGATCAGCCCGGTCAACTGCACGCAATGTTGGGCGGAAATAGGCTCCCAACGATACTACGAATCGAGTCTTTCATAGTCATTCGATGCATTCCATCGTGGCATCTTAGTTCGATAAGCCGGGTTTTCTTCAATCTTGATCAGGCATTCCCCAATTTCAAAAGAGGCGAGGTTAATCTCGTTAGTCTGAAATAGGTTGTTCATCAATAGCTGGTCGGCAGGCAGTTCTATGTGATGTGTGATCTTTAGGCTCGAATTGGCGAAAGCTTCATCGATTAGGGTGTGCGGGCTTTGGTCAATGGCAATCAGTCCAACACCGCGTGATCGCAGCTCACGAAATGCTTTCTGAAAAGTTGATGAAAGCCGTTGTCTTGCAGTCTGAAACTCAGCCGAATCGCTGCTATCTCGCGACATAACCCTATGCGCTTCTTCAACAACCAGCAGATTTCTGAAACGATCTGATTCATCGCGAAGTAAGGCAGTTTCCACAAACGCCGTAGAAAGAAGGGAAACGATCAAATCAATATCTCGCTCTGAAGCGCCTTGTAGCGAAATCACAACCTTTTGACCGAGTAGATTACCGATGCTTCGCGCTATCGGCGAGTAATCAAAATAGGCCAAGAAACTCATCTCTAGTTCATTGAGACGGGCAGTAATTGCCCCACTCAGGTCGGCCAGATTACTGCCAACTTGGCCACCGGTAATTTCCCTTAAAATTTCGCCTTTTTTCGAGTGCCAGTAATCGCAGAAATCTTGTAGCAAGTTGCTGGAAGTGTCAGATCGATAGAATCCACGCTCAATTAGCTCGTTGCCCGTTGAATGGAGAATTCTTTTTAAATCGGCTCGTTTTATGCTCCAGATGGACTGGAAGTAGGATCGAAGGAGTTGGCGCATGTATGCGGGAAGATTGGTGCCCCCACCCCTAAACGCAGAAACTGAAAAGACAACGCTTAATACATCAAGGTATGAGTCTAGGCGCTGAGATCGAGGTGGGACAAATGGGTTAATGTGAAGTTTGCTTAGCTCTTCAGGATGGCGGCCGGCAGAAATGAACAAGACTTTATGTTTATCTGCCCAATCACGATACTGGCCATGGGGGTCAAGGATTAGCAGACCTTCCAGATCATTTCTTTTGATCACATGTTCTAGGAGCAGTTTCGTTGTGTTCGTCTTGCCGTAGCCTGTTTGTCCACATACCAATACATGCTTGTTCAGCAAGTCAGGCTCCAATGTCAGTTTCTCGAAGATATCCAGTGAACGTGCCAAGACACCCTCTGGAAAATACGTAGAAGACTGAATGGGCGGACGAAAAAAGTATACTAACTCATGTGTATATGCGTAGGTTGTGCCCGGTTTCGTAGCAACGAATCCGCCTAACCACATCTTGACCTGCTCGGCAACTTCTCGATTATCAGTTGCGATTTCTATTTCGACCAGCCCTCCCTCATCGCTGACTGGTGGACGATGACGCTTTACCACCTTCACTTGAAGGAGAAAACGAGGATATCGATCATTACTATGAAGGAGTTCCTCCCATGGTAGCGTCAGGATCGAGTCCACCGAAGTCCCGCCAATGCGGAAAATACCGTCAACGTTAGCAGGGGGACGACGCACCCAGAAAGATGGAATTAGTAACTTCTCAGGCAGCTGAACAGAATTTGCAACGCCTCGCACATATGATGAGTATGGGATATCTCCATCACAGTCCAGCACCCACAGCCGGGAGGGATAGTTGCCGATTATAAACACAGCTGACCGCCCGACCAGTGAACGGGCAGATGTGATCAGTTCATCCGGAAGTGTGGTTGAGCTAATCCGAACCTCGCGCTGAAATTGCAGCCCCATTTGAGAACCTCAAAGCGCACCAAATAGCCGACCAAAGAACCCAGGTCGTTGCTTTTCCAAATGAAGATCCTGGATTAGCGCATCATGTTGTCGGTCAACAATCTGCATAATGTTGCTGAAATCGTTCATCGTTGGCGCCAACGATGATGGCCAGCGTTCCATCAGTCTCTTGTAGTGCTCATAGCGGATTTCCAACTCCTCTTCCGGATGATATGGGGTAGTCAAGTTTGGAATTGCAATGGCTTTGAATATTTCCATACGATCGCGTTGATCTTGAGCAATCAATTTGTCAACTTGAGCGGAAAGGTTGAGTGTATCTTCAATGCGGAGCGTTAAGAACGGCAGATTAGGCTCTTGCGTAGCCTGAACAAGCAACTGTCTAATACGGGACATGATATCTGGGAATGTACTGACGAGGATTTGGTTAATCTGAAATGGTGACGCTCCGGGTACAGCAGCATGCACTTTGATCATACTCACCAGCGTTTCAATTCGAGACCCTATGCGCTGCACTCCCTGATTGAGAAAGGCTTCCAAGGCTTGACGTTGTCGTTGATCGATAGTGCGTTCAATATTGTTGTCACTACAGCTGATCTCCAGGGCAAGACTGGCATCCACATCTCCAAGTTTGAGAGACTTCTCCTGCAGTACAGGTAGCGTGATGTCAACAATCTTACTGAAACCAGCGTTCTTTCTCTCGACTGTTTTGCTGAGAACGATGTCGATACGACTGTTTCCTGTGACTAATTTGTAGTTCTTGCGCAGTTCGTCATGGATGAGGACTAGGCGGGTCATGACAATCTCCTATTTTGAGGGAGAAGCGAACTTGTAGGCAGCAATACCGATAAACAGTGCTGTCCAGAAAGATTTGTTTTGATACAAATCAGTCAACTGAATAACATCCCCTGATGAAAGCACTGTAAGAACTTGCGTCAGCAGCCAAAAGGCAATGATGCCAGAAATCACGATACGAATAATACTATGTCTATTCATAAAAAGAATAAGGTCAGTGCTCGTCCAGCTTGTCAAAAGGGAGCGCACGTACCGCACCGTTGCGCCTGAAGAAATCAGAAAGAGAAATGCTGCAACGCCTGGATTCAACAGCAGCACCACCTGATAATCGAATTCCGGCGTGGAGCGAAACACGATCAGAGACAGTTGTTCAATGATGGTGTTGATACTTCCAGGCACCCACAAGAAGAATTCTTCCAAAAACAGTAGGAACAAGAATACTGGAGGTCGTTTTTCCATAATAAACTCCCAAGTGGTGGATCACTTGATTCTATCACGTGTGTATTGCGAATCGAGCGAGTCAGAGAGTTTATCGATCTCGCTGTCTAAAGAATCGGTAATCTTTTTCGGGGAAGAAGGTGGCTCCGGCAAGTCTTGCCCGTGCGTTTCGACCCGTTCGGCGGTATCAGCTAGGCCTTGCTCGAATAACTCCCGGTGTCTCTCTACGAATTCATCGACTCTCTTACCCCACTCCGGAGCACCAATCTCATTGTATTCACTCATATAGTAGTTTTTCATTTCGGTAACGTCACCGAACAGAAGGTTTTGCTGGAGGCCCCCATAGCCATGAATGTCCTTCATGTGTCCCTGCCAGTCAATGGCTACAGCGATTCCATCATCTTCGTGTATGCCTGACTGACTGAGGATCTCAACTGGAATAAGATGATGAGACTCAAAATTCGCTACATCTTCAACTCGTGTTCCGGTCAATCCGGAATCTTTAAGGAAGACTTTGATATCTTCATGACGGCCAAAGATATCTCCTTGCGGGGTGATCTCCACATGATACTTGTGGTCATCAATTGTCCCATCCTCGCGGAATGACCATCCCGAATCGGCTGTGTTGGACCGAGAGTAACTTTCATATACCGCTCGTCCAGCAGTTCGAGCGTATTCTATTGCGTCGATTGGTTCTGTTTGGTCATCCGAGTGATCGTTCATGGTATGCCTCTCGCAAGAATTCGTTAGCACCCACATTCCGCCCCGTTAAGCCGAGCGCGAAGCGGTCCGCTCAACGGCGGAATTGAGCTGCCCCCGGCGCACCATGCCACCGGCGCACGGTCAATCCGAGCACGCTTCCGGCCCCGGCGGCCAGTCATTCGGGTCAGCTCCAATGCCAGTGTTAGCCGGGCAGCGCCCCAGGGCCGGCCCGCGCCATGCCGCACGACCGTGCGCTCCGGCGCAACCTGCGCTGCCCGGCTAACGGTTAAGATGAGCGGCGCACACCCCAACTCGAACGCGCCACACTTGGGGCAGTTGCGGTTGCCGCACGAGTTGAACACCAGCTGCACCCGGCTGCACACGTCGCAGACTCGCAGATGCCCACCCAACGCCGCGGTGCGGCACTTCAGGATGGCATTGACGGCCGTGAACTGCTCGGCCGTGCAATGGGCCACCTTGAGGTAGTCGGCGAAGT
>DAOUCY010000074.1:0-2281 GCA_034431625.1 Anaerolineae bacterium | reverse complement strand
CAGCGCGGACGTGCTGAGTCGCGCTGGGTTGCCGATATGGGGGTGCGTGAGCAGGTCATCGAGGAGCGTCCATCGTATGACAAAGAGACGGGCGCATTCACAGGGACTTCCACGTATGAAAAACCGTATGAGGAAGCGCCGGGAATTTCGCCGCTGCTGGTGGCGGAGGTGCTGGATCATGCCATTTTCTTTTCGCTCGGCGATCTCGGTAAAGCGCTGCCGCAGTACGAGGAAATCGCGCTGCCAGTGGAGATGGATACCGACTGTTACGAGCAGTATGACCGCACCCGCCAGCAGTTGAAGGATTACCTGATTGCGCGGCGCTGGGAGGGCGATACGACTTTCAGGGGGTCATACCTGCAATGGGCGATGGGCTGGGTGAATGCGGCGCACCGTCCGCACGAAGTCATTCACAACCTCAAGCACCCGATCACCGGCGAGAAGCTGCCGCATGTCGTCACCAGCATCCCGTCTTACGGCGAAGACCGCATCTTTGCCAAAGAGCAGGCGCTCATCGACCTGGTACGCTCGGAACTGGAACAGAACCGCCCCTGTGTGATCTATATCCGTCAGACTGCCACCCGTGATATTCAGCCGCGCGTCGAAACCCTGATCCGCCAGCATGTGCCGCTTGCCCGAACCTTCATCCTGAAAAACACGGTGGAAGCCGAACGGCGCGAGGCGGTCATTGAAGCGGAAGTGGCGAAGGGAACGAACGTCGTCATCTCGAACCCTGAACTGGTCAAAACCGGATTGGATCTCGTGTTCGCCCCCACGCTCATCTTCTATGAGATAACTTTCAATTTGGGGACGATGATGCAGGCCGCCGGACGGTCTTACCGCCTCAATCAGACCCACACCCACTGTAAGACCTACTACCTGTTCTGCGAAGGTACGATGGAACAGACAGCGGTGCAGCTCATGAGCCGCAAACAGCGTGCCGCCAAGCTGCTGACGGGGGACATCGGGCTGACCGGGCTGGATGCGCTGACCGAAGGCGAGGGTGGGTTTGAGGAGGCACTCCTCGAAGCCATTGGGCGCGACGAGACGCTGCTCGATCCATCAGAACTTTTCAGGAAGTCGGAGGCGCAGGGCGAGATTGACAACGAGGATGCCGCCTACTGGAATGTCGAACTGACGGAATCGGCGGTTGAACCGCTGGCGGCTGAGTACGTCGCGCCGGTTATGCAGATCGAACTTCAGCCTGTGCTGGCGGCTGATCCACTCATCCGGGAAGCCATTCGACTCGGTGGAGTAGTCACTGAAATCGAACAATCTGAGTGGAAAGCGGCAGCAACCATGCTGTACACCCCCGAATCGCAGCCGTTCGCTCAAACGATTTTTGACTATCTGGATACGGTTCATATCGTCACCGACGACCAGAAGCTGTCTATGCTGCGGGCGGAGCTGCTCACGCTGCTGCAAGTGGGTTCAGCGGGTTTGCAGGAATGGCTGCGGGACAACCGCGTGGTCTTCCCCGGCTGTGAAACTGAAGTCGCCGCCCGTATCTTTAGTCTGGCGCAGGGGACGAACCGTGATCCAGTCAACAACATCACTTTGCATCCCGTTACAGTCAACGCAAAGTCGAGAAAACCGGCTGCTTCCAAAACCCGCCGTCTCGATTTGCTGGCGGTGCAGGATGATGCGCCTCAGCCCCAACGTCAGCAGCCTGAACAACTGGATGAAACCGCGCCGCTGCAACTGGCGTTGTTCTAAGGCGGTGCGACCATGCACCCCGATACGCTGGTGTTTCTGGATGTCCTCTTCCAACACTGTGCGCCCCTGCATACATCCGCTCGTCTGACGTTCACCGTTATTCACCCGACCAGCCAACAGCCTTCACCTTCTCGACACATCCCGCTGGATAACCGCGCTGTTCTGTTGGACACGCTGCAACGGCTGTCAGACACCAACCAGATGGGCTGGGGCGCGTACTTCGCGGTGGGACTTCGCAAGTCGGGATTGAACCGCTGGAAACGCGGTGGCGCGGCGGAAGTGGTCGCGCTGCCTGCGTTTTACACCGACATCGACGATCCGACGGATGTAACGCTCATGAAACTGCGTGGCGCTCGGCTGCCGCCTTCGGTGATTGTCCATTCAGGCGGGGGCTATCATGCCTACTGGCTGCTGGATGAACCAACCCGCGATCTGACGACAGCACGGCAGGTCTTACACGGACTTGCCCGAACGTTTGGCGGGGATGGCTTATCTCCGGCGCAGTCGCTGCGATTACCGGGAAGCGTGAATCACAAGCCTGAACGTGGCGGCGCGGTGTGTCATC
>DAOUCY010000073.1:0-2586 GCA_034431625.1 Anaerolineae bacterium | reverse complement strand
GGCATGGACAACCATCACCTCCGGCTGATGCTGACGCACTGCCGGGATAAACAGGGAGAGACTGTTGACCGCCGCCGACACTTGATAGCGTGGCAGCTCCGCGAGAACGGCTTTCGCGCCGATCAGGACAAGATCAGTCTGGTGAGCAATCACGACACGAAACATAAAACGCTGTTCCTCCTCCTTATGGAAGAACAGCGTATTATGAGGGGTCAGAACGAAGCGGAGGAATATTCCTGTGGCTCAATGGAAGATTCCCAAACGGCTTGGGAACTTTTCAGTGTGACTGAAAATTTACGGCTGGAGCAATTTTTGCGGGAGCAGCCCTGCTGCGATGGCAGCCGCGACAATCTGTTCGTTATTGCTCACTTGGAGGACACGACGCAATTTATCGCGGGTGTTATAGACAATTTTCCGGTCAATCTCCATTTGCTGAGCAATCTCCTTGACCTTGTAACCTTTCGCCAGGAGATGCAAGACTTCGAGATCGCGGTCATCGAGCGTGGTAGGAACGGGCTGATGCAGATATGGGAGCGCAGCGGCTTCCGGTGACAGGTAAACATCACCTCGACTGAGTGAGCGTAGCGCGATAGCCACCGTTTCCTCAAGCTGCCCTTTGCGGTAGATAAACCCGCGTGCGCCGTTGTTAAAGACTTTACGAATATAATCCGTTCGCAAACGTGAACTGAGGACGATAATGCCAATGGCAGGATAAGCGCGATGGAGTTCTGAAACGAGGCGCGAGGCATCCCCACCTTCCGGCTGTGCGTCCGAAAGCATAAGAATATTCACCCTTACCTTATCGAGATGGGCTTTCAAGGTATCAATATCCGCAAACAAGCCAATATCGTCTGCTGGCACACCCACACTCGTCAAAATCGCTCCAAGTCCATTTCGCGTTAGCACATTGACATCGAATACCGCCACTCGTATCGTCTGCACGTCATTGCCCCATTCCCTACATCATTTATAGAACCTATATTTTGAGAACGCCCGTTCGGTTTTTACTCATTATATTACAAGAAACAAACGCCTGTGAAGGCGTTTGCGATAGAAATTGTTAACTTGATAGGTATTGAATAGCTAAAGCTGTTGAGGGGCTTAAGGGGTGCGCCAATTTTCCCGTCTAATCGGGAGCGCGTTAAAATCATCGTCGGCTGTGACAACGGTCGCGCCGAGACGCGCAGCAATTGCGCCGATCAACAAGTCCATGTCATTCAACTGTTTCCCAGTGCCAGTAGTGACTACCCAGTATTGCGCGGCTTGTTCCCAATCCGCATTTCGCAGTTCCACCCACTCCAGCATCGGTAAAAGTTGGCTGTTGAACACCTGAAGTTTTCTTGGCGAGGGAACTTTAGTCAGTCCCCGCATCGTTTCGTAATGAACCGGACGGCAGATACACACACGATTGCCCTGCTGAATGATTTGGGTCAATTTCGTCAGCGGCAGCTTTTGGTTGAGAAAGTCAGCCAGCACATTCGTATCGAGCAGATAAATCAATCTCGCCACTCCGATTCGTCAAAGGGTTCAATCACTTCACTGTTCATTGCTTCGGTGATCTCCTCAAGCTCTGCTGGGGTCAGTCCTGCACGCAGTTCGGCAAAGGCAGCTTCAATCTTCTGAATACGTTCTTCAGTCGTGTACTGCGCCAACCGTCGCTGTTCACGCTGCTGCTCGATATATTCAGAAAGCGCATCAAGATCATCCGCTGATAAGTCGTCAATCACCTGGTACAGACTATCCAACATCATCACCATACCTCCTCATCTCTCCTCTCTATTTTACGCCACTTTAGTTCCACTCGTCCTCATCGTCGTCTGAAAAGAGGTTGCCCATGCCCCCAGCGAACGCCTGCCGCGCTTCCATCGGATCGGCGCGGTCTTCGGTTCCGGCGAACAAACTGGGCAGTTCTTCGGGGTTTGTAGAAGGTGTATAGGTGGACATTCCCTGCCCACCCAACACCAGATTCGAGACAAACTGCGCCATGAAAACCGTCATATCTATCGACTTACCTGTATGGCGCTCTACCGTATCAATCGCCAGAAGCATTCCGGTCAGGACATGCTTGAGCTTACGCTGGCTGGCAAGGTCCTGAGCCTTCTCCCATGCTGTTACCTGTGCCGGATCATCAAGGTCAAAGGTCAACAGATAAGTTCCGCCATTGGCTTGACCATTCGGCGGCTTTTGTGGGCGTGCTGCTCGTTTCGGCATTTAACCCTACCCCATCACTCGACGATTGACCTTGATATTCGCTGCACTCATCGGCAGCGCACCATAGGCATTGAGTTCCCACATCGGAATACCTTTGAGGTGCGGCACACGTTCGGGCCACAGGATATTACGGTTCGGATACTGCTTACGAATGTGTTCAAGGATATACACCCAACCGCCGCCCGCCAAGAGGATGCTGTCCGCACCCTGACTGAAACTCTTTTCGAGTTTTTCCTCGATCACGTAGCGAGCGAATCGTGTGCTGACCAGTTCAAAAATCGCCTGTACATCGAGGATACGTCCATGCAGCTTGACACGGGCGTGCTGCGGCTTCATCTTGCCCAGTGACCAGTCACGGAGCCATTGATCGACCTG
>DAOUCY010000072.1:0-20392 GCA_034431625.1 Anaerolineae bacterium | reverse complement strand
ACTGCTGGGCCGGCCCGGCTATTCCTGTCCTGATGTTTATGCCAGCGATGGGCGGCAGGTGTGCCAGTCATGAGCCTGCTCGTAGGCATGGCCGACGCGCAGGATCATTTCCTCGTGGAAGGGACGGGCCATGATCTGCATGCCGATGGGCAGGCCGTGGGAATCGAAGCCACAGGGGACGTTGAGGCCACAGATGCCGGCCAGACTGGCTGGAAGGGTGAAGACATCTTCCAGATACATCTGGAGCGGATCACTGCTGTTTTCGCCGATCTTGAAGGCCGTTTTGGGCGTAGTCGGGGTGATGATGACATCGACCTGCTCGAAGGCATGGTCGAAATCCTGGCGGATGAGGGTGCGGACGGCCTGGGCTTTACCATAGTAGGCATCGTAGTAGCCGGCAGAGAGGGCGTAGGTTCCCAGCATGATGCGGCGCTTGACCTCTGCGCCAAAGCCCTGGCCGCGGGTGGCCTTGTAGGTTGACCACATCTCGCCCCGGTCGATCTTCTGGCCGAAGCGGATACCATCGTAACGGGCGAGGTTGGCGCTGGCTTCTGCCGGGGCGATGAGGTAATAGACGGGCAGACTATACTCGGTGTGCGGCAGACTGATCTCGATGAGAGACGCACCGCGGCTTTCCAGATGAGCAAGGGCAGCGCGGACGGCCTGCTCGACTTCGGGCTGCATGCCGTCGATGAAGTATTCACGCGGGATGCCGATCTTCAAGCCTTTGATATCGCCAGTGAGGTGAGCGAGATAATCGGGCACTTCGATGGGCATGGTCGTGGAATCGAGCGGGTCATGCCCGGCGATGACTTGGAGAATGCGAGCAGCGTCTTCGACGGTGCGGGTCAGCGGGCCAGCGCCGTCCAGCGAGGAACCGAAGGCGACCAGACCGTAGCGGGAAACACGGCCGTAGCTGGCCTTGAGAGCGGCCAATCCACAGAACGCGCCGGGCTGCCGGATGCTGCCGCCGGTATCCGTGCCGATGGCCCCGGCAGCCATGCCCGCGCTGACAGCGGCGGCGCTGCCCCCACTGCTCCCACCGGGGACACGTCCGGTGTCCCAGGGGTTGCGGGTGATGGCATAGGCAGAGTTTTCGGTCGAGGACCCCATGGCGAACTCATCCATGTTGGCTTTACCGAGCAGCACCATTCCGGCCTGGCTGAGGCGGGCGACGACAGTGGCATCAAAGATGGGGGTATAGCCCTTGAGGATGCGTGAGCCACAGGTAGTCTCGATACCGCGGGTGGAGAGCACGTCTTTGATCGCCAGCGGGATGCCCTGAAGGGGTTTGTTTTCTCCAGCGGCATAGGCACGGTCGGCGGCTTCAGCATCCGCCAAGGCCCGCTCCGGGGTGACGGTCAAAAAGGCACGGATGGCTGGCTCGACCTGCTGGATGCGGTCGAGCATGGCGCGGGTCAGCTCCACGGCGGAGAATTCGCGCCGCCGCAAGTGAGCGAGCATCTCGGTCAGGGTGAGGTCAGTTAGGGCAGTCATGGCTACTCGGTGTGCAATTAGGACAGAACGTCTGCCAGTATAACCTAATTCTCAACCACTCAACACACGGCGGAGGGCAGCGCGATCCGGCAGCGCACGTGCACCTTTGCCCTGGAGCTTGCAAGCGGCAACAGCATTGCCCCAGCGCAGCGCCTCGGCCAGCGGCAGACCCTGCATACGGGCAGCGATGAAGCCAGCGTCGAAAGCGTCGCCTGCGCCGAGGGTATCGACCACAGTTGTTGGGAAGGCTGGGACACGAGCAGTTCCTTCTGGGGCGGCGGCGAAAGTGCCTTCAGCTCCGAGGCGAGCGATGACGACGCGCTGCCCAGCGCTCAAGGCGACAGCGGCAGCTTCCACCGATTCGACGCCGGCGACGGGGACAATTTCTTCAGCACCGTTCCCAAAGACAACATCGGCCAGCGAGACAGCTTCCTCAATGACACGGCGAACTTCGGGGGAATAGCCCCAGAGTTCGATCCGCAGGTTGAGATCGAGCGAAGTAGGGACACCGGCGTGATTGGCGAGCCGCAGCCCGTGCAGAACCGCCTCGCGCACAGGGGATGCCCGGAGGCACATGCCGGTGGTGTGCAGCCAACCAGCACTTTGGATGGCCTGCGGATCGACCATTTCTGGCTCAAGCTGGGTATCAGCGCCACGCTCCGGCGGCCAAACCACGATCAGGCGCTCGCCGCTAGGTTCAACCAGCGCCAGCACCATCGGTGTGAGCGAATCACGCAGGACGCGCAGCGCCCCAGTATCGATGCCCTCACGGTCGAAATCGGCAGCGATCCAGCGGCCATAGCCGTCATCGCCAACAGCACCGATGAAACGCACAGGCAGTCCCAACCGGGCAATGCCGACAGCGGCATTTCCAGCCGTCCCCCCGCCGAACAACTGGGGAACTGAGCCGGTCAAGTCCAACTGCCCACGGGAGCGATCCGGTAGGGCGATGACCAGATCGACATTGACATCGCCGAGGACGACCGCGGGCTTCATTCGGCCAACGCCTTGCGTGCAGCTTCGGCGAACTGGCGCACGAGGGCAATGTCCTTACGGAAACCGCCGCCGGGCAGGGATTGGTTGGTGCGCGTCAACGAATCGACGCCCCAGGGGTGCACTTGGCGGATGGCCTCGGCGACGTTATCCGGCCCCAGACCACCGGCCAGAATGACGGGGATGCGGGACTGGCGGACGATCTCGCGACTGATGTTCCAATCATGGGTTTTGCCGGAAGCGCCGATTCCAGCAATGTCGGGAGCCTGGGTATCTAGGATGAGGTAATCGGCGACGGCAGCATAGTCCCGTGCCTCGGCGATGGCTTCCGGCCCGCTGACGGAGATGGCCTGCATGATGGCAACGCCGGGAATGCGTTCACGGAGCGAGGCCACCTGCGGCGGGAGAAAATCGCCGCGCAGCCCGCAGAGGTGCAGCACATCGGGGCGGACAGCTTCGACCATTTTGACGATCTCAGCGACGTCGGATTCGACCGTTAAGGCTACGCGCACAGCAGACAAACCGACCGCTTCAACGATACGGCGGGCGGTCTCCAAGTCGATCTCACCGGGCAGGCCGCGGCTGCTAGGCGTTATACCGATATGATCGACGCCGGCAGCGACCACGGCCAGTGCCTCTTCAGGCGACTGCATGGTGTAAATCTGAACTTTCATGATTCCTCACACGAATACATCCAACGCCGACCACCACGCGCCCAAACCGAAAAGGATCAGCAGCAGCCCACTCACGACGGAGACCACCTTGATGATGGCCGGGTTGATGCGGTGGCGAATCGCGCTCAAGACGAAGGCCAATCCTAACACCCAAGCCAGCACTCCGGCCAGCATCGCAAAGACCGCAATAAGACCAGCACTTTCCACAGACGGCCAATCGGGACGCCAGAGGGTGTTGAAGAAGTTGCCAGCTAACGCAATCCAGCCGATGATGGTCAGCGGGTTGAGCAAGGTGATGAACAATCCGGCGCGATAGGTATGCCAGAACGATCCAGCGGCTTTGGACGTTTCCAGTGCGAAGTCAGCACGGGAGCGGATAGCATCCCAGCCCATCCAGATCAGCCAAGCTCCGCCGAGCGCCCAGAGCAGCAGCTTGAAGATGATGCTTTCGGCGACGAGGGTGGAGATGCCGAAGTAGACCATGAGCGCGTAGAGCAGATCGGCGGTGAAGCTGCCCATATAGAAGTTGAAGGCATTGCGAAAGCCGTGGGTGATGCTGCGCTGGCTGCCAGAGATGGTGACGGCTCCGGGCGGCGCAGCGACAGCGACGCCGATGGTGAAGGCAGAGAAGATCAAAGCGAACATGGATGGGCAGTCCTTCCTGAAGATGAGTTGGCACAAAAACAAAAAACCCGGTGTCTCGTTGAGAGCCACCGGGTTGTTCAGCCTGACCGCAGATCGCGCTACGTCCGCACACGCAGACGCCGCGAGTATGCTCGGAAGCCGACTCCGGTGCTGGGGCGTTGATTGGGATTGGGGAAGCGCGTTGAGTATCTCATGATGGAAAAGATGGTAGCGGGAGCGGGCTGGACTGTCAAGGTGGGCACAGTTTAAGAGCGAATGCACACCGGCTGACACAACCTAATTTATACCAGACTTGAGACGGTGTGAAACTTCCGTGAAAACCGTTTATTTTTGGCTTGCAAAGCTTGAAATCGGCTGTAAAAGTCTTTACGATGAAAACATGAAATTCATTCTGGCTTAAGCATCATTGGGGGATCGCAATCATGTTCTACTTTCAAACAAGCCAGCCAAGCATCAATCTATCATCCATCAATACCAGCGCCGATGCTCTGGCCGGCAAATTTCTCGATCTGCACGGGGCACTGCACCCGCGCGTCCGCAACCACAACTTCGACCTGCACCCACGCTGGCAGCAGTCAACCATCGTCACACGGCAGTCGGCAGCATCAGTGGACGGCAGCGAAGAGCCGGTAGTGCTGACCTACATGCGCTCGCGCGAACAGGCGATCATGGTTGAGCGGCTGATGGGGCGTGAGAGCAGCGCGGTGGAAAGCAACACCTACCGCCATCCGGTGATCGAACTGCGACTGACCAAAGACCACTTTGTGATTGAACTGATTGTCTCGCCGCAGGCATGGCTGGACCAGCAGAATTTGATCGGCAAGCTGGATCTACCCCAGCACCGGGCGACTTTCCGCAAGCTGCTGCGCAGCCTGGACCCAGATTACCGGCTAGGGTTCTGGGGCGGGACGCACCTGGGCGATATGCACCTGACGGTCAGCCACTTGATGCACGGCCGCATCCTGGACGATTGGATGACGACCTTCTGCGACGGGCACGACTGGCTGCGCGTCGGGAAGTGGTACCATCATGACGACCCGGTGCTGGACAGTGACATGATTGTGATGGAAGCCTTCAACCACATTAAGGCGCTGCACACCGTCTACACCTTCATTTTGTGGACGAGCAACAACAACTTCCGCAGCTTCTACGAGAAGCGCGCCCGCGTGGGCAAGCGGGCTTACGCCTAAGCAGATAGGTTTTGTTGGCAATGCAAAGGACGGGGCACACACCCGTCCTTTTGATTCAAGAGAGCAGATGTGATTTCACTCGTCCAAACCGAAGCGGAGGCGTTCAAGGAGCTGGTGGGAGGCGGCAACTACCCCGGCGGCGGGAATCAGCGACAGGATGATGACCACAGCAGCGTTATCCCACTCGAAGTCGCGCTCCAGCGTGATGAGGTCACGCATCAGGACGGGCAGGACGCGCACACGGGTATCGGTCAGCAGAAGGGGCAGCACATACTGGTTCCAACTAAGCGCAAAGACGATCACAGCGGCGGCGACTAAGCCTGGCGCGAGCAGCGGAGCAATCACCCGGCGGAGGATGACACCCAGATCGGCTCCATCCAGGCGGGCAGAGTCGTCATAATCGTAGGGCAGATCGCCGAGGTAGCCGACTAGGATGTAAGCAGCCAACGGCGCATACAGGGCGGACTCGGCCAGCAGCAGTCCAAGAAAGGTGTCCAACAGGCCGATGCGCCAAAGCAATTCACGCATCGGAGCGGCATAAGCCACGGGTGGGATGATCGCCAACAGCAGGAGCATCTGCACCCAGAGACGGCGGCGACGCAGTATGGAACGCGACAAGCTGTAGGCGGCGAGAAAACCTGTACTGACTGCGAGGACGACTGTCCCGGCAGCCAGCGCCAGGCTGATGCCGAACTGCTCCCAAAAGAAGGTCTGTTCCTCGCGCACGGCGAGATAAGCATCCAGACTAGGCGGACCTGACCAGACCGGCGGCAGGCGGGTGTTATCGGGCTGCACTCTGATCGAAGCCAGGAGAGTCCAGGCCAGCGGCAGGACCGCCACAACCAGCGCGGCGCTGACCAGCAGACGGAGAGCAATTCTAGCGGACATCCTGGGCCTCGGTGGAGCGAGCCAACCGCAGATAGATCAGACCGACACCGAGCAGCGCCGCAGTCATCAGCCAACCCGCAGCTGCGCCATTTGACCAACTGCGCACGCTGACAGCCATGTTAAAGGCATATAGGCCGGGCAGGAGCGTGCGCGTGCCAGGGCCACCGCCCGTCAGGAACAAGACGCTTTCAGATGTTCCCCAAGCATCGCCGATGAGCAGCAGCGTTACGGCCAGCAGCAGACCGCGTATGGCCGGCAGGGCAACGTGGCGGATTTGTCCGATCCAGGCCAACCCATCGAGGCGGGCCGTATCCCAACGGTCAGCGGGGATAGCACTGAGGGCGGGCAGTGCCAAAAAGGTAACAAGCGGGGCCTTACGCCAGACCTCGGTAAAGATCAGCAGGGCGAAGGCGGTATCCGGCAGGAGGATGTCGCGAGTGTTGGGGATACCCAGCAGCGCCAGCCAAAAATTGACTAGGCCATGGCTGGCAACGAGAAGCTGCCCCCACATCACCCCACTGGCAGCCGGGCTGATGAGCCAAGGCAGGAGGAGCGCGAAACGAATCAGGCCGCGTCCCCGAAAGGGACAGCGCAGCGCCAGTGCCAGCAGCAAGCCAACAACCAATTCTAAGCCGACGGTGATGGGGACAAAGCGCAGGCCGTTGACCAGCGCGACCTGGAACAAACCGCTGGAAATCAACCGTATCAGGTTCGTCAGGCCGACCCATTCGACATTGGAGCGGAAGGGCGAGTAATTGGTCAGGCTGGCAGCCAGGCCGATGAGCGCCGGGCAGATCAGAAAGGGCACGACCAGCGCCAAGAAGGGGATCAGCAAGAGCCAACGCTGCCGACGGGTGAGCACATCTGCCCGCCTTCCGTGTCTAGCGACTGAAAACGCTCCGGGCAAAAAACCAGAGGTTCGCCGGACGCTCGGCCAGACGGCGCATGAAGTAGGGATACCAGGCTGAGCCGAAGGGCACATACACGCGCACCGGGTAGCCCGCCGCCGCCAGCGAATCCTGCCGGGCGCTGCGAATGCCGTAGAGCATCTGGAACTCGAAGCGCTTGGCTCCGGTCTCGCGGACAGCGGACTCGGCTGCTTGGATCATTTTCTCGTCGTGGGTAGCGATGCACAGGAAGCCAGGCGTTTGGAGGTACTGGCGCATCACCTTGACGAAGTTGGCATCGACATCGGATTTGGCAGGGAAAGCCAATTCAGGAGGCTCTAGATAAGCGCCTTTGCACAGGCGGACATGGGAACCTTCCGCGCCAAGTTCACGCATATCATCCTCGGTGCGGCGCAGATAGGCCTGGATGACCGTACCGACGTTGGTGAAGTCATATTCATCGCGCATGGTACGGTAAATCCGCAGCGTCGCATCGGTATAGGCGGTGCTTTCCATGTCGATGGTGACGCCGATGCCATACTGCTTGGCGTCGGTGAGAATGAGGCGCAGGTTGGTCAGGCAGAGTTCTTCGCTGATATCTAGACCGAGATGGGTTAGCTTGAGCGAGACAGTGGCCTGCAAGCCGTCTTGGTGAATACGCTGGAGCATGGCGCGGTAGGTCTGGACGACCTCCTGGGTGTCCTCAGCATGGTGGACGCTTTCGCCCAAGTAATCCAGCGTGACGGCCAGCTTGCGGGCATTGAGTGCCCGTGTAGCGGCGACGGCCTCATCCAGCGTCTCGCCAGCGACGAAGCGCCGCGCCACTCGCCGGGCGATCCCCCATTGGGTGATGATATTCCGCGCCCAACCGGCCTGGGAAAGGTACAGCAGCAGTCGTCGCAGCATTGTGGCTCATCCTCACCCTCTGGCTCCCTCTCTACTGCATGGGGAACTGCCAGTCACAGGGTTTCAAAGTACTGAGCGATGTTGAACGCAGTAGGTTGCGTTATTACTATTGTATCGCCGGAAAAATTGCTTGCCAGACCAACAGCGCAGCCATGCCAACGACAATGGTCAGGAGCAGATTTTTGCTGCGCCAGGAGACCAGCGCGGCAATGATCCCAGCAAAGAGAAAGCTGTTTTGCAGGGTCGGATCAAGCGCTCCTTCCCTAAGCAGCATCGAGGGTAGGATGACAGCGGCAAGGACGGCGGGTGGTACGAAGCGCAGCGCCCGAAACAGCGGGCGGGGCATCTCCATGCGACCGAGCAGCGCCAGCACGCCATAGCGCGGGAGAAAGGTTACCAGCATCATCCCCAGGATCATCAGTGGTTCATTCATGATGCCCACCCCGATCAGCCAGTACGCCGGCGGCTACACCCAGCAGCGTCGCGACGATCAGCCAAGCCTGATTAGGCAAATTGTGGAGCAGCACGGCGCTGGTCCCGGCCACAGCGGCGGCCATGAGCATGGGGCGCTGGTGAAGCTGCGGCACAACCATGCCGATGAAGGTGACGACCAGGGCGAAATCCAGCCCCAGATGGCGCAAGTCAGGGATCTGCTGGCCGGCGACCAGGCCGATGAAGGTGCTGAGCTGCCAGTTGATATACAGCGCCAGCGCGGAACCGAGGTGATACCAGTGTTTGTAAGGCGAGCCATCGCCGCGGTTGTAGCGGGCAACGACCATGACGAAGGTCTCATCGGTCAGCCAGAAGCCCAGCGGCAGCAGCCAGCGCTGTGAGAGGTACTTCATGTGCGGGGCGAGCGTGGCGCCGTAGAGCGCATGGCGGATGTTGACGATGGCGGTGGTCAGGATAATGAGCGCCACTCCAGCACCCTGACCAATCAACTGCGCCGCGATGAACTGTGATGACCCGGCAAAAACGAAAAGCGACATGCCCATCGCTCCGAACGGGGAGATGCCGCTGTTGATGGCAGTCACGCCGAAGATGAAGCCAAAGGGAACAGCCCCAATGATGAGCGGGATCATTGAACGAGCGCCCGCCCAGAATTCGCTCTGGCGGGTGGGAGCGAGAACAGAAGAGGTCATAGCACCGTCCGCGGTTCATGCTGCGCTTCGCGCATGATACCAGCGGACGGCGCGGGTTTACAGCACCATACCAGCCCGGACGTTCTACTCGTCCTCTTCGCCATCTTCCCCGGCTTCCGGTTGGCGGCCAGCCAGTTCGCGGTCGATCATGAAAAGGCCTTGGGACGAATCGCCGATGCGTTTAAGGTCATGAATAACGGCATCGACGTTGGATTCTTCCTCGACCTGTTCATCAACAAACCAGCGCAGGAAGCTATTGGTGGCGTGGTCGCTCTCTTTGATTGCCAGATCGACCAGGCGGTTGATCGAGGCGGTCACTTTCTGCTCGTGCTTGAGAGCATCCTGGAAGGCTTCCAGCGGCGAGGCCCACTCGGTTTTGGGAGCGGCCACGGCAGCCAGCTTGACGCGGCCGCGGCGGTCATTGATGAAATGGTAGAACTTCATGGCATGTTCGCGCTCTTCGGCAGACTGGATGTGCATCCAGTTCGCCATGCCCAACAGGTTCTCCGATTCAAAATAGGCGGCCATCGCCAGATATTGGTACGAGGCGAAGGTTTCCATGTTCAACTGCTGGTTGAGCGCGTCCTGCATGGTTTCGCTGAGCATGTGATGGGTCTCCTTATCAGGGCTATGTGGATGGAGAAGCCGCGCTGCCAACAGCTTCGACGAGTTCAAGGCTGAATTCGCCCATGTCGTGGATGAGCCGATGGGCCAGCGCAGCCACTTCCGGTGGTAGATCAAAGCCGGGGCTGGGTGCGGCGATGATGAACATGCCGGCGTTGTGGAGGGCACGCACCCCCGCCGAGGAGTCCTCGATTCCCAGGGCACGGCTGGCGGGGACACCGAGCCGCCGGAGAGCTTCGTTATAGATGTCGGGGGCGGGCTTGCCGTTGGGGATGGTATCGCCCTTGACGATGGTTTTGAAGACACGGTCGAGGCCAGTTTGGTACATGACGTGGTCGATCACTTCGGTTGGTGACCCCGACGCCAGCGCCACAGGATAGCGGCTGGCGGCCAGGTGGACGGCCTCTAACGCGCCAGGGCGAGCGGGCAAGCGCTCGTCGTACTGCGCCAGCACACGGGCGACTACATCGTGGATGATTTGTTCTTCGGTCATTTCCAGATGCAGACGGTCACGCATGACCCGCGCCCATTCGATCGTGTTGCGGCCCATGGCCGCTCGCTGATCGTCCAGCGTCCAGGCTTTGCCGTGGCTGCGGGCGAAGCCTTCGCGGGCAATTGTCCAGTAGCCTTCGGAGTCCATCAGGACTCCTTCCATGTCGAATACGATAGCGTCGATGGGCATGGCGCTGATGAAGTCCTCGGTGAGTAGCAGTTACGGTTTGATCTGCTGGCGAGCAGCAAGCTGGGCTTCCAATTCACGGCGGCGCTGCTGGCTGGCCTTGCGGGCTTCTTCGAGCGTTTCGCTCCAGCCGCGTTTGAGTTCGGCGATGATCTGGTCGCCGCTAGAGGGCACGAAGAGCATGACTAGGGCCGCGCCGACGAGCGCTCCCAGCCCGAATCCCAACAACAAACTTGTCAGTTTCCGCATGGCAGCCTCCACCTGTGTTGATGGACGGAATTATAACACGTCTGCGTCCTACTCCCCGGACATTTCGATTACATCGATGGCGAAGGGGAGGCGTGGGTGTACCGACGGGCGGGCCAGCGCCGCCTGATCCCAGTTGGCGACGTACAGGCGATTTGGGGCGCTGTAATCCACGTCGCTCGATCCCCGGAAGAGTCCGGCGACGTAGTTGAGCATGCCGTTGTTGACCCAGGCGACGGCGACCTGCGCCAGCGCCGCGACGTAAATCTCGCCGCTGGGGGTGACGGTCACGCCATCCAGTCCCGGCGGGTTGGGACGGCCGGCGTGCCAGTAGAGCCGCTCAGCCTGGGCCGGGTCTGCGATAGGCACACGGTAAATGGTATCGTTGATCCCGTCGGTGACAACCAGCGCGTTGTGGCGGGCATCAAAAGCCAACCCGGTCGCATCGTAGCGCTGCGCGCCTTCCAACTTGGGAGGCGACCACCACTCGACTGCGCCGCTGCCATCCGGGCTGAAACGGAAGACCCGGTCGCGTCCACGGTCGCTGACGTAAACATAGCCGCTGGCATCGACTGCCACATCGTCCGGAATGAGGAAGCCCTGGGCATCTGGCGCGGCGGCGAAAACCGCGAGCGTCCCATCAGGAACCAGACGCAACAAGCGGCCACCAGTCGTGGCCGGGTCGGCATCGATCTGATCGACGATGAATACGCTGCCATCGAGTCCCATACCCAGTCCAGCCACTGCGCCGATGGCTTCACGCGAGCCGGGGATTTCGGTGACGGTCTGGCCGTCAGACGAGATGACCCAGAGCGCTCCGGTGGCATAGCTGCCGGTGTAAACCCGGCCATCGGGGGCGGTCGTCACCACAGCAGGAAAAGCATCGGCGTCTGGCAGCGCGGCGAATTCGCGCACGGTGACATCCGGCACGAGCGCCTGACCAGGAGCGCGTTCTGGCGGAGCAGTGTCACTGCGGATGAGCAAGACGGTGACGGCAATGATGATGAATAACCCTCCACCGAAGATGAGGAGGAAGATGAGCAGACGCTGTCCGGTTGGCAGCCGTTGAATGTTTTCGAGCACAGTCAAATCCCCAAAACCTGGCGCACCAGGAGCATCACCCCCAGCGAAACGCCCCAGCCGATGTATCCTGCGATGATCATCGCCCCCACCCCCCAACCAGCCCGCGCGGCCAGCCACGTCACGATGATGAAGACGATGGTCGGCCAGATGTTGAGAAACACAGCGTGGGTGAACTCCTGCATTTCCTGCCGCGTGCTGCCTGCCGAGACGATCCACAGTGCCAGCGGGATGTTGATCGGCATGGTGGCGGCGACAGCAGCGAAAGTCTTGGAGTACTCCCGCAGGATGGCAACGGCAATGATAATCACGATTGAGACGATGACGGGCAGCACACGCTGCCAGGCAATTTCCATGAGTGTAGCGCTCCTAGATAGGAGGAGGATGAGCGTTTGCAAAAGACCAAGCTGTATTCTACGCGGCGGCCAACGTGATGTGCAGGCCTTTTACGCCCACGCCGGGACCAAAATCGCGGCGCGGGTCGAGATGCCAGCGACCAGTTGCCAGATTGGTGACGATGCACAGGGAGGCATAGGGGATTCCTAACTCAGCAGCCAGCCAGACCTCCGGCGAGAGGGTCATGCCGACCACAGCCGCCCCACCCCACCCGTACAGGCTGATCTCGGCGGCTGTTTCCAAGCGGGGGCCTTCGGTACAGACATAGGTTCCGTGACCAGCGCAGATATGTCCCTGAGCGGCACAAGCCGCGATGAGGCGCTGGCGCAAGGCGGCATCGAAAGGCGCGGTCGATTGTCCGGCTGGGGACACAGGCCGAGCAGGCACAGCTCCGCCGAAAGCTGCCAACCGCGCCCGCGTCATATCAAGCAGATCATCGGGGACGACCATCTGGCCGACGGCCAGCCCCGGCGCGATGGCTCCCACACCGTTCCAGGAGAAAATGGCCGACGCCCCCAGTTCGCGCGCTGCCCACAGATTGGCGCGGTGGTTGACAAAGGCTGCTGAGCGCTGCAAACCGTCCTCACCGTGGCGGGAACTAAACCAGGCGGTGCGCCCATCGCGGCGCAGCTCGATGAAGGGGGCAGAGGAGCCGTAAGGCGTCTCGATGACACGGCGCTCACCGACCTCAGCATGGTCACTGAGCTTGAGATGATAGGCGGCCGTCCCGCCAAAGATCAGGGTGGTCATAATGACAGGATTGTTCTCATCAAGGCCAGCAGGAGACATTCACGGCCACATTATAGCTGATTCCTCCAGCACAAGATGCACCCTGACTGGTTCGCTGTGTATGGTCATTGCATGCCGAGATGAAGCACCGTAGACTCCGGCTCAGGGATTGGCTTACTACTCGACAGGGGATTCTTCATGGCGATCTACAACATTCGGGATTATGGCGCGGTGGGCGATGGGGTCACACTGGATACGGCGGCCATCCAGGCGGCGATTGATGCGTGCAGTGCAGCGGGCGGCGGGCGCGTACTAGTTCCAGCAGGAGCCACCTATCTTTCAGGCACATTCGTCATGAAGTCGCACGTCGAGTTCTATGTGGAACGGGGAGCGGTGGTCGAAGCGAGCGGCAGCGATGAGGACTTCAGCCGGGTGCAGACGACGGCAGGCCACAAGGGGGTTGGCTATCCGAATCTCGGCGAGAGCATTACCTTCATCGCCGCCTACAACGCGCAGGACATTGCGTTCCGCGGCGGGGGCGTCATTGATGGCGGCGGGCGGAAGTATGTCAGTGAACGCCTGCCACATATCTACCGTATGAAGACGCTGCGCCCATTCACCGCGGTTCTGATTGGCTGCGAGAATGTCACGTTTCAGGACATTGTGGTGCGCGATGGCGCGCTGTGGACGCTGCGCTTTTCAGGCTGTGAAGATGTGCTTATTCAGGGGATTCGCATCCTGAACGACCTGAAGCTCCCGAACAGCGACGGGATCGACATCGACCAATGCAGGAATGTGCGGATCGCCAACTGCCACATCGTGGCAGGGGATGACTGCATCTGCATGAAGTCGTGCGCCAACGCGGGCGACTTCGGCGCCTGCGAGAACATCACTGTGACGGGCTGCACCTTGGTGTCTACATCCACCGCCCTGATGGTCGGCTGCGAAGCATTCGCCCCGATGCGCAACATCATCTTTGACTCGTGTGTGATCCAAGCGTCGAACCGCGGGCTTGGCATCCATCACAGCCACCACAGTGTGATTGAAAACGTGCTGTTCTCGAACATCATCGTCGAAACGCGCCTGTTTCATGAAGCGTGGTGGGGACGCGCCGAGCCAATTTACATCTGCGCCATGCCGTGGACGCCTGATGTGCAGATGGGATCGGTGCGCCAGGTACGCTTCTCCAACATCCTGTGCAAAGGCGAGAATGGGGTCTTCGTCTACGGTTGGGAACAGGGCACGCTACAAGACATCGTATTCGAAAATGTGCGCGTGGAAATCAATAAATGGACGAAGATACCCGCTGGACGGCAGGATATACGCCCATTCGAGGGCGGCGAAGGGATGCCCGAATATCCGACATCCGGTTTTCTGATTCGCAACGCCACAGGTGTCACGCTACGACACTGCGAGGTGGTGTGGGGTGACAACCGTCCTGACGAATATCACCATGCGCTTGAAGCAATCAACGTCGATGGGCTGAAGTTGGTAGATTTCCAGGGAGAAGCCGCGCATCCGCAACTCTACGCGGCGATCTGGGAACACGCGTTGTAGAAAAGCGGGCTGCCCCCTGCATGCGAATTCTAGACTCAGGCTTATAATAGCTGTTGGCAGTTCACCATCTCGAAATCGTATAGCAGGAGGAAAACTGTGTCCAAGTCGATTGTTCGTATGGCACTGCTCAGCTTCATCATGATCGTGGTTTTTTCATTCTCGGTCACGTTAGCGCAGGATACTGCCAAGAAACTGACTTATACCGTACCCGTCGAAGGCGAAATCACCAACACTGCCTTTGCTGAAGTCTGGACGATGGAAACCGCCTCAGCCGACCGCCTGGATGTGCGCGTGGAGCGCACCGGCGGCAACCTGATCCCCGAATTGGTCATCCTGGACAGCAGCGACCAGCAGTTGACCAGCAGCTACGGCTCAGACCAGACGGCGGCCGCAGCCCAGATTGATAATTACACCCTACCCGGTGGGGGAATCTTCAAGGTGCTGGTGCAGCGCCGTGATGGGGGCACAGGCGTTACTACAGGTACATACCGCCTGACCGTCACGCCGCTCGCCACAGCCGAAGACAATCCCAATAACATCACACCTGTTGGTGAAATCACCCCCGGCACGCCGGTGACGGGCGAGATCACCGGGGCGCATTGGTACCAGCGCTATACCCTGACAGCCAACGCAGGGGATGTCATCCGCATCAATGCTCGGCGCACCAGCGGCACGCTGTTCCCTGAAATGGAAATTCTGGATGCCAATGGGACGGCCGTCTACACAGCTTACAATGACTACCGCACAGGCGAGACGGCCACTTCGGATAATATCGAACTTCCTGGCGCGGGAACCTACACCGTCGCCGTTACCCGCGCAAGGGGATTCAACGGTGAATCGACCGGTGGGTACGAATTGAACGTCGTTCTAGCGGCCCTGGGCGAAGATGCCATGGAGCAGGCTGAACCGGCGGGCAACGTGGTCTATGACACTGACCTGAGCGGGGCGATCAATGAGCGCTGGTATCAGGACTGGACATTGACGACCCAAGCCGGCGACGCCATCAGCATCACTGTCACGAGGAAGGCGGGGAACCTCCAACCAGAGGTGACTCTACTGGGCGGCAGCGGCCAAGACCTCACACGCGGCTACACCTCGTCAGCCGGGGACAGCACCCGCATCGACCGTTACACTCTTGAACGAGCAGGGACTTACACGGTGCGTGTCAGTCGCTATGGAGATAAGACCGGTTACACTACCGGCGATTATGTCCTGCGGGTTGATCTGCTAGGATCAGGCGAGGACAGCCCAGCATTGGCTGATCTGAGCGGTACGCTGGAACTGGGCACAGTGGCCAACGAGATCATCACAGGGGAACGGTGGCGGGATAGTTGGGCTTTCACAGGCAAGAAAGATGATCGCATCGACATCGTGGTGCGCCGCATTGAAGGGACATTGATCCCGCGCGTACAGCTCCAGGACAGCAACGGTCAGGTCCTTACGGAAGGCTGGCCCGAGCCGAGCCTCGACATTGTGCAGATACAAGGTGCAACACTTCCCGGTGATGGCGACTATCGCATTGTCGTTTTCCGGGATGGGGAACAAACCGGCCAAACTACCGGCAGCTACGAAGTTCTAGTTCGCCAAGCTGAATAACACGAGATTGAATCAAAAGAGGCGCACCTTTAAGGATGCGCCTTTTCGATTATGGCTATTCGCGCACAGCCGAAACGGAAGTCTAACTCTCCTGCGGCAGGGTGTAGGGTCGAACAAAGTCCAACGAATTCTGCTCGACCCAGCCCCCCGTGGGCGAGCCAGGGAGGCGCACTCGCCACCAGTTCTGCACGCCATCGCTGCGCGGCCCTTCCATTAGCACGAGCACCTGGCTTGGCGCAGCCGTGAAGACCGAGGGCGCACCCGAACTGGGCAAAGTCCGCAGCCAGCTAAACGGCAAGCTTGCTTTAACCTTGACGACATAGCCCGACTGCCATTCGCTGGCAGGTACGCTGCTATCCAGCGGACGAGTGGATACCAGTTCGAGCGTGTTTTCCTCCAACCAACCGACTGTGCCGGTACGCGGATCGCTAACCTGCCACCAGAGCTGGTTATAGTTATCGGCTGGACCGCCCTGAACGATGCTCAGCACTGTGCCGGGGAACACTGTGAGAACCGGCGTGCTGCCAGGGCGCGGTTCCGCGCGGAACCACAGAAAGGGCACACCTTTCTTGGCGCGTACTACATAGCCGCGCTGCCACGTCTGCGGCTGTACCACGTCTTGACAGCGGGCTTCCAGCGAATTCAGTTCGACCCAGCCATAGCCACCACTGGCGGCCGCGATGGGACTGGCATAAATCCACCACTGCACACCATCCCACTTGACCCACTCCGGGGTGCTGCCAGCCGGATACAGCCGGGCGCGCGGTGGGAAAAGCGTTTGAGCAACAAAGGCGATTGACTCTGGATCACGCCGGAGCCAGATGAAAGGAATGCCTGGCTTGATGGCATACGGGCAGGCCTCCAGCGCCGGCGCAGTCTGGGCAAAGGCGACCGGTGCAGCACTCACCAGCAGGATCAGCAGCAGGAGGAAAGCGACCAACCGGGGCGAGACAATGCGGTTCATAGGCGGCCTTTCATGGATGCGTGCTGAAAAGATTGTGTACGCCAAGTATAAGAGGAATGGCGGGATTTATCCAAGAGCACTGATTTCGGCACCGCAACTCTGAGCGACTGAGTGAGCCTCAGCCGCTGAAGAGCGCACTGGTTTCGACCACGCCATTGATGATTTCTCCATCGAGAAGATGGTAGGGTAGACTACTTTCGAGGAGTTCGAGAAACTTAGCCGCGCGAATCCGGGTTTTGATTCGCGCAGCCATTACCGCACACACCGTGAACGATATCAAAGACCATTGAGGACACTACAGCACGCTTGGGTAAGGAACTAGAGATCAAAGCGCAAATATTCACTCAGATTCAGATGTAACAAACCAGAAACAAACCGATGTCTGGATTTCCTTGCAATCGTTTTTGCAGAAATGCGCTTAGAATGGAAAGTGTTGATCCTGGTCTCAATATTGGGCCTGAGCGCGGACTCAGGCGTATTAAATGGATATGCCCACCAAAGAACTCGTCCCCTCACTAGAAATGATCGTCACGGCCAAGCGGCAGTATGTCAGCGAGCGGCGCTCGCAAACCCCGATAGAAGCCGTGCGCGCCCTCGCCAGTATGCAGAAGCGTCCGCAGCCTGTTCTTAACGCTGTTGCCCCGCGCGATACTACCCCCGTGCTGCTCATCGGGCAAATTCGGCGGCGGGACAGCAGTTTGAGCATGGCCGGAGCAGCCGCACGGATGACCAACATTGGTGTCGATGCTGTAGCACTGTTTACCGATGACCGCCTGCACAGCAGTGGACTGGATGATTTGGTGCTGGTGACGAGCGAGGTGGATGTGCCCGTTGTCAGCCAGGATGTGATCGTAGACGAGTATCAAGTCGTCGAGGTACGGGCGGCTGGAGCCTCAGCGGTGGTACTGCGCTCGGCGGCACTCAAGCCTGCGGAACTCCGGCTGCTGGTTTCTGCCACCCAGCGCAACCGCATGACGGCCATTGTCGAAGTTTCAACCCCCAGTGAGGTCGAGTACGCGCTGAGTATCAACCCCTACGTGATTGCCATCAGCCAGCGCCAATTTTGGTCAGGTGAGGCTAATCCTATCCCAGCTCGTGAACTGCGCACGATGATTCCCCCACCGACACGGGTGATGCTGGCCGACTCCCTCCAGACATTGGAGGAGGTTCGTGCGGCGTTGGCGCTAGATGTAGATGCCGTCCTGGTGGATGAAGGCCTGCTGATGGATCATCGTCAAGCGGGCGAACTCATGGTTCTGCTGCGACGCAGATAGGACACTCTGACTGATCCCCGCGCAATCACCTTTGTTATGGCATAACAAAGCTACTTCAGTTAAGATAGTGTATATTGTGGCGTGAATGCGTCATAGTTGATTTGGTGTCGTTTACCACATACGGGACATCACAGTCATCCACCACACGCTGGGGGTCAGCCTTGAAACGGGTTCTCTGGTTCGTTATTGGGCTTGTTTTGTTGGTTCCAGTCGGGCTGGCGGCACTACAAGATTTACAGCCGTCGCTGCGAATGGAAATCACCGGCGTTAATGCCACTAATTTGCCAACCGTCGTGATCAACGCCAATGTCTATGATCGTGTGGGGCAGCCGGTCCTGGGGCTGACACAGGAGAATTTCTCGATCTTTGGAGAACTGGTCGATCGCGCCCAGATCGTCCGGGTTGAAAATATCACCGAAGACAGCTTGTCCTTTTCGGTCGTGCTGGCAATCGATACCAGCAGCAGTATGGCCGGAACGCCTATCGAACGCGCCAAAGAGGCTGCTATCAGCTTCGTGAATTCGATTGGCCCGAACGACCCAGTTGCGATTGTCACGTTCGACAGCAACGAACGCCTCATCCAGGATTACACGACCGACAAGACTGCGCTCGTCAACGCAATTCGCTCGCTGGGCTTTGGCGGACAAACGGCACTGTATGATGGCGGGGTGCTGGCTGTCGAGACGGCCGCGCGGTCACCTGAACCTCGCCGGGCAGTCATCATCTTGAGCGACGGCGCTGAATTTGGTGGACGCAGCAGCAATCTGCGCTACGCAGCGCTGAACCGGGCGCTGGCCGAGGGCGTGCCCGTTTATACTGTCGGGCTGGGCTTCGGCATCGACCGGAGCTATTTGCAAGAACTCTCTGATGGGACAAACGGCCAGTTCCGCGAATCGCCGACTCCCGATGAGTTGTTGGAAATCTATAACACGCTGGCGCGGACTCTCCGCAGCCAGTACATCATCACGCTAGAGACCGATCTAGCTGCCGACGGCACGACCTACCAGCTCGGCCTCCGCGCTACCCGCGGTGCAGATGTCACAGCCGTTTCAGCCAGTGTACGTGCCCCGGTGCTGGTTCCGATTGTCTCAATCCCTGATCTGCCCATCGCGGCCATCAGCGAGCCGACGGAGATCACGGGTGAGATCATTGCTGATGACGGCGTGGCTCAGGCCGAGATGCTGGTCAACGGCATCAGCGTAGCAACCTTCACCGAGCCACCCTATACTGCTGTAGTAGACCCGGTGGCTTTCCCGCCTGGCCCGGTCGATGTGACCTTCACAGCCACTGACCGGAATGGCGACACCGGAACAGTCACCGAGATGATCGAAATCGCGGCGCTGCCGTCGCAGGTGACGGTTAACGGCCTGCCGGAAGGTGAGGTGCGCGAACCCGTCGAAGTCTCGGTGGATGTCACCGGACAGACGCCCCCCGTCGAAACCAACTTCCTGATCGACGGCGAACTAGCCGATGCCGAAGTGCTAGGCCCCTTCACCATCCTACTCGATCCCTACCGCCTGGCTCCGGGTGAGCGTATCCTGACGGCCGAGGTCACGAATGCGGGTGGTGTCACCACCAGCGTCGCGTCCCCGATCACCGTCGCAGCGCTGCCGCCGGAAGGCTCGATTGTTTTGCCTGCAGAACCCGTACAACCCTACGCGGAGCCGGTCGAAATCGGCATCGTTACGGGACGCGCTCAAGGCAGCATTCGTACCATCATTGCCCGACTGAACGGCACTATTCTGGTCAGCGCGGCCAATCGCACCGAGACTGCCTTCACCATCACCCCGGCTGCACTCCAGCCAGGAACGAACACGATTGAAGTTGTCATCCGCGATATCTACGGCACAGAAACGGTACTGACCCAGGATGTTGAGATTGCGGCGCTGCCGCCGACGGTCGTCTTCGCCAACCTGGAAGCTGGCGAGACACTGAGCGAAAATCGCACCGTCGAGGTCACCGCCAGCAGCATCCAGACGCCGATCACCAGCGTGGTGTACCGCCTGGATGGAACCGAAGTGCTGTCGCAGACCGAAGAGCCGTTCAGCTTCGATCTAGATGTGAAAGCACTGGGTGACGGCCCGCACATTCTGAGTGTAGAAGTCACCAACGCAGGCGGCCAATCGGCCACAGCCGAGACGGCCTTCAGCGTAGTGCTGCCCACCCCAACACCGGTTCCGACCAACACGCCGATTCCGCCAACGGCGACTCCAATCCCGCCGACGGCCACAGCGACTGCGACACCTATTCCGGTGGAAGCTACGCCCACCAATACGCCTGAACCGACGGTTGAGACGGTCAATGTCACCAGCACAACTGAGCCGACAGTTGAAGTAGCCGTGGTTGCCAGCAATACGCCTGTGCCGGCAACCGCGACCAACACGCGGATCCCGGCCAGCGCCACGCCGGTTCCGCCAACCAACAC
>DAOUCY010000071.1:0-5244 GCA_034431625.1 Anaerolineae bacterium | reverse complement strand
CCGTTCGCGGGCGAAGGCGCGTTCCTCGAAGCGGCGGCGCGGGCATGGAACGTCACGCCGTATGCCAACGAACTCGATGGCGACCGGGCGGCGGCGTGCCTGGCCCGCTTCGGCGCGACGCAGGCGGTGCGCTGCGACGTCGAGCGGCTGGTCGCCTCCAACAACGCCTTCGGCGCGGCGTGGCTCAACCCGCCGTATGACCACGATGCGGGCGCGGTGGGCAGCAAGCGGGTCGAGTTCCGCTATCTGCGCCATGCGTGGAAGTGGGTGCAGGACGGCGGGCTGGCGCTGTGGCAGCCTACGCCCCGCGTGGGGAGTCGGGGCGTCAGCGGCAGGCCGATCGCGGACTCGGACAGGGCGCGCGAGGGAATTGGCGTCGATCAGGCCGAGGCGCAGATCATCGCCTGGCCGGAGCGGGGATGAAGGGGGAATCAAGCGCATTCACGCCCCACCCGGTGTGTATAGTAAAGCTTCTCTCTTGACGATATGATGTACCATTGTGCTAAAGGAGAGAAGCCGATGGACGCAGCAGAGAAGATCGCCCGCCAGCGCCTGAGTGTGCTGCAGCTAGCTGAGGCATTGGGCAGCGTCAGTGAAGCCTGTCGCCAGCGCGGAATGACGCGCACGATGTTCTATGAGTACAAGAGGCGGTTCCAGACGCATGGTCTGGAAGGGCTGAAAGACCTGCCACCGGTGCACAAAACCCATCCCCAGACCACGCCACCGGAAGTGGTGGAGCGAATCATCGCGCTATCGCTGGCGCATCCGAGCAAGGGCTGCAAGTTCATCAGCGACCTGTTGAAGCTGGAAGGGATCGCGGTGAGCGGCCCGACCGTACAGAAGATCCTGGACAAACACGGGATGGGGACGCGCTTCGAGCGGCTGCTCAAGCTGGAGGAAAAGCATCTGCAGGAGGGGATGGCACTGAACGCGGAACAGGTGGCAGCGATCGAGAAAGTCAATCCCTGCTTCCGCGAGCGCCATGTCGAGAGCAGTCGTCCGGGCGAACTGCTGAGCGCCGATACCTTCTTCGTCGGTCAATTCAAAGGCATCGGCAAGCTCTACCTGCACGCGGTCGTGGATACCTACGGCAGTTACGCTTTCGGGTTCCTGCACCCCTCCAAACAGCCCGAAGCCGCCGTCGCCGTGCTGCACAACGATGTCCTGCCGTTCTATGCCGAGCGCAACCTGACAGTGCAGGCTATCCTGACCGACAATGGGCGCGAGTTCTGCGGCACGACCAACCACGCCTACGAACTGTATCTGGCGCTCAACGACATCGAGCATCGGCGCACTCGGGTGCGCTCGCCGCAGACGAATGGTTTCGTCGAACGGTTTCACCGAACTGTGCTGAACGAATTCTTCGTCACGACGCTACGCACCACGTTCTATGACACGGTCGAGGCCCTGCAAGCCGACCTTGACCGCTGGCTGGTGTATTACAACAGCGAGCGCCCGCATCAGGGCTACCGCAACATGGGACGCCGCCCGATCGACACCATCAATCTGTTCGTTAGTGTGTAAATAGAGAAGCTTAACTATACACCCGGTGGAAGCCAACGGAGGAAAATAACCCGTCCAGCTTCGTCACCTGCAATTATGATGTCGCCCGCCCCTAACTTTGCCGACGAGATATCAGCATCGGTAGTAAAACGCATTTTTTGACCTCTAGAGGTGCTCATTTCTATGATCGAGTCTTTAATTTCTAATTTAATATTTTTTGAATTGAGTTTAAAATCAATGGTCCCACCATGAAATGCTTTCTCAATAGCGCGAAAGGCTTGCACTGTTAGCATATATTCCTCTGGCATAACACGATGCACTGATTGTTTCTGCCCTAACATCAAATCCCAGAAGATCAGCGAACCGTCATCTGCAACTAGAATAGCGAGTTTGCCATCTTCACTAAGATCTATAAGAACATGCGGAACCTCTGGGTTACGAAGAACGGGGAGCTTTGGGGAGTCCATATCCCAGATAATCAGCGTCTTGTCCTTCGATGCAGAGACTACGTGTTTTCCATCCGATGTTAACGCCACGTGATTAATCCCAGCCGTATGTCTATCCAAGGCATGAAGCATCTTCCCAGACTCTAAATCCCAGATAATTAGCTTAGAGTCATCAGAAGCAGAAACTGCGCGCTTTCCATCCACTGTTAACGCTACGCAGTTAACTATATCAGTGTATCCTCGCAAGGTATGAACCATCTGCCCACACTCCAGATCCCAGACAATTAACGTTTTATCCAATGACGCCGAGACCGCGCGCTTTCCATCTGCCGTTAACGCCACATAAGTGACTACATCCGTATGTCCACGCAGGGTATGGAAGACCTTACCAGACTCTAGATCCCAGACAATAAGTGTTTTGTCCTTTGCCGTAGAAACCGCGCGCTTTCCATCTGCTGTCAACGCCACATAAATGACTACATCCGTATGTCCACGCAGAATATGGAGAACCTTACCAGACTCTAGATCCCAAACGATCAGCGTTTTGTCCCACGACGCAGAGACCGCGCGCTTTCCATCTGCTGTCAACGCCACATGGCTAATATAATCTGTATGGCCGTATAGGGTTTTAAGTTTGTTACCAGACTCCAAACTCAAGACGACCAATCTGTGGTCCCATAATCCAAGGATCGCTTTTTTTCCGTCCAACGATAACGCCGCATGTTTGATCGAGCCTACATCGGCGCTCAAAATCCGAAGCGGTACCCCTGAGATTAAATCTAAAATAATCAATACTCCGTTCTCCCATATACAGGCAGCCTGCGCCTCATTCACTATCAATGCCAAGTGGATAACCCTAAAGTGGGCAACCTTCGACGCAATATCCTCATCCAGAGTATAGAGCGCTTCTCCTGATGCCGTATCCCAGATAATCAGTGTTCCGTCTTTTGACGCGGAGACAACGTGCATCATATTCTCCTCCAACACTACATGGGTGACTGCATCCTGATGTCCAACTAGAATGCGCTCTAGGGTCCCACCTGCTGGTTTAAGAACAGGGTACTCACTGTCCGGGAATGCGGGATAGAGGCCAGAGACGTTCTCCATAAAGGCATCGGTTAATGCCTTGATCTCTTCACTGTTAGTACGCCAGGGCGCCAGACGACCGACGATCTGGCTCCCTAGCTGTATTTTGTCCTTAATAAGCACGTGCGCGCTCATCGTCAGCGCCGACCTGATCAGATGCACGGTTTCATCTCCCGGAAGCCGCTCATAGTCCGCAATGAGCGCGTTCACATCGGTCGCTTCCAGCTTGGCGCGCAGCCAGCGGTAGTCGAGCAGCAGCTCGCGCAGGCGGTCGGCGCGCCCAGCCTCGACCAGGTGATAGCCATACCAGCGCCAGGCGTAGTCGTCGGGCAGTCCCCTCACACCCGCCCCCTGTCCCGCGGAGAGAGAGGAGAGCGGATCGCCCCAGGCATTGAGCAGTCGGGCGTGGACATCGGGCGCGTCGGCGAGCGTCCCGCGCAGGTACTTGAGCGTCACGTCGTGCACCGTCAGCGTTTGCTCGTCGTAGTCCTGCACCAGCGAGCTTTTCGCCAGCTTCTCACAGAAGTCCTGCGTCGGGATCGGATCCAGCCCCCACAGCACCGCCAACGTTGTCAGCGGGATCGGCACATCCTGCGGGAAGATGCCCAGGCTGCGGTAGCGCGCCTGTTCTTCGCTTCTCAGCCGCTCGATGCCGACTTCCAGCGTCCGCCCGAATGCCTGCTCGCGCTCCTCCGGACTCTCTGGCTGGAATGCAGTCACGCCGTAGTAGTCGAGCCGCGCTTTCACGTCCGCCAGCACCTCGGCCAGCGGTTTGACCCGCCCGTTGTCATCAGGAGCGAGCCGATCGGTGATAGCGCTGTTGACAATACCGAGGAGCTGCGCCGAACGCCCCAGGCGTTTGAAGGCGACCTCTTCAAACCAGGCGCGTTCGCGCTCCCATCCCTCCACGCCGAAGCTGAGCAGCGCCAGCGCGTCCTGCTTGTCCATCTGATCGATCCGCTGACGAACGACCGCACCGCTTCTGGGAACACACTCGTCAAAGCGCGTGGTGATGACGACGGCGCAGTACCGGCCCGGGGCCAGAAATGGTCTGACGTGCGCCACCGCCCAGGCGTCGCCGATCACGATCAAGAGGCGCCGATCCTCGACCGCCTTTTTCAGCTCTTCCTGCGCCGCGTCCAGCCGCGCCACGTTCGGGCGCTCCCCGGTGATCTCCTTGACCAGATCGAGCAGCCGCGCCACCAGCTCCGCCTCGCGGGCCTCGTTAGACAGTCCCAGAAGCTTCTCGCCCAGCGTCACCCAGTGGATGCCGTCCGGGTACGCCCCACTGACGCGCCAGTCACGGCACAGGGCTTTTGCCAGCGTCGTTTTGCCGTAGCCACCCGCGCCGCGCAGCGCCGCTGTCAGCGCCACCGTCATCCCCGCCCCGGTCGGCGGGCTGACCGCCAGCGCCTCGATCAGCGGCTCGAATTCACGTGGTCGCGGAACGAAGTTGTGGGGGAGCTGACTTGCTTTGACGGTCATGTGGGTCGGTCTGGGGGTGTAGGGCGTCCGCAGCGTCTTGAGCAGGTTGCCGAACCCGGTAGCACGCTCCGGAGCATCCGGTCGCAGATCAACCCAGTTGGCCGTGCGCATCCACAACGGTACGATCACCTTGCCCGCCAGCACATCGGGATGGTTGAATACCTCATCGACGATCACCGGAATGACGCGCTTGCCCTGCTTCCTGGCGTAGTTCCACTCATCGCTGACCACGGTCGAACGCAGGGCGTGCAGCGACAGGCACAGCACCATGCTGCTGCACGCATCGATGGCGGCGCGGATTTCGCCCCACCAGTCGGGCGATCCCGCCGGGATGTCATGCACATCGCGCCACAGCGGGATATCCGCCTCGCTCAGCTCTTTGTAGAGAGAGACGACGCGATCGCGGTCAGCGCGCGAGTACGAGAGGAAGACCGGCTGGTCGGGTGCGCTCAGCGATATAGACGAGTCAGGGGGAGACATCGGCAGCCTCCGGGATCGGTGCACATCGATGATAATTAGCCCTCTGATTGTGCACAGAAAACCGGAGCTCGACAAGCGATTTCATAAAGAGGGATACAGCAACCCGATCAGCCCTCAGCCAGCGCTGGCCCGTCCGAAGCGCTACGCTTCGGACCTGGACTTTGGCCATTTGAAAAAAGGATGAAACTGGGTCAAGGTTGAATCGCAACAGACAGCCGAGGCCCAGATCATCCTATGACAACTA
>DAOUCY010000070.1:0-19704 GCA_034431625.1 Anaerolineae bacterium | reverse complement strand
TATCACTTTACTAGTTCATCCGGTAAGTCAGCATCTCTTTGCTTGACCTTATCCCGCTGCGTTTTGCTTAGCTCCCCCTCTCCATCGCAATGGAGAGGGGGCTGGGGGGTGAGGTTCTGAGACGTTATCTGAACTTATCGGATGTGCCATTTACCAGTACAGCCCCTCAACGATACCACATCTTCCCCCATTTGGCGGATCCACCTCAGACCGCTCCAACCATCATGTCACCTTTCGTGAAAACGTGAACTATGTCATGGCTGTCCTATGACGGACTTCGCTGGATCAGGCTGCCATTCAGGCGCATACTTTACTCAGTGTATTCGGCTATCCGAATAGACGGAGGGCAGCCCGTGGAATTTCCAACCTTGGATGAACTCAATCTGCTTCACGAGCAAATCTGTCAGGCGGTTGGTGACCCTAAACGCATCCAGATTCTCTACGCCCTCCATGAAAAACCCCGCCATGTGACCGCTCTGGCCGAAGCACTCAACACCCCCCAACCGACGATTTCGCGCCATCTGGCGATCCTGCGCCAATGCAATATCGTCCTCACCGAGCGCGCCGGCACGGCCGTGATCTACCGCCTCGCCGACCCGCGCATCATCGCTGTCTTAGATACCATGCGCCTGCTCCTGCGTGATGCCCTAGAGCGGCGCATCAACTCTGTCGTGTAGGCATCGCAGCATGGCTTCCTGTATCACCCGGAAGCGGAGTTGAGAGAGCGTATGAGATCATTTAAGTATATTTGGGTACTGGGATTGATCGGCACGACCTTGATCGTCGCTGGAACAATCCTGTTGGCCGTCCAATCGGAAGGCCAGCCGAGCGGCTCCCCCTGGGAGGGCGTCCCGGTTCGGTCTGCCCCAACGGATCACAGCAGCCTGATGAAAGGCCCCTACACCACTGGGCAGGAAGTCACCGCTGCCTGCCTGACCTGCCATCCCAATTCAGCCCACGAAGTCAGCCAGACCGTTCACTGGACGTGGAAGAGTCCCCCGGTCGAAGTGGCCTGGCGCGATGAGCCGGTCTCCATCGGCAAGGCCAACACACTCAACAACTTCTGCATCGGCATTCAGAGCAACTGGCCTGGCTGCACCCGCTGCCATGCCGGCTATGGCTGGACTGACGCTAACTACGACTTCACCAATGTCGCCAACGTAGACTGCCTGGTCTGCCATGACCAGAGCGGACAGTACGTGAAAGCCTCGGCTGGCAACCCTGCGGAAGGCGTCGATCTGGTCGCGGCCGCACAGAGCGTCGGCACGCCCACCCGCATCAACTGCGGCGGCTGCCATTTCAATGGCGGCGGCGGCAACGGCGTCAAACACGGCGACCTTGACGAAAGCCTCTACTTCCCGTCGGAAAATGTCGATGTCCATATGGGGCGTTATGACTTCCAATGTATCGACTGCCATAAAACCGAAAATCACCAGATTGCTGGTCGCGCGCCCTCCGTCAGTCCTGATAACGCCAATCAGGTCTACTGCACCGACTGTCATCAGACTGATCTGCACCAGGATGCTCGCATCACCGCACACCTGGATAGTGTCGCCTGCCAGACCTGCCACATCCCGGCTGGCGCGCTCCGTGACCCGACCAAGATGGTCTGGGACTGGTCGAAGGCCGGTGATCCCAACCGCGAGGAAAGCACCCACGAATACCTCAAGATCAAGGGCGAGTTCGTCTACGAGAACAACTTCACACCAGTCTACCAGTGGTACAGCGGCACAGAGGAACATTACCTGCTGGGTGATCTCATCGATCCGTCGCAGCCGACCTATATCACCAAACCCATCGGCAGCATGCGCGATCCAGCTTCGCTGATCTTCCCCTTCAAGGTGCATTATGCCAAGCAGCCCTTCGACACCGAGTTCAAGATTCTACTTCAACCGCAGACTGTCGGCGAAACCGGCTACTGGACAACCTTCGATTGGGATTCATCGCTGCGGAACGGCGCTGCCGCCGCTGGCATCCCCTACAGCGGCAGCTATGGCTTCGCCGAAACCATCATGTACTGGCCGATTACCCACATGGTGCAGCCTGCCAAAAACGCGCTCCAGTGCACTGACTGCCACAGCGACAACGGCCGCATGAATTGGGAAGCCCTCGGCTACTATGGCGACCCCATGGTTTGGGGACCCCGTGCCACCAGCAGCCTGGCTAGCAGTGAGGTAAGCAGCGATGACGGCACTTAAACTTCGCCTCCAGCCAACCCTAGCCGCACTCGGCTTGCTCTGCCTGCTGGCCGGAGGACTGCTCCTCGTCAGCCAGCCGAGCGCCGCTGCTCAGGACAATCCCACTTTTCATCCCACCTTCCCGCTGCTGGATGCGGATGGCCAGAATGTGCTGGTGAGCGGCGCGCCCGTCTCTACCATGCAAACCTGCGGCGCTTGCCACGACACCGCCTTCATCGCCAGCCACAGCGGCCACGCTGACGCTGGCTTGACGAAAACCGTCCCAGCAGGGTCAATCCCCGGTGGCAGCGCTTGGGAGACCAGCACTGGCCCATTCGGTAAATGGGACCCTATCAGCTACCGCTATCTCTCTGTGGAAGGCGACACCCGCATCGACTTGACGACCGCCGATTGGATCCGCACCTACGGGGCGTTGCATGTCGGCGGCGGCCCAGCGGAATACAGCCGCAGTGGGGTCAAGCTGACCGATCTGCCTGCCAATGCCGATCCTTTGGACACCAGCATCGTAGACCCCGCCACCGGAAAACTCATCCCCTGGGACTGGCAGCAGTCCGGCGTGGTCGAGATGAACTGCTTCCTCTGCCATGCCGCCGCGCCAGACAATGCCGCTCGCATCGCTGCGCTGGAAGCTGGCTCATTCGGCTGGGCCAACAGCGCCACCTTGCAGTCAGCAGGCATCATCTCGCAAGCAGATGGTCAATGGGTCTGGAACCCCAACGCCTTCAATGCCGATGGAACCGTCCGCGAAGACCTCATCCTCGTCGGCGACCCAACCGATCAGAACTGCGGCCAGTGTCACGGAACCGTCCACAGTGACGCCCGCGACCCGCTGGTCTTGCAGCCAGGCGATTCCACCCAGCGCGTGACCCTGACCACCGGCCAGGTCTTCTCGCCGCAGCGCTTGGTCAGCAGCGGCGTCAACCTGTCTAACAAGAATGCGCTGGGGCGCTCCTGGGACATCCACGCTGAGCGCGTCGTCGGTTGCACGGACTGCCACTATGCCATCAACAACCCCGTCTTTGATACCGAGGCAGCCATCACCCGGCCGGATCACCTCTTGTTCGACCCGCGCCGTATGGACTTCGGCGAGTATCTCTACCGGCCGCTACACCAGTTCGCCAACACCGGCGCGGAAACCGGCACCCAGTTCGGCGGCGCGGAGCGCACCTGCTCGAACTGCCATGACGCCGTCTCAACCCATACCTGGCTGCCCTATGCTGAGCGGCACATCTCGGCGCTGGCCTGCGAAACCTGCCACATTCCGAGCCTGTATGCCCCAGCACTGGAAATGGTCGATTGGACTGCCCTCCGCGTCGATGGCACACCCTTGACGCAGATGCGCGGTGTAAAAAGCGAAAACAGTGAAACCATCATCACCGGCTTCGAGCCTGTCCTGCTGCCGCAGCAGGTTGGAGACGGCCGGGCCAAGCTCACGCCCTTCAACCTCGTCACCGCCTGGTACTGGGTCTATGGCGACCCAGCCCGCCCGGTTGCCCTGCGTGACCTTCAGGCCGCCTGGCTCACCAATGGAGCCTACGCCCCTGAAATCCTGGCTGCCTTCGACACCGACCGGAACGGGACACTCGACGACCTGGAGCTGCGCCTGGACACGGACAGCAAGGTTGCGCTCATCGCTGCCCGGCTTGAATCCCTCGGCCTCAGCAGCCCGCGCATCGTCTCCGAAACCCAAACTTACGAAATCCACCACAATGTGACTCAAGGCCAGTGGGCAACCAGCGACTGCCACGCTTGCCACGGCGAAAACTCCCGCCTCAACGCAGCTTTCACCCTGGCGAGCTATACCCCTGGCGGCATCCAGCCAACCGTCCTGTCCAGTGAGGCTGCCCCCAGCGGCTCCATCAGCAGCGGCAGCGATGGCATCCTCCGCTATCAGCCAGCCAGCAGCGCCCCGCCTGCCAGTCTCTACGTCCTCGGCCATGACAGCGTTGCGCTCATCGACCTGTTCGGCATGCTGATGTTTATCGGCGTCTGCGTCGTTGCCGTCATCCACGGCGGTCTTCGCTATCTGGCCGCGCGGCGCTTCGTCGGTCACCAACCCGCCGCAGTCCGCAAGGTCTACATGTACAGCATCTATGAGCGCCAATGGCACTGGCTGCAAACTGTGGCAATCTTCGGCCTGCTCTTCACTGGCCTGGTCATCCATCGTCCGACCCTCTTCAGCATGTTCGACTTCCGCTTCGTCGTGCTGGTACATAATGCCCTGGCCGTGCTGCTGGTCATCAACGCCGCGCTTTCGGCCTTCTACCACTTCGTCAGCGGAGAAATTCGCCAGTTCCTGCCGCGGCCTTACGGCTTCTTCGACCAGGCTTTCGCCCAAGCGAAATACTACCTGAGCGGCATCTTCAAAGGTGAACCCCATCCCATCGAGAAGACACCTGACCGTAAGATGAACCCGCTCCAGCAGGTCACCTACTTGATGATCCTCAACGTGCTGCTGCCCCTTCAAATCCTTACCGGGGCCATGATGTGGGGCGCGCAGCACTTCCCGCAGATTACCGAACAGCTTGGCGGGCTGCCCTTCCTGGCTCCCTTCCATACGCTGATCGCCTGGTTGTTTGCCACTTTCATCGTCATGCATGTGTATCTGACCACCACCGGCCACACACCGCTCGCCAGCATCAAAGCCATGATGCTCGGTTGGGACGAGGTTGAACAATCGAGTGAGTCTGAGCATCGTCCGGCCCATTCAGGGGAGACTAGCACGTTATGACCACCTACAATCCGAGTTTAGATCGCAGTCCCGCCGTCGCGGGCACAAAGGTTCGCCGCATCGAACGGGATTACGTCAATCCCTACTTTGCCGGCCTCCTTCTGGGATTAGTCCTGTTCGCGGCCTTCTTCTTCACCGGCAACGGCCTAGGAGCCTCCGGCGGCATGAACCGTCTCCTGGTCTACGTCGAGGACATCATCGCTCCCGGCCACATTGATCGTGTGCCTTACCTGATCGACATGGCCGGCGGGGACAAGAATCCGCTTGATAGCTGGGTCGTCTTCATGACCATCGGCACAATCTCCGGCGGGTTCTTCTCCGGTTGGCGTAACGGTCGCCTCAAGCTGGAAATTAACAAAGGCCCGAACGTCTCCAACCGCACCCGTCTGCTCACTGCCTTCATCGGCGGCGCGCTGATGGGCTACGGCGCACGCATGGCCCGCGGTTGCACTTCCGGCCAAGCCCTCTCCGGCGGAGCGGTACTCTCGGTCGGCAGTTGGGCGTTCATGTTCGCCGTCTTCGCGGGCGGCTATATGCTGGCGTACTTCGTGCGCCGCCTGTGGAATTGAGGAGGACGATCATGGCTCCGTTCCCACTCCCGCTTGCTAGTCTGCTCGGACAAGGTGGCGCTTACGTCGTCTACTTGATCATTGGCTTCGCCTTCGGTTATGTCCTGGAGATCGCTGGCTTCGGTAAATCCACCAAGCTGGCCGCCCAGTTCTATTTCAAAGAAGCCACCGTCCTCAAAGTCATGTTCGGCGCCATCATCGTCGCCATGACCCTGATCTTCCTGGCCTCCGGTCTCGGCCTTCTGGATTACAACCTCATCTGGGTCAACCCCACCTACCTCTGGCCGGGCATTCTCGGCGGCCTCATCATGGGCGTCGGCTTCATCATCGGCGGCTTCTGTCCCGGTACATCCCTGGTCTCCGCAGCCACCCTCAAGATCGATGGCATCGTCTTCGCCCTCGGCGTCTTCTTTGGCATCTTTATGTTCGGCGAAACCGTCGGCCTCTACGACGATTTTTGGCACTCCTCCTATATGGGGCGCTTCACCCTGCCGCAGTTGTTTGGCGTCGATACCGGTGTCATCGTCCTCGGCGTCATCCTGATGGCGCTGGCCGCCTTCGCCGCCAGTGAATTCGCCGAGCGCGTCATCGGCAAAATGGACAAATCCAAAGAACCCAAGTGGCGCTATATCGCTGCCAGCGTCCTTGTCGTCGGTGGAGTCGCCAGCATCGCCATCGGCCAGCCCACCAACGCCGACCGTTGGGCCAAGATTGCCCCGGAACAGCAGGCCAAACTCGATGATCGCCTCGTCCAGATTCACCCCGGTGAACTACTGGCGTTGAAATCCGACCGCAAGCTCATCACGTATGCCATCGACATCCGCAGCGAGGCCGACTACAACCAGTTCCACATCCAGGACGCCCGCCACATCCCCTTTGATGAACTCATGGCGAACGTCCCTGAATTCCACTTGCAGCCGGCCAACACGGTCTTCGTCCTCATGAGTAACGACGAGACCCTGGCTACCGAAGCCTGGAAGATGCTCACTGCCGAGGCCGTCCCCAACGTTTACATCCTGGAAGGAGGAGTCAACGGCTGGTTGGATACCTTCTCGGATGCCAGCTTCCAAGCACAGTACCGCCTGGCTTCGCACACCGACGACCGCCTAGCCTACGCCTTCACCGCCGCCCTTGGTGATCGTTACCCAGCGGCCAATCCCAATCCGGATGTCTTCAAACTGGAGTTCACCCCGAAGGTGCAGTTGGCCGTCAAACGCGGCCCCACCAGCGGCGGCTGCGGCTGATCGACACCCCCGGACTCACGCACAAGGGCGCAGTACCCCCGCGCCCTTGTGTGTTGTCCTCGCTCAGCCCTCTCGATAGACTTCTATCTGCCCACTATTACTCACTCGAAATGTTTCTCCTTCGTATTTTTCGGTTGCTAACTTGATCCGTGAGAGACATAATTAAAGTAGATTACTCTCAAATGGATTCTACGACACCCCTATGCCCAAGCTCTTCATTAGCTACCGCAGCCTGGATTCCGCCAAAGTTGACACATTAGTTGCTCGTTTGCGATCTCTTAAGAACGCTGACGGTTCGCCGCGCCATACGACCTGGCAGGATAAAACTGACATACCCGTCGGACAAGATTGGTGGAAGGCTATTGTTCGCGCCATCATTGATTGCGAAATATTCGTCTATATGCTATCCCGCGAATCCGCCCAGAACGTTAACTGCCGCGCTGAACTAAGCTATGCTCGCAAGCGAAATCGGCCGATCATTCCGATAGTCCTCGAAGGAGAATTCGAGTTTAATCCGAAAACAGGCAAGAATGACATTCTCTATTGGGAGCAGATCCCAGAAGAGTTAAAAGACGGGCGCTTTCAATTCCTATTCTACGAAGGCGTGTCATTCGTCGAGCAGCTCGATCAGGCTGTGGAGAAACTTGCAGGAGAAGGATTTCGTGACTTATATGCCCCTGAGCCACCTGATCCACGCCATGTCGATGATGCGACTAACAATACGGCTGTGATCTACGACCAGGCCGTCGATTTTGCTTGGAAACTGGAATTTGCGGCAGCCGAGAAGCTGTTTCTCAAGCTCCTTGACTGGGGTGACAAACGCTTTGGCAGTGACGCTGGCGAATGGATTGAGATTCTTCGACAGTACGAGGAATTAGTCCGCTTGGATGAACTTGCAGCCGCCCGGTATCAGATTCCGGATTTACTCGGAGCATATCTTCAGTACTTCCCCAAGCGTTTTGTCGAAATGTTTGATCCGAAGGATTTTAGAAGCCGGTACGCCAGAAAAGATTCATCTTCATCGATTAATGCGTCGCTCCCAATCCCAAGTAGTCCTGGAAATATAGACCCTCCACGGCCACCACCGCTTTTACTGCCCCGCAAGCCCAGTGTGGAACAACTACCACCACCCTTCTCGTGGATCCCTATTTCACCGGGTACAGTAGCCCTTTCGCCCCAAAAAGGTCGATCAGACAGCTCTACCCCCAAAAGAAAACCACAAACCTTTGATGTCTCAGCTTTCTTAATTGCCAAGTACCCAGTAACCAACGCCCAATTTCGCCAATTTTGGGAGGAAAAAGGCTACGAAAACAGACGTTGGTGGACACAGGCAGGTTGGGAGCAGCGAGAAGCAGATGGGTGGACCGAACCACGATTTTGGAATGACACAAAATGGAATGGTGACGAACAACCCGTCGTAGGCATATCTTGGTACGAAGCCGTGGCCTACTGCAACTGGCTCAGCGAAGTCACAGGTGAGGCCATCATGTTGCCAACCGAGCAGCAGTGGCAGCGAGCTGCGCAGGGGGACAAAGCGTATATCTTTCCCTGGGGACCGGAATGGGACACAGACCGCTGTAACAATAATATTGACGGCAAGGGGACAGGTGGAACCACATCAGTGCAGCACTATGAAGGCAAAGGAGACAGTCCCTTCGGAGTAGTGGATGTTGCCGGGAATGTATGGGAGTGGTGTCGAACTGCTCTCGAGACAGGCAGTGATCTTCTGGAGGGAACAGACGTCCGCGTCCTGCGCGGAGGGTCATGGAGAAACTCTAATTTAGATGCCTTTCGCTGTGACTTCCGTAATGGTAGTGCTCCCCACGGTGGGGATACCAACAGGGGTTTCCGTCTCGTCCGTTCTCAGGAGTAGTCGTGCTCTGCACCTATCGTCTCCGGATTCCTCTGTATCTGTGCGAAGCCTCCCCGTCAGGGACATGTAGCGGAATTCCTTCTTACGGTCAATTTCTTCCAACCCGTTTCATCCCGAAAGAGTGACCAAAATGTCACCCCTTCCGTCCCATTTTGTGCTATCGTAGGGATACGCGGGGCTTCTCACCTGCCGCACCTTCACAACCGATTGCTCGCAAACATTGCATCCCATTGCAGTTGCAGCATGCAGTGTTTTTAACTTTTGCACTTCTGCGCAGGGAATGTTCACCGGAGCTGACACAGGAGGATAGTATAATTCTCATATCCGCATTCTCATTCTTATCATTCTTATCATGTCGCATCAATTTCTGCATTTCTTATAAACTATTGAATACAAATTTCCGCCATATCTAGTCCTGACGGCACTGACGCCATTGCCGCCATCTGCGACACATCACAATCAGACTGTGATGGCCCTAACACCTGTCCGCAAAAAGCGGTCAGCTTTTTCTACCAGACATCGCACGCATCGAGGCGTTCTTCATGACTACTTTCTGGAACTCCTTTCCGAGCAACCGCCTGCTGGCCGAGGTTTCGCTTTGGTCAGCTCGGCTCCACAGCCTCAAGGAGGACATGGCCCGCGTCGAACCCTACGTCGATCTTTACCACATCGATGTCACTGATGCCCACTTCGCTCCGGGTCTGATCTTCTTTCCTGATCTCGTCGCAGCGCTGCGCCCCCTCAGCCCCAAACCCTTCCACGTCCACCTCATGGTCGAACACCCCCTCTCCCTCATTGATGACTTCGCCAGCGCCGGAGCCAACATCATCACTATCCACGCCGAAAATGGTGACCAGATCGAGCCTGCACTCAACCGAATTCACGAACACGGCCTGCTGGCCGGCCTCGCTCTCCAACTATCCACTCCACCAGAGGCGGTGCTGCCCCATCTGGATCATCTCTCCATCGTCACCATGATGAGCACCCTGCTCGGCATCAAGGGCGTCGGCCTGGATGACAGCGCCCTCCCGCGCATCCGCGCCATGCGCGCCCTGCTCCACGGGCGCGGCTGTGAAGATCGCGTCAAGATCGCCAATGACGGCGGCAACCGCGCCCACACCGTCCCACTCATCCGTGCCGCCGGCGCGGATACCATCGTGCCGGGATCGCTGGTCTTCGGCAGTTCCAATCTCGCCGAAACCTTCGCCTGGCTCCACAGCCTCTAAATCAACCGGAGATTTGGGAATCACGCCGCCAGCAAACCTGTGTTATAATGCGCTGAACTGCGTTTGAGTCGATGCGTGCGCTGCGCTTCTCCGAAAGTCACAGCTTCCGAATCTCCTTCAACCTGTTCACGCTGTTCGCGCGCTGCCTTCCGTAGCGCCATCCAACCAACTGAGGTTACATGCACTTCCAAGATTTGAACTTGATCGATCCTTTGCTGCGCGCAGTCCGCGCCGAAGGCTATGAAACGCCGACTCCCATCCAGGAACAGGCCATTCCCCATGTCCTCTCCGGCCGTGACCTGATCGGCTGTGCCCAGACCGGAACCGGCAAGACGGCCGCTTTTGCCCTGCCCATCTTGCAGCATCTCTCCGAACGCCAGCCCAACGGCGCGATCCGCGCCTTGATCCTGTCACCCACCCGCGAACTCGCAACCCAGATCGGCGACAGCTTCGCCGTCTACGGCCGCAACCTGCGCCTCCGCACCATCGTCATCTACGGCGGTGTCGGCCAGCAGCCCCAAGTCGATAAGCTCCGCCGTGGTGCGGATATTCTGGTTGCTACGCCTGGCCGCCTGCTCGACTTGATGAACCAGGGTTATGTCAACCTGAACCGCATCGAAATCTTCGTCCTCGATGAAGCCGACCGTATGCTCGACATGGGCTTCATCCATGATGTCCGCCGGGTCATCAGCGCCCTTCCGACCCGCCGCCAGACCTTGCTCTTTTCAGCCACGATGCCGCAGGACATTCAAGACTTAGCCGACCGCATTTTGGTCAAGCCTGTGCGTGTCGAAGTCACTCCCCAGGCCACCACCGTCGAGAAGATCGACCAGTCCGTCTTCTTCGTAGAAAAGAAGGACAAACGCGCCCTGCTGGAACACCTCCTCAGCGACCGCGCCATTCGCCGTGTGCTGGTCTTCACCCGCACCAAGCATGGAGCCAACAAACTGGTGGAACAGCTTTTCCGCTCCAATATCCAGGCTGAGGCCATCCACGGCAACAAGTCGCAGAGTGCCCGTGAACGAGCGCTGGCAAACTTCAAGTCCGGGCGTACCCGTGTCCTCGTCGCCACCGACATCGCCGCCCGCGGTATCGATGTAGACGACGTGACTCACGTCATCAACTACGACCTGCCCAATGAGCCGGAAAGCTATGTCCACCGGATCGGGCGCACTGCCCGCGCAGGAGCTTCTGGGATTGCTTATTCCTTCTGCGATGCTGAGGAACGAACTCACCTCCGCGACATCGAAAAGCTGATTCGCTTGCGGGTTCCTGTCGTCGCCGAGCATCCCTACGCTGCCGCCCACACAGCTCTTCCAGTTCATGCAGACTCCCGCCCCAACCCGCGCCGGTTCAACCGGAACGAAAACGAACGCCGCGGTGGTCAGCCCAGTTCCCGGCAGGGTGGATCACCCCGCCGCGATCAACAGCACAGCGGCCGGACAAACGCCAATCGTCCTCCCCAGCATGCTGAAGGTCGCCGTTCACAGCCGAAGTGATTGCCTGTAAGGAGCCTTCTCTATGAACACCTCAGCCGAAGCCGCCCGCTTGATCGACCAGGCGCTTGCGACCACCCGCGAGTCTACCCGTGTCATCCAGAATCTCGTCGCCGCCCATGACTATCAGGATGTCGCGGCGCTGGTTACTCAGGCCGCTGCGGCGCTCCTCCAATCCGCTTCCCAGTTGATGCAGATGCAGGACGAAGCAGCTCTCGCATCCCTGGCCGATGCCGACGACCTGCTCGATGCCGTCTATGACATCATCGACGCGGAAACGGATGAAGACTGACCGCGCCGATGTCCTGATCGTCGGAGCGGGCGCGGCGGGACTCTTTGCCGCTATCTGGGCCGGGCGGACTCATCCGGGGAGACGAATCCTCCTGCTGGATGGTGCGAAGACGCTCGGTGCAAAAATCCTGGTCGCAGGCGGTGGCCGCTGCAACGTCACCCACGACGTGGTTTCTTCGGAAGCCTACGCGGGTTCTTCCCGCAACGCCATCAAGAAAGTCCTCAAGCGCTTCGATGTTCCTCAGACCATTGCCTTCTTTGAAGAACATGGTGTGGAACTGAAGCGCGAAGAATCAGGCAAGCTCTTCCCTATCACGGATAATGCCCGCACCATCTTGGAAGCCCTGCTCAGTGCAGTCCGTCAGGCCGGCGCGAAAATTGACCACCCCTCTCGTGTCGAGCGCGTTGAAAAGACTCAATACGGTTTCCGTGTTGAGGGCACATCGGGCACTGTGGAAACTGCGAAGCTGGTGCTGGCAACCGGCGGCATGAGTCTGCCTAAATCCGGCTCCGACGGGCACGGTTATGAACTGGCCCGTTCTTTAGGTCATTCCACTACCGAGCGTATCTTCCCGGCACTTGTCCCACTGGTGCTGCCTGCCAGCCATTTCCTACGCGCGTTGAGCGGCATCAGCACCCTGGCTCGACTAGAAGTCCGGTCTGCGTCTGGTAAGCTGCTAGCAGCCTTCACGGATTCGACCCTCTGCACCCACTTCGGCTTATCCGGACCATCGGTGCTGGACATCAGCCGCTATTACATTGATGCCGCCCTGGCTGACCCCCAGGGAACTCAGCTTTTCATCAACTGGCTGCCGAACTGCACTCCAGAATCCTTCGAGCAGATGCTTCTAAGCGCAGGCCGGGTCTCAGTTGGTCGCTTCCTCGGCGATCACCTTCCCGAACGGCTGGCCCGTGCGCTCTGTCACGAAGCCGGCCTCGAACCCCCAACTCCAACACAGCAGTTGACTCGGGAAGCACGCCGCGCGCTAGTGCGGATCGTTACCCAGTTGTCTCTTCCAGTCGTGAGCAGTCGCGGTTTCACCTATGCTGAGGTTACCGCAGGCGGAGTCCCATTGTCCGAAATTCGGTTGGAGACCATGGAATCCCGCCTCTCTCCAGGCCTGTATTTCTGCGGCGAAATCTGTGATGTTGATGGTCGCATCGGCGGTTACAACTTCCAGTGGGCCTGGGCCAGCGGTTATGTTGCCGGAACCTCCGTTTAGCTGGCCGAATATGTCTGGAAAAGCATGAGAGGCCAATTCCTCACATTGATCCCATTATATTTGTAACTCCCCCATCTGGCGTAATCTCCCTAGAATACCTTTAACATGAATGATACCAACGGGGGAGGGGGATTCATGCCTCGCTTGGATCACGAGACGCTGCATATGATTCTGGATACCCTGTCCAAATATGCGCAGCGTCGTTTTCAACCTGAATATCTGCTCGAACTTGACCACAACGACACATTTCCGCATGATGTCTTGAACGAGCTGTACGATCCCTCGCAGCTTGGACTTCATCTCACCTTCATTGACGAACAATACGGCGGCTTGGGGGGCGGTGCATACGACATCTACCGCGTGTCAGAATTGATGGCCTCCCTCGATTTGGGCATTGCAACCGGTGTGCTGGCGACTTTCCTCGGCACAGATCCCATCACGGTTGGTGGAACGCCTGAACAGAAGAAGCTTTGGATGGGGCGGATTGCTGAAGAGTCGCTCTTGCTGGCCTATGGAGCGACTGAACCGCAGGCTGGCAGCGATCTGGCCGCCATGACGACCAAAGCGGTTCCGGTCGAAGAAAACGGTCGGGTGGTTGGTTACAAGATCACCGGACGCAAACAGTGGATCAGCAACGGCGGCGTTGCCGATGTCTACACGATCCTGGCGCTGGCTCCCGGCGGCCCAACCTGGTTCATTGTCGAAAAAGACACCCCTGGTTTCACGCACGGCAAGCCTGAAGACAAACACGGCATCCGCGCCAGCAACACAGCCGCGCTCTATTTGGATGAAGTTTACGTTCCCGTGGATCATATGGTCGGGGGTGTTGAAGGCAATGGCCTTGCTGAAGCGCAGGCCGTTTTTGGCTATACCCGCTTGATGGTTGGCGCCTTTGGGATGGGCGCAGGCTGGGAAGCGCTGCGCCGCGTCATTCGGTATTCGCAGGAACGCATTCAAGGTGGAGCGCCCCTCAGTCAGAAGCAGGCCTACACCCATAAACTGATTGTTCCCAATGCCGCCCGTCTTGAGGCCAGCCGATCCTACATCGAGTGGGTCGCCGAACGGCTCGACAGTGGGGAACAAGGACTCGCCACTGAAGGCGCAGTAGCCAAGTATTTGGCGACTGAAGCCGGCAACAAAGCCGCCGATGATGCGATCCAGGGGCACGGCGGCTATGGCTATACCCGTGAGTACATGGTCGAGAAGATCAAGCGCGATGTCCGAATCACGACCATCTACGAAGGTACATCCGAAATCATGGAATGGACGATTGCCCGCGACCGCTGGCAGTCACACCTCAAGTCGCGCGGAGCTTTTTATCTGGATTGGGCTGCGCGGCTTGAAGCGCTCCACCAACGCGAACCCCAAAATGGAGCAGCCACTGCCGCGCTGTCACTCAAAGCGCTGGCTGCCATACTCGAACGCTGCCGTCTTGATCGTCTAACCCGTCACCAGCATGTGCTTTTCCGCCTCGGCGAACTGGTCGCTCATGCTGAAGGTGCTGCTGTCTTTGCCGAGCGCGTCGTCCAAAAACCAACCGAAGCCATTGCGTTAGATGTCCCAGTGCGTCAGGCACTTTCACGCATCTTCGCGCGGGAAGCTGCGCTCAAGGTTGCCACAGATGGTCTGCGCTGGACGCTCGGCGCTGGTCAGACCGATCCACAGCTTGCCCAGAGTTTGAACTTGCCCGCCATCTATCAAGCGCAGGATGGTTTAATCGCCGACATGGACTTTGCGGCAGCTCAATTGAATCAAGTGTTTGCCAACCCAGGCTAGGATACGGATGACCCAGATAGGTTGAGGAAAGGGGGACAGTGCAGCGCGCTTGAACGCTGCGCTCAAGCGTATGGAGTCAAAAGCCGAACGAGCTGTTGCAATTGTTGGATTAGGCTGCATCTTGCCCGATGCACCCACTGTCGCCGATTTTTGGAACAACATTGTCAACCGCCGCTACAGCATCACGCCTGTACCAGCGGATCGTTGGAACGTGGCCGATTACTATGATGCCGATATCAACGCCCCAGAAAAAACCTACAGCACCATCGGCGGCTGGGTGCGCGGCTTCGAGTTTGATTGGAAGCGCTACAAGATACCGCCCAAAGTAGCTGCCGCGATGGATCAGGGGCAGCAGTGGGCACTGAGCATCGCATCAGACGCGCTGGCCGACTATGGCTATCCAGAACGCCCACTGGATACCGACCGCACGGCTGTGATCCTCGGCACGGCCATGGGGGGTGAACTGCATTACCAGACCTATTTGCGAGCGATGTACCCGGAATATGCTCGTGCCATGCGCTCAGTCGCCGAGTTTCAGCAGCTTCCAGCACAGACTCAGACCGCCCTTCTAGAAGGCTGGCACAGCGTGGTTGAAGCCAGCTTCCCCCCAATTACGGAAGACTCGATGCCGGGAGAACTGCCGAACATCACTTCTGGGCGTGTCGCCAATGTCCTCAATCTGCACGGGCCGAACTTCATCACGGATGCCGCCTGCGCGGCCAGTTTCGCAGCGATCAATGCTGCTGTTGAGATGCTCACCGAACACCACGTCGATGCAGTCGTGACGGGCGGCGTGGATCGCAATATGGGCGTAGCAACCTTCATCAAGTTCTGTAAAATCGGCGCGCTCAGCGCCACCGGCAGCCGCCCCTTTGGTGAGGGCGCAGATGGTTTCGTCATGGGCGAAGGCGCAGCCGCTTTTGTCCTCAAACGGCTTGAAGATGCTGAACGTGCGGGTGACAAGATATATGCCGTTATTCGTGGCGTCGGCGGCTCCAGCGATGGGCGCGGAAAGGGAATCACAGCACCTAACCCTATCGGCCAACAGATGGCTGTCCAACGCGCTTGGGAAAATGCAGGGCTTGACCCAGCCACTGCCACCCTAGTCGAAGCCCACGGGACTAGCACGCGTGTGGGTGATGTTGTCGAAGTCGAAAGCCTGAGTAAGCTCTACGGCAGCGCAGCCCGGAACAGCATCGGCCTGGGTTCGGTCAAAAGTAACATCGGCCATCTCAAGGCAGGTGCAGGCGCAGCCGGACTTTTGAAGGCAACACTGGCTGTTCATCACAAAGTACTGCCTCCAACCCTCAATGCCGAGCGGCCCAATCCTAACATCGATTTTGCACAAACACCTTTTCGCCTCATTCATGAGGCCGAACCATGGGAACGCAATGGCACGCCGCGACGCTGCGGTGTCAGCGCCTATGGATTTGGTGGCACAAACTTCCACATTGTGCTGGAAGAACACATCCCCGGCGCCTTGACTTCAAATCGTCGAAGCTTTGCCAGTGCAGCCGTTCCCACTTCGACGCCATCTTCACAGCCATCCGTGCTGGATAGTCCACCACCCCCCGCTGCTGCGCCGGTGCGCGGTATCTTGGCTGTTGGTGCGAAGACGCCGCACGATCTCAAGGAGAAATTGGATGCACTGCTCCAGCGGGTTCAAAACGGCTGGATGCCACCGAAGACGCTGCCCGCCGCTGTCGATCTACAATCCCAGGAACGCCTAGTTATCGACTATGGCAACCATGATGAACTCGTCCACCGGATGCAGATGGCGCAGAAAGCCATGGGTTTCGACAGCCTGCAAGCCTGGAAACCGCTTCAGTCGCAAGGAATCTTCCGCGGCAGTGGCAGCAAGCCCGGCAAACTTGCCTTCCTGTTTCCTGGTCAGGGCAGCCAATACGTCAACATGGGGCGTGAATTAGCCGCGATCTCGCCCATTGTTGCCGAGGTCATCGCCGAAGCAGACCGCATCATGACGCCTATCCTTGGTCGCAAGCTAACCGACTATATCTTTGTCGATAGCAGTGACCCCAGCGCCCTCAATCAAGCCGAGATTGATTTGATGCAAACGGCCATTACCCAACCTGCTATGTTGACGATGGATATCGCCATCCTGCGGCTGTTGGAATCTTATGGCTTCAAACCAGATGTTGTCATGGGACACTCACTGGGTGAATATGCGGCATTGATCGCCGCCGGCATCATGCCCTTCGCCGATGCGCTGGAAGCGGCGGCTGCGCGTGGCAGCGAAATGTCGAAGATTGAAGTGGCTGATAACGGTGCAATGGCTGCTGTGCTGGCCCCCTTTGAGGTTGTTGAAGAAACGCTGAAGTCGATTGACGGCTATGTTGTCCCGGCCAACATCAACAGCCGAAGTCAAGCCGTCATCGGCGGAGCAACACCAGCGGTACAGAAAGCCGTTGAAATCTTCATTGAGAAGGGTTACAAGGCACTGCCACTGCCAGTCAGCCATGCTTTCCACACCCAGATTGTTGCGCCCGCCACTGGTCCGCTCCGCCAGGTGTTGGATCGCCTGCGAATCAGCGAGCCGCGACTGCCGTTGGTTGCCAATGTGACAGGAACATTCTATCCAACCACGGTCGATGCAATCAAGGACCTGCTCCAGCAGCAGATTGCTTCGCCTGTGCAGTGGGTCAAGGGGATGGAAACACTCTTCGATGCCGGCGTGCGGATGTTCGTCGAGGTTGGCCCCAAACGGGCACTCAAGGGATTTGCAGATGACATTTTCGGCAGTGTGCCCGAAGTCCAATCCCTGCTGACCAACCATCCCAAGACAGGAGATCTGGCGACTTTCAACCAGGCACTCTGTGGCCTGTATGCAGCGGGCTACTTCGCTGCGGCTTCGGCGCCCCAGCCGAAAATCGAAGTGAACACGCCGAAAATGTCCTCCAATCATGAGCAGCCCCAGCCACTACTCAACTTGGATGCCATCAATCAGGCCGTAACACAGGCAGTTGAGCAGGTGCTCAGCCGCATCAGCACGAACGGCTCCACATCTCCAGCACCTGCCGTCTACGAGCGCAATACCCCACCGCTTGGATCGATCGTGATTACGGGCACGGGGCTGGGGCTACCCGGTGCTGAAAAGTCCGTTATGGACCCGGACAATGCCATCCGAATCCTGCGCGGTGAACAGTTCATCGACTTAATTCCAGAACGCTTCCGCAAGCGAATGCTGGCAAAGCGCATTACCCGCCTGGTCAAAGCCGAGGACGGCAATAACCGCTTCGAGACAATCACTGATCCGGCGGAGGTCATCAAGCTGGCTGGGCGTCCAGGATACTTCGACCTCAATGAAGAATATGGCGTTCCATCCAAATTGATCGAGGCGCTTGACACCACCACCCAGTTATCTATTGCTGCCGGGCTGGATGCTCTGCGCGAGGCAGGCATTCCACTGGTCATGACTTACCGTCCGACCACGACGGGTAAACATCTGCCAGATCGCCGGATGCTTCCGGAGTCTTTACGAGATAGCACTGGGGTGATCTTCGCCAGCGCTTTCCCTGGTGGCGACCGTTTCGCCGACGAATTCACGCGCTACTTCACCTACCAGAATCGTCTAGATCAGGTCAATCTGCTCAACGATCTGCGCCGCTATATCACTGACTTGCAGGGACTGAGCGAGATCAACCATCGCATCTCTATGCTGCGCGAAGCGTTGGAGCGCGAACCCTACGAGTTCGATCGCCGCTTTATCTTCCGCATCCTTGCGATGGGCCACAGCCAGTTTGCTGAATACATCGGCGCACGCGGGCCGAATACACACGTCAACGCGGCCTGTGCCAGCACCACACAAGCCTTAGCCGTGGCGGAGGACTGGATCCGCGCTGGTCGATGCCAACGAGTCATCATCGTTGCTGCTGATAATGTCACCAGCGAACATCTCATGGAGTGGATCGGGGCAGGATTCTTGGCAACCGGCGCCGCAGCTACCGACGACAGTGTAGAGAACGCCGCGCTGCCTTTCGACCGCCGCCGTCACGGAACCATTTTGGGGATGGGTGCATGCGCGATGGTTGTCGAAAGTGAAGATGCTGTCCGCGAACGCGGAATGCGCGGCATCGTCGAGATGCTTAGCACAGAAACCCGTAACAGCGCCTTCCACGGAACACGCTTGGACGTAAACCACATCGCTCAGGTCATGGACGATCTGGTTGTCACTGCCGAACGGCGCTTCGGCCTGGACCGCCACGTGATAGCTCCGCAGATGGTCTTCATGTCGCACGAAACTTTTACCCCGGCGCGGGGCGGCAGCGCGGCTGCTGAAATTGTCGCACTGCGGCATGTCTTCGGCACAGGCGCGAATGATATCATTGTTGCCAATACCAAAGGACTAACCGGGCATCCAATGGGTGTTGGCATTGAAGATGTCATCGCCCTCAAAATCCTCGAATACGGAATTGTCCCGGCTGTGCCCAACTTTAAGGAAGTCGATACCGACTTGGGCGTCCTCAACCTCAGCCGGGGTGGGCGTTACAACGTGCAGTATTCGCTGCACCTTTCCGCAGGTTTTGGCTCGCAGATTGCGATGAGCCTGAACCGTCGTATTCCTGGAAACCTCGACCGTGTGGATGACAAACCGCGCTACCAACGCTGGCTGGATGAGATCAGCGGCTACGATCAAGCTGAGGTCGAAGTCGAAAAGCGTGTGCTGCGAATCAAGGAACGCGGCATGCCTCAGCGCAAGCCGGTTGCGTCACGCTGGCGGTACGGAACCGGCCCTGCTGTTCGCACACAAATCAATGGGACAGCTCCACCCCATGCAGAAATCCCTCCGCGCCCAGTTGAAGTACCTCCCCCAGTGATTATCCAGGAAGTACCCGCACCTGCCCGCGCTGCTGAACCCGCACCCACGTATCAGGCTGCTCCTGCTGTGGTGATAGCTCCTCCGGCGGCGATGGTTGTACCAGCCACCTCACCTATTCAGGTAGTGGTTGATATGCCCTCACCTGGCATCGATCCGGTGGTGGCACAGGTGCTGGAGATCGTCTCGAAGGCCACCGGCTACCCGACCGACATGCTCGATCTCGACCTCGATCTGGAGGCT
>DAOUCY010000069.1:0-8530 GCA_034431625.1 Anaerolineae bacterium | reverse complement strand
CCCGTCGATCTGGTGATTGTGGACGATACCACGCTCCACACCATCGAAATCGTGCGGCTGGTCACACGCTGTTATGAGCGGCATCCCGGCTTAGGCTTACTCATCCTCAGCCAGCGGCGGGATGGGGATTATATCCAGCAGGTGACTCGTCACGGCAGCACAGGCTATATCCTGAAAAACGGCGATTTACAGGGACCGCTGCTCGCCGCCCTTAAAATGATGAGCGATGGCTATGCTTTCCTCTCGCCTGAAGCCCTAAAACTAATGGGCAGCCGTCGGGATGAGAAATTAGACCATCGTGACCTGGAAGTGCTGCGGCTGCTGGAACGCGAACTGCGGGTCAAAGAGATTTGTGAACGGATGGACTTATCTGACAAAACCATTTATCGGGTGCGACGCAAGCTCAAACGGGTGCTGGGTGTGCGGAATAATGAAAGCATCGTCGATGCTGCCCGCAAAAAAGGGCTGCTGGATCGCAAAGATGCGGTTGAAGTGCTTGAAGAAAGCTGAAAATTACCTTTTGAGGAGAAATTTCCCGGCACGGTTGTCCGAATTTCACACACCGATTGTCCCATTTTCTCGCCCACAAAACAGCGTATTTGTGCTAGGCTGACCTTACCAGAGGTTAAGTGAGAAGATGGGCACACTTATGGACATACAGATGCTGCTGGCCGACGAAGCCGATCTGGTCTTAATCGGCGCACAGGCCATCTTAAAAGACCGCCCGGACTGGCAGGTCATCCAGACCGTCCGCAGCGGCGGCGAACTGCTGGAAGCAGCGCAACGCTGGCAGCCGGACATCATCCTGTTCAACGAGCATTTAGACCCACTCATTGATGTGCTGGCGCTGGTGGAACGGCTGAAACAGGCTGCCCCCAATTCGCGCCAGATCGTGCTGGGGAATAAGGTGGATGGACTGCTGGTACGCGATCTGTTCGTCTGTGGGGTGTTAGGTTATCTCTTTAGCGGCGATGATCTGGGGGATTATCTGATCCCCGCGCTCACCACCGTCATGAACAACCGCCCCTATCTATCGCCCACCGCCAATGCGGAATATCTGGTTGCCATGAAATCGCCGCTGCGCGACTGGAAACTGGATTCGGAAGCCCGCGCCGTGCTGCGGCTGCTGGCACGGGGAATGCACATCAGCGACATCGCTGAACAGTTGGACGTTCCCCAGCGCCGGATTTACTGGGTGCGGCAGAAGCTCCGCAAACGCTTCGGGGCGAATACCAATGAGCATCTCATCAGTATGGCCGTTGCCGAAGGCTTCACCAACGCCGACACCTGAAATATTTCAGACAGGTTGGCAGAACTGCCAAGTCAGAACTGTAATCCTGCACAGGTTGGACACGCCGCATTTGATACGCTGAGTCTCAATGAGAGACGGAGGTGACGAATGCGGCGTTTTTTGTTGATGCTGGCGGTGCTGTGCCTGATGACGTGGGGCACGGTCTTTTACCTGTTATTTGAACGGAGTGACCACGCGACAGCGGCGCTGCCAACCCTGATGGTGCTGCCTTCGCTGACCCCCTCGGATACACCGACGCGCACGCCATTAGCGACGGACACGCCCACCACGACGGCGACACTGACCCTGACCTACACCGCGACGGCAACAGCTACCTTCACGCCAACGCTGACACCGACGCTCTCGACACGGGTGCTGGACATCCACGCGGTCATGCCGGGGGTATACGTGCCGCCCACCGCGACGGATTTTCCCTTCGGCACGATTTTGCTGCCAGCGCCGCCCCAACCGATTGAACCGCTGCCGGATGCGACCCATGAACCGCCACCGTATGAAGGCTGGTACAGCTTCGAATCGGACAACCCGGCGGTGCGCTACAGCACGCCCTGGGAACCGCGTCTCCATGCCAGCGCCAGTCGCGGGCAGTATCACCGCAGCGAGAATGTCCAGAGCTACGCCAGCTTCAGCTTTGAAGGCGAAGGCTTACGCATCCGCTACATCGCCGCCCGCAATATGGGCATCTTTCAGGTGGTGGTGGATGGCGTGGTCATCGACACGGTAGACGCTTACGCCCCGGAACTGGCGTTTCCCGGCACACGGGTTTACACCGTCGGGCGCGGTGTGCATACCCTGGAACTTCGCAGCGCCCAGGAGCGCAACCCGCAGAGCGAAGGTTATGTGCTGGCGCTGGATGCGGTCCAGGTGTTTCGCGGGACAGCGAACACGTTGATTATTCCGTCACCGGTGGAGACCTACACGCCCACACCCCAGCCGATGCCCGCCGCCGGGATACAAATGATCGGCGCTCCGCCGACGGTACAGCCCACGACAACCCCGGTTCCACCCAGTTTAGTCACCGTTTCAGTGGTCATCGCTTATGACGAAAACGGCAACCGCGCTGTCGATCCGGCGGAGGGTGTATCCGGTATTTCGGTGCGGGTGGTCGAAGTCGGGACGAACCGCGTCATCGCGCAGGCGTTCACCGACAGCAGTGGCTTCGCCCAGTTGCAGGTGGTCACTTCCGCGCAGGCGCGGGTGGTCGTGCCGTATTTTGGCAAAGTCTGGCAGCTTCCCAACAGCCGACGCGGTGGCAATGTGCGGTTCACGCTGCTGCTCACGCCCGGCAACCAACCCGGTTTGATTCCCTAATCATGAGGACACGATCCATGAACAATGAATGGTCTCTGGCGCAGGTGCAGCGTTCGATGCTGTTGCGCTCGATCTATCTGCTGGTCGCGCCGGTCATGCTGCTGTTCGCGGTTTTAGCGTGCGGCACGATTGTGACTGATCTCGCTTCCTATACCTGTCCCACGGCAGTGCCACAGGCAACTGCCACCACACTGGCAGGCACACCGATGCCCACGCTGCCGCCACCGCCCACCCCCTACACCATCACGCCGCCGCAGGATTTTTATGTCGGGGATGCGGTCTTTGTCGGGCAGTCCGGTGCGCCGCTGCGTCTGCGCTTCCGCCTGCAAAATGTGCAAACACAGCCCGCAGGGTCGCGCAATCTGGTGACGTGGCGGCTGGAAATCCGCAATCTGGGCAGCGCGACCTATGAAACGATCCCCGTCGCGCTGATGGTCATCACCCGCATTAACACTGCCAATGGGGAACAAACCGGAACGTGGCAGACCTCCGAAGTGGCGATGGAGGCGGCGGGCTTCACCAATGAAAACTATGACCCGCTCACGCCGGGTTCGACGCGGGTGTATCGACTGGCAGCATACATTCCCGCCGGGAGCGTAAAGCAGTTCGCCTACCTGCTGGATGGGGAGGGCGGCAACCGCATCACCTGGGTGAATGCCGCCAATCCGTACTGCTCCGGCGATGTCGCCGATTAGAAGAAAGGAGAAACCATGCCTGATTTCGCACGGATGATTGATGAGTTGTTTTACAGCGTCATCGTCCTGATCGCCGGAGTTCACTGGAGTCTGCAAGAGGCGGTGCTCATGGCGGGCTACACCATCAAGCTGGTGAATCAGTGGCTGATTGAAAACGCCTTCATGCCGATCATCGCGCAGACCAACGACAGTCTGAGCCTTGCCATCAGCGTTGTTTTCGTGGTTGCGCTGCTGGTGCTGGGGATCACTTACCTGCTGGCGGCGTTCATCCGACTGGATGTCGTCGCTCCCCGGAGCGCCATCATGTGGTACGTGGCGGGTATCCTGTTTTTCACCATTGGTCCCAGCTTCTATCAGGGCATGAATACCTTCCGGCTGAACATCAGTCAGGTGATGTACCTGAGCGTGCTTCAGGGATTGGATGACAATGCCGGGGATTTTTCGTCACTGGCGCAGATCAATTCCAATGATCTCGATCTGGGGACGCTGTGCGACCAGTTCGACGTGTATCTGCCCGGCGCAACCGGACCCGGACCGATTGATGGGCTGGACATAACGATGGCGTATCTGCGGGGTCACGCGCAGGACGTGATGGGGTATCCCCAGCCGGTGTATTCCCCCGGTTGCGGCATCTACCTGCAAAATCCGAATCCTTCAACGTGGGCGGGTGAAGGCGGCACATCCGTCGTCCCCATGGACTGGAACATGGAGGGGAACTACTTCGACCACAATGTTTCCCCGATTACCTGGGATGATGTGGAAGACTCGGTGCGTGACCGTGCCGTCTCGATGGCAGGATCATCGCAGCAGCGGGCGCTGACGGCGTGGCCGCTCCTGCTGTTCGGGCTGGTGGAACAAATCGTGCATCTGCTCATCACCATTGCGATGGGCATCACCTTCGTCTCGTTTGGCGTGGCGATTCTGTTTGCCTTCTTCAAACGCACCGAGAGCATCGCCCACAGCATCATCAACCAGTGGATTGAACTGATCGTCCAGACCACCATCATCGCGCTGATTCAGGCGCTGGTGATCGGCTTCTTCCTGGCAGGTGCGGCGACGGGCAGCGCTGCTGCGATTATCGGTATTGGCTTGATCTGTCTGGTCTTCATTGTGATTACGATGTGGTCAGGCATTAAAGCCGTCTGGAACAGCTTCAACCGCCTGTTCAACGCGATGGGTCAGGTCTCCGGCAGCGTCCTGCTCTCACCCGGTTCGATCACATCGGCTGCCGTCACGGGAGCAACTGCTGCTGCAACAGGCGGCGCATCGCTCATGACCAGTATGGGGTCGAATGCGCTGGCAGGCATGAACGCGCTGAACAACGGCGCGACCACTGCTCAGACCGCCGGGTTGATGTTCGGCGGCTTTGGCAGCCTGAGTAATGCGGCGCGAACCCTTACTCATCTGCCTGGAGTACGCGGGACAACGTTGGGTGACGCTGCCGAGCAGTTCACCGAAGGCGCGGCGACGCGGCAGGTCGCACGGAACATTCCGGTGATTGGGCGTGCTGCCGCACCGCTGGTTGGCGCGGCTCTATTGAGTGACCGTGACCCGGCGAAAGCCGAATACGACGAACATGGGCGGCTGGTCGCCCGTCCGATGCTGGTTCCGGCAGTCGGCGAAGCACTGGAAAACTGGACGCTGCCGAAGGATGCGAAACGCAAACGCGGCGCACGTCCGCAGAACGATGCCGACTGGTTTGAGGACGAAAACGGCGAGATGGTCTCCAGTTTCACACCGGGCAGAGCGCGTCGCACCGGGATGTTTACCCCTGTTGCCGCTGTGCCTTTAAATGACACTTCGGAAGGCGAAGGCAAATCCGATGCCCGCCGGAGACAGGATCGTAGCGATTATGCCGCCGAAATGAACAGCGAAGAGATGGAACAGCACGTCTCGGATGCGCTGAAAGCCTCCACCGGCACCCACTCGACGCTGGGGGCGATGATTGAGCAGGATGGCAAAGGCGATATGAGCCGTTTCGACCAGGTGGCAGCGCGGCTGGAACAGAGCGCCGAGGCGCTGGCAAATGTTGCCCGCCTGCAAATGCAGGTCATGTTAGGGCAGTTGAAGGTATCCGGTGGTGGCGATGTCGCCGGAGTGCTGGGCGATGTCATCCGGGGGATGCAGGCCGAGCGTGTGCAAAATGGGCAGCCTGCCGCTGGCGGTGTGGATCATCTGACCGTAGCAGATCGCATGGCGCGGGCGATGGGGGTGATGCCTGTCGGGGGTGAGAAACCGCCCGTGCAGGCAGATTTGTCACGTTTTGGACTGTTCGCAGATCAGGCGCTGCGCCTGGGCATATCCGGCACACAGGCGGAACAGGTCGTGCGCGAAGTCAAGTCGTCGCCGGACGGCAGACTGACTGAGCCAACCCATGCGGCATTAGTCGAGCAGGTTCGGGCTGACGGGAATATGTCCTACGATACCGCCCGTGAAGAGGTCAACCGGCTGGAACACAGCGCTCAAATGCTCCCGAATGAAATCACCGCCTTTGGCATGATGGCCGTGCCGCAGACGGCTGTTCAGCCAATGATCCAGCCGCAGATCGAAGTCGAACCTAACATCACCGTTGAGCCGCAGGTCGATGTGACTGTCGAAGCGCCAGCCGATGAAGGCGATGCTGCCTATACCGAAGCGATGCGGAAACAGGCGGCGCTCGGCGGGAGCGGGAGTGTGATTGGAGGGAGTTCCTAATGGATGTGCTGCGGTATCACACTCTGGAAGAACTGCGTGCGCTGTCGCTGAGTGAGCTGCACGCCCTGTGGGAACTGGTGCCAACGGATCGCCAGCGTGCCTACAAAGCCGCCTACGAGCGCGAAGTCCGCACGGCAGGCGCAATCGGGTCAGATGAACTCGAACGTCAGGTCGCCGCTGAACTGCTCAAACGTTACGACGAAGCCGCGCTCGTCCCGGTGGGGTCGCGCTGGGCGCGTACCCCCGGCAGAGTGCAGGAAGCAGCGCAGCAGAATGTCGTGCTGGATGCGCCGGAGGATGAAGTTAGACCTGCCTCCGGCAAACCTTCACCGAAGGTGATGATCGCGGTAGGGCTGGCGGCGCTGCTCTTCTTTGGCTTGATGTTCACGCGGATGCTCGGCGGACGTTCATCCGGTGAGGCTGAGGTGACACCAGAAATCAGTCCCACGCCGACTCCGATGGTCAGTCCGACACCCACACCGTTAGCATTGGAAGCGCAGGATGATGTCATTCAGGGTGGCGACAGCGGGCGCGAAGTGGCGTATCCGGTCAATTTACAGGTCATCCTGCCCGATGGCGATACGCCGCGTGTCTGGGTGGTGCAGCGCCGCCGGGTGCAGGCTTCCGAGTGGCGTTTCGATCTCAATCCCGACACCGCTTCCTTCGTCAATGGCATGTCGGTGCGTCCGGTGATTGGCATCCCCTGGTCAGAGGAGAATGAATTATTCTTTGACGACATTGGCGCAGGCACATCCTTCCTGTTGACCATGAACACCGGCGCGGTGCTGCGTTTTGAGTTCGATGACCGGCGTGAAGTCCGCCGCAGCGAGACGAGCATCTTCCGCCAGGTCAGTCCGGGACTGGTGCTGCTGCTGATTGGCGAAACCGATGCAGATGGGCTGCCCACTGCGACCCGCACCCTGGTGACGGCGACCTATCCACCCGAACAGGAACTCTCGCGGGATGGGCAGATCATCGGGATGGACATTACACTTCAGGAAGGCAGTGTTGGCGAGACACTGATGCTGGGCGATGCGTCGATCACGTTGCAGGACATACAACTCGTCACTGACCAGCCCGATTTGCCTGCCGACAGCCAGTTTCTGCTGCTGAATTACGAAGTGTTAGCAGGTGCGGAGGCGCTGGATACGACAACCTGGCGGGTGGAATTTGTCGATGCCGGTGGGCAGATTTACACACCGGGCAGTATCGCCCTGAGCTACACCGACTTTGACGCGCTTCCGCTGGAAATTCCGGCGTTATCCTCGCTATCGGTTTCGGTGGGTTACATCGTGCCAACTACCCTGCAAAATGGACATTGGATCATCACCGATGCGACTGGTAACGGGGTGTCCTTCACGCTCTCATTTGCTGCCGAGCCGCTTGACCTGCGCTACGACGGCGTGGATGTGCGGCTGGTGAGCGTGACCTTTGTTGAAGGGCAAATAACGACCCATCTGCGAATCTACAACGGGCGGACGGAAACCCTGCACTTCACGCAGGATGACATCTGGCTGGCGCTGGGCTATGCGCCTGAGCCACCTGGACCGCGCAACCCCGCAGAGGGCTTAACCCCGTTCGATCTGCTGCCAGAACAGGCGGTTGACCTGAGGCTAGTGTGGTACTGGGGTGGCGAACCCTATGCCAGTATGGGGGTGGGTGAGTATCGTTTTGCCATGCAACTGACCCGATAAGGCAGGCTATATTCGCAGTTTGGAACACCCTTTGCTTATTTTGTTAAGCAGGGGTGTTTTACTTTAAAGCAAGCCTATGATTGGGCGTTACCCGTATAGCGTTCAGTTTCACGCCACTGAGTTCGCCAGGGATATGCCAGTGCAAGCGAGAGAAGTGACTCTGGATAACGGTCAACGAATGCTCCCGAATCCTCAGATATACGTTCAGCGTATTGTTGTTGCAGGGCTGACCAGGAGCCTTGAAGTGGAAACCCATAGGTTGCCATAGTCCCAATATCAGAGCGGTAACTGAATAACTGCTTGAGTGTGGTTGGGCGAAATTCGTGGATGGTCATGTACGAAATAATTTTCCAGTGATGCGTCAGCAAATTCCGCTGGTTGAGATAAATCACAAATTTCAGCAATACAGGCAACAAGTAGGACTGACCATTGTTGTTCGTTAGCCTACCCTGATCAGGTTCGACACGCAGATGATAGTTCACGCTTAGGCTATAGGGCTGGTATGGGTCAGGTAGCCCAATTAATCCTTCCTTGCCATGAAACGTCATAAACCAGTTGAAGGTCACAGCGATAACCAGTTCAGCTAGATCAGTCTTGCCAGCTCTAAGCAAACCAAGCATGACAATCCAGAAAGTGCCCATCTGCCGTTCAGAGATCAAATGGCAAAAGGCGGGATTATGCCTAACTACCCTTGTCAACAGATCAACTTCAGTATGGATGTCTTGACCCTGCTGGGCTGTAGTGACCCCAAAAAGTTGGACACAAAAGTGCCCGTGCTTATTTTAGCACGGGTTCTGGCTGTTGAGCCAGCCAATTTGCCTCGAATT
>DAOUCY010000068.1:0-10127 GCA_034431625.1 Anaerolineae bacterium | reverse complement strand
AAAGTATGTTCCGCCGGTCTATTCACCTGATCGAGAACGTCTTTTACCGCCTGGGCAATGCGTTCTCCCAATAAAGGCGGAACGGCTTCTCCGATTTGGGCGCGAACCTCGGAACCCATAAATTCAAATTCATCACTAAAAGTTTGGATGCGCGCCCGTTCCCGCAATGTAAGCATCTGGCGATGTCGCTCATAGTGATAACCATATGTTCCCCCTCCCCCATATGCCATAACAGTCCATGCAGGTTTTAAAGGGGAAGGACGGCGGTAAATAAAGCTAATTTCTTTACTTTCAACATGCCATTCGGTTCCATCTACAAACTCAGCGTTTTCCTCAGGCGGGATATGAAACATTCTCGCCTTAACTGCCGATGTTTGCTTAGGTATATCATTGGCAGAATCTTTTAAATCATAAACTGGCTTATCTAGCCAACCAAGCTGTTTAAGAAGTTCCTCATGCTGCTGCATTGCTAAATCAAAGGAGTTTTGGTCATGATCCTTTTCATAATTCAGCATGTTGGCGGTGTAGTAGTCTTTAACTACATCGAAGGTCAGTCTCTCCCATACTCTACTGCACCAGTCAGAAGCTTTTTCAAACGGCTTGTCCTCTGCTAAACTCCGGTAGTCTTCCATGACCTGTCGGTACTTACTTTGCAATTTATGGAGCGGCTGTCCTTCAAAGATTTCAATTGGTGTCAGGGGATAGCGACTAAAGCACCATACAGATCCAGTGAGTGCTGAGGAAATACCGTCCCGCAAGCTGCCGTCAAGTCCGCCTAAAAACGCAACCAGATCGCTTCGGATGCCAACAATGATAAGTCGGCGACGTGTCTGCGGTACACCAACCACAGGAGCATCGACAACCCCGTTAAACAAAATAACATAGCCTTGAACCACTTCATGTGGCACTTTAACCGGCTGCTGTGCCGCAATTGCTTCTTGTCGGTGGGTGTCTAAGTTTTGTAGATCATCCAGCACGGTTTGATAAGCCAAGCCGCCGTTGGCGCTCGTAAAACCTGGAACGTTTTCAAACACAAACATCTTGGGCTGAAGAAACATTAATGCTCGCAAAAACTCCAAATAGAGCTTTCCACGTCCACCATTTAGTCCTTCCCGCTTACTGCCCTTAGATATAGAAAAATCTTGGCATGGAGGCCCACCAATCAGCACGTCAGGATTTAAAGATGTAAGGTGTGAAAAATCGACTTCACGAACATCACCTTGCACAACAGCCGGAAGGTCATGAAGCATTGGCGCAATCGGCGTGTGAAGTGTTTTTAGTTTAAGATTATGCGCGATTGTTTTGGCTGGATGCTCTTTGAGTTCCACAGCAAGGTACGTTTCAAACCCTGCTCTGCGGAAACCCCAGTCAAACCCTCCAGCACCAGAAAAGAGTGAAGCAATAATTCTCTTTTTCTCTGTCATTCAGCACGCTCCAAAGTATCTATCTGCCGAATGGCAGCATAATAGTTGCAAACATCAGATATAGGACAGATATCACATTTCGGTTTGCGGTGGGTGCATATAGAAGCTGCAAAATCCAATACTCCCCAATTGAATTCTCGCGGCTTATCAGATGGCACGAGTTTTTCCGCCATATCCCACATCCGCCGATCTTCGCGTGGGCGTTTTAGCTGTGACTTCCATCCAAAAACTCTGCCCATTACTCGGATTAAATTCGTATCCATCGCCGGCGCTGACACTCCATAAGCACAGCAGCGCACCGAATTCGAGATATAGCGTCCTATGCCCGGAAGTTTCCGCAGCAGTTCATCAGACTTCAATACCTCACTTTTTGTATCAATCACCGTTTGAGCGATTTGCCGGAGCTGCTCTGCTCGAACATAATGTATTCCCAATGGTTTCAATATCTGAGCGAGTGCTTCAATGTCAAAGCTCACAATATCATAGGGTGTGTATTCGGCAAGCTGTTCGTAGATCGCTGCTGCTTGTGCCGAGGTTGTCTTACGAAGCAGAACCTCTGCTAGAAGAATACGCCAAGCATCATTTGTACTGCGCCACGGAAGGTCATGCCTTCCATGCACATCCCAGTAATCAATCATTGCTTGTTGAAACCTCTGTATCTTCTCTGCTTCGTTTAGCATTAACCACCTGAACAGACGTTCCGCTTGCTCCAACCATTATACGGTAGAATGCAAATATTGGCTGCCCCTTACGCTTGCAATTCGACAGCTTCTGTTAACGCTGCTGCTGTTTTGTTAAAGACATCATCCGTTAGTACACGAAGTTCCTGCTCGCTCAGGGCCTCGACAGCTATCAACGAGAGCAGGCGATACATTCGCTTACTGGCTTCCCGAATTAAATCTCGGCGTGCAAGTGTGTCGTAAGTTTTCGCAGCACGCGCAAAGGAAACACAAAAAGCGCGGAAGAGTGTCGGACGAACAGCGATTGAACTTCGTTCCGTAACTTGTACAAAATCATCCTCATTTAGAAGGCGCAGCAGACTATATGGTTTCTCCCACCTAGGATTATGGGCGAGATAAGCCCGCCACCACAGCCGCCCAAAAGCATGACGACGCATTCCGCGTTCCCGTCCCACGAAGCGCATTGTGTCATCACTGTCATCGAAACGCCAGCGAGCAACATCTGGTAATAGAATGCAAGCCAAAAAAGACCAAACCTCATTGTGAGATGCCTCTGAAGGATGTATCTGCATCTTCTGATGCAGTAAAATCCCACAGTCAGCATCAAAAGCTCGCGCCCCATTCTTATCAGGGATATTCGGATAACCGTACTGCTTCGCCAGAGTCAGTACAGCAGCGCGCAGAAGTTCTAATGACTTCGGAGTGATCCGGTTTCCACCAGTAGGGGCAAACGTTGCTGCCTCGTGAGTTGTTCCCCAAACCTCGGACAGTTCTAACGGAGACTGCCGAATAAGCGTTTCAGCCAGCCGTTCTGCAATATGTTGAGGTAGGCGTGGATACAGATAATAGAGTTCACTGGTCATGGACAAAAATCTTTATCTTCTCTTGGAGATGGGCGCTAAACAAGTGAGGTGAACGCACAAGTGTCCGTACATTATCCAGTTGATAGCCTTCAAAATACAGGCGGATCATAGCTCTCACGGCGGCACCTATAGTGCCTGGTGCATAGCGATCCGGATTGTGAAGAAAGTCTTCATTGGACAAAGCCCCGCGAATCAAGGTTTGAGCAAGGTCAAGTCGTATCGCTTCTCGAATGCCTTCAGTTTCGCGTTGTAAATCTGAGACAGCCGATGCAATTTGTGGATGTTTGCTGTTGATGTACAAGCGAACATCTCCAAGCAGCGGCTGATCTAAATCTTCGGGTTCCCAGGAGAGAAACCATCCGGCATTATGCGGGAAATGGGTTGTAGTGAAATCAACGACTTCGATTGGAAAGCGAGCACCATCGCCTTCAAGCTGAATTTCATAGGGAGGTGTTTCGAGCAGAATGCTGCCAGCGGTCCGCGGTATAAGCTGATGCCGGGTGCTGCCGGAGTTAATAAACAACAGCTTAACAAATAAGATTAACTTATCGGCGAGGAGCTTACCATCAATATTGGCAGTAAGCGAAACTGTTCCAGAATCGCCATTATTAGAGAAATCCACCGCATCACTGCTGCCACGCAGTTTGGTTCCAGATGACTCCCATAATAGAACTAATCGGAGCCGGGCATCATTCTCTAGGCGACAGTCTTGATAAATGCCTTTAACATTGACGAACACCTCGCTGCGGACACAAATATCTGACCCGGCATCCCAGCCAGGCAAACGACGCTGAAGCGGCACGAATTGTTCGCCGACCAGCTGCTGCCACTGTTCAACCACAATACGATCAGGTAATGGTGTCAAATAGGGCCTGCGCTGTACTCGTTTCATGGTACTATCTCTGCTTTTGCCATAACATCAACATTGACCATCATGTCATCTGGAAGCATCACAAGAACCTGCCAGTGCTCTAAAGGCTGGTCGGCTGCAATGTAGATACTGCTCTGTTTATCCGAAAAAGTCTGTCCACTTGGTGAAATCCATCGGGCAACGCGTGCAGAGGTCCCGCCAATGGGGGGTTCATTTTCTATTGTTTGGCTGTCTAGAACAGCTTGTGCTTTTAGCGAGACGGTTGTTCCGTCAGCGTTTTCGGCATGTTTGACATTGAATGTTACCAGCAGTGCGGCAGACCCTTCGTAATCCACCAACTCATCATAGATAATATCGACACTTGAGCGCCCTATGATGGGTTTTCGAGCAGGTAGACTGCTGCTCTCGTCGGGAGGTGTAAATACAGGGACCGCCGGAGCAGGAGGCGGATCATCATGGCTCACTGAAACATCTACACTAGGGAAGAATCCAGATTCAGCAGGAGGATTGGACATCTCGTGCTTATCTTCATCCTGATCCGATGAAGTCGAGGGCGGGGTGAGATTCTTAGCTTCGTGAGGATCGAACACCGTAAATCCGTTAGCTGGATTGAATTTCGCTGCATTTCCATCGTCGTTGGGGGAATCCAATAGACGTGGCGGGCTAGAAGCAACACCTGTATCAGTACGAACAAGGAAATTTGGAAGCTCTACGTTAGGACGCTGGCGCGGGCGGCTCGCTGATGTCCCTAACTCAGCGGGTATCAAGCTTTCCCCAAGCCAGGTTGCGAAAGCACCTAATGGTGTTAACGTTCCTGCGGGCACTGCGATACGTGGAGATTGGACAAATTCTGCCATCTCATCATGGATTTTACGGAGCGCAACATTGATATAGCGTTTGTGCCAATCATTGGTCAGCGATTTTGGATTCCAGTCGTCATGGGTTGGAGGTTCTGCGCTGGCAAATACACTATCAACGGCCTCATCAGTAATAAAAACCCCCGCATAGCCAATTTTATTGTTGGCGAGCGGTTTTCCTTCAAGATATTTCACAACAAGTTCTGCCTGTCGCATAAGCGCTGTATGATGAGTCATTGCTTCAAAAGGACTCTCTGTTTCGCCTGTATCGAACCAAACGACTTTATCCACAATAAACTGCTGAAGTGCCAATTTGCCCAGATGCTGACGAGGGCGTTCTGAATTAATGTCTTTCACAACAGATTGCATTATTGGCGCGTCATCCCGATGGCCTTTCAATCTTTCCATTGCCTCTACAAATCCAGCTAGAGGTGGAAACTGTGATGGATGGGGTAGATCCACAGGTGTGTCTTCCCACTGGAGATGAAAGTAAATCGCGGGGTGCCCAGCACGACCTTCCAGCATCTTAGGCCAGAAGAACCACAGAACATACTCAGCCATCAGATTCAGTGCCTGCAAAGGGGTTCTTTTGATACCCTCGAATTGTATCTGCCGTCCCGATAGGCGGTCATGAAAAAGCGGATCAAGAATGAGTATGGTGGTTCCAGTTTCATCATCCGCAAAATCACCCATACCTAACCTTCTTGCGAGAAAATCTGCATCCTCGTTTAGAACCGGTTCAGCAATCTCGCCCCCTACCTGCCCCCACCAATGCCGTCCAGTATATTGTCTGCCCCTGCTGTCGGCCCAGCGATTCCCCAGAGCTGAAGCCATAAAACGACTTTCCAAGCGTCCGTTTTCGAGCCTGCACCGCGTATGAACAAGGATGGTTTGCATACCGCTGGCACGGTAAAGAGATGCTTTTCCATATCCGTAAGTACCACCAGATAAATTCTGGTTAGATGGCTGCCCGACATCTCTCAAAAAGCTGACAAAATTGCGGGGTGAACCTTCAGGCACAACGTCAGCACGAGTGGGTCCTGCCAGTCCAGTCGTACCTCGATCTGCAATAATTAGCGCCTGTAAAGGCTCACTGCTGTCCAAACGTGCCAAGGAAAGACTTCTGGGATCAGGATGTTCTGAAAACACCTGTTCAGATAGGATTTGCCTTTGTAATGCGGTCAATGTCCAACCATAAACCGTGTAAGACAGAGGTTGGAAGTTCGAAAGCCGCGCATCCCAACTGTTTTGAACTGTTTCACGGATAAGCACGGCAAGCGTATCTAAATTGGGGCGACCTAGCTGATTAATGATTCCAGGCGAGCTTATACTTCCAGTTGGGCTAACTGGTTCTGAATTTAGATTTAGACGCATCACGATAGACCTCCTATTATCGAACTATAAATCGCAGCAGTATTTTCCTGTGAGATAGGATAGGGCGGCGGAACAGATAGGTCAATCTGATAACTCAATGATACGACTCCCCTCGGCAGTGTTCCATCTATAAAACTTGATCCTGTAATGCGGGGAAACTCGCTGTTCACTAGATATATACGCTTCTCGACAATTCCATAACGCTGGTCATCAATCCGCGTCAAGGTTTCAGGGAAAAATCCGAGTCGTGCCAGTTTGCCGTAAATATCAACTTGACTGACTCCGATGCTGACCAGTGAATTCACCACATCACTAAGGCTTTCTCCACCTCCGGGAGTTTCTTCGATTTGGAGAACAACAAGATGGAGGGTTCCACCTAACGGAGGATCAAGCTGATCCTGGCCATGAATTGTGAGCACAATCCCCTGCCTCTGAAATGAGGTTTTCACCTCTAGAGCATTTCCATGTCCAAAGAAATCAAATCTCCCCTTGTCGGGGCCGGTCCAATTATTCAACGCAAGTGGATTAATACGAGCCAGATCGCGGAGAACTATAAGTTCTCCGAACAGCCCGACTATGGTGCTTCTATCTGGCAAAGGAATTGTGTCGCGTGCCAGTAGTTCGCGCCAGCGGTTTAGTACTAAAAGACAAACACGATCGGGTGTTTCTCTCGCCTTCAGTAATTCCGATACTACATCGAATATGATGAGGTCAAACAGCCCGTTCAAATGAGGCTTAAGGCAAACAAGATCAACATAGGGGTTGCGGTTCTCACCCTCCCCCCATGTTGTGACAAGAAGTTGGACACCGCTGCTGCGTTTATCATGCAGCAGTTTTGTGTTTCGAGGTGCAGGTATGAGCAGGTGGCGCTGACCTGTTCCATCTTGTGTAAGCAGTGGATTTCCATAATGGCTTGTGGCAATATCTAATTCACGCACTTCAATTGTGCCATCTGGCGCAGGTGGTGGAAACAATGACCAGATGCGCTGAATAATTTCCAGCGTTATCATGCTTCACTATCGCTTTCATCTTCTTCGAGAAAATCGGGTTCCACATATTGTTCCAGATGATCGGGGTTGACCTCTACATATTCCACGTCGAAGACTGATCCCGGAGGCGCGGGCGGGAACACAAAGCCCAAACCCACTAGATGGTCGGCTGCTTCAAGAGGGCGTTTAGTCTTTGCAGAGCTTTTTCCGGGTTGAGAGTCTTTGGAAATAAGGTATAAAACCAGCATCCCGCGGTCTTTGGTATCGCTGTACGCCTGTCGCATCTCACGGATCTCGTGAGCCTTTCTCCCTTTATAGTGCGAACGTTCAATGCTTAAATCTGCCCCTGTATCTCCATCGGACATCAGGACACCGATATTGGCGTATTCGACTGGCGTTGTACGGCGTGAACGCTCCAGAAGCGGGACAGTCAAGCCGCCAAGCTGTATGCTGCCGCGCTGCGCTTTTTCTCCAGCGGTCACTCCACGCAGAACAACATTCCACTGCCGAAGCGCATTATGGCGATTTTGCTGGCGAATGTAATCCTTGAGCGCACGAGTTGATACCTCGCGGCTCATTTCGTGAAACTGATATTGGTCGAGAAAGCTGGTAATTATGTCGACGGATATACCGTAGAAAACCTGGTGCCCTAACCTCTCGGCAGGTTGATAACCTAACGCTCGAATGTGCGTAATTAGCTCATCTGCCGCTCGTAAATTTCTCTGAAGCCATGTCGAATTACGATGGTTAAATAGAACGGTCTGAACGTTGTTATTGTCGTAGCTCACTCGCGTCTGCACTGCGTGCTGCATCTTTGCACGAGCTGTGATAGCAAGTGCGGGATGTGTACGGATACGAACGCCGAACTGCTCAGGTGTCATTCCCAGTTCTGCGTATCGCTCAATCTCCTGCCTCACTTCCGCTTCAACCGTGGCTAAATCATAGAAGTAGTCGCGCAGTTCTGCTGTCATCCAAATACGTGGAAGATCAGCATAGTTGGGGCGGTATCCAAACCACCTTCCCATTTGCAGCAGGGTGTCATAGGCATTTGCTGCGCGCACAAAAAAGCTCACGAGCAGTCCTTCGAGGGTCAGTCCGCGCGATAGAGTGTTGCCGCCAATTGCGATTTGCAGCCGTGTACCGTTCTCATAGTTTAGGCGGTTCTCGCTGCGGTAGTTATCGACGACAACCTGAGTTTGTGTGATTACTTCAAGTAGGTGTGGTAAAAGCGCATCAAAGGAAACTGGTTGTTCAGTAAATTGATCGCGTGGTAAACGCGATTGTTCATCATCCCACTGCTGCCGCCACTGTTGAAGTAGATTATCACGCTGAGGACCGTTCAGCATTCGCAGCACATCTCGTCGGTGATGCTCGATAAGATTCTGCGTCGTACTGTGAATGTGAATGTATTGGGTAGTGTGGATTAACATTGTAGAGTGTTCATTTTGCTGACCACGCACCCACCTGGCCGCCGCAGCCATCCAAAAATAGTCCACCGCATTTTGCAAGCTGGGTGTTACTGCTGGTAGAAAATCATAGTGATTTCGACCAACTGGCTGAAGCGATGATAGTTCCTCAATAGGAACAATCCGCACCATGTCTAACCCTTCAAATTCCTCGTCAGTTTCATCCCGCAGCAGCCTTTCGCGTCCAAAGATGCGTTCTGTGCCAAAATGTCCATCGGGCTTCGGCAGCGCAGCAATGAAGTGTCGTGGATACAGATCATCTTTAGAGCGTGGATCGACGAGGACACTGGCAAAGGGCGTGGCTGTATAACCTATGTAAGCGGCTTTAGGCAGCAGTTGAAGGAGTTCGATCAACCTCTGATTAATCGCAGTACGTCGATAGGTTTCAGGATCGCCTTGTGCTTGATTTGCTGCGGTATTGATGCTAGCTTCGTCAGCTTCATCGTCAATAATCAGAAATGGGCAGCGGTTCAGTATTTCAGGAGATGCATCAGACAGCCATCGAATGAGCCGCCGCAGTATTGGCGAATTTTTCTTTACCACACAGAGAACGTAGCTGTCTTTATCCGGGTCTAGAAAGTAGTTGGGATTGTCTATAAGGTTAAAGTCATTGGTTCGCGTTGGCGTATACCAGAGTACATCATTCAGCTCTACTAACTCACGATCAAGACGGCGCTGCGTTTGGGCGCGCAGCGAAATCTTTGTTCCAGACAGCACAATGAAAACACGATATCCAGCGTCAGCCGCTTTCGCAATGACTGCCGTAAAGTTAGCTGTCTTGCCGCTCTGGACATAGCCGACAACCAATCCTCTAGTTTGGAAACGGCTGGCAACTGGGTGCTCAAGCCAAGCAACTATTTTATCGGAAGCCCCATTTATCGAATCGACAGCAGCTTGTGTCCAATTTTTCCTGTAAAGCAAATGTTCTTTTAGAGCCGGCCAGAAGCGGGCATGAGGGATTTTATCGCCGCCGAGATACCAGCCTGTTTGGTCGCCACCTTCCTGCGACAGCAGTGGAGGTGGAGTCATCCGCCGCACACGACCTGTCTGCCTGCGGAATTCCGCAAACGCTTTATCCAATGTATCTTGAGGAACAAATTGGAGAAGCTGTTGGTATTGTTCTTCTGGTGGAAGGCGCGAGTTAATAAACTGCTGTACTAAAGCTTCTAGGTTTGACATTCAGTTGTTTACCACCGCTAGAAATACGAGATATATCGCAGTTTCAATTATAAAGTAGAAACTGTATCAGGATAGTAAAATCTCCCTCAACTGGCGGCATTTAGACGGCTTGAGTGTGCCCACGCGCGGCGTTATGCTTGCCTCGCAAAAAATATATGGCTGGTTTAACGTCCCAGCCAGGACGGGTATGGTTAAGCATACGCTGCTGACAGCATCCTCGCCGCACGCTTCATGTACTTGGGGAATGTACGTGGATTGCGCCCGATGTCCAGTGCTGCTTGGCGGTAGGTCTTGCCGTCAATCTGTGCTCGGATCGCTCCGGCGATGCAGACGGTGTGTTGGTACTGCTCCAGCAGCGTCTCGGCTGGCTCAGTATGCCCCTGCTGATACTGTTCACGCCAGTTCTGATAAGGCGAGATGAAGT
>DAOUCY010000067.1:0-1917 GCA_034431625.1 Anaerolineae bacterium | reverse complement strand
AGCATAAATTGCCCTATCTTGCCTGCTCGACGTTTGAACAGAGGAAGACATTCACGAGTTTTATCAGGCAACAAGGAACTTCTGGTACGTTCAATTTTTAGGCATTCTATCTAAAATATAAGGGCAGAAAAGAGGGGCGTATATCACAAATCTCACATTTTTATCAGTTTATGAACCTAACGAATTCATATAGCCAGCCGACTAAATGAGGTCGGGCTGCCATGCAATGCAAATGGATCAAGAGGTGGTCCAGAGGCAAGGGAGAGGTGAGGTATGCGTTCAGGGGTAAAAGCGGGAGCGTCTTAAGGTTAGAGAGCAGGTAAGAGGGAAGGAGCCGGGAGGCCAGCCCGGTAAGCCGTCAGCGCCTGGCGTATGAAATCGAAGACCGAACGCTGCTGTTGGCGGCAGGTTTCGACCACCGTCAGGATGCGCTCGACAAAGCGGCTGCCATGCTCGGATTGGGTGCCATGCGAAGTGCGCCGCCAGAGAACGGAATGACGCAGGGCGCGCTCGGCGCTGTTGTTGGTGGGCTCAAGCCTAGGGACGCAGACAAAGCGCCAGAGGTCGGGATCGGCAGCCAGCAGGCGGCGACACGTCTCAGCAGTATGCGACGAGGAAACGGCCAATCCCCGCGTGAGCCAGTGCCGGATCTGAGTCTGGATGGTCGGGAATTCGGCCAGGAAGTCACCATAGTCCAGAGTGCCATCGCGCACGCGCGCCCATTGCATCAGCAGGTAGTCCGCCTGGAGTTTCAGATACCAGCCCACGGGATAGGAATCACCGCCCCGTTCGAGGATCTTCTGGAAATCACGCAGCAAATGGCTCCAGCAGTACTGCCGATATTTCAACCAGGTGTAGGCACTGCACCGGTCGGTACCGGCGACACCGCCGTAGTCGTCGCCCAACAACTCCCGGGCGATCTGACTACTGCGGCTGGGCGCGATGCGAAACAAGGTCACCTGAGCCGTGACCACGGTCCACAACCAACTGCGCTTTTGAGCGTTCCGCTGTCGCCAACTGGTTTCATCGATGTTGCATACCGGCGACTGCTTCACGACCGCTTCCAACTCCGCCACTGGAGCAGCCAGCGCTGCGCTGATGACCTGCTGCTGGTTGACCACCGTGCCCACGGCCATCGGCAGCGTAAAGCATTCGGCCAACAGGTCAGCTGCTTGCCGTTTGCTCAAACGGAACCGTCCCATCACATAGCCCGTCAGACTGATCACATTTGGACCCAACTGACTGGCGGCGATTTCCGGCGGCAATTCCCCGCGATTGCGTTGTCCGCAGCAGGGACACGTCAACTCATGCACCTGATGCTCGGTCACGGTGGGCTTGACGATCGGCAGCTCGGTCACCTGGTGGCGATAGGGTGCCGGGTCTTCGCCTAACAACAGCGCCCCGCACTGCTCACACTGGATAGGCTTGTACACGATGACTTCATCGACCTCATCCACCACCATTCGATGATGGCCGGGATGACCCGGTTGTCCTCCCCGTTTACGCGGTTGACCTGATGGTTCTCGTGTGGGTTTCTGGTCGGGCCGATCCTGTGAGGGCGGTTGCGAAGAATTCTGTGAGTTCCGATTGACGACTTCGCGCAGCTGTTCCACCATCTCGCGCAACTCTCTGACCTCGGCGATTAGCTCTCCGATCCAAGCGCGCACGCTGGCAGGGGTCTGCTGCCATTCGTCTGGCGTGATCGTGCTGTCGGGTGGGAGCATGAATTCGTCGGTCATGCCGCCTATTCTACACCATTAAGGTTTTCCTTTTCCACCCCCTGAACGCATACCCACCTGGAACTACCTGCTCCGGTACTTGTTTTGCGGGTATCGCCAACTGTGGTGCAGTCGGCTACGATTCTGCCTCTGGAACCTGTAATGCCGGTGAGTTGTGCTGTCAACCTAGAGGTACCGG
>DAOUCY010000066.1:0-8229 GCA_034431625.1 Anaerolineae bacterium | reverse complement strand
GAAAGGGCGCGTCGTAAGTTTTCCCGGAGCCACTGTGCCCCGACGGTCTCCTACAGACGGTCGCGCTGATCCGATATGCCATCCCCGCCCCAACAATCCGGTTGGGTGGTGCTATATCCGTCGTGGATGCTGGTGAGTGGTGAATCTCACCAGACTGGAACGGTCAACGTCTCGAGGTCTTCGTTCATGCGGAGCCGGGGCGCATCCAGGCGTGTGATACCAGGGATGAGCGTAAGGTCACAACTGCGCGAGTCTCGCACCAATAGGCAGGCTGAAACAGATTGAAGCTCTCACGCTCATCACGATATGCGGATGGTGGTGAGCGTCTTTTTTTGCTCTTGAACCTTACATTCCACCTTTCAGGAGGTGTGATTATGAAACTGATGACGCATGTGATGATCGCAGGCAGTCGGGATGCGACCCCGCAGATGCTGGACTACGCGCGAAAGGTCGTCCGGCGCGCCCATGAGAAAGGCTATACCGTGCTGGTCGGGGACAGCCCGAAGGGCGTGGATATGGCGGTGGTGCGCGAGTGTCGTCGCCTGAAAACGCCGGTGATCGTCGCCGGTGTGGGCAACTTCCCTCGTAATGGTGGTTGTCGTCACGGCAGTTATGTCAAAGTCCATGCGGATACCTATCGCGGATCGAAAGGCTACCGGCTCAATCGCTGCACCGTGCGCGATCGCTGGCTGGTCGATAACGCCCATCTGGGCGTATTCATCTGGAACGGCGACAGTCCGGGCACGAAGGCGGGCTACGATTACATGGTCAGCCGCGGCAAAACGGCGCATCTGGTCAAGCTGGAGGTGGACGCATGAGCGCGATCATTGCGGAACGTTCACAATCCAGCACCCATTTGACGCCGTGGTGGTGGTTGAGAGGCGATACCTATCCGCACCGCGACCTGCTCAAACGCTGGGGCTGCCGGTGGAGCAAACGGCGTCAGGCGTGGTACTTTATCGGCGAACGTCTGCCGGACGCAGTACAGGCGCTGATTGACACGCCGCCGGGCGATGACGCGCCGTGTTCGGATGAAGAAGCGGCGGCGATTCTGGGCGTAGCCATCCAATCCAAGCCTCAGCCGCAGAACCCACATTTGTACACGTTGGATGAAACGGTGTACGCGCGGCACGATCTGGTATCACCCGATGGCAAGACCATCCCAACGGGCACACGCGGGACAGTCACGCGGCTGTACAATCGCAATGCCTCGCATGGTTGGAGCTACGATGTCGATTTTGCAGGCATCGGCATAGGCTGGTTTTTCGAGCGTGAACTGACCAGTCTCGCACCCGTTCCGGGCATCCGCATCACCCGCGGCGCAGTCGTACCGCCGGGAGCCGTCCCGCCGCCAACCGATGTTGAAATCAAACAGGCGCTCATAGCTGGCGGTCATCAGCCAGAAGCCATCGAACTGGATGACACATCAGAAGAGGCGGAAATTCCGAAAGTCCGCATCATCAAGCCGATGTCCGACGACGCAGAACCGGATGCAGTCATCACCGCCATTCGTCAGACGAAGGCGCAGACGCTGCCTGTCCTACAGCATAGTTCGTCCAGCAACGGCAAGCGCGTGCTCGTGCGTATCCCGCAAATGCCTTGCGGCGAACTGACCGGCAGCATCACGGGCAGCGTGTGGTGCTATGGCTGGGCAGTCCATGAAGGCATCTGCACCTACCTAAATATGGGCGGGCCGCGCATGGCCGTCGAAGCGATCCGCGCGAAACTAGCGAAGGGGGATCAGGTCTCATGCGTGCCCTGGGACGCGCCCACCGTTGAACTCACTGCTGGTGAAGGCAACACGGGCATGTATGCCGCTTTCACACAGAATATCCCCGAAGCCAAGTTCACCAGCCTGATCCTGCTGCACGAGATGGTCACACAGCCCAACTACGGCGGCAAATCGACTACGTTCATCCTGCATGTGTCCGACGAGCAGGCGATGGCGCAGCTACGCCACCACGTCACGAAGCTGGTCAAAGTGCCGGTGTTCCACGACTGGACGGGCTACTTATGGCAGGCGGGGCAAGCGGCGATGCTGGTTCGCAAGACACGCGGCGCGGGCGGGCTGGAGGTGCTGGCGGTTGACCTGGACGTGGACTCCTGGACGCGGCTCATCACCGGCGGATTGAGTCAGGGCATTATCCGCCTGCCGCAAAACGCCTGAAACATATTTTCAATCGACCAATCAACAGCCTCTGAAATTCAGGGGCTGTTTGCGTTTAGAAAGGCTGAACAATGTCCCGCATGGAAAATCGGGAGGTGATGGGCTTTTTTGCCATCGACCCCAAACATCACGCGGCGATCACCTCGCTCGTCGCGCCCGCGACACCCGCTCACAGACTGCTCGATCCGTATGCTGGTGAAGGCGAATTCCTCGAAGTAGCTGCACGCACATGGAACGTCACGCCCTACGCCAACGAACTCGACGGCGACCGCGCCACGAAGTGCATCGAACGCTTTGGCCCCAAACAAGCCGTGCGCTGTGACGTGGAACGTCTGATCGCCAGCAACAATGCGTTTAGCTGTGGCTGGTTCAATCCGCCCTACGATCACGATGCCAGCGCGTCCGGCAATAAGCGCGTCGAGTTCCGCTATCTGCGGCATAGCTGGAAGTGGATTCAGGATGGCGGGCTGGTGTTCTGGGTGGTGTATTTGCACCATCTCACGGAAGATGCCGTTGCATTCCTATCCAGGAACAGCACGCGCGTCGATGTGTGGGCGCTGCCGGGCAAGCATCTTGGGGAGTACGACCAGATCATCGTGGCGGCGGTCAAAGGCTTGCAAGCCAACCCCGAAGCGCTCTATGAACAGATCATGGCACAGAAAGCCGCGCCACAGATGCTGGCAGTCCAGCCGGAGCCGGTGTACAGACTGCCCGCGCCCAAGACCATTACCCGATTCGTGTTCGCGCCGGATGTGATCGACGAAGCGCAGGGTTTGAAGCTCATCGATGAGCAGGGCGCTTGGAAGACCAACGGTTTTCAGTCTCTGCTGGAAATCCCCCAACCACCGCCGCAGATTGAACCGGTGGTCGCGCCGCGTCCCGGACATCTCGCCCTTGTTTTGGCGGCAGGCGTAGCGGATGGCGCGGTCATCGACACCGAAACCTACGGCACGGTCGCCATTCGCGGCAAGACGCAGCACGTCGAGCAGATTGCCCGTGTGGAAATCGAAGCCGCTCCCGGCGACCCGGAACGCCAAATCAAGAAAACCACCATCCGCCTCAAACCCACGACCACGCTGACGCTGCTGGCGGACGACGGCACACTGGTTGAGATGGACGGGGATGATGCTCTGCTGGAGTTCATCACCAGCAACAAGCGGGCACTGGCAGGCTACCTGAACAACAAGTTTTCGCCTGCCTACCAGTTCGACATGAACGGGCTGTCGTGCTGGCTAGATCGCATCCGGCTGAAGGGCCGGTATCCGCTTTACGCCGCGCAGAAGCACGTCATCGCCGCCATCACCAAAGGCTTTGAGAAGCGTGATAGTATCCTGCTCTGCGGGATGATGGGGACGGGAAAAACCGCCATGGGCGGCACTGCCGCGATGGCGATTGCATCCGGCGCGGTGCAGAAAATCGCGGCAGAGATGCGGCCAGAACAGGTCATCCTCATTGTGTGTCCGCCACACCTGGTCGAGAAGTGGAAACGCGAACTGCTCAGCATCCACCCCAACAGCCTCGTTGAACGGCTGGACAGATACGAAGACGTGAAGCGCTTCATGTCCCGCGCGGAAAAGACCGTAGCGAATATCCCCAAGATCGGCCTCATCAAGCGCGACCTGACCAAGCTGGGATGCAGTCGGGATGTCGCCGTTGTCTGGCGCAGTGAACCCGTCGCGCTCTGGCGGCATGGGCAGCCGACACCTGAAGGCTACGAACCGCACCAGCGCATCGTTAAACAGCGCGTGCCCAAATGCCCGACCTGCGGCTGCACCGTCATGCAGGAGAAGAAAGGCGTTTCGATACCTGCTTCTGAAACCTGGCTGAAGTCGGGCAAGCGGACATGTTCGGTCTGTCAGACTCCGTTGTGGCAGGAAGCACGGGACACCGGTTCGCGCCCGAAACCGGGGCACAAACACCCGCCGAAAAATCCCCGTTACAGATTGGATGAGTACATCAAGCGTGTTTATCCGGATCGGGTGTACCTGCTCATCTGGGATGAAATCCATGAGGCGGCGCACGGGGATACCGGGAATGGCGAGGCGTTCGGCAGATTAGCAGGTGTATCGAAGAAGGTGCTGGCGATGACCGGCACGCCCTTCAATGGCAAGGCGTCGTCGCTGTTCAACATTGAATATCACCTGAATGAGCGGGTGCGCCAACGCTACAACTGGGGCGGCGCGGATCGCCTCAGTCGCAAGCAACGCGGGACAAGTCACTTCCAGACCATCATCGAAGGCGGTAGCAAACAACGTGGTCGCGCCGAGTCGCTGTGGGTGAGTGATATGGGCGTGCGCGAGCAGGTCGTCGAAGAGCGTCCGACCTATGACAGCAACACCGGAGCGTACACGGGCACATCGACGTATGAGCGTCCATATGAGGAAGCGCCCGGAATTTCGCCGCTGCTGGTGGCGGAAGTGCTCGATCATGCGGTTTTCTTCAGCCTGGCGGATTTGGGTAAAGCCTTGCCACACTACGAAGAAATCGCCGTACCTGTTGAGATGGACAGCGACACCTACGACCAGTACGACCGCACGCGCAGTTTGCTGAAAGATTACCTGATTGCGCGGCGCTGGGAAGGCGATACGACGTTTCGCGGCGCGTACCTGCAATGGGCGATGGGCTGGGTGAACGCGGCGCACCGTCCGCACGAGGTCATCCACAATCTCAAACACCCCATCACGGGCGAGAAGCTGCCGCACGTCGTCACCAGCATTCCGTCTTACGGCGAAGACCGCATTTTTGCCAAAGAGCAGGCGCTCATCGACCTGGTGCGCTCGGAACTGGAACAGAACCGTCCGTGTGTCATCTACATCCGTCAGACCGCGACCCGCGACATCCAGCCGCGCATCGAGAACCTGATTCGCCAGCATGTGCCGCTGGCTCGAACCTTCATCCTGAAAAACACGGTGGAAGCCGAACGGCGCGAGGCGGTCATCGAGGCGGAAGTGGCGAAGGGAACGAACGTCGTCATCTCGAACCCTGAGCTGGTGAAGACCGGGCTGGATTTGGTGTTCGCGCCGACGCTCATCTTCTATGAGATAACTTTCAATTTGGGGACGATGATGCAGGCCGCCGGACGGTCTTACCGCCTTAACCAGACGCACACCCACTGTAAAACGTACTATCTGTTCGCCGAGAAGACGATGGAGCAAACGGCGGTGCAGCTCATGAGCCGCAAACAGCGTGCTGCCAAACTGCTGACTGGGGACATCGGGCTGACCGGACTGGACGCGCTGACCGAAGGTGAGGGCGGGTTTGAAGAGGCGCTGCTTGAAGCGATTGGGCGCGACGAGGCGTTGATCGACCCATCGGAACTGTTCAGGAAGTCGGAAGCACAGGGCGAGATTAATGATGAAGATGCCGCCTATTGGAATGTTGAACTGGCGGAACCGGAAGGCGAACCGCTGACGGCTGAGTACGCCGCGCCGGTTATGCAGATCGAACTTCAACCCGCGTTGGAAAGTGACCCCCTCATTCGGGAAGCTATTCGGCTTGGCGGTGTGGTGGCTGAAATCGAATACCAACCGCTTCAGATGAAACGGATAGGCGAGCAAGTTCTCTCTACTTCCGTCGTTGAGGCGATTAAAGGTTATCTCAACAGCGTTCACATCATCACCGGCGACGAGAAACTCGCAGCGCTGCACACGGAATTGTTCGAGCTGCTGCAAACAAGTCCGGTTCGGCTGTGTAACTGGCTGCGAGATCATCACGTCGTCTTCCCCGGCTGCGAAGAGGAAGTCGCCGCCCACACTCTCCGGCTGATGCAGGCGGCAAACAGCGATCCAGTCAACGTCATCCCCGTGCGACCTGTGGTGGTTAGCGCAAAGTCGAGAAAACCTGCCACTTCCAAACCACGCAGGCTCGATCTGATGGCGGTGCCAGATGATACACCGCAGCCCAAACGTCAGCAGCCTGAACGACTGGATGAAACCGCGCCGCTGCAACTGGCGTTGTTCTAAGGGGTGCGACCATGCACCCCGATACACTGGTTTTTCTGGATACCCTCTTTGAACGCTGTCCCCGGCTGCATTCGTCGTCCTGCTTGACCTTCACCGTCATTCATCCCAATGGTCAACAACCCACACCCTCACGACACATCCCTGTGGATAATCGCGCTGCTCTGTTGGATACGCTGCAACGGCTGTCCGACACGAATCGGATGGGCTGGGGTGCATACTTCGCGGTAGGACTGCGAAAACCGGGATTATCACGCTGGAAACGCGGCGGCGCAGCGGAAGTGGTTGCGCTGCCCGCGTTTTACACCGACATCGACGATCCGACGGATACAACACTCATGAAACTGCGCGGCGCACGACTGCCCCCATCGGCAATCGTTCATTCCGGCGGTGGCTATCATGCCTACTGGCTGCTGGATGAGCCAACCCGCGATCTGAACACCGCACGGCAGGTCTTACAGGGACTTGCCCGCACCTTCGGTGGGGATGGCTTATCTCCGGCGCAGTCGCTGCGACTGCCGGGAACGGTGAATCACAAGCCCGAACGCGGTGGTGCAGTATGTCGTCTGGTCGAACTCTCAGACCGCCGCCATCCGCTGTCCGACTTTCAGCCGTTCGTGCCACCAACACCTTGTCCGACAGCGCGACGATCCACCCTACAAACCGCTTATTCCACAGGCAGTCGAACGCTCAACGTCGCATTGATTCACGCGATTACGGCGGTTCTGTACCGCGACTATGCAGCGCGGGAGCAGCGGCGGAGTGACTGGTTGGCGGCGCTGTGTCCCTGCGGTCATGCCCGTGATTCACCGGGCGCACACTTCTTTTTCAATCCCACCATCGGCTGCGGGCGCTGTCATGGACGACATGGCGCGCTCCGGCTGACCGACCTCTGTTCTGTTCTGGGTATCGATGCCGCCACTTACGGCGGCGTGTATCGCTAATGTAGAAAGGAAAGGTAACTATGTCTGACAAGAAACAGAGTACCAAACAGGAACCACCGCCGACGGTTATCACGCTGACATTGCCCACACCATCGGAGGGCGGTATTCCGCTGGAACGCGCCACCGCGACCCTGCTGATTCAGCGTGGCGACCTGGCACATGTCCGGCAGTTCACTTACATCGTGATGGAAGATATGACGACGGCAATCAAGGAAGCCTATATCGCGCTTGCCGCCGTCGAAGCCGAACCGCTTGTTATCCCTGAATCGCCCAAAGCCGTGCCGAAGTCTGAGCCAAAAGCGAAGGCAAAAGCTGAACCAAAGCCAGTCATCGAGGAAGAACCGACCATCGACATCCCGCTCAAGAAGGGGACACTGGCGATCAAGATCAGCCATCTCAAGATTGTCGGCGGCGAAACCGATGCGGCGGCTTATCGTCAGGCGGTGCTGATTGCTGGCAAGCTCATCGACAGCAAGCTGTGGGATGGTGCTTCGCCCATTCGCATCGACGACGTGTACACGACTGTGAAGAAGATGAAACACCTGTCTGAGCGTGAGATGAGCCTGTTCACGCTGGAAGATTTCGTGCAGATCGGCGGCACAACGGATGCGCCGGAAGCCGTTGAGGATGTTGAACAGGATGCTGTCGAAGTAGAGGACGATGGCATCGAAACCGAACCGGTGCTGATGACGACCATCCCATCCCTCAACGGCAAGACCTTCAGCGCCAACGGACATCACCCGGACGACGCTGCCGACGAGTAAGACCTGCTCCATTCTCTCAGCCCATTTCAAACCCACCTATCCCAAATGAAAGGAAAGCAACCTCATGTCTGACCAGAACACTTCCCAACCCCGTATCTTCAAAATCGGTGCAACCCGCATTGTCGAAGATGCCTCGCTTGCCGGGCGCAACCTCGATGAGGTGAAGGCGATTTTGCAGCGTTCCTACCCGGAAATCGCTCATGCCGCCGTCCGTGAAACTACGCTCGAAGATGGCGCAAAACTCATCGAGTGGCTGGCACAGCCAGGTAGAAAAGGTTAAGCCCATGTTCGATGCAGGCTTGACGTGTGACTTAAAGCATAAAGTTGCCATTTGGCAGTGTTATGCTTTCAAATCACGCTGGCAATGATATGGTTTCATCTACGTCCAACTACTG
>DAOUCY010000065.1:0-27347 GCA_034431625.1 Anaerolineae bacterium | reverse complement strand
TGTGACTTGGTGCATAAAATTTCCTCATTTTTAAGCATATCCTTGCCAAATCGGACGAAAATGGGGTGGTTGTATGGTCGTAGAGGCATCGGTTTTTAAGCATATCCTTTCCAAAGTCGTGAAATTTCAAGCATAAAACTGCCTAACGTTGCGAAATTCACGACGCGAACAAAAACAGAGCAGTAAGGTCTACTACTGCTCTGGTAAAACATATGAGGATTACTGTTCAGAAGGGAGGAAATGTCCGCACACGGTCATCGCCTCGATATAGGCATGACGGTAGGCTTTCCCGTGAATCATCCAGGTGCCAATGACGGCGTGGATGCGGTCAACGCTGGGATAAATGCCCTGTCGATGTAAGTCGAAAACGGTCTGGCGAATGCAGTCACAGGTGGCTTGAACTTGTTGAGCAATGTAAGTACGCCGCCGACTCAAGAGCATTTGTGACTGCACCGGAAAATTGTTTTTGAGATAGCGTCTGCTTTTTCCGACTGCCTGTGCAATCTGCTCCAATGAAACAGATCCATCGTCTGCTGACAACACCTGGTTCAGATACTCGCCTGCCAGAGCTTCAGTTTGTTGGATCTGCTGCTGTCGTTTCGCTTCAATGACCAGAAGTTCCGCCGCAAAATGCTGACTCAGGTAATGGTCGCCCACACCCAGTGCTTTACGAATTTCCGTCAGGGTGGGGAAGGTCTCACCCGTCAGAATACGCTGCAAGTAGCTGCGGCAGCGTGCTTCCTTGTCCATATAGAATCGTTGGGTGACTTGCAGACACAGATCGTAGAAGTGGTGGTACAAGTCTTGTGTTTTGTAGCCATGCTGCTGTGCCCACCTGGACAGGACAACCGGGACATTTTGTTGCAGAGCTTGCTCAAGTACCAAACGCTGCTCTTCATGAATGCGCTGCCAGAGCAGGTCATGCTGGATGGGATAGGCTTTACGCAGTGCTGTGACCGTCTTAAAACCGCAGTGGTGGGCGATGTCGGACAAACCGGGTAAGCGCTCTCGTAAAATGAGCAGTTCGTCAAGCGACCGCTGTTCATTATGGACTGCTGGTAGTATATGAGACACGACTATGGTTGTATCATGGGTGGGTTGTGCCAGTAATGCCCAGAAGGTGTCCCCTGAAAAGGCAGTCAAACGCGCAAAAGCTTCCAGGCTGGGCTGACGTTGACCTGACAGCAGTTTGGTCAGGGCGGATGTCCCCGTGTGTAACGCACGTTCGAGCCGGGTGTAACTGACCTGCTGACGCTGCCTGACAATGGGAATGACTTCGGATATTGGCTTCCATTGTGCTGGATTCACGCAAGGCGTGAGCGACAATAACTGCCCAACTGCAAGGGCAACCTGACTGGCATCTGCCTGTTCAGAGATGCTTTCACCTGCACTGGAGGGACTACCGAGCCAGTGTTGGCACTTGGGACAATACCCAATCACTGCCCGATTCGAGAGCGTGGTGAACTGGCAACCACAGGTTGGGCAGTTTTCCACCAACCGGTGGTAGTGAACAGGGCAGACTTCAACACACTGCAACCGCCATACTAATGGCTCATACAGTGGGGATTCTTTTTGCACTGCATCTGCATAACACAAGGGACACCAGGCATGATGTTGGCGCAGGATTCGGTATGGGTTAAGCAGGGGTCGCCAGTAGTTCATGGTCAGACAGACGACCTCTTCTCGACACGTCAGTGTGCTTAACAATTCAGACCAGGACTGGGCGCTGGTCGTTATTCCATCTATCCGTGACAGTTTTTGCAGCGTAGAAAGCAAGACCGGTGCGTTAGTTTGCGTGCCACAAAACCTCACGAGATCTGCTACTTTTACATGGTGAGTGTGCGCCAACCGTTTGAGATAGCTCGTCAGACTCTCGACCAGGGGCGTTCCAACTGCGAGTGGCATAAGCGGGTACAGGATGCTGGTGGAGAGCGGTAAGGGGGTATGAAGATCCCACATGGTCGTTTCAATTGCTGTCATGTGTCGCCACCTCATCGCGTACCGGGTTGCGGGTTCCGGGTCTGGATTTTCGCTGGGGCGGTTTTGGCACTGTCGTAGACATCCTTGTCCCCTGCACGAGTGCTAAGCCAAGCAGGGTTCGTAGTTCGAAAGTGCTGTGCTGCTGGATGAACTGCGCTTCTCCGTTCGTTATGCGTCCCAGCATGTCGACCAGTACATCGGTCTCTTTCATCCATGCTTCGCACATCTCCCGCGTGAGCGTTTTTTCGCCCTGGTCGAAGGCTGCGCTGGCTGCCTGGTACAGCCAATCCTTGAGGATGCCAATACAGCCCAACGACCCGGTGAAGAAATACTCCCAATCCTCGACCAGGTGTGGTTCTTGTGGGAAAGGTAGATGCTTTTGCAGCCCGAACAAGACCTGCTGAAAGGCAACGACATCCGCTGGCTCAGTCGCCTGGTAACGGGGAATATGAATACGGAAAATGCGTCGGTCGAGCTGCGGACTCAAACCCAGCAGCGCATTCATCTCATACGTCCCGAACAGCACCGTTGGGATCTGTGAGCGGTTCGCCAGCGACTTCATCACGTCGAGTTGGTCGAGCAGCCCTCTGGCACCCGCGACCTTAATGAGATGCTGTCCCTCGTCAAACCACAGGACACGGGGCTGGCGCTGAGCCAACACGCCCAGCAGGATTTCACCTAAGTCGTCTGCGGACAGGCGGGTGCTAAACTGTAGGGTGGCGTGTTCGCCCTGTATGCGGGCAGCATACTGCACTTTTTTGTCTACCAGCGGTTCATGCAAGGATTGCAACAGCGCTTGACGAGTCTGCTTCCACTTAAACTTTCCACCGCCAAATGCCTCCAACTCAATGCCTGCAGCGGGAAGATGACCAGGATGACGGTCGGGTTGTGCCAGAAACGCTGTCGTCAAGTCGCGCACCATGACTTTTCTGACTGTCGTTTTGCCCACGCCCGATGCGCCAATGACCATGACAATTTGCCCGTCAATGGGATGACGTAAAGCGGACATGAGCAGCGCATGGGCGCTGACAATACTGGGGTGCGCCACAACTTTGTTCTTGAAATATGTTTTGCGTACCTCAGACGGTTGTTCGAGCAGTTCGAGGGGGAACTGCGGATTACTTTCAAGCATGAGTTTCAACCTCCTTTCCAGGCTAAAAGTCGTCAGGGAGCGTTAAATGGGCATATGACGGTGTGGGCGCAGTGTCGTGAATTGCAGGCAAGTTGTCTTCGTTTACGTCCGTCTCATGGGAAGTGGTGTTGAGAAACGGTGTTTGCAATTGCCCCGCGAGGCTCGAACGAAGCTCTTGCATGGTGTCGTCGCACTGTCGCTGTCTCAATAAGCGCTCGGAAGTCGTGGTACGCTCCAGAAAATCCGCCAGCAACCTGGCATTGAGGGTGCGAATTTCCCGCCCGCGCTCACGGTAGCTGGCAACCAATTCTTCACGCGCAATCTGGAGTTCTTGCTCGGTGCGGTTATGGAAGGTTGTGTAATGTTCTGACGTGCAACGCACCCACAGCTTGTCGAGGTAAGCGTAGGCAATCCCGACATTGAACGGGTCGTAGCGGACGGGCACGCGCGTTCCCAGAATGTCCGGGCGGTACATCAGGTCATGCCAGTAGTAGATGTGCTCAATCTTGACCCCACTGGGCTGGACTTTACGGAAGTCCCCATGTGCGGGCGCAGGCAGCGCTTGCAGCACGAAAGCGTTGTAGTCCAACCGTTGGAACGCCCGCTCACCGTGCTGTGCCAGACTCTCCTCGTAGACCTCACGCGGAGACTGACCGAGCGAGAAATGTACCGCCTGGTCATACACTTCATAGGCCCATTCCCGCAGCACCCCGTACAAAGCTTCCAGTGTCCACAATGCGAGATGGCGCGGATCATGCGAGGGGGTGACGAGACGAACCTGACGGGTGAGCTGGGTGTTGCCAGTCAGGTTGTAGATGAACTGGGTATTGGCGGTACGAAACAAGCGCTCGACGACATCGCCAAAGCGCGGTTCCCCTGGTGGACGGTAGGCGACCTCCACCCCGTAATACGCCAACAGCGCCTGAAAGTAGGTGCTGTGGAACTCTTTGCCATTGTCTACCACCAGCGTTTGCGGTAAACGTCCGAAGCGGGACACCATCTCGCGCAAGACCAGCATACAGGTACGGTAGCTGGGCTGGTCATCCAGCGTCAGCATGACTGCCAGCAGACGACGACTGTAAGCATCCACCGCGAACGTCGCCCAGGGACGCCCCATGACTTGTCCGGTCTGGGCATGACGCAGTTGGATATCCAGCCGTGTGTGGTCGAGATGGACAATGTGCCAGATGCGCTCCCCATGTTTGGGAGTAGTTGCCTCCAGATGCCAGTACCGCTTCTGGATTTGGTGGGCAGCCCGCTTGCCCTGTCGCTTGTGCATCTGAGTTTCCTGTGGGCGCTGCTTGACTGCCTTCCCAAACGTCGTCAGGCTGGCGGGTGTAATCCCTTCGCGCTCACACGCCTGACAGTAGGCTGCCCAGACTGAAGCGGTATACGGCTGACGCGCCGTTTCGTAGTGATTCTCAATGAAGTCTTGCAGTATTTCCCAGGCAGTGTCGGAGAGCTTACGTTCGCGGTTGCCTCGCTTCTGTACCTGGGGCAGCAGTCCAACATAGCCACTGCCCCATTGGCGTTCTGCGACGCGAAACTGCTGCTGCCAAAAGCGAATTGTTCGCAGACTTTTGCGTGTGCCTAACGCCCTACCTGTTTCCTCTAACTGCCAGGCTTCCTCCAGTGTCATGCCCGCATCCAGTGCTTGCAGCACACGCAGACGGGCATTGGCAACGATGTAGTCCTCTTCACTGGAAGCAGCCCAATGAGCAGGATAGATGTCTGGGGTAGCGGGTTTCAATGCTGGTTTTGAGGTACTGGCGTGTTGGTATGCCTCCGCAGCAGCCTGACTGGTGTAGACCTGTATCCGTGCTGGCTCCACCAGTCGCTGGTGCTGGAGATCTACATAAAGCTGACGTTGGGCAATGAGCATATACACCGCGTCTGCGGACTGTTCCTGCAATAATTCCGTCAGTGTTATGCCCTGCTGTTGGCGCACCCGGTTAAGCAGCGTGAGACTATTGGCTGAAGCAGCTTCACCTGCTGCGGCGAGATACTCGTGCAGAAATTCCAGATTGCTGAACAGTGTCCAGTTGACTTCCGCATTGGAGCGCAACCGGTAGTACAGACCGAACCCCGCCGCATACGTCTCCCCCGGTGGACAGCGCCAATGCCCCGTTTCGTCCTGTTGGTAGCGTGTGGGTTGTTTTTGTGCCAACCGGGTGAGTTCATCCTCAGTCTTCCATTCTTCCCAGCCTGCTTCGTTCTCTCGAATGACGAAGAAATCCGGCGTGTGCCATGTTGTGACGGCGCGTCCACTGGCGGCAACATACTGCAAAGTGATGCGGTCGGGTTGGTCGTAGTATTCGAGGACATGCGCTTCGTTTCGCCTCTCAAGGAAGTGGTCGTACTCGTAGAACATGCGGATGCCCGGCTTCTCAGCCGTGCGGCTTTCGCTCTGGATGGTCACGCCCATTTTGTGACTGGGCAGGCGAGCACTAACATTGCCTCGCCTACCCGTTACGTTCCTCGATGGTGGTGAGGTGCGAATCCGTTGAATGAGGGTGGTCGTGCGGGTGTCGTATCCGACGGTCTTGCACCAGCACGCGAATGCAGTTTCATCTTTAAAGCTCATGGTGCCATTCCTTTGCTCCTACAAATTTTGGATCGCAGCCTTGAAGCTGCTTGGGATGAGCATACTTATTGGAGTGTGGAATGGCAGTAGTTGGACGTAGATGAAACCATATCATTGCCAGCGTGATTTGAAAGCATAACACTGCCAAATGGCAACTTTATGCTTTAAGTCACAATAAACCTGCGTCGAACCTAGCGGCTACCCTTTACGACCGGGTTGGGGAAGAAACTCGATCAGGGGTGTGCCATCCTCAAGCTGGCTTTCGCGGATGGTGGCGTTGGCGACCTCCGGGTAGCTCGACTTGAGCAGGGAACGGATTTCTTCGTTCGATAGACCCGCCATGCTCGCATCTTCGACGATGCGAACGGTACCGGTCTTAAAAACACGGGGTTTGGAGGTGTTCTGCTCGGACATGATTTTTCCTTCCTTGTATGGATATAGATGTGATATGAACTGGACAGGGTAAAGGGATGCCGGGCTATTCGGTCTCGTCGTGTGGGCGAGTGCCGTTGGCGGATGCAGCGACCGGCGCGGTCTCAGGGACAACTTCCTCAGACACACTTGTCCCGGTTTCCTCGACTGTGCGTGCTTCCTGGACAGGCTGCTCGTCACCAACCTGCACGAAGTCTTCCAGCGTGAAAAGGCTCAGGTCTTTCTCGGTCAGGTACTGCATCTTTTTTGCCACCGCATACACGTCGTCAAAGCGGATGGGTGTCGCTCCATCCCACAACTTGCCGTCGATGAGCTTCCCGGCAAGCAGCACCGCCTGCTTGTAAGCGACTGCGTCGGCTTCCCCGCCGACGATTTTGAGGTGACTGATCCTGACCGCTTTGGTTCCCTTCTTCAGCGGGATGTCGATGGTCGGTTCCTCCTCCACAGCGGGCTCCTGCGCCACCTTCGCCTTCGTTCTGGGTTCGGACTTTGGCGCGGTTTTGGGCGCTTCCGAGATGACGGGCGGTTCGGCTTCCACTGCCGACAGCGCGATATAAGCCGCCTTGATGGTGTCGGTGATGTCGCTCACACCGCCATAGGTGAACTGGCAGACGTGCGCCAGCTCCCCGCGCTGGATCAGCAGGGTGCCGCTGCCCTCGCCGCCTTCTTTTTCTGGCAGCGTGAGTGTAATCACGGTTGGCGGGGATGACAGCTTCTTGGTTTTTGCGGACATACGTTTTGCTCCTTTGTTGGATAAAAGCCTGCCGAGCATCGGACAGGCGGGTTCACAATAGAGTGATGTCGTTGGGACCGACATCGGTGATGACCGATTGGTGTATAGCGGGAATCGCGTCCTCCGGGATGCCGGCTGCGCGCAGCGCCGCCGCCAGTTCGGGTTCGAGCGGGATGGCGAACGGTCGCAGATCAAACTGGACCGAGAAGGGACGGCCTTTTTCGTACATGCCGGACTCCGGTGGGTGGCGGTCGAGGATTTCGCCTTCCGCACCAACCGGAATCCCTGCCAGGATGGGGCGGATCAGCCGCACGCGGCTGCCGACATGGAAGGTATGCTGCCAATCCGGCGGCAGCGGCTCGAACATCCGCCGCAGGATGTCCAGTGGGTCGAACGAATCGTCTTGCAAAACGTTACTCCTTTCTTGAATAAAAGCCGCCATAGGCGGCAGGATCCACATGCAGCAGGGAACACAGGTCGCGCAGCAGCAGGCGTCCGTGCCTGCCGAAGCACACCCCGAAACCACGAACCAGGTCGAAATTGAAGTGTTTGCCCGGCGCATCGTGCTGATGCCCGCAGGGGCACAGCGACGCGAGGTAGCCATTGTCCTTGAGATAGCCCTCATAATCCCGGCAGAGCCGGTTCACAACCGCCTCGACCAGTGCCGGATTCAGCCTTTTGTGCGGCGACGCATGAACGGTTTGCACGGTTTGCAGGGTGGTGTAGGGTTTTTTGCGCTTTTCGGACGGCAAATCGCCAACAGGCAGCAGTATCTCAAAGTCCGTCAGGGCGAAACGGTGGTGAGCCAGATCGATAACGCGGCACCAGCCGCCTCGATGACGTTTGGTGTTGAGAGTCTGCGGCAGGCGCAGGCTTTGCGCGACGGAGAGCGGGTCGCTGCCGAAGTGAGCCGACAGCCCGCGCAGGATACGTCCAGCCCGGTCCAGCGCAGTCGCCGGCGTATCCAGCCACCAGTAGGCGTGGAAGCCCCCACCGCCGCTGTCGACCACACACGATGGTGCTAGAGGAAACGCTCGCAGCCGGATGAGGGCTTCGGGCGAGGGGTCGTCCAGGTCAACGAACAACGCGGGCAGTGCCACGATATCGCCTGCGCCACCCCGCCGCCAGCGTCCTAACCCTGGACGGCGCAGCCCCACCGCGAAGTAAGCGCCCCACCCGGCAGCGTTGGCGGCCAGCAGGTGCTTCACCGCCTCGTTGAGCGTATCCGTGTCGTCCAGCAGGATGTGGCGTGAGGGGGTTGGATGCTGCCCGTCGGGATGGATAGCCGTCAGCGTCAGGCAGGTGGTCTGCCGGTAGGGCTGGCAGCGCAGCAGCAGCGCCTTGAGGAAGTCGCGCGTCTCGTCAAACCGCTCAGAACAATGCCAGCTGCACCGGGTGGTTTTCGGGAGATGGGCGGCTGGCGCGAAAGGAGGGACTGACAGCGACGGCCAGTGGTTCATCATCCGGGACGGCCAAGAGATCGACCTTCACCCGGCGGCGGGTCTCGCGTTTGACCAGCGTCAGCGGAACCACGTTGAGCGTCGTCTTCGCCCGCTGGATGATTTCCCCGGCGACCTCGTCTTCACAACCCGCAAACACCACTCGCTCCCGCTTGAGCCACGACCGCACCCAGTTCGCCAGCCGGGTTTCGTGGTCCGGCAGCCAGTCAGGATCGTGCAGCCCTATCACCTGCCGGGTGCCGTCGTCGTTTTTGACGCCGTGTTCGAGCACCTGGAGCAGATGCGCTTGCAGCTGGGCGAAACGCGCGGGGTCGGCGATGATATGGACGGTTTCTAGGTACGTGCTGACCCCGTCCAGCAGCCGATCCCCTATACCGTTGGACTTGATGCCATTTGCGGCAGGTTTCGTCAGCGGGATCGGCATCTGCGGCTGGTCGATGCTCGTCGCCTTCAGAGCGAACACGGTTTCCACGAGCGGCTCTGGTTCAGTGTATATCGTGTCACCTGCGGCGGCATCAGGCGCAACTTCGACGTTCCAGTAGGCGGCATCCTCGGTATCCACTTCACCCGCAGCGTGATCTGCTTTGAACAGTTCCGCCGGGTTGAGGAGTTCCTCGTCGTGGGCGATCGCCTCCAGCAGCGCTTCTTCAAAACCGGACTCGCCCTCGGTCAGCGCGTCCAGGCCGGTCAAACCGATATCGCCGGTCAGGAGCTTGGCGGCCCGCTGTTTGCGGCTCATGAGCTGCACCGCCGTGTGCTCCATCGTTGCTTCGTAAAACAGGTAGACCACCTTGCAGTGTGCATGAGTCTGGTTGAGCCGGTACGAACGCGCTGCCGCCTGCATCATGGTCGACAGGTTGAACGTGATTTCGTAAAACACCAGCGTCGGGAAGTGGATCAAGTCCAACCCGGTCTGCACCAGGATCGGATTGGTGATGAGCACGTTCGTGCCGCCTGCGATCTCCTTTTCGATGACCGCTTCGCGCCGCTCCGCCTGTACCGTGTTTTTCAGGATGAACGGTCTGGCGAGGGGCACGTGCTGGCGGATAAGCGCCTCGATGCGCGGCTGGATGTCGCGGGTGTCGGTCTGGCGTACGTAGATGACTACCGGACGGTTCTGCGCCAGTTCATCCCGTACCAGGTCGATGAGCGCCTGCTCTTTGGCATACACCCGGTCTTCGCCATACGATGGGATTTGGGTGACAGTGTGCGGCTGTTTCTCGCCGGTGATGGGGTGTTTCAGGTTGTGAATCACCTCGCATGGACGGAACGGGGCGTTCACCCAGCCCATCGCCCACTGGAGGTACGCCCCCCTGAAGCTCGTGTCGCCCTCCCACTTGCGCTGGATGAGGTAATCCTTCAGCTGCTGGCGGGAGCGGTCGTACTGGTCGTAGGTGTCGGCATCCATTGCCACTGGCAGCGCGATTTCTTCGTACTGCGGCAGCCATTTGCCTAAATCTTGCAGGCTGAAATAGATGGTGTGATCCAGCATCTCCGCCACCAGCAGGGGCGAAATGCCGGGCGACTCCTCGTATGGGCGTTCGTAGGTCGAGGTTCCAGTGAATGCGCCGGTTTCGCGGTCATAGCTGGGACGCTCCTCGACCACCATCTCACGCACCCCCATATCGGCTACCCAGCGCGACTCGGCGCGTCCTCGCTGTTTGCTGGGATCGTCCAGGATAGTCTGATAACCGCGTTCACCGCGCACTTTGCGGCTCAGACGCGGCGCGCCACCCCAGTTGTACCGCTGGCGCACCCGCGGGTTGAGGTGATATTGCAGGTTGAACAGCGACGAGGCTTTGCCGTTGAACGGCGTGCCCGTCATCGCCAGCACTTTGCGCGCGATGCCTGCGAAACGTCCGAATGACTCGCCGTTGCCGGTATCCCCATGAGCGGCTTCGTGCGCTTCATCCCAGATGAGCAAAAACAGCCGGTCAGGGTAAACCCGCTTGAAATACTCGTCCAGGCGATAGCGCGGATTTTTGGTCGGGTACTTCTCGCCCGGTTTCGGCTGAGAACCCCGGTCACGGGCTTCCTGCCACAAAGGTGTACCGCACACGGGACAGGCGCGTTTGCCGGATTGCAGCCAGTGTTCGGAGGCCGGTGTGCTCACCCCCTTTTTCTCCTGCATGACGGTGCAGCCGCAGCCTGGACATTGGGGGACACGCTGTTTGACGATGCGCTGGTGCGGTTCGTAGCCTTCGGGTGTGGGCTGATGGTGGTGCCACAGCGCCATCGGCTCCTGCCGCCAGACGACGGCGGGCGTCCACGCACAGCCCAGCTTGGTCATGTCGCGTTTGACCAGCCCGATTTTGGGGATACCTGCGCCAGCCGCTTCCGCTTTGAGCATAAACCGCTGCACATCTTCGTGCCGGTCCAGGCGCTCCACCAGGATGTTGGGCTGGATGCTGTGCAGTTCGCGTTTCCACTTTTCGATCAGGTGTGGCGGCGCAACAATCAGGCTGATCTGGTCAGCGCGCATGGCGGTTTGCAGCGCCTTGACCACGCCGGACGCGATGGCGATGGCTGTAGACCCACCCATAAGCGTCTTCCCGGTCCCCATCGAACCCACCAGCAGGATGCTGTCCCGATCCTGGAAGCCGCGGGTTACGGCGGCAACGACGTGTTTCTGCGCCGCATACATCGGGTATTTGCCGCGCAAAAGGATGCGATCCAGCCAGCCGCCGATACCGTTCAGGTCGAAGTTGTACATGGGCTTGAACTTGTGGTTGAGATAGCTCGCCAGCGCTTTTTTGTTGGCAGTGATGAAACTTAGCAGCGCCTCATCGCCATCCATCTCCACCAGCGTGCCATCCTTCGCCAGCAGCGTGAGGGTGGTAGTGGGCTTGAGGCGGATGGTCGTCTTTTTCACTTGCCGGTCGGGATCGCCGGGAGCAGCCTCCACTTCCACCCGCGCAATTTGTTCGACATGCCGGGTCTTGCCTCGGATGGCGACCTGCCCGTAGGCTTCGGTTTCGATGACCGCGCCGTTGGCGACCCCCGCCGCCAGCACCAATGCCATGTGACCGGGACGCGGTGCCACCACTGGTTCGATTTGTGCAGGCGGTTGAGGCGTTTCCAGCAGCGTCTGGAAGCCGTTGCTTTTCCACGCGCCCTGCGCCTCGATCAGGCGTAAGCCCTGCTGCTCATCGATTACGTCCGGGGCGAACACAAAACGGCTGATAGGTCGTGGCGCGGGCATTTTGTACATTGGCTCTGCCTGCACTTCCAGCAGGTGCGGCTGCGCTTTCTGGGCCATGATCTGTTCGTAAAGCGCTTGTGGGTCAGGTGATATGCCTTTGATAGCGACGGCGATCACCTGCTCATATTCGTTCAGGTGTTTGCCGGGCAGCGCCCACACCTCAACCTGGCGGCTGTGTTTTGCCAGGAACGAAGCGGCATCTTCCGTGATATGCTGGCGGTACACTACCCACATGACGATGCCGCCGTCCGCTGCCCATTTCCAGCTGTGGCGCAGGCAGCGCAGTTCGATGCGTTTGTTGCCGGCGGTGCCGCTGCCGTCATGGTCGTAAGGTGGATTGCACCACAGCAGTTGAAACGCATTGTTGCTGGCGATCAGGCGTTCAGCATCACCCCGCACCGCCTGTTTGGGGCCGAATCGCTCGATGCACTTCGCAGCCCGTTCGCCGTCCAGTTCGTTGGCGTAGGGCGTGACATGCCAGGCGTTGGCGGCAGCTTCGAGAAACGCCCCCTCACCGGCAAACGGATCGAGGATTTTGGCTGCGGGTGTCGCTGGTGCGATCAGTGAAAGAATCGCCGGGTGATGTGTTTCGGATATGGGCAAAAAACCCATGATTTGTTTGGACTCAGCACGTGCCACGAGGGACCTCCTTAGGAATAGATCAAGTTCCAGATGTAATCGGGGAGCGGTACAGCCTGCCTCACCTCGTCTTCAGTCAGCACAATTACGTCGTCGAAAAACAGGAATAAAGTGTCAAATCGCAGACTATTCCGGTCTTCATCCCGGTGATGGACGAAACTGCCGTTGACCTCCAGGGCAATGAAGTGCTGCTCGGTTCGGATGGCAAAATCCACGTAGTAGGGATTGTGACCTTCACGCTCAACGGCGTATTCCCGTTCCCAGGCGATGCCGGGAATCTCGCGCAGCGCCGCTTCCACCTGGGCTTCCAGGGTGCTGGGCTGTCGCTTGCGTTTGCGGGCAGCCGCGCGGATCGCAAAGTCACGTCCGCACTTCTCGGCAGTCGCCTGAAAGCCCAGCGGCGCAATCTGCTGGCAGTGACAGCGCTGGCATTGTCGAGTCCTGGCGGCATCGGCAGGCTGCAAGTAGCGGATATGCCCACACGTCGGACATACGTGCGGGATACGCTTGCGCTGGCTCATCGGTTGATCCTTTCGAGAAATGAAAACAGCCGCCTACCTCACGGGGAGATAGGTGGCTGCTTGCAAGTCAATACTGATAAATTCAGTTGGTTTGTGGCAAAGCGATCACCTTTTGCGCCAACCCGCCAGTGAGCAGCCGGGTCCAGGCATCCACATCGAGTTCGACAACCAGCACGTCCAGACCACCCGCGCAGCGGGTTTTTCGGACGAGCATCGCCGCTTGCCCGGCGGTGTACAGGTAATTCGCCCAGTCGTCGAACACCGGCACGTTGACCAGTTCGGTGACGTGATGTTTGAGCTGCGCCGTCGCCTGCTCGTCCGATACGCGAAAGATGAATGTGGTGGATTTGCCGCCGTAGTTGGGCTGAACCGCCAGTTCATGCACCAGGATCAGGCTGGTGAACTTCGCTTCCGGGATGTTTTGCATGAAAGCGGTGTACATCCCCGTATTGCCCTCGCCTGCCGTCAGTTCAACCGACGGCGCATCCCAGGGGACACAGTTGACAATCTCGCCCTTCGAGAGCCGGGCGCGGATGGCTTCGACGGCCATCCTGGGACCGCCGAGGTTGACGTAGACCGCCGTGCTTTCGTGGATGGCGTACCCGTAACACCACACGCTGCCGGTGATGCTGCCGGTCAGTTCGCCGACGGGCTGCTGTGGGATGGGGATAAGCGCATGTTTGCTGGTTCGCGGGGATGCTGCCGTTGGAGGTGGTGCAGCTTTCGCCTGTTGAATGGCATTTTGCACCGCATCCGGTTCTGCGCCGTCTGCAGGCAGCGCCTGCGGTTTGATGATGCGGATGTTCAGCTCACCGGCAGGCGGTGAAGTCTCTTCAGCAGCCGCTTTTAGTTCGGTGGGTTCCGTCTCAACGCTCATGGCTTCGGGCTGGTGGCCGCTTTCGATTAACAGCCTTTTGATGTCCGCATCGCTTGGCAGCATGTCCGCGCCGGATGGCACCACTGCGCCATGAGTGATCCGAATACCGGGTATTGGTTCCAGGTCGGTCAGTTCGCGCTCGAAGTACCAGCCTTCGCCAAAGCCCTCGAAATGGACATCACAGCTCCAGCCATGTCGCTCGTTATGGTTGTACAGCCGCGAGACGATGCCACGTGTGCCGGTGGGAATATTGCTGCCATCCGGCGCTTCAAGATCGTGCCTGGCGTAGACCGTTTCCCCCAGGTTGAATAGGCGCGGCGGTGCGGTCGCTGGCTGCGGCTCCGGTTTGACCGCCATCCCCAGGAGGTGGGCGGCTTCCTCGATGCTGCATGGGTCATCATCCGTCGATGGTTGTTCGGCGTGTGTTTGTGGCAGTTCAGATGGGCGCTGTTGTGCGACGAGCTGTTCAACGGCTGATGGCAGCGCCCAACCAATATAGTACCAGCAGCGCCGTTTCTTGCTCCATCGACATCCCCAGCGCTTGAGCAGTTCGCGGTGTGGGTAGGTATCGCCCATAATCCAGAACCAGGCTTTTTCATTGGAGTCGCGCTGGCTCTTTTCGATGGTGATCCCTTCCACAGCGGTTTCTTTCTCGCCGCTGGCAGCATCCACTAGGCGCAGGCTGCTTGGATTGAAGTCCGGGCCGGAGCGCAGCAGGGGTTCGCTGTAATCCGCCTGACGGCTGCTGGGAAGTTCCTGCCATTTACCGCCGCGCCATAGAAAGACAGCAGCGCGTTGATAACTGCGGGTGATGGTTTCCGCCTGGCGCAGCATCTCATCACGCACCTTGAGCAGGATGTAGCCGTGACGGACAACCACATCGCCATCCATCTGGATGTAGTGATACGAAGCCTGCTTCGACGAAACGTTCCGCGCTTTGTCGCCGTAGAGTGCCAGCAGCACCGCGCTGGCGGCGCTGCTGTACCCCATCTTATATGCCGAGATCATTTGTCCGGTATGCGGGTGTTTGACTCGTTGAGCGCCATAGGTCGAAATGGCGAGGACGTTATCCACGACGCACTCCTTTCTCGAACGTGATCAGGTGGGCATCTTTGCCGCGACTGATCATGTAGTCGTATCCGGCGCGAGTGCCTGGACTGTCGCCGTTCCACACGAAAATCCCCATCGTCGCGTTATCCACCATCCAGCGATCCCGGACAGCGTAGCGATTGAGCAAATCGCCGCCCATGCCCCGATAGGTATCGCGCTCGATCCTGACATAGTTTCCGTGTGAGCAGCCGCCGTTGCGAGGGCTGTTGGTCACGCCCACGACCAGCACCTTCGCTTGGAGCCGGCGGCACTCCTGTACCACCGCCATATCGACACCTTTCGGGTTGTCCCCCACGACGATGGTATAGCCTTTCGCATGAGCGCGGCGGACAACCTTGCGGGCGTAGTCGAGCATCTGCCGCGTGGCATAGCGGCTGCCCGCGATCATCAGGTGCGTGGTCGTTGGAACAGTCGCAGGTTGAGTAGATGCTTTTACAGCGTTGGTTGTCTGGGCGATGCGGGCTGCTTGCGCCAGCCTGTCCGCTTCGGCGTTCTGCTCGCGCGGCACCCAGGTGAAGGTGACGTTGTGCTGGGCAATGAGTGCCTGAAGCTGCTCCCATAAGTCGTGGTTGGCGACGGGTTTCTTGCCTGCCGTTTTCCAGCCGCGTGCGATCCAGTCGGGCAACCACTCGTTGATGCCTTTCACCACATAATTGGAGTCGGTGATGATTTGCACGGTCGCGCCCGGCTGCTTGAGCGCCGAGAGCGCTTCGATCACGGCGGTCAGCTCCATCACGTTGACTGTCGTATCGACTGCGCTGCCGTTCAGTTCGCGGCGATGGTCTCCGCATTGCAGAATCGCTGCCCAACCGCCGCGCCGCGTTTGCGTTTCACAGCTTCCGTCTGTATGGATGATAATCGGATTCATGCTGTCCTCCGAAACAGAGTCCGTAATGTTTGCGGGAAAAAGAAAAACAGCCGGGCGTGTTACCTGCTGTTGTACACTTCGCCGATGTACTCGAAGTCGATCCCGTGATGACGGGCAACCTTTTCGAGAATCTCGACCAGCAGATAGCGATGGCAGTGTCGCGTGGTCGCGTGTGTATCATGGCAGTAACAGCACACAATCAGCTCATCACAGCTCAACGCTTCGAGAAAGGCAGCCGGGTTTTGCGCGTATCTTCGCCGCATCAACTGCGTGTAGCCTTCGGTATACGCTTCCCAGGTCAGCTTCCCTTGTTTCACGCCCATCACCATATCCCAGGTCGGCGCGAAGACCTTGCCCAGGCCTGAGCCGCTCTTGACCGTCGTGTTCAACACGGTTTGATGCGTGTGACCACGATAGTCAATCCGTCCGGTGCCAACCCGGCAGATGTGTTTGTCCATCGATGCCTCCTTCGTTAAATGAACTCGAACGAAGAGAACTCCTCTATAATGCTCGGTTGCGGCCCGGACGTGGCAGATCGACGGTGTAGTGCCAGTACACCTGAGGACTCGATCCACAGCAGAGGTCTTTCCGACGTAGTTAAACTACAGCCCACGACCATCGAACATTCCCATCACCCAGCGGGGATGCTGAATGACTTCGGAGGAGGTTGCATCTTGGAGTTTGCCGCCGCTCGATAGGGCTTCTGCTGCGTATATTCCGCAGCGCCACAGAGCTTTGCAATCCACCCGTAACGGCGTCCGGCTCGGTCGATGATTTGTTAAGGTGCGGAACGCCACCCCAACAGCACGGCGCGGCAACAGCGCACGTCGGCTTGTCCCTGCCGGATTTTGCGGTGAGCGCAGCGGCACGAGCCAGGAGCAAAATCCGAGCAGCAGCCGCTTGCGGCTGGACGTGCGCGCGCGCCGTGCTACGGTGGCCGTTCGTCCGCACCGAAAACATCGACCTGATGAGAGATAATGGGGATTGGCAAGATGTAGCTCAGGATGCAAGGCAGCAACCGCTTGCGGCTGGATGTTAGTCCACGCCGTGCTAGCGTGGCAGAAAGGAACCCATTCCGGAGACCCTGAAACGCCCCATCACGCGGAATTGCTGGACTTGGCAATAGGATGCAGCACCAGGTTATGTGAAGCAACTTGTCAGCATATACGATTTTTCCTGTCCGCGTCTGACTACCTTTGCTAGACTTTTAGGAATAAATTCACGATATTAAATTCCAGTTACTGCTATCATCTAAAGAGATCGCAAAGGAGATAATCTATGCAGTTAATCAGTATCCAGGTTCGTGGGTTTCGCTGTCTGAAGAACGTATCTCTGAACTTACGTGAGTTGACGGTGTTGATCGGTGAAAATGATGCTGGAAAAAGCACTTTTCTCGACGCTCTTGATATCGCATTAAATGGGACGACACCGGATCAAAAAGACTATTATAAGTGCCTGCTGGAGGCAGAAAACTCCGATAACCACAGTGAAATCACTTCCGATGAAATTGAGATTGTTCTGGTATTTCGGCTAGATGGCTGGGATTCAGACGGTTACACCTCTTTTATAGCGGAGGATGGTTGCTTCTACCTACGCCGCTTGTTTACCAGCGAAGGGAGCAAAACTTACTACAAATCGGGTCGATTTGTAGATCAACGGCTCAATCAAAATTTTGAATCTCTAAAGGCAACAGAATTTGATGAGCTACTTGAAACTCTCGGTATCAAACCCGAAGGTCGTCTAAACCAAAAAATACGCATAGAAACTATTCAAAACTACCTGAAGACTGCGGCAAAGACCGAAGATTGGATAGAGATCAAATTTCAGAGTATTAGAGAGAAGCTTCCTGTCTTTCAACGATACCGTGCGATCGACTATACCAGCCCTGAGAGTTTCGTAACCAAGACCCTTCAAACAGTATATGAGACACTTATTTTTGAGGACGTTGAAGGAGTACGACGCCCTATCGAAAGTTTACGTGAGCTGCGGAGCGCAGTGGTTGAACGGGTAAACACAAAAATTGAGGAGTTATTGACACATATCCAGTCATATTATCCTCGCATTCGCGCGATTCGCATGGATCCCGACATAGATTTTACCAAGGGTTTTCGTTCTGGTGAATTTCTCGTAGATGAAGGGCTTGGTCCACGTCCATTATCCCGCGTTGGGGATGGAACGAAGCGACGGATCCTGATGGGCACTGTCGACTGGGACCGAGCGACTGTTCGTTCTAGTTTAAATAATCAAACTGTGATACGGGCGTATGATGAGCCAGAAACTAATCTTTACTATGAAGCTCAGAGGAAACTCTTTGAGTCTATTCTGCAAATCACAAGTTTCTCTACCGAGCAGGATTATCGTGTCCAGTCGATTGTTTGCACTCATTCGCTGTTGATGGTAGATCGCGCACCAGCGACAAGTATAAACCTACTGTCGCTCAGAGAAGATGGTAGAACTGAGATTGATTATCTTCGAACAGACGGAGAAACTGAAGTTGAGCAGTTCCTGCATAATTTAGCACGCGAACTTGGCATTACAAATACAATGCTCTTCTATGAGCGTTGTTATTTGATCATTGAAGGCGAAACTGAGGAAAACGCCTTGCCATTACTTTACCGGAAGATATACGGCACGAGTATGCTTGACGATGGAATACGCATGATTAATTTACACGGACACGGCGCTTGGTTGCCACTTCTGCAATTGCTGGGGAAAAATCGTCAGCTAATCACGCTTACGCTGCTTGATACAGATGTGCGCGAATGCTATGAAAAGAGATTTGCCGAAGCCAGTTTCGATAATTCAACCTTCGGTCAACGGTGTTTTTGGATAGGAACGCGCGAATTTGAAGATGCTTTCTCCGATGATATATTATGCGCCTGTCTCTCAAAAAAATATCCTCGAATGGATGGTAAAGACTGGCAGGCTACTGATATAGCTGGGATCCGAACCACAGCAAAAGATAGTGACAAGACGAAGGAAAAGTTTTCTGAACAACTCAGGAAGATGGTAAACAGGAATACCTTGGGAGGAACGAATTTCTCTAAAGCTGAATTCGGACATTCCCTAGGCGAACATTGTCCGCTTGATCAGATACCTGATATTGTCAAGCAAGCTTTTGAGTTAGCGCGCCGAATTAGCGGCGTTTCTCAAGAGACAGGTCAGGGGTTTTGGAACAACGAAGACATTTCGCTGAGCGAAACGTAACCACCAATCTCTCTTTCGGTGGTGTACGCATAACCCCATCTTTACCCATAAGTCGCCCGTTTTGACTGTTCTTCACGAGACGGCTTTCCAATACTCCAAAATGCTCAATTTCCACGCGCCCGCCGGGTTGTGAGAGTTCTTCGGTCAGCGCAGCGAACAGCGCATCCAAGACCTGCCGCACCTGCGCCTGCGTCAGCGGCGAATGCGTGACTTTGCTTTCACGGGCGATGCGCTTCACCAACTCAGTCTTGTTCACGAGTCAGGCTCCATGCTCGAGGTGGTTTGACCGTCGGGATGGCAGTCTGAGACGATTTCACCTGTGAAATGGCAGGGGACGATTCACGCCGTTTGAGCAGTTGGGGTGCTTTCCCTTTTACCGCTGCCAAACGCTGCTTCCAGTCCAGCCGCTCATAGAAGCGTGTCAGCCGCGCTGCCAATACGACCTGCGCCGCATAGTTCTCGTCTACATAACGGGCAAAGATCAGGCTGTTGCCCCGCGGCGGACTTTGTACCTCGTCAGAGGTCAGCAGCGGGCGCTGTCGCGGGTAGTCGTCAGTTGTGCCGTCAGCACGTTTGCGGCTGCTCTTCTCAGTCGTTTGCCCGCTGGCTTTGCTGTAGTAGGCGGCGGTGTCGGCATCGCAGCCGCCAAAGACAATCTGCGTCGCCAACCCGGTGAACAGGGCTTCTGTCCCAGCCTCACCATACAGCAGGTGAAACTGTCCCTTGGTCTGCGCCGCGACGACGATGGAGATGCGCCGTTTACGCACCAGGTTCACATCGGCCACCAGCGAGTCGAGCTTGCCCAGCGCCGGGAATTCATCCATGATGATTGCCACCGGCACAGGCAGCGGGCCACCGTTGGTCTCGCCAATCGTATCGAGGTCGAGCATCAGTTTCCGCAGTACCGCGCCCAGGTACGGCGCATACACCTGACGCATCCGTCCTGGGCAGGTCATCACGGCCACCGTCGGACGCTGCACCAGCAGTCCGGCATCAAAGTCCGAACCGGAGGTCGTTTCACGGACAGTTTGCGCTGCCCAACCGGTGAGGGCTGTCGCCAACGTAGCGACGGTATTGGATGCGACTTTGCCATCACTTTTGACACTGGCGATGAAACTGTTGGCGAGCAGGTAGGCATCGTCGGGTTTCTCAGCGAGTTTGTCCGCCAGCCCCCGTAAATCAGAGAGCGCGCCATACACGTCGCCAAGCGTCTCGAAGCGCAGAAGACAGGCAGAAAGCAGCGCCGCCGCCGAGTCGCTCCAGAATTTGTTATCGCCGTGCGCTGCCGGGACGAGGACTTCGGCAATCGCGCGAGCATCGGAAACCGTCTCGATCTTCTGCGCCAGGTTGAAGCGCGGCAGGTCGCTGCGTGTGGGATCGTGGATAGCAACGGTGTGGCCGGTGACAGCGGCAAAGCGCAAAATATGCGATGTCAACTCTCCCTGCGGGTCAGCAATAATCAGGGAATGTCCCACCTGCATCCGGTCAGCGATCACGGGCAAGATGACCGCCTGGCTTTTGCCTGAACCCGGCCCGCCGAGCGTCAGAATGCCGCGTGCCGAGTCTTCCCCGCTCAAACAGAACTGCCCCTGTCCGGCATCGAGCCGGGCGCTGTGTTCGCCCCAGAACGCGCCGAAGAAGGTGACACCCTCTTTGTCAGGACGGCGGTAGCGCTTGTACTCACGCGGGGTGCAGAAATGCGATGATCCCGCTTCCCCACGCCGCCGTTTCGGGCTGCGTAGGCTGTCGATCCACTCACGAAATCTCGACCCGGGCTTGAGCTGTCCGGCAAGCACGAGGTTCGCCACCAGCACCAGGCCGGCCATGCCCAATCCGAACCAGAACACCCGCTGACCATCCACGTTGGCGGGTGCGCCCACCAACGCGCTCAACAGCGGGCTGCTGCCCGCGTTTCGACCGTGCTGGACTGCCGTCCCGCCCGCCAGGATGATGCAGGCCGCACCAAGCGACAGGCTCCAGGTGACATGTGCCAGCAGCCGCAGTGGCGCGCCGCGTTTCACCGATACCGCTTCATCGGCACGCCGTACCCCTACTCCGATGGCAATTACGTAAAGCACGGGCAGCAGCAGCGCCAGGCAGGTCAGCGGTAAAACGGCAAAGACGGCAATGCTGCGTCCTTCTGTGAATAACCAATAAAACATATCCTGCTCCGATCACCACGAACCAAACCAGCGGTCCAGTTCGTTCAACTCGTGCTTCAGATCACGTTCGTGTCCCTGCTCGGCTGCCAACGCTGCCCGCTCAGCCGCCTGCTGCTTCTCGGTTTCGGTCAGCAGCCCGGCATCCAGTTCCGCCAGCCGTTCCGGTCCGAGCAGCCGCGTCCAGACTTCGGTGATTGCCCGGTCTCGGACTTCGTGAAACACCGGCATCTGCTGGCGGCGCAAATCGTAGTGCCGCCTGCCCTCAATGTCGGGAACGGTTGCCGGGAACAGCACATGGCTGTGCAGACGCTGCACGCCGTTTTCAGTCTGCGGGTCGTGGACAACATAGGCATACTCCGGCACCGGCAGGTCACAGGCCTCAAAGTAGCGTTCCATCATGGTTTCGGTGAGTTCACGCAGGGCGTGTTCACGCTGGTGGGCGGGCAGCGCCGCTATCAGGTCAGGATGTGGCGAGACGACCATCATCCGCACCAGCACATGATCGGTGTTGGTTTTGTCGTCCGCAATGTGCATCAGGTGATTGGCGATGGTGCGGTAGTTGTCCCCCAACCCCCGGTCATGCCAGCGCTCGAAGCCCGCGTCCTGGGGGATGTGATGATCCTTATCGCTGCGATACTGGACATACTTCAGCAGACCGATCAGGTCGCCACGTGCTTCGTAGGAGTCCACTTTGTACATCAGGTTGCAGACGAGGGCATGTTTTTTCATCGGGTCTTGCGTTCGGCCTCTTCCACTTTCGCGCGGCTCTCATCCAGACGGTCAGCCAACGCGCGATGGTTCTGCCCTGCCAGCCGGATCGCCTGATCGAGCAGCGCGTCGCCCGGCAGCTTCTGCCCGGTGGCGTGGGCGATGAGCATTCCCAACGCCTGCGCCAGCAGATAGGTGATGACCGTCAGATGCCAGTCGAGGCGTTTCATACGGCGCTGAAAGGTGGTGTTGAAGTGGCGTTTGCTGGCGACCTGATCGGATTGGTCATCGAGATACGCCCGCAATGCAGCACGCATCAGATCTGCATCGGTCTCAAATCGTTTGGCGATCCGAACTTGCTGAAGCAGGGTATACAGTTCAGGGGTGATGCGAGCATACACCCGCACCGACTGCGGTGGACTAGCTTTGCGGCTCACGCGGTTTGTCTTTCTCCCGGCGGATGCCGGATGCCACGGCATCCGGGCGCTGTGCCGCCGTCCGTACCAGAAAGCGGATCACGTCGGACTGGTTGTACCCGGTTGCCATGACCAGCTTTTGCAAGCTGTCATATTCAGGTGTGGTCAGGCGGACACCGACATGATACGGGTAGTTTTGAGACATGGCCTGCTCCATGTTGTACGACCTTTGGCCTCATTGTCTGGGAGGTACAACCCGAATATCAACGCCAATTCCTGAGATGGGCGTCTCAAATAACTGTGTTGAACGGGATCTCCATTCAGCAGACTGGCTTAAGGTTGATAGGGCAGCCTGTGCGGAACGCGGGTTTGCTGCGGCAAACCCACGCGCTGGCAAGCGGCGCAAGACGCTTGTCAGCGGCGGAGCGCAGGCGCGCTCCGCCAAGCCCCCCCGGCGTGTGAGGGGCGGGCGTTTAGCCCGCTACTCCGCCGCCACCGACATCTATGCCAGCGCAAACGACTGCTCGACCACACAAGCTGCTGAACGACGAGAACAACCTGGCGGCGGTAGTCCAAAGTTTTCGCATCAGCGGGGTTACCTGTAAAACGAGCAATTGGGTTATCCGGCAATCCGGCGGGTGGAAAAAGCGCCGCGCTGCCAGCAGCACACAATAAAGGGCGGCCACGCGCCGTGACCGCCCAATGGAGGTTGTCGCCTAGAACGGGATGTCCTGGCTCTCACCCTCGTCCGTACCCGCATCGCCGCCTAGTGCGCTGTCCATGAACTGCACGCGGTTGGCGGTCAGTTCCAGGCTCGCACGCGGCTGTCCATCCCGGTCGACGTACGCGCTGGCTCGCAGATTGCTGCCTTCCACCAGCACTCGCCGCCCCTTCTCCAGGTACTTGACCACGGTCTCTGCCAGCCCATTCCAGGCCGTCACGCGATACCACGTGGTCGTCTGCTTGTCACCGCGACGGGTATTGACCGCGACGGAGAAGGTGGCAACCGGCTGCCCGTTGGCCTCGCGCAGTTCGGGTGTATCCCCCAGGTTGCCGACGATGACGTGAATTTGGTAGGACATGTGTGTAACCTCCTGGCGCTGTGCGCCTGCTCATTCGCTCCGACCCTGTGCCGGAGTTGCCATCGGTCAGGCACGTTCCCCTCAGACGCCGTGTCAAGGGAACCCGTAGGGCGCTCGCGGTGAGTGAAACGGCACAAGCCAGGAGCGAGCGCCTTGACACGGTGGCGGAACGTGCCATCGTGGCAAAACTCCGCGCACAGTCAGGGACGGAGCGCAAGCAGGCTGCCTCAGCGTGGACAGGAGCGGCAGCTGTCCTACCGGCACAGCGGTGGCAGCCTGGCGCTGGAAACACCACTGCGTGCGAGGCAGGGCGGCCAGCAGCCTTCAACCAGCGATCCGGTCGTGAGGCAGGCGACGTGGCAGCGCGAACGGCAAGGGCGATGGAGACCGTGGCGACGAAGGGCGGCGGGGTGAGGTATTGGCAGCAGTGGGCTGGCAGACCGAATATGGCAGGCGCTCGCGCGTGCGGACCGCTTCACAGGGACAGCGGCGGTGATGGCGGTACAACGAGTGTGATGAGATGGACAGCGACAGGCGCAGTGTGGGGCGAACCGGATGCGATGGGCGCGGTTGAACCGGCGCGTCAGCGGCGCGGCACATTGGGGGTGGGTGGTGGGATACAAACGGAGGCGCGCCAGCGCCCTCCTTGAAATTTAGCTTTCGTCATCCGATGTACCGCTCACTTCGTCCGATGATGTTCTTTTCAGATTAGGGTTGTACCAGGTCTCTAATTCCCGTTCCCATTGTTGAACAAGCTCCTCTACGATTTCATCCGGTAAAGTCCGCAGCAGTGCCTGAATACGTTCCAGCAGTTCAGCACGGCGGATGTCATCACACCTCATGTGACCTTGCTCGCTTTTTTAATAAATGTGAACCAATTACTCATGAGCGATGTTAATGGTATCTCAATGCCTTTACCTCTCTCAAAAGAGAGAGCGGTATCGCTCAAAAGAGGTATTCCTCCCGTCCATCAGTCGTCTGTGGGTGTTCCACGTAACGAAGTTGTCCAAATACGTTCCATAAATTCACAATGGTGAGAGGAGAATAGTTGTGTATCACAGCGATTTCTGTTACCATTGTCAGGCAATTGAAAGACTTGCAGTGTTGACCTGTCGTGGGCAACTGAAACATCAGGGGAAGTCCGGTGCAATTCCGGCACTGTCGCGCAGCGGTGAAAGTCCGAATGCCTGGCTGCAAGCAAACTCAACAAGCACCCTTCGCGTCAAAGGGTTGAGTGACAAAGTGGCTGCTCCTCTGTTAGCGCACTTCAATGCTCATCCTTTGCGGGGTGAGCATTTTTATTCTGAGGAGAAAGCCTGTGTTCACCGATCAAGTTGAAGCACCGAGTCGGACTCACCCCTCACCGCCAGTCACCCTGGCGGACATTCGTCACCTGCTGCACGAGGCCTGCGCCGGTCTGGTGGGCAATCTCACGCCTGACCGTCTGGCGGATGAGGTCGCAGCCAGTCTGTATGCCGGGGCAGACGGACAAACCATCTATCAAGCCATGCTGCTCATCACGCGGGCGCACATTGAGCAGGAGCCAGCCTACTCGTTGGCGGCGGCCCGTCTGCTGTTGAGTGGGTTGTACAGCGAAGCCTGCGGCGAATGGGTCACATTCCGGGATGCTGAGGCCGTCTATGATCGCTGCTTCGAGCCATATTTCGAGACCGGTGCGCGGGCAGGACGGCTGTCACCGGCGCTGTCTGCATTTGACCGGACGCGGCTCAGGCGGTGTTTGCGCCCGGAACGCGACCTGCTGTTTCAATATGCCGGGCTGCAAACCCTGTATGACCGTTATCTGCTGCACGAGGCTGAGCGGCGCTTTGAACTGCCGCAGTTGATGTGGCTGCGCGTAGCGATGGGCACAGCCCTGCGCGAGGATGACCGGGAAGCGCGGGCCATCCAGTTTTACGATCTGCTGTCACAATTTTATTTCATCAATTCCACGCCGACCCTGTTCAACGCCGGGACGCCGCACCCGCAGCTTTCGTCGTGTTTTCTGACCACGGTGGACGATGACCTGGGACATATCTTCAAGTCTATCCGGGATAATGCGCTGCTCTCCAAATGGTCGGGCGGGCTGGGCAATGACTGGACGCGGGTGCGCGGCATGGGCGCGCATATCAAAGGCACGAACGGCAAAAGCCTGGGGACGGTCCCCTTCCTGAAAGTGGCAAATGATGCGGCAGTAGCTGTGAACCAGGGCGGCAAACGGGCCGGCGCGGTGTGCGCGTACCTGGAAACCTGGCATATTGACATCGAGGATTTTCTCGATCTGCGCAAGAACACCGGCGATGAGCGCCGCCGCACCCATGACATGCATACCGCCCACTGGATACCCGACCTGTTCATGAAGCGGGTGCAGGAAGAGGGACAGTGGACGCTGTTCAGCCCGGATGAAGTGCCGGATTTGCACGACCTCTACGGACAAGCGTTTGAGCGGCGCTACCGGGAATATGAGCGGATGGCCGACGAAGGCCGAATCACCCTCTGGCGGCGCGCCCCAGCGGTTGACCTGTGGCGCAAGATGATTACCCGGCTGTTCGAGACCGGGCATCCCTGGCTGACGTGGAAAGACCCGGCGAATGTGCGTTCGACCCAGGATCATGCTGGGGTGATCCACAGCAGCAACCTGTGTACCGAGGTTCTGCTCAACACGTCCAACGATGAAACCGCCGTGTGCAACCTCGGCTCGGTCAATCTCGCGGCGCATATCCGCGATGGTCGGCTGGATTTAGAAATGCTGGCGCATACGGTTCGCCTCGCCGTGCGGATGTTGGATAACGTCATCGACCTGAATTTCTATCCCACGCCGGAAGCGGCGCGAGCCAACCAGACCCACCGCCCGATTGGCCTGGGGGTGATGGGTTTTCAGGACGCGCTGCACCATCTCGGCATCAGCTATGCCAGTGACGAGGCGGTGGCTTTTGCGGATCGCAGCACGGAGGCGCTCAGTTACTATGCGATTCTGGCATCGGCGGAACTGGCCGGTGAACGCGGGCGCTATGCCAGCTATGACGGCTCGAAATGGAGCCGCGGGCTGCTGCCGATAGATACGATTGACCTGCTGGAGGCGGAGCGCAGGCTACCGGTGGAGATGGATCGCTCGTCGAGCATGGATTGGTCGCCTGTGCGCGAGGCGATTGCCCGTTATGGGATGCGCAACAGCCAGGTGCTGGCAATTGCCCCCACTGCGACCATTGCCAACATCGTGGGGGTGAGCCAGTCGATTGAGCCGGATTACAAGCTGCTGCACGTCAAAAGCAATATGTCGGGCGAGTTCACCGAGATTAACGAATTTCTGGTGGCTGACCTGAAGGCATTGGGCCTGTGGGATATGGAGATGCTGGCCGACCTGAAATACTACGATGGGTCGATTCAGGCCATTGAACGCATTCCTGACGATTTGAAACAGCGCTACCGAACTGCCTTCGAGATCGAACCCGCGTGGCTGATTCGCGCCGCCAGCCGCCGCCAGAAGTGGATTGACATGGCGCAGTCGCTCAACCTCTACGTGCAGGAGCCAAATGGGCGCAAGCTCAGCGATTTATATCGACTGGCATGGCGCAGCGGCCTGAAGACTACCTACTACCTGCGCACGCTGGCGGCGACCCAGATTGAAAAATCGACGCTGGATGTCAACCGCTACGGCGTCCAACCGCGCTGGATGAAAAGCCAGAGCGCATCCAGCGCCATCCAGATCGAGCGCGGCGCCGCCGCGCTGAACGGTGAAGCCTGCAACCTGGACGACGACGATTGCGAAGCGTGCCAGTAACAGAGGAGATAGAACGAATGCGATTTAGCGCAGCCGAAAAGCGGCTCGTCAATTGTGAACATGTCGATGTGAACCAGATCATGCCGCTGAAATATCACTGGTCCTGGGAGCACTACAGCAATGGGCTGGCGAATCACTGGATTCCCGACGAAGTGCCGATGCAGGCGGATATTCAACTATGGAAATCCAACCGTCTGAGTGCCGATGAACGGCTGGTCATCCAGCGGACGCTCGGCTTTTTTGCGACAGCGGAAAGTCTGGTCGCCAATAACCTGACGCTGGCGATCTTCAGGTATGTGACCAATGCCGAATGCCGCCAGTATCTGCTGCGCCAGGCATTTGAGGAAGCCGTTCACACGCACACCTTTCTGTATGTGGTGGAAAGTCTGGGGCTGGATGAAGGCGAAATCTTTAACATGTACCGTGAGATTCCCAGCGTCAGCCGCAAAGACGAGT
>DAOUCY010000064.1:0-77945 GCA_034431625.1 Anaerolineae bacterium | reverse complement strand
TCGTAGACGCCTTCGAGTTCGCGGACGGCCCATTCGCGCTTGAGGCGCCCCAATGCCAGCGCCCGCTCAGCGGGGATGTGGTAGCGCCCGCCGAGGGCGAGATGGAGGCGCTGCAAGACGACATCGAGGGTGACGACCTGGCAGAAGATCGGGCCGGTTTCCATGAGGCGTGCGCCGTACTCGCCGCGCAGGATGGTCTGCCCGCTGACGGCAATGACAGCGCTGCGGTACAGGAGGACTTCTTCCATCACTTCGCTTTCGAGCATCTTGAGGCGAGTCTCGCCATAGCGAGCGCGGAGGTCTTCGATTTCGAAGCCAGCGCGGGCTTCCAACTGCGAATCGACATTGACGAAGCGCATCCTGAGCCGGTCGGCGACCTGCTGGCCGACAGACTGTTGGTTCGGCCCGGTATAGCCGGTGAGGATCAGGTTACGGTCGGGGAAAGCGACGAGCATATCAGCGCCAGCCTGGATGCCACTGGTCGAGCAGGGACAGCATTTCGTCGAGCGTGTTGACGGCGGCATCGGGGATGATGAGGCCGCTGAGCATGGGGGGGACGGGCGTGGTGATCCGCAGGATGGCCTGCATGCCAGCGCCCTGCGCCCCGGCAATATCGGCGATGGGGTTATCGCCGACGAAGATGACCTCGTTGGGCTGGGCGTCCAGTTCGCTCAGCGCCCGCTGGAAGATGGCGGGGTGCGGTTTGAGGTAGCCGACGTCCGCCGCCGAGATGCGGCATTCGGGGAAGTGTTCGAGCAGACCGAATTCGCCGATCTCGATGTCGCGGATGCGCATCGGTTGAGCGGCATTAGTGACGATGCCGGTGCGGATGCCATGAGCGCGGATAGTCTTGAGGACTTCAAGGACTTCGGGGAAAAGCTTGGTGCCGGGGACGGCTTTCCAGTCGTAAGCGTTCAGCACGAAGGTTTCATCGATTTTGCCGGATGGGACGCCCATGGCTTGCGCTGTTTCCACCAGGACGCGGCCGAGGTGCGGGGCGATGAGCGTACCGCGTCCCTGCCGCCAGGCTTCGCGGATGCGCTCGCGGAAATCATCGACGAAGGCGCGGAAGTTGGTCAGCGGCATGATCTGGTGGCTGATGGCGGTGAAGACCCGCCCGAGGAAGGCTTCCTCAAATTCCGGCCACTGATGGTTGAAACCGCGCCAGTCGAGCAGGGTGTCGTCCAGATCGAAGAGAATGGCTTTGAGCATGTCGGGTTCTGAATTCCTGGTTCACATCCGGGGCGGTTGATGCGCCACCCCGGACGGGGATGTCTATTGATCTGTGCGGTCGCGGCGAGGATCAGCGCACAGGCAGCGCTGCTGCCCGCCAATCGAGCAGAGTCTGTTCGAGACCGGCCTTGTAACTGGCGAAGCGCGGCTGCCAGCCCAGCGCCTCGCGGATCTTGGCGCTGCTGACCCGGGCCGAGGTCGCCAGCACCTCGCGCTGCATGGCGCTCGTCAAGCGCTCAAGGATGAACTGCGGGAGTGAGGCATTGTTGGAGACGCTCAGGCCCAGGATCGAGGCCATGTGCGCCACGAAATCGGCGGCGCTGACGGGATGGTCGTCGGTGACGTTGAAGCGCTGTCCGGCAGGCTGCTGTTCGGCGGCATGAACGGCGGCACTCGCCAGATCGGCGGCATAAATCCAGTTGTGGAGCTTATGGCTGTCACCCAGATAGACGGCACGACCGCGCTGGATGGATTCGCCGATGGCTCGAAGGGCGGCATCCTCGCCGCTGTAGACGATGCCGGCTCGCAGCACGCAGGCTGGGACGTTCCCACCGAGGACGTGGGCTTCGGCATCGGCGGCGGCACGGAAGGCCGGGACGGGATGGCCTGAGCTGGCTTCGGTGACGGTCTCGCCGTGGACATCGCCGTAGAGGAAGGCAAAGCTGGTATGGACGATGAACTTGACGCCGGCGTCCTGAGCGGCTTCGAGCAGGGCCGCTGTGCCTTTGGTGAGGAGGTGATCGAAGTTGGCACAGCCATCACGCGATGGAAAGCCGTTGACGCTTTGCGGCGCGAAGTGCAGCACCACGTCTGCGGCGGCCATCTTGAACAGGCTCTTGAGTTCGCCGGCGCGGTAGAGATCCGAGAAGGCGGGAAGCGCCCCATCCTGTCGGGCACGGGCGGCTCCTTCTGACCCTTCGGTCAGGATGGTGACTTTGTGACCCCGCGCGACGCACAGGCGAGTGGCTTCGCGGGCAACGGCGGTCAGCCCGCCGGTGATGAAGACATTCAAAGGGGTGGGGTTGGTCATGGTGGATGCTCGACTCTCGCTGGTTGGTGGCTCAAGTGGTGTGATTATGCCATAGGCGGGCGGGGGTCGGCAATGCGGAGAGCTGGGTAATGCAGTTGCCGGGTATGGCAAGGCTCAGTACAATCCCAGCGCGTTCGATATTTGATGAGTCTGTGAAGTGAACGAACCCAGCACCATGCTCCGCAAATGCCTGATCGCGAACCGCGGCGAGATCGCGGTGCGGGTGATCCGCGCCTGCCGCGAGTTGGGCATCAGCTCGGCGGCGGTGTACTCCGAGGCGGACGCGCTGGCGCAGCACGTCCGGATGGCTGACGAGGCTGTCTTCATTGGCGGGGCTGCGCCGGCGGAAAGCTACCTGAACATCCCCCGACTGCTGGAGACTGCGCGGCAGAGCGGCTGTGACTGTGTGCATCCAGGCTACGGCTTTCTTTCGGAGAGCGAGGCGTTCGCCGAGGCAGTGATCGGAGCGGGTCTGCGCTGGATCGGGCCGAGGCCGGAAGCGATCCGGCTGATGGGGGTCAAGACGGAAGCCCGCGCTCTGATGGAGCGGGCTGGCGTTCCGGTCGTGCCCGGCTTTCAATCGGATACGGCCTCGGATGCAGAGTTCCGTGCGGCGGCGATTGAGGTCGGCTTCCCGGTGATGGTCAAAGCGGCAGGTGGGGGCGGCGGCAAGGGCATCCGCGTGGTGTATGACGCGGCGGCGCTGCCGGATGCGCTGGCCGGGGCACGGCGGGAAGCACAGAACGCCTTCGGCGATCCGCGCGTGTTTTTGGAGAAGTACATCGAAACGGCACGGCACGTTGAAATCCAGGTGCTGGCCGACGAGCACGGGCATACCGTCCACCTGTTTGAGCGCGAGTGCAGCGCCCAACGCCGCCACCAGAAGATTGTCGAAGAGTCCCCTTCTCCACTGCTGGACGATACCCTACGAGCGCGAATGGGCGCGGCGGCCGTCGAGGCGGCGCGGGCGGTTGGCTATGTGAATGCGGGCACGGTTGAGTTCATCGTCACGCCGGAAGGTGACTTCTACTTTTTGGAGATGAATACGCGCTTACAGGTCGAGCATCCTGTCACTGAAGCTGTGACGGGCCTTGATCTGGTCAAGCTTCAGTTCGCGGTGGCCGCAGGTGAGGCACTGCCGTTTGAGCAGGCCGATCTGCGGCAGCGAGGGCATGCCATCGAATGCCGGCTGTATGCGGAGGACCCGGCTAACAACTTCCTGCCGGCAGTGGGGACGCTGCTGCGCTTCATCCCGCCAGAAGGGCCGGGCATCCGGGTTGACTCTGGCGTACAGTCGGGAGACAGCATTACTATTCATTACGATCCAATGATCGCCAAGATCATCGCTGCTGATGCGACGCGAGCGGGCGCGATCCGGCGGATGCAGGCGGCACTGGCGCAGACGGTCATCCTGGGGACAACGACCAACTTGGCCTTCTTGCAAAAGCTGCTGTCGCACCCGGCATTCCTGGCCGGGACAGTCGATACCCGCTTTGTGGACGCGCACCTTTCGACGCTGCTGCCGGAGCCGGAGCTGCTGCCGGATACGGCGTTGATCGCGGCGGCGCTGCACGACCTGAACCGGGGCGATGGCGAGGCGGGGCCGCTGGCTATGCTGGAGGGCGGGTCGCCGTGGTCGCGGTTGGATGGTTTTCGCGTGGGGCGCGGTTTGTCCTGACGGCTGTTCGACGATACTTGAGGAAAGGAATCGAGTATGCTGAAGCGCGTGTTCATCCTCATCGGCCTGCTGGCTGGCGTGATTGTGGTCAGCCGAGCACAGGACGCCGCGCCGGAAATACCGGAGCGAGAAATCTACACCGTGCTGGCCGTGGGCGAAGGGGTTTTCGAGCCGGGCTTGTGGCTGGCGAGCGCCTCGGAGAAGGGGTATTTGACCACGGCGGAATGGCGAGCGGATAGCATCGGGGCGCTGGCTTTCCTGAACTACCTGCATTTTGACGGGGGCATCGCCCCGGAGGAAATCCAGGCGACATTCAACCGTGCCTGGTTCGAGGCGACCTTTGCCAACTACCAGTCGTGGCAGGAAGTCTCTAACTGCCAGATTGAAGATGTGCGGCTTCACGAGTTCAGCTTCATCAACGACAACCTCAAATATGACATGCTCTACTGGATCGAGCCGATCAGCGAGACGCGCGTGCAGACTTTGTTCCTGACCTTCCCAGAAGACAGCCGTGAACTGATGGACGAATACGCGGCAGAGCTGTATCCTGATGCCATCGTCTGCGCGGGATGAGGCCGGATGATTTTCACCTACCAGCACCAGGGGCAGCGCTATACCGTGCGGTTGGAGCCGGGCGGGGATGGGCGCTATAGGGTCTGGATTGGGGAGCGGCACGTTGAGGTGCAGGCTGCCCGCCTGCCAGATGGAAGCTGGCGGCTGGTGATCGACGGGCAGGCACAGCGGGTCTATAGTGCTGCGCGGAAGGAAGAGCGGCATGTGTTCGTCGACGGCAGTACCTATGTACTGACCGTGGGTGAGCCGCGCCGGAAGCGTTCGGGAGGCGCGGGCGGCGGCGATTTGACAGCGCAGATGCCGGGCCAGATCACGCGTGTGCTGGTGAGCGAGGGCGAGGCTGTGCATCACGGCCAGCCTCTGGTCATCTTGGAAGCGATGAAGATGGAAATCCGCGTGACCGCTCCAGATGAAGGTCGTGTCCGGCGGGTGCTGGTGCAGGCAGGCGAGGTGGTTGAGCGCGGCCAGGCGCTGGTCGAGTTCGATGCTGGCTCTGGCGGCGAATAGGATCGGATGAATGGAACCTCCTTTGCAGAATGCCGGTCTGAATGACGAACAAACTTTGATCGCCGCGCTGCGGGCCGGCGACGAAGCAGCCTTCAGTGCACTGGTCGAACGCTACCAAGCCTCGATGGTGCGGATCGCCGGAATTTACGTGGCAGATGATGATGCTGCGGAAGAAGTGACGCAGGAGACTTGGGTAGCGCTGCTGCGGGGTCTTGACCGCTTTGAGGGGCGCTCATCGCTCAAGACCTGGCTGTTCACCATCTTGACCAACCGTGCGAAGACGCGCGCTGCCCGCGATGGACGCTCCGTCCGGCTGGAGCTGGAGGATTCGCTGGAGGAATCATCGACGGTTCCATCTTGGCGCTTCCAGATGATGGATGACAGCGGCCGGGTGGGACACTGGACTGAGGCTGGCGCGCCGCGTCCGTGGAACCAGCCTGAAGCCCAGTTCCTGGCTGGTGAAACCCGCGCGGTCATTGACGCGGCTATTGAGCGGCTGCCGCCGAACCAACGGGCAGTCATCAGTCTGCGCGATATCGAAGGATTCACTTCCGACGATGTGTGTAATATGCTGTCTATCAGCGAGACGAATCAACGTGTGCTGCTGCACCGGGCACGGTCGCGGGTGCGGCAGGCGCTGGAAGTCTATCTTGGTGAGCCTTGAGTCTACCTGGCCGGTGAAATGACGTACTATGAGTCAGCCTGAAGTTCGACCATTGAGCTGTCGCGAATTTGTGGAGTTGGTGACCGATTACCTGGAACTCCGCCTGAGTCCGGCGGAACAGCAGCGCTTTGAGGCTCATGTGCAGGCATGTCACTGGTGCTGGACGTATTTGGAGCAGATGCGCCAGACAATTTGGCTCACCGGCCATTTACACGAAGCCGATCTCGATCCGGCGGCGCGGGACGAACTGCTGCGGCTGTTCCAGGACTGGAAACGCGGCAGCCCGCGCGGCAGTTGATGCAGTTGACCAATCCACTATTTACAAAGGCGGCAAGGTGTGCGATACTACATAACGTTAGGGTACGACAACCACCCCGGGCCGACTTTGCTTAGGTGCTCCTCTCCTGCTGCTCCGTAGACGATCACTCCCGCATTTTTAGCCACGACAGTTCATCTACCCTATCGATCATCCTTTCTTGTTTGCCAGGAGATTGTCATGGCTAAGAAACTCTATGTTGGGAACCTGTCCTACGGTACGACGGAAACGCAAGTCCGGGAGCTGTTCGCCCAGGCTGGTGAAATCACCGAAGTGACCATCATCACGGACCGGGACACTGGTCGTTCTAAGGGATTTGGGTTCGTCCAGATGGCGGAAGATTCGGCTGCACAGGAAGCGATTCGCCGCTTCAACGGATATTCGCTGGATCGCCGCTCGCTGACCGTCAACGAAGCGCGCCCGCGTGAGGAGCGTTCTTCCGGGAGCGGTGGCTACGGCCGCGGCAAGCGGTTCTAATCAGCGGTTCCGCTGAACACATTACTTCCTCGACGACGACAGGGCAAGCAGGTCTTGCCCTGTTCTTTTTCCACATGTCGGCTCCACAGTGCAGACGAACACCAGCAAGCACACCTTCGAGTATTCCGGGATACATCGTCGATCAAAGTCTATTTTGGGAAGCGAGTAGAACAGCATGTTAGAGACTGTTTCCGACAAGCACCTACACGAGATGGAACGTCTGACCAAGGAACTGCTGCGCGTCATGCACAAGGCTAAGCTGCGCGATTTGCCCCTCATCGAACTGCTCCACGAGCTCGAATCCGTGGCAGAGAAGGTACGACGGGAGCGCTTCGATGCTGTCAATCCTGGGTATCGCGGCTACTGAGTTCAATTCTCTGATCGATTGAATCAACCGAAAGGGCAAACCGTATGGCAACGTCGATTCCTCATCTGCAGAAGAGTTTCAAACTGAACGTGAAAGATGGACTGCCGCAAGCCGCGGTCGAAACAGCGGGAAGCGGCCAATGGGTGAAGTGCTGCCCGCTGTGCGGGAGCATGCATCAAATCATGGCGGGAACCGATACAACTGCGCCTTATTCCCCGCTGTGCCAGACCCAATCTGCGCTGTTCAAGGCAGAGTTAACTGCGTGGAAGAAGCTGTATCCTGAAACCGGCCAATATGGACAGGTGCGTTTGGTCAGTTAGATCAGATCAGGCGGTGGGTTGGGTAGATTTCGCAGCCGCTCGCTGAACGATTCCACGGCGCGGCGTGCCCGGATGTGGTATCCTGTTGCCACGTCCAGTTCTACCCCATCCGAGTTCACCTCATGACCTCCAATCTGCCTACTTATGCCGATGTCCTGTCTGCTGCTGAACGGCTTTCCGGCCAGGCACACCGCACCCCCGTCGTCACTTCGCGCACGCTGGATGCCCGCGTTGGCGCCCAAGTGTTCCTGAAGTGCGAGAACTTGCAGCGCGTCGGGGCATTCAAGTTCCGGGGAGCCTATAACGCTATCAGCCGCCTGAGCGAGACCGAACGCGAGCGCGGAGTCATCACCTACTCATCTGGCAACCATGCCCAAGCTGTCGCGTTGGTGAGCCGTTTACTGAACGTCCGCGCCAGCATCGTCATGCCGGAGAATGCGCCGGTCTCCAAACGGGCCGCGACGGAAGGCTACGGTGCAACTGTCATCACCTACAATCCGGCGGAGTCCGACCGTAAGGCACTGGCCGAATCGCTGGCTGCCGAACACGGCTATACGATCATCCCTCCCTATGACCACCCACACGTGATCGCCGGGCAGGGGACGGCCGCGCTGGAACTGCTGCTGGACGCGGGGCCGCTGGATGCGCTGCTGGTGTGCTGCGGCGGAGGCGGTTTGCTAAGCGGGTGCGCGCTGGCGGCCCGCGGACTTCAGCCGCGCTGCCAGGTGGTCGGGGTCGAGCCAGAGGTGGCGGACGATGCTGCCCGTTCGTTCCGCACTGGGACGCTGCATGTCATCCATAACCCTCCGACTATTGCTGACGGCACGCGCACGCCCTCGCTGGGTGAGCTGACCTTCCCACTGGTGCTGCAGAATGTGGATGATTTCGTGACTGTCAGCGAGGAGGCCATCAAGGCGGCGGTGCGCTTCGCCTTTGAGCGGCTCAAGCTGGTGATTGAGCCATCGGGGGCATTGGGATTGGCCGCGCTGTTGAGCGGAGCCTACGCGGACTCCTCTGGCGGGCGCATCGGGGTGATCGTCTCTGGTGGGAACGTGGACGCGGCGACGTTTGCCTCGATCCTGGCGTGAGGATGGGGAACAAAACGTATGCGCTCGCAGTGATGCTCGCGCATGGTAGGGATGAAGGCTTTGCAGGTCAGGTGAATACCTTAGGTTTTGAGTTCAATGCTGCTGATTATAACGCGCCGAGCACCAGCAAGAACGCGGCACAAAATAAACTGGATTGCACTTAATAATCGTCTAATCCGCCGAAAGGAAGCTGCAAGGTGTCCTCACTAAATTGAACACGATCAAATTATTCCGTGGGGATCAATATAAATGATGAAAGTGATGGTGGTGATTGGGACGCGGCCTGAAGCGATCAAGATGTCTCCGGTCGTCAAGGCGATTGAAGAGTATCGTGAATGGCTGCAACCGGTGGTTTGTGTAACCGGTCAGCACCGCGAAATGCTCGATCAGGTTCTTGAAATATTCAATATTAAGCCCGATTATGATTTGAACGTAATGAAGCCGAACCAAACTCTTTCGGGACTGACGGCGGCTCTCATCACCGGTCTAGATCAGGTAATGACAGAAGCAAAGCCTGACTGGGTGCTGGTGCAGGGTGATACCACTTCAGCTATGGCAGCGGGATTGGTGGCGTTCTACCACAATGCCAAGCTGGGCCATATCGAAGCAGGGCTGCGGACTCATGAGCGCCGCCAGCCCTTTCCTGAAGAGATCAACCGCCGCATTACTGATTTGATGAGTGATCTGTACTTCACGCCGACGCCGCAGACACGGATGAATTTGCTGCGCGAGGGGGTGAACCCAGATCACATTCTGGTTACGGGCAACACAGTCATTGACGCCTTATTGATGACGGCCCAGCGCGTCCACAACGAACCACTACACGAGGTTTCGACACCGCTAGATGGCAAGCGCGTTATCTTGGTCACATCCCATCGACGAGAGAACTTCGGTGAACCTTTCAGAAATGTCTGTGCGGCCTTGCGCACGCTGGCTGACCGGTACCAGGATTCGATCCATTTCGTGTTCCCAGTTCACTACAACCCCAATGTACGCGGCCCGGCCTACGAAATTCTGGGTGGCATTTCCAACATCACGCTGACTGATCCAGTCAACTACCGGACGATGGTCAAGCTGATCGACCGTTCGTATCTGGTCATGACTGACTCGGGTGGCATCCAAGAAGAAGCTCCCAGCCTGCACAAACCGATTCTGATTCTGCGTGAAGTGACCGAACGGCAAGAAGTGGTCGAGGCAGGTGCGGCCAAATTGGTTGGCTGCGACTCTGACCGGATTGTGCGCGAAACCATCCGGCTGATGGAAGAGCCGGATCATTACCAGCGGATGTCCAGCGTTCGCAATCCATATGGGGATGGAACCAGCAGCCTGCAAATCATCCGGGCGATTCTACACGATGCCAAGCTTTTGACTGATCACGGTTGGCGTTTGCAGTCGGGGAAAACGCTGCCCGCGCCTGCTGCTGCTCAATAAATCCAACCGAGGTCTACACTAACGATGCGACTGCTGTTTCTCTCGCGCTGGTATCCTTATCCAGCCAACAATGGTTCAAAGATTCGTATTTATAACCTGCTGAAGTATCTCGGCAAACACCATGAGGTATACCTGGCATCGTTTACGGCTGAGGATGAGCCGGTCGATATGGCACGGATCGCAGCGATGCAGGAATACTGCCGGGAAGTTCATGTCGTGACCTACCGGAACTTCAATCCCGGCGGGACAAAGGCGCTGGCCGGGTTCTTGAGTTCTAAGCCACGGTCTTTGGTGGACTGTTTCAGCCCAGAGATGGAGGGAGTCGTTCAACGGCTGGCGAGCCGGATTACTTTCGATGCGGTCATTGCCAGTCAGATCGAAATGCCGCTGTATACCCGTGGGATGCCGGACACGCCCAAGATTCTGGAAGAAGCTGAGATCAGCGTTTTTTATGACCAAATTGCGCGGGAAACCAACCCGCTCAAGCAGATGCGCAAGCAGTTGATGTGGTCGAAGTGGGCCAATTATACGCGCGAGATTATGAACGAATACGACATGGTGACAGTCGTCTCCCAGCCGGAGGTCGAGCCGCTGCACCGGGTCATTGCCGGATATGAGCGAATCGCAGTGATTCCTAACGGCGCTGATTTAGAACAGCTCACTGGGAATTTCGCCGCGCCTGAGCCGAATTCGATGGTTTACACGGGGGCACTGACTTACTACGTTAACTTCGATGCCATGCAGTTCTTCCTGAGTGAAGTTTACCCTCTGATTTTGCGCGAATGCCCAGAAGCGAAGCTGTCGATGGCTGGACGGTTGGAGGGTACGCGCGTTGAGGAACTGCCGAAGTATCCCAACGCTGTTCACGTTGGGCATCTGAGTGATGTTCGACCGTTTGTACAGTCGGGATGGGTTGGGTTGATTCCGGAGCGAGTGGGGGGCGGCACACGGATCAAGCTGTTCGAGTCGCTGGCGCTGGGTACGCCTATTGTGGCAACGCGCTGGGCTGCCAAAGGGGTCGATGCTCAGGAAGGGCGCGAAATCCTCACCGGTGATACGCCGCAGGAACTGGCTGATGCCGTGCTGCGGCTGTTCCGTGATCCGGTGCTGCGCGAAAACATGAGCCGTGCTGGACGGAAACTGATTGAAGACAAGTACGATTGGAATGTGATTGGACGGCAGCTTGAGGTTTGCATCGAAGATGCGATCCGCCACTGGCAGAAAGCCAGAGTTCGATAACTAAAGAAGGGTTCTCAAATGGCATCACAACCTTCCACCGGACAAATTGCTCTTTCTGAAAGGGCGCTCCAAGCGGCTGAATGGCTGCTAAATTCGGGTGTTCAGGTGGTCAGCGATCATCCGCAGCACAGCCAGGGATTCGTCTGCTGGTATGAGCAGGATACCCAAACTATGCCGTATGTCTATTCGGAGATTACCGGCTATCTGACCACACTAATGTGCTATCTTTATAATGAGACAGGTGATTCGCGTTTTTTAGACAGCGCTACTGGGGCGGGGGACTGGCTCGTCCGCACGGCCTACCAGCCCGACGGCGGATTTCGCTGTTTGTTCCCACTGGTTCCTTCACGATTTGAATTCAAGTACAGCCAACTGTATGCGTTCGATGCAGGCGTCATCCTCAGTGGGCTGGTCGATCTCTACCGCGTGACGCAGCGGCCGCAGATTCTGGCTGCAGCAGTGACGACGGGAGACTGGCTCATTCGGGATATGCAGAAGCCGGATGGCAGCTTCTACGCGGCATACGACGTGGATCAGCAGAGGATGATCGAGTCCGACAAAGAATGGTCTTTGTGTTCGGGAAGCTACCATACCAAGGTTGCCATTGGGCTGGTAAATCTCTATGATGTGACCCGCCACGAGAAATACCTCCAGGCGGCGGTGAAAGCCTGCGACTTTGCGTTGACGTTCCAGCAACCAGACGGGCGGTTCATCTCATTCCCCACGGAAGGGGGGACGAATTCACATCCACATGCTTATTCGGCCGAGGGTTTGTGGACGGTTGGCAAGTATCTGGAGCGGGAAGATTATCTGAGCGCGTCTGTCCGGGCGACGGAATGGCTGCTGCGCTGGCAGTCACCGGAAGGCTATGTGCCGCGTCACTTCCATGATGGACAACCGCTGTATAACGAGCGCGTGGATATTCTCAGCCAGTCACTCCGTCTGGCATCGATCCATGTCGGTGAGGGGCGTATCCCACTGACAGAAGAGACCTGTGCCAAGCTTGACAAGCTGGTCACGGTCATTTTACGGAATCAGGCCGAATCTGATGACCTCCGGGTGAAGGGGGCATTTTATTTCGGACGGCTGAGCAGCGGGGAAGTAATGCCACATGCTAACGTATGGGTGTCGGCTTTCGCCATTCAGGGGCTGAGGCTGTATGACTCGGTCTTGCAGGGGCAGTACCACTTCGATCCGTTCTTCATGGTTTGAGGGATTGTGCAGGGGGAAATATGCGCTTCAAGAAGGGCGACCATACATTTAAGACGCTGATTATTGGAGCTGGGCCTGCTGGGACAGGGCCGCTGGTCTGCGCCCTTCAGCAAGGACGGCTCGATGCGCTGCTGGACACAGGCATCGCCATTGTAGATCGTACCGACCAGATGGGACGCGGCGCGATTGGACAGTACAGCATTAACTCGGACACGCTGTGCAATACCTTCCTAGAGTGCCTACAAAATCAAGAAAATGGCCCGCTGCGCGCTGTCATCGACAGCCCAGCTAAACGCGCGATGGAGCCGTATCTGGGCGGACAGGTTCCGCTGCGGTTGGTGGGGGAATTCATGGCCGAGGTGGGGGTAGCGCTGCGCCAGGTCATCGATGCTCACCCGGTCAGTCAGTTCATTCCCTGTGCCGAGGCGCGGGAAATTCGGCAGATGCCGGACGGGCGCTACCAAACAAGCTTCGTTACTCATGATGGAGATGGAAGCGAAAGCTTTGACATTGTCTCAGAGCATGTGGTAATGGCGATGGGCGGGAGCCAATCCCGTGAGCGCACGCTCGGTTCGGAAATCATTCCAGGACTGAGTCTATCTGGCAAGTATGCCCATAAGGCAATGCTGACGAATGTGGTTCTCAGCACGGAGGGCATCCCAGAAATCGAACGGCGACTGAAAGCCAGTGACAACCACAAAGTGGTCATCATCGGCGCATCGCACAGCACCACGTCATCTGCCTGGGTGCTGCTCAACAAAGTGCGCGTGGACTTTGGCGAGGGCGATATTACTATCTTACACCGGGAGCCGTTCCGCTTGTTCTATCCCTCACGGGAAGCGGCACTGGCCGAAGGCTATACCGATTTCACCGATGAGGATTTCTGCCCAGTGACCAACCGCCTCTACCGGTTGGCTGGGCTGCGTTTTGACAGCCGTGACTTGATCAAACGGATCTGGGGTATTGGCGGCGCACCACTGGAACGACGGGTACGTCTTATCCCTCTGGATCGCACTGGGAAGAATAACAGCGTTAACCTAGAGTGTTTGCTGGACGAAGCCGCGCTCATCATTCCGGCCTTCGGCTACCGTCCCAACACGCTGCCCATCTGGGATCACAGGGGATTACCCATCGAACTACTAGCCTCCGGCGAGGGTGCTCCGCCGCTAGTGGATGAGCACTGCCGGGTGCTGAATCACCATGGGGCGGTTGTGCCGAATCTTTACGGCATTGGGTTGGCCTCTGGCTTCAAACTGACGGGCAAGCTGGGGGGGGAGCCAAGCTTCCGGGGTCAAACGAACGGCCTGTGGTTGTATCAAAATGGGGTTGGTGAATTGATTGTCGAGCAGATTCTGGAGTAACAGATCAGTAGAGATTGCTCTTATGGGAAAAGGTGGGTGCAGCACGCTGTGCCCCTACAGATGTCACGTCGTTCAGCAGACGCATGAGACAAAATCACTGTGGTGTTCCGGCAGGAGGCAGATATGCTTCCATGCGAACCTTTACAGAATGCCCAGGCCAGAAGAACTCATTCCCGCCGCAGATGGAAGATATGCGATTGGCAGCCGCGGAGATCGACGTACAGGCCGGGTGAATGCAGGTTGACCCCACCGCGTTCGTAATGGTTCCCGTCCAGGACATCTTCTAGGAGCCAGACTCCAGAGGCGACCTCCGGCCAGCCGGCCAGCGAGACATGCCCGTGTGCGCGGTGATCGCTGAGATTGGCGACGACCAGCACATGATCGTGATCGCTGCGCCAGCCGTGCGCGACGAGATGATGGTGGCTACCGTCGTCCTTGCCGGGATTGACGTGGAAGAACCACCACTGCCCTTCTTGGTAGATCGGGGCACGCAGTTCAGCCAACAGTCTAAGGTAGTAGGCTTTCAGATCTTTGTTGACGGGTTCGTCCGGCTGACGGCCGATCTGCACTGGCAGCTTGATGCGCCGACCGGTGAACTGGCCGTCGTGGAGCAGCGTCGCGCCGGGCAGCGTGCAGATCAGCACGGCAGCGGGGAGGCTGCGCCCGACGCCAAGGGCGGAGGCAGCCCGCTGTTCATCATGGTTTTCGATGAAGCGCACCAGGCGGCGCTGGAAGTCAATAGGCGCAACGAGATGGGCATTCACCGCACCGGCGCTGCCTTCACGCAGGCGGTCGTAGAGGCGTTTGTCGTAGGTGTAGTCGAAGCCAAGCTGCTGAAGCCGCGACTCCATATCCCAGTAGACTTCGGCCATGAAGAGGAAGTCGGGGTAGGCTTTCTTGACGGGCGGGATGATCTCCTCCCAGTATTCAGTCTGAGGGCGGCTGCCGACATAGCCGCCCCAGGTGTGGGCGAAGACATCGTTGAGCATGAGCATCGCCATATCGCAGCGGATGCCGTCGCACTGGCTGGCGATGTCCAGGATGGTCATCAGCGCCGCCCGCCGCAGATGGGGATCGAAGGCGTTGAGCTGGGCGGTATCGATCCAACCGGGGAAATACGGGTCTCGGCCGTGGGCGACGATATAGGTGCGGCCGAAGGCATCTTTGGCTTGGAAGAAGTCGCTGGAACGGTTTTTCAGATCGTGGGGGCGTCCCTGCACCATGTAATCGGGATGGACGCGAATCCAGGCGTGATCGGTAGCAACGTGGTTGGGCACGTAGTCCAGGATGAGGCGGATGCCGCGCTCACGCAGGCGTCCACGCAGAAAGGCCAGGCCAGTACGCCCACCCAGGTTTTCATCCACCTGGTACATGCCGACGGCGTAGGGTGATCCCACAACATCATCAGGGGTGATGTCGGGCAGAGCCGGGCGGTATTCGTGGATGTAGTTCAAAGCGCTGACGCGAGCTGCCGGGCTGCGATGCCAGACGCCCATCAGCCAGACGGCATCGATGTGACAGCCGGCTAGTTCATCCAGCACTTTATCGGGGATATTGGCAAGTGTGACCGGGCGTTTGAAGGTGCGGCTGAGGCTGTTCAACCAGACCCAAGTATTGATCTGGTAGATGACAGGCTTGTGGGGCCAGGGAGTCAAGATATAAGCGCTCCTCGGAAATGGCTGCGATGCTGATTTCCAGGTTACGCCGTCCACTTTTCATCGTACTAACAAAAGCGGACTGCTAAGGTGTGTGGACAATATAGCACAGCGTCCGCATAATATGAACGCTGTAGAGAGAAGGTGCAGTATGAAAAGGCGCGACTTGCCGCGCCAGAAAAGGACTCGCTCATGGGCGACGGATATTTTATTACCCCGAAGGACGTTGGGCAAATTGAAATGCTGCCAGGGGTTCACCGCCGCACGATGGGAACGACCGACGAAGCCATGTTATGCGAATTCTTTCTTCAGAAGGACTCGGTGGTTCCAGCGCACAGCCACAAGAATGACCAGGTCGGCTATGTCATCTTCGGCAAGGTTGAGTTTACCATTGGCGAGGAAACCCGCATCTGCCTGCCCGGGGACAGCTACGCCATTCCGGGGGGCATTGTCCACAGTGTTCGCGTCTTGGTAGACAGCCTGCTGATCGATGTGTTTTCCCCGCCGCGCGACGATTACCGCACCGAAGCTCGCTGATCTGAGCTGTTCTAATGAGCTGCACTCAGCCGCCGAGCATTTGGCGGTAGAGGGCTGTCTGGCGTTCACGCGCGGCTCGGAAGGCGCGAACGGCCAGCGCATCCGGCTCGAACACGGTGGTGACGGGCGGTGGAGAAGCGGCCAAGGTCATCATCCCCTGTGCCCGCAGGGCCAGCACCGCGATTCCCCGCGCGGTAACTTCCTGAAGGTCCGTCAGATAAACAACGCGGTCGAGAGCGCTGGCGAGGATGGCCGGCCAAATCGCTGATGCAGCCAACGCGCCGCCCCCACCAATGACCGGCGCATCCGCCCTCACGAGGGGGCCGAGCTGCTCGGCGACCAGCGCCAGGCGCAGCGCTACAGCTTCCATTAAGGCTTGGAGGATGTCCGTGGGGGTGGTTGAAAGACGCAGTCCGGTGATCGTGCCGGTGGCATCCAGGGACCAACCAGGGCTACGTTCCCCGGCCAGGAGCGGCAGCACGGTGAGGCCGTGCTCATCGGGCATGCGGCCAAGCAGAGCGGCATCCAGCTCTGCCGGATCATCGCCCAGGCGGAAGGTCTGCCGTGCCCACTCATACAGGTTGCCGCCTTCGCTGGTTGCGCCGCCGATAAGGTGATTACGGGCGTCGATGAGGTAGCTCCACAAGCCTTCTGGCACGGATGGCAGGATGTCATCGGAGACGACACGGAGCGCGGCGGTCGTTCCTAAAGTGAGCGCAATGCGCGAGGAATCGGTGCAGCCGCAGCCGATGGTGGCCGCAGCGCCATCGCCGACCGCCAGACAGAAGGGGACTTCCCGGAGGGCCGGCCAGCGGCCAGCGTAATCTGGCAAGAGACCCTGCACGCAGTCGCCGTAATCGGCCAGCGGCGGCAGGCCGATCTCTTCCAGCCGCAGTTCGCTGAGCAGGATGGTGTACCAATCCAGGCTGCTGCGGCTGAGCAGCCCCGACCAGGAGGCGATGGAATAGCTGCACGGCGCATCTCCAAACCAGGCGGTGTAGAGATAGGTTCCGATGTCTGTCCATTGATCGACTTGGCGGAAGAGGTCGGGTTGGGTGCGCCAGAGCCAGCGCAGGCGCGCCGGGTGATAGGCGGTGTGGATGAGGCAGCCGGTGCGCTGGTGGATGGACTCGACCGGCAGGGTGGCCCGCAGCACGGCTACATCAGCGGCACAGCGGGTATCGGCGTAGCTGTAGAGGGGCGTGACGGGCTGGCTGTTGTGATCGAGGCCGAGCAGATTGCTGGCGAGGGTTGCCATGCCGACGACGCTGATGCGGGCGGCGGCGGGGTGCTGCATCACGGCATCGATACAGGATTCGACGCGGGCGCGGATTTCAAGCGGGTCGTAGGTGGCTTCGCCGGGGACTTGGGTGTACGGGTGGTGAGGAATGCTGGCGGCTGCGCCAGGGATGGGCGCAGCGTCCTCATCGCAGAGCAGGGCGCGAACAGAGGAGGAACCGATATCGATAACTAGGACTGCCATGAAAGATGTTTTCCTATGAATCGGGCTGATTTATCTGCACTGCGTCAGACAAGACAGAATCTCAATCAGGTTGAATTCGGATGCTCCCTCAAGGGACATTCTTCGGTCACAAGAGTGGATTCCCTACTCCATTGTAGTCTGCTGGTGGTAGGCGTCAATCAGACGGGAAGCGGCGGCATCCCAAGAGAAGCGCCGTGCCCGCTCGCAGCCAGCCGCGCCCATGCGTCCAGCCAGCGCGGAGTCGCCCAGCAGGCGGAGGATGGCCTGCGGCAGTTCTTCGGCTAGGCGTGATTGATCGACCAGCAGGCCGGTGATGCCCTCTTCAACAGCGTCCTCGATGCCACAGCCGCGCGTTCCGATGACAGGCAGCCCGGCGGCGCTGGCTTCGAGATGCGCCAGTCCGAAGCCCTCGAACTTCCAGCCCTCGTTGAGTGATGCGCCGACGAAGAGACTGGCGCGACTGTAGCTGTCGAGCAGTTCGGCCTCGGAGACGGAGCCAAGCAGCTCGACACAGCCGTTCAATCCGAGCTGTTCGATGGCGGCTTGCACCTGGGCGGCGTAGACTGGCTCGGCGTCCAACGCCCCGACGATCTGGCAGCGGACAGATGGGAAGCGCGTGCGCACGGCTGGCATGGCCTGCACGAGTTGGAGTGTGCCGCGCCGGGCTTTGACCGCGCCGACGGCGAGAATCACCGGCTGTTGGGTGTCTCCCCTGTGAATGATGGACGCGAAGCGTTCACTATCCACACCGTTGGGGATGACCTCGGTTCGGATGCCAGGCAGGACCTGCTCGGCGATTGAGGCCGTGTAGCGACTGACGCAGACCAGTGTACTACGCCGGAAGGCCCAAGCGTACAGGCGGTTCAGCGGGGGGCGCTCGATCAGCGGCAGGTGGATGTAGCTGCCGTGTCCGGTGATGAACAGAGGGCGGCTGCCGGCGATCCAAGCGGCCAGCGGCGCGTAGGGTTCTGCCGCGCAGTGGATCACGCTGCAGCGGCGCAGGGCGGCCCATGCCAGAGGATAAGCGGCCAGGAGGCGAGGCAGGAATCGGCGCTGCCGGGGAACCAGCGCAGGCAGCAGCGGATGAGTCCCTGCGGCGGCATCCAGGGGGGTGTTGGCTGCGCAGACGACCTCGACTGCGATGCCGGCCTGTTCCAGGGCAGCGATCAAGCCGCGCGCATAGCGTCCCCAGCCATGACGTGGGGAGAGATCGGCTGTCAGCAGACCGACACGCATTACAGCACCTCCACGGGGTCGATGTCGATGTGCCAACCGCGCTGGCTCTCCAGGCCGCGCAGCACGACAGCCGGGTCGCTGCCGCGCAGGAGGACATGCCAGCGGTAGATACCATCTACCCGGCTGAAGAAACAAGGCGCGGGGCCGATGATCTCCATGCCGGTGAGCTGATGTTCGGCCAGCCGCCCACGCAGCAGATGAGCGGCTGACTCGGCTTCGGAACGCGCCCGCGTCTCGCTAGCATCCCGGAAGACGATCCGCGCCAAGCGGCGAAAGGGGGGATAGCCCAGATCGCGGCGATAGGCGATCTCCTGGGCGTAGAAGCGGTGGAAGTCGTGATGGGCGGCAGTCTGCACTGCGTAATGTTCTGGCTGGTAGGTTTGCAGCACGACGCGCCCGCCTAAGATGCCGCGACCGGCTCGCCCTGCAACCTGGGTGAGCAGTTGAAAGGTGCGCTCGCCTGCCCGGAAATCCGGCAGGTTCAGACCCATATCGGCGCTGACCACGCCGACCAGCGTGACGCGCGGCAGGTCGAGTCCTTTGGCGATCATCTGTGTGCCGATTAGCACATCGGCTTTGTGGTCGATGAAGCGCTGCAAATAATGTTCGTGGGTTTCCGGGTTGGTGGCGGTATCGGCATCCCAGCGCAGAGTTCGTGCCTGGGGGTAGTGTTCGTGGAAAGCCTGCTCGATGTGCTGCGTGCCTGCGCCAAAGTACTTGATGCGTTTGGAGCGGCAGACTGGGCATTGGTTTGGCTGCGGAGCCTGATGCCCGCAGCGGTGGCAGCGCAGCGCTTCGCCCTGGCGATGATAAGTGAGGGGGGTATCGCAGTTTGGGCAGGTGGCGGTTGTGCCGCAGTCACGGCAGAAGACATAGGTGGCCTGCCCGCGGCGGTTGAGGAAAATGATGGCCTGTTCACGGCTGTGCAGCACGTCTTTTAGGGCGGCGTCCAAGGCACGGCTGAAGATGGAGGTGTTGCCGGACTTGAGTTCCTCGCGCATATCGACGATCTGCACAGGGGGCAGGTCAATGTTGACCGCGTCGGGGGCCGGAGCGGGCGTGTAGCGCGATGGGAGTCCTTCACGCTCGGCCTGCTCCAAGATGCGGATGCGGTGGCCGAGGATGCGGTTAGGCAGCTCCAGCAGGCGAAATTCGCCGCGATGCGCCCGGTAGATGGTCTCCACGTCCGGGGTGGCGCTGCCGAGGATCAACGTGCCTTGGTTACGGCGCATCATCTGTTCGGCTACGCCGCGGGCGTGGTAGTAGGGCGTCTGCTGATCCTGCTTGTAGCTGGGGTCATGTTCTTCGTCGAGGATGACCAGCCCGACATCTGGGAGCGGGGTGAAGAGTGCCGACCGCGCCCCGACAATGATGCTGACTGCGCCTTCCCGCGCCCGCCGCCAGGTGTCGTAGCGTTCCCCCTCGCTCAGGCGGCTGTGGACGATGGCGACCTGGCCGGGGAAGCGCTCCGCCACGCGCCGGATGGTCTGCGCAGTGAGCGCGATTTCGGGAACCAGGAAGATTGCGCCGCGTCCCTGCGCCAACGTCAGTTCGATAGCCCGCAGGTAGATTTCGGTCTTGCCACTGCCAGTGACGCCGTGCAGCACGAACAGTCCCGGTTGGGACTCGGCAGCACGTCCCCAGCCCCAGCTTTTGATGTGGTTCTCAATGACATCCCAGGCGGCGGCCTGTTCCAGGGTCAGGGGTGGGGGCAGTGTGGGGATGAAATCGCGGTCGGCCAGCGAGTCGCGCCACAAGGGTTTTTCGCCCAGGATGACCAGGCCTTCGGCTTCCAGGCGGTGCAGGTCGTCGAGTTTGGCGCCAGTCTGGGCGTAGAGCCAACTGACTTCAATCGGCTCGCGCTGCCGCGCCAGCACCTTGAGGATGTGCAGCGCCTTTTCGCCGCCGCGCAGTTCGACCAGCTTGGCGGCGACCTGGTCGCGGGGGATCCGCAGCATGACCCGCGTCGGGCGGGTATCACGGTTGATGGTGACCAGTCCCATCTCGTCCAGCTTCTTGATTGGGCCGTCCGTGGAGACTCCAGCGCTTGCCAATACGTCGCTAACAGTCGGATCAGGGTCATGCACAGCGGCCAGGGCTTCCAGCACGTCCGCGCGGCGAGAGTGCTTGCCGAGATGCCGTGCCACCGCATCGATCTGGTTGGGGTGGATTGCTAGTGCCACCGTTTCGACAGTGCGGGCGCGGACACGCGGCGGCAGCAGGATGCGCTCGATGTGGAGGATGCCCTCTTTCGCCAGGCGCTCGACCGCCGGCCGCCAGTGCTTGCCCTTGAGTGGTTTGGCCGTGTCCAAGCGCCGCCCCAGGGTGACGCCGCCGCGCTGCCGCAGCCAGTCGATCACGGTCTGCTCGACGGGGTCGGGGCTAGCGGCGTCGTCGTTCAACAGGGTCACGCGGATGTCGCGGCCACCGGTCATGCCGGGCGGCAACATCAGCCAGAGGCAGAGGCCGATGGGCATGAGGTTATGCTGGCTGATCCAGCGCCCCAGATCAATTTGGGCGGCGGTCATGACGGGGTGCGGGTCGAGAATGGCATGAATGGGTTTGGTTTCTTCGATGGCGGATTCGTCACGCAGCGCAAGGATGATGCCGTGCTGCTGCGCGGTGGCAAAGGGAACCTGAACTAACTGGCCGACCTGCGCGAGATCGGCCAGTTCGTCGGGGACATGGTAGTCGAAGGTCTGGTGAACGGCGGCATTCACCGCGATTTCCGCGTACATGCCACCCATTCTAAAGGAGGTCTTCGTCCTGAATCAAATCCTGTGATCCTCACTCCCCAGCCCCTTTCCACTTTGTGAAAGCGGAGGAGCACTATAGACTTTTGAAAGCCCCTTACCCATGCGGTGGGAAGGGGATTCAGGGAAGAGGATCGTCCTACGGTTTGGCCTTCTGAATGAAGGGGACGACCGCTTCGCGGCTCTGAAGTTCGGTGATGGTGTCGCGGATCGCGAAGAGCGCCTGCTGCTGATCGGGCGGGTAGCTGAACCCGATGGAATGGTGGTCGTGGCGGATGACGGTCAACTGCCACCAACCCCGCGTCATGAACTGGGCCTGATGGACGTAGACACCCATGATGTCATGAAGGGGGATTACTTCCGGTTGGCCGAACAGCCGGGACAGGATGTCGGTGCGGGTCACCACCAGCCTGTCGGGGAAGAGTTCAAGGGTATGGAAGTAACCCTCGGCGGTTTTGAGCGGGGTCTGCGCCTGCGGAACAACTGCGGTCGCCATATGCTCGCTCCTCGCATGGTTCCAGAAGAACCATGACAATCTGCCTTAACCCCATCATAAACGCTATACTGGGTGGATGCATAGGCGCTTTGGCAGGTTTCAGCGCCGCCAGATGTCACAGGATTCGGGCGAATCCAGGCATGTTTATAAGGATGAATGGATGACTGACGATTACCGCCAGATGATCCGCCAGGCGGTTTTGGACGAAGAGACGTTCGTGCAGATGACCTGCAAGGGCAGCATTGGGCCGGGGATGCCCTGGCGGTTGGTCAAGGTGCGCCCAGTCATGATCCGGGGGACGCGGCACTGGCAGTTTTCGCACTTCGACGCCCGGCAGGACCTCACCCGCAATTATGTGGAGGCGGACGTCCTAGCCCGGCTGGACGAGCTGCTGGCGCTGCCCTTCAGCAGCATTCAGCTCCAGATGACGCTGGAGACGGTCAATGTGCAGATCACGCGCAAGGGCAAAGCCATCCTGCACCGCAGCACGCCCCAGCGCATCCACAGCGCCGATCTGCGCCATGACGCGCCGAAATACCTGCCGCTGCCGGACGGCCAGCCAAACGCTTACCTCCAGAAGATCGGCATCATGACGGCAGAGGGGCGCGTCAAAGCTGACATGCGCGACAAGTTCTACCAGATCAACGAATTCCTCAAGATGCTGGATCACACCGGAGCATTAGAGAGCTTTGACCATACGCCCGTGCGCATTCTGGACTGCGGCTGTGGATCGGCGTATCTTTCATTCGCGGCCTATCACTACCTGAACGACATCCGCGGCATTCCGGCCAGCTTGTCGGGAGTCGATACGAATGCTGGGCTGGTGGAGAAGAGCAACGCCTACAGCCGTGATCTGGGCCTGCAGAACGCCTGCTTCTATGCCGCGCCGATCATCGAGTTTGTGCCAGAAGCTCCGCCGGACATCCTGCTGGCGCTGCACGCCTGTGACACGGCCACGGATGAGGCGCTGGCTCTCGGCATCCGGCAGCAGGCTCCGGTGATCCTGTCTGTGCCGTGCTGCCACAAGCACCTGCATCGCCAGTTGGAATCCCGCGCCCCGTTTGAGCCGGTCATGCGGCACGGCATCCTCAAGCAGCGGCTCGGCGACATCCTCACTGACAGCTTCCGCGCGTTGATTCTGCGGATCATGGGTTACAAGACCGACGTGGTAGAGTTCATCTCGCCAGAGCATACCAGCCGCAACCTGATGATCCGCGCTGTGCGCCGTAGATCCGCGGGCGAGACCTCTTTTGTTGAGGAATACCGCGCGTTGAAAGCCTACTGGAGCGTGACGCCCTATTTGGAGACTCTGTTGGGCGAAGCGCTGGCTGGGCTGCTAGCTCCGTAGGGAGCCTTCAGCCTGGCGAGTCTTCGAGTTCGCTGGTGCGCTGGTCGAGGTAGCGGACGCGGTGGGACATGCCCAGCGCCTCGAAAATGGCTCGCGCCGAGCGGAAATACTCCAGCGCTTTGGCGGTATCGCCTAATGAGCGGCAGTCTTCGCCGAGGTCGGCCAGCCCGTAGCCTTCGCCGCGGCGGTCGTCCATCTGCCGGGCGATGCTCAGGGCGCGTTCATGCTGCTGGACAGCCGCAGCGACCTGTCCCTGATCGCGATAGGCGTCACCCAACCGGCCTAGATTGATAGCTTCTCCGCGCTTATCACCCGTCTCGCGGGCGATGGTGAGCGCCTGCTGGAGGTACTGCTGTGCCAGGTCGAGGTTTCCCATGCCCCGGTAGGCATCGCCCAACCGCCCTAGATTGATGCCGATGCCGCGCCGGTCACCCATTTCGCGGGCAATGGCGAGTGCCTGTTCGTAGCTCTCGACAGCGCGATCCAGCCGTTCCTGGTCGCGGTAGATATCGCCGATATTGCCCAGGTTGATCGCTTGGCCGCGCAGATCACTGCGGGCACGGGCGATGGTCATGGCCTGTTCGAGGTGGCTGAGTGCCTCATCAGAACGTCCGAGCAGTCGGTAAGCGATCCCTAGATTGGCGAGGTTGATGCCTTCCGAGAGCGTGCTCTTATTCTGGCGGGCAAGCGCCAGCGCTTGCTGGAGGTGCTCGATGGCTGTGCCAGCCTGACCGAGCAGGCGGTAGGCGATTCCCAGCCGACCCAGGGTGACGCCTTCGCCGTAGGAGTCGTTCAGTTCGCGGTAAAGCTGGAGGGCCTGGCGGTAGTGTTTCATGCCCGTTCGCACCTGCCCCAGGTCGCGGTAGGCGCTGCCCAGGCTGCCCAAGAATCCGGCTTGTTCCCGCTTGTTCCCCAGTATTTCGCTGGCTTTGGCAGCCTGGGTGAGCAGGGTTGTGGCGACGCCAGCATAGCCTTGCAGGTGCAGGAAACCCTCGCTGCTGTCGGTATCGAAGCTGCGGTAGAGCAGTTCGGCGAAGCGCTGCACCTCGGCATAGCGTTCAACGCTCATGGCCCAGTTGACTGCACCGATGAAATTGTCCAGCTCGGAACGCAGCGCGGCAAAGTTCTCCGGGCGGGGTTCATGGTGGCGTTCCAGGTAGCGCAGGCAAATGTCTAGGGCGCGGTGATGCTCGGCGTCACCAACCCGCGAACGGGCGTAGCTGTAGGCGAGATCGTGAATGCGGTATTCCACCGCACGGTCGTCGCTTTCAGCTAAACGCTCGGCCAAGCCGCGGCGCTGCAAGAGAGTCAGCGTTTCCTCAACGGCGGGGATGTCCTCACCTAGATACAAAGCCAGCATTTCCGGGGTGATGCTGGAAGTGAAAAAGGCTCCGAAGGCCAGGAAGGCCGCCCGCGCGGCTTCTTCCAGGTGGAATAGGCTGGTATTGAGCAGCTCTTCGATGCTGGTGCGGCCTTCTTCTTCCACACCTTCTGGTGCGGCCAATTTCCAAGGATCGGCGGCGATGCGGTTTAGCAGTTCGCCGGGTGTCAGGCCGTCCAGCGAGAGGTTCAATCCGGCGACGCGCACGGCGTAAGCGTGGTCACCGAGCTTCTCGCACAGGCTGTGGGCATCCGGGTCGTGCATCCACTCCGGTTGGCCTTGATGCGCCAGCAGTTCAAGCGCGGCCTGCCGCTCTAAGCGGCCTACGTCCAGGCGCGTCAGCCCAGTGAAGCGGCTGCGCGACGTGACCAGCACTGAGACGCCCGTCGGGAAGACGTTCACGTTGAGCAGCCCTTGCAGCGCCCGTGCGTTCCAGACGTCATCCAGCACTACTAACCGGACATGGTGTTCTTGGAGCAGGAGGCGGATGACGCGGGCTTGATTGGCGATGCCAGTTTCTTTGAGGACGGTCTGTTGGGCGTTGAACGGCCGGGCCAGCGCCGCCAGCATATCATCGCGCTCGGCGGAACCGGCCCGCAGCCAGATGACAGCGCCTTTTTGGGCGGCGATGCGCTCGGCAGCTACGGCCGCGGCCAGGGCGGTCTTGCCCATCCCACCGAATCCCTGGAGCAGGACCCGCTTGCCTTTGTCGAGCAGCCCGTGGAGATCGGCGATCATGCGGTCGCGGCCGATGAGCGTCTCCGGACGGTTGGGGACATCATCCGGCAGTGTCGCCAGGATGGCTTCCAATTCACCTCCCCGCACAGTGCGCCACTCCTGCCAGTTGACCAGGGCCATGGTGAGTTTGTGGCGGAAGTCATCGACGGTGGTGAACATGGCGCGGATGACGGCCTTATCGATGCGCGCTTTGAAGGCAGCCAGGCGGTGGGCATTGCGGCGTTCGATGGCGCGCTTCGGCCAGGGATAGGCCGGATCGACGATGAAGCAGAGGCGCTCGAGACCGCGCTCACCGGCGTAATCAAACTCGATTTCGGTGACGCTGCGGTCGTAGCCGTCTTCGACGTAGCCATAGCGGTGAGCGATGATGCCGACGTAGAGGTCGGCCTCCTTGAGCTTGCGTTTGCTGCCTTCCGACGCGCCAACGCCCATAGCCTCGAAGTTCTCCATGGCAATGGGGATGAATCCTAAATTGATGCAGACTTCAATGGCGGCCTGACGGTAACGCTTCAGGTCTTTGCTGGTGCTGCTGATGAAGACACTTCGAGCCATGCGGTTTTGCATTTCTATGTGTTCAGGCGATGGATGCGCTCACTGCCTTTCCGTATCTTACGTGATGGGCTGTACCTCGAACAAGCGCAGAAATCCAAACAAGGGGTGATGGATTAGGCAGAATGTCCCAAGATTGGGCAGCGGAAGCTATCGAAAATTGTGGCAAACAGGGTGATGGATAGGGAATGACTGGCTTGAATAAACGATCTGGAAACAGGTTTTGTTGTACAATCTGGCTGATTTGTGCATAATAGAAAACAGTGGTGCTGAAGCATAGACCACCACGGCTACTGTTGACGAACGAGCTTTGCAACCTGACCCGCCATCATTAGGCGGATGTGGAACCTGTGCCGAACAACGAAAACGGGATCACCAACCGAACCGGGGCACTGACTGCCCCGTTGAAGTCCTATCCAGAGGTGGACATGGGGCCACCGGGTGAAAGGTACTGCAGCGCCTAGACGGATTCCGACCAGGCGCGTACTGGCAGCAGGCGCGATAATCGAGCGTTCTCAACTGAGCAAGGGACTGCCCAGCCGTGGTTGTATACTCTTAACCACGGCTGGTTGCTTTTTGAACGAGGATAGCGAGGCGTGTCCAGAGGCGTCATCACCCGGCTGGAAGTGCAAAAACGCAGCAAAGAGCGCGTCAATGTGTATATCGACGGCGCGTTTGCGTTCGGCCTGAGCCTGATTGACGCCGCCCGCCTGAAGAAGGGGCAGACGCTCAGCGAAGCTGAGATTACAGCCCTCCAGCGTGCTGATGCAGTTGGCAAAGCGATAGACCAGGCGGCTCGATTTTTGGGCATTCGTCCGCGAAGCACTGCCGAAGTGCGGCGTCATCTGGCCGGCAAAGACATCCCAGCAGAGGTGATTGAGGCTGCCATCGAGCGACTGACGATGATGGGGCATCTCGACGATCTGGCTTTTGCCCACTTCTGGATTCAAAACCGCAACGAGTTCAAACCGGTCAGTCGGCGCGCCCTGCGGCAGGAACTGCGACGCAAAGGAGTCGAACCGGGGGTGATTGATGCCGCGCTGAGCGAGCAGGATGAACCCGAGGCTGCTTATCGCGCAGCGCGGGGGCAGGTACGGCGCGTTCGTGAACGATCACGGCGCGAATTCAAAGCCAAGTTGAGCGCGTTCTTGGCTCGGCGCGGCTTCAGCTTCAGCACAATCGACGACGTGGTCTCCCGACTGATGGATGAACTGGAAGCGGAAGACCCGGAACGTTTTACCCGGACGGTAGATAATGAGGATTAGGCAAAATGGAAGGTGGAGCACTCGGCACGGCCCTGACCTTGCTGATCGATCTGGCGATCGGCATGGCACTGGGCGCGGCGATTTTGTACTACTGGCAGAATTCGCGCGGGAACAACCGGCGGCAGAAAGCTGAGGCTGAAGCGAACGCGATCCTCGCCAAAGCTAATGAGCAGTCCAAGAACATCATCGTCGAATCAGAGGAACGGGCCAGACAGGTCTTAGAAGAGAGCGAACAGGCGACGCAACGCCGCCGCCGCGAACTGGATAAAGAGGATGAGCGCCTTCAGCGCCGCCGCGAGGACCTGGATAAACGGCTGGAGCGCTTGGAACAACGGGAGCAGCTTCAGAACAAACGTCAGAGCAAGCTGGACAAGCAGCAGAATGACCTGCAGAAGCTTGAAACGCAGCGGCTGGAAGAACTGCAGCGGATCGCCCAAATGACGGTGGATGAGGCTAAAAAAGAACTGCTCGCTGCTGTAGAGAACGAAGCCCGCAGCGATATGGCGCGGATCATTCGGCAGGTGGAAGCGGATGCCCGCGAAGAGGCTGATAACCGCGCTCGCGATGTGATCGCGCTGGCGGTGCAGCGGCTGGCTTCGGAACATGTGAGCGAGATTGCGGTCAGCGTCGTGCCGCTGCCGAGCGACGAGATGAAGGGGCGCATCATTGGGCGCAGCGGGCGCAATATCCGTGCCTTTGAGCTGGCGACGGGCGTTGATGTGGTTGTCGATGACACCCCGGAAGCGGTGACGATCAGCAGCTTCGACCCGGTGCGGCGCGAGGTTGCCAAGCGGGCGCTCGCCAAGCTGGTGGTGGACGGGCGCATCCACCCGGCACGCATCGAGAAGCTGGTCGAGGATGCCCAAGCGGAAGTCGAGCAGATCATCCGCGAGGAGGGTGAACGGGCGGCTTACGAAACCGGTGTACCGGGTCTGCACCCGGAAATTCTCAAGCTGCTGGGGCGGCTGAAGTTCCGCACCAGCTACGGGCAGAACCAGCATGCCCACGCCATCGAAACGGCGCACATCGCTGGGATGATCGCGGCGGAACTGGGCGCGGATGTGAATCTGGCGAAGGCGGGCGGTCTGCTGCATGACATCGGCAAAGCGATTGACCATGAAGTCGAAGGCACACACGCGATAATTGGGGCGGACTTCGCCAAACGCTACGGGGTGAACGCCAAAGTGATCAACTGTATCGCCAGCCACCACCACGAGGTCGAGCAGGAATGCGTCGAAGCCTACATTGTGGAAGCGGCTGATGCGATCAGTGGAGCGCGGCCGGGGGCCCGGCGAGAAAGTCTGGAGACCTACATCAAGCGGGTGAAGACGCTGGAAGAGATCGCTAACAGCTTTGACGGTGTGGAGGCGAGCTACGCGCTGCAGGCGGGACGCGAAGTGCGCATCATTGTGCGGCCAGAAGCGATGGACGATTTGGCGTCGCTGCGGTTGGCGCGGGATGTGGCCCGGAAGATCGAGGAGACGATGCAGTATCCCGGCCAGATCAAGGTGCAGGTGATCCGGGAGACGCGGGCGGTCGATTACGCCAAGTAGGTTCTGCGTTCAGCCAATTCAAGGCAGGGCAGCGATGCTCTGCCTTTTTTGTGTCGAAAAGTTGCAAATGCTGCAGTTACAACTGCGTGATTCGGTCACGTTTCCACTGCCACGCTGACCGTTCGAGGGAAGATTTGACAGAATTGGCGGCAATGGTGTCAGTGCCGTCCGGGTTGGATGCGCCTGTTTGTGTTATTTCTCCGTGAGAAGAGCAGACGACCCCAGACCAAAGATGTCTGCTTGTATGGACAGTGCCGCGATTCAGGCGCGGCTCATCCAAGACCCGTAGACTGAAGCCAGCATGTAACAAAAAGAACCCGTGAGGAGACCTCTCGATGCGAAAAGCTGTGGTTTTGATTAGCGTGCTGGCGCTGGCAGGGGCAGTCTGGGCACATGATCCGTCCATCGAAAAAGCAGATTGGGGCGGTTTCGAGACGGCGGTGGTGCTGCCGGATGCTACGATCTCATATGCGCTGTATGGCTATTTGGATGAAGGAGACATCGATGTCTTCCGGCTGGACTTCGAGGCAGCCGACTCGCTGCTGCGAGCCGAAGTGCTGACGCCGGTGTGTGGACAGCATTATGCTGATTTCTACCCGCAGATGGCGATTCTTGGTCCAGCGGTGGAAGGTGTCGAGGCGCTGGCGGTCGATCTGCCGTTCGATGTACCGGAGGGATTGGTTGTCTACGTGAGCACGTGGGAACCCGCCGAGGAGGTCGAAGCTGAAGCCACGCCGGAAGCTGCTTCTCCTCGCCCAACATTCGTTGAGCCATTTGGCGGGACGGAATTCTACGAAGCGCCGCGCTTTGACTTCCAAACGCCGGCATCCGGGAGTTATTATGTGGTGGTGTTCAATGCCGACCGCATGGCAGGAGATTACACACTCGCGACGGGCTACCGTGAGGTGTTCAAGTCGCCTGCTAACCAAGTGATGAGTGCGGTGCGGGCCATCCGCAGCGGTGAGTGGCTGCACCGCCGCTGCGAGCTGCCGCCAGGCGATCCGAATGCGATCATCGAACATGACCATGAGGATGAGTCCGAATTGAAGGGAGAGTAGATCATGAAACTGAATCCATCCGCGGTAGAGCTGGCGCGTGAACTGCTGGATGACGGGCAGTTTCGCATCAGCACCCCCTGGAGCAAAGTCCAGCCCTCGGCGGAGTCCGCCGCCATTCATCGGGAGGCGGCCGGTGCGGAAAGTGCTGCTCGCTGGTATCTGGCAGTTGATCCCGACACGGGCGAGATGCGGCTGCCGATTGGGGACTTCAAGGCGCTGCACCGAAGCGGACTGGTGGCGGCATTGGATGAAGCTCGGCTGCACGGCTGGGCGGACATCGCCGAAGCTGCTGACGACATTCTGTTCCTATTTGACCGTCTGACGGCATGCTGAATGCAAACGAACAGGGGCGATCTTGCCGGATCGTCCCTGCCCTATGAGTATGAGGATGGGGTGACAGACGTACTGCTCCTACGCGACGGGAACCGCTTCGCCCGTGGTGATGTCCCAGCGCTGGCGGCTGCCGGAGCTGTCCAGCGTTTCGATGATGGCATTGTCGACGAAGCTTACTTGAGTGATGACGGCAGTCGGCCCGGCGAAGTACGCTGGGGTGCGGGCATCCAGCGAGTCTGGCAGCGCGGTCAAATCCCAGACACGGAGGAAGTGGCGGCCGATCACCAGATAGCGGCCATCCGGGCTGAGGGCGATGCGCGAGTCGATGGCAGCGGCTTCGCTGCCCACGGGTAGATCTATGTGGTTGTTTGTGCCACGTTCCCAGATGGTCACGCCTGCGCTGCGGCTGTCCTGTGCCCGAATGGTGTAAACGATGACGCGCGAGCCATCAGTGGAGAAGGTGAAGCCGATCTGGCGGCTCTGCCCGGCTGGGTTGTCGTAGTAGGCGATCTGCTGGCCGGTCTGGCGGTCATAGACAGTGACGCCCGGCGACGAATAGTAGGTGCTGTAGACCATTAGCCAGAGTTCGCTGCGGGCGGTATCCCAATAATCCATGACATAATCGCCGCGGAAGTTGGTCAGGCGCAGTGGGTCGCCCGCGCCGACTGTCCAGAGGTAGAGGCCATCGGATTGGGAGAGGACGGCCTGCTGGCTGTCGGGACTCCAGCGCAGCCCTGAGCCGGGGAATGTACCCACACGCTGGGCAGCGACCACATCCCAGACGGCCGTGTCACTCTGGCCGAGCGCGGCAGTCAGGTAGCGGCAGTCGGGTGACCAGCCCATGACGATGAAACGGGAGGTGTTCAGCGAAGTTTCGACCTCACGAACCACCTTGCCCGTTGTCCAACTGACCAGCAGCAGGCGCTGGTTGCGGAGTTCGTAGCGCGGGAAGACGCCCGGTTGGAAGTGGGTTCCGCTGCTATACGGACAAACATCTTGGAGGACACTCTCGGGCTGCCCCTGCGCTTGGGCGCTGAAGATCATGCCGAAGAGCAGGACGAGGATGATGCTGATGCTGACGCGCTGCATGGTAACTGCCTCCTGAAGTCGGATCACTGTGCTATGAATTCAGTGTAGGACTCTGGGGGTGGAGGCTGCCCAATGCGCGGCTGATGCAGAGGCAATGGCTGGTCGCTGGCAGTCTGATGGAGATACGCCGCGCGGCTGGCGGCAGATCGACGGCTGCCCTACGGCGCCTGGTTGAGCCGCTGCCAGATCAGGCGCAGGTCGCCGTAAGTTCCAAGGCCTGCTAACACGCCTATACTCATCGCGGCAAAGCCCAGCAGCAGGCTGCCGAGGTCGGCGGCGGTCGCCAGCCGCAGCGCCCCGACCAGGGCAAGGCTCCAGAAGACCAGGGCGGGCAGAGCGGCCACAAAGATGTACTGGCGCGTGCTGAGATCATCGGGAATATCGACGTGGCGAAATGACACTGCGCGGGGCCGCCGGCCGACCAGCCAGAGAGCAAGGACATGCAGGGCTTCGTGCGGCGGCCCCAAGAGGCGGTAGAGAATTTCCACTGTGCTTCAGGTGGCGGAACGGGCGCTGGGCAGGGCCTCGACTGCGGCGGCGGCTTTGACATCCCATTCGGTGACTTTATTGCCCGCGTCGTGGGTGGAAAAGGTGATGGTGACGCGCTTCCAGCCTATGACGATCATCGGGTGGTGATCTATCTGTTCGGCGAGCTGGCCGACTTCGGTGGCGAGGGTCAGACCGTCCAGATATTTTGCTAGTTTGAAGGTTTTGGTAAGGCTGTCGCCGCTGTGTTCCCAGCCGGGAAGGCTGGCGAGCGCGGTGGCGATTTCAGCATCGGTCAATGGGGTTCGAGCCACGGTATGTGCCTATCTACTCGGCTGACGAGGATAAGGTTCAGATGACGGTCATTATATCCAGAAATGGCGCGGCGCGGTTGAATCCGGGACAGGGATCGGCTAGGATACGCTCAGATGGAGCCTTTTTTAGAGAGGGATGGCCTGAGCATGACGGATCAATTGGCTGTTGAACGCCTGACCGGGGCGGAAGATGTTGTCTGGGATTTATCGATCTTTTACGCCAGCCCGGATGACCCCGCGCTGCAGCGCGACATGGACGCCGTGATGGAGCAGGCTGAGGCGTTCGCAGAGCGCTATCGCGGCCGGGTTGCTCAATTGAACGCGAGCGAGATGCTGGAAGCCATCCAGACGTTGGAGCAGCTCTACGACCGGAGCGGGCGGATTGGCAGCTATGCGTCGCTGCTGTACAGCACCGATACGACCCACCCGCAGTATGGGGCGCTCATCCAGAAAGTGACCGAGTACGGGGCAGAGTTCAACCAGAAGCTGGTTTTCTTTGAGTTGGAATGGAACTTGGTGGAGGACGAGGCCGCCCGCAAGATCATCGACGACCCCCTGCTGTCGCACTACCGTCACATGCTGGAAGCTGAACGGCGCTACAAGCCTTTCCAGCTTTCGGAGATCGAAGAACAGCTTCTGGTGGAGAAGTCGGTCACGGGGCGGAGCGCCTGGACGCGCTTCTTCACCCAGTTGGTCAGCGCCATTCGGGTGGACTACGACGGCCAGAAGCTGACACTGACGCAGGCGCTCACCAAGCTGCATGATACTGACCGCGAGGCGCGCCGGAAGGGACAGGAAGCCATCACTGCCGGGCTGAATGCCAAGTCGATGGAGCTGACCTTCATCTTCAACGTGCTGGCTGCCGACAAAGCTGCGGATGACAAGCGGCGCGGCTACCCGTCGTGGATTTCCTCGCGGAATCTTTCTAACAAAGCGCCGGACGCAGTGGTCGAGGCGCTGGTCAGCGCGGTGACGAGCCAATACGACATTGTGGCGCGGCACTACAACCTCAAGCGGCAGCTCCTGGGACTGGATGAACTGACCGATTACGACCGCTACGCGCCGCTGCCGGTCAAAGAGAGCGACACGTTCTACGTGTGGGATGAAGCCCGCGAGATCGTGCTGAACGCGTTTGAGGCCTTCAGCCCGCGAGTGGCGCAGATCAGCAGCCGCTTCTTTGAGGAGCGCTGGATTCATGCGCCGGTGCTGCCGAACAAGCGCGGCGGGGCGTTTTGCAGCTCCAGTGTCCCCTCGGCGCATCCGTTCGTCTTCCTGAACTATGAAGGCAAGGCGCGGGACGTGATGACGCTGGCGCACGAACTGGGCCACGGGGTGCACGGCTACCTGGCGGCGGAAGCACAGGGCATCTTCGGCATGAATACACCGCTGACCACGGCGGAGATGGCTTCGACGTTTGGCGAGATGCTGGTCTTCAACGACCTGATGAACAAGGAAAGCGATCCTGAAGCACGGCTGGCGATGCTGGCGCACAAGGTTGAAGACAGCTTCGCGACGATCTTCCGGCAGATTTCGATGAACCGCTTCGAGGACGCGCTGCATACGGCGCGGCGGACGGAAGGCGAGCTTTCGACGGCGCGGATCAACGAGCTGTGGCTGGGGACGCAGCGGGCGATGTTCGGCAGCAGCGTGACTATGACCGAGAACTACGGCATTTGGTGGAGCTATGTGCCGCACTTCCTAAGCACCCCCGGCTACGTGTATGCCTATGCGTTCGGCGAGCTGCTGGTACTGGCGCTGTTCAACCTGTACCGGGAACGCGGCGCGGCTTTCGTCCCACAGTTCATCGAGGTTCTGGCGGCAGGGGACTCGGACTGGCCGGAGAAAATCCTGGCGAAAGTCGGAGTCGATCTGACGGACCTGAACTTCTGGTCGCACGGGCTGGATGCGGTGCGGTCGCTGGTGGAACAGGAAGAGCAGTTGGCACGGCAGGTGTATCCCGACCGGGTGCGGTAGCTGCGGCTCAGCGGCCCGCGACGGGCGGGGTGAGGAAGACTTTCCAGGCGACGCTCTCGCTGTTGAGCAGGGGACGGTCATCAACATCATCGACGATGCCGACCACAGCGGCATCGACCGGGACGAATTCATTCGGCAGGGCGAACGAAGCTTCTTTGGAGGCGATGACGAAGACGAGTTCGCCCTCGCCGGCCTGACGAGTCGCGTCCACAGCGACGTAGGATTCGCCGTCCGGCTCCCGCCGGATGTTGAGCGGCTGGACGATCAGGAATTTGACGCCTTCCAGCCCGGCGACTTTTTGAGTGGCGACCAGATTGCCAATAACTCGCCCAAACTTCATGGTGTTCCTCAGCGCGTGAACTTTGAGGTGGTTGGGCCGCGCGACATCCACTGTTTGACGGCGTTGAGCGCCTCCGGCGAGCCGATGCGCTGGAGCATCTCCGCTGCGCCTTTGCTCTGGAGCGGGTCGCGGCTTTTGATGGCTTCCAGGAGGGCAGGCATCGCCATGTCGCTCATGCCTTCGAGGGCGCTGGCGGCGGCCTGACGGACGATATCGTTTTTGTCGGCCAGTGCCTCGACCAGCCCTGGCACAGCGGTCGGCTCGCGCATGGCCCAGAGGGCTTCGGCAGCGCTGCGGCGGACTTTCCAGTCTTCATCTTTTAGGGCGGCAGTCAGGCCAGGCACGGCAGCCGCGCCCATCTTGCCGAGGGCGCCGGTGGCCTGCCAGCGGATGTTGCCGTCGGGGTCCTGCACCATCAAGCGGAGCAGATCGGGGACGGCGCTGCCATCGCCGATGTCGCCGAGGGCTTTACAGGCAGCCGCCCGCAGGCGGGGGTCGTCGTCCTGGAGGGCATCTAGGAGGCCGGGGACGGCGGCGGCATCCTTATAGTGGGTCTGCTTGGCGAGCAAGAAGGCGGCATCGACGCGGACATCGCGCATGGGGTGCTGTACGGCGCTGACGAGGGCGGCATAGGCGGCAGGGTGATTCATCTGGGCCAGGGTCATGAGGGCGGAGCGGCGCTCCTCGGCATTGTGGCTATCCAGGGCAGCGACGGCCGTGCGCACTGGCTGGGGCGCGTCCCGCGGGACGGTGACGGTGTAAGGCTGCTGTTCGCCCTGGAGTTCCCAGAGACGGCGCAGGAGTTTATCCCAAGACGGGCGCGCCCGGTCGGTGAAATCGAGGTACTGGAGGATTTCCAACTGGGGGTGGAGCTTTTCGGTGGGTTTGAGCAGCACAGGGATGACCTTGACGCCTGCGCCCTGGGCATAAGCCCACTCGTAGGTGACGTACTCGGAGCGTTTGGAATCGGGCGAGATGACCAGGATGAGGGCGAAGGAGTCGCGGATGGCTTCGTTGATGGCTTCCCGCCAATTTTCCCCTGCACGGAGCCGCTCGGTATCCAACCAGACAGGGAAGCCGGCGGCTTCTAGCTGGCGGATGAGCATTTCCACAAAGTCCTGCTCTTCGTGCTTATAGGAGATGAAGACGTGCTTCGCCATCCTGGACTCTCCCTGAGTGCATCGGGGTGGATGTTTGACCTGCATTTACTATACCCTGAAACGCGGTGGGAGGGATAGGATCGTTCAGGGTAGTCGGATTGGGATTGAGGACGGGACTGAGGAGCGGCGGACGGGCAGAAGCCCGTCCCTAGACGTTCGCGGCGCCCCAAGCGCCCCACAGGTGAAATACATCGTTCAGAGCTGTGTGTCCTGCTGACCGGGCGGATTTTTAGGCGCATCCGTCCGGCGGCCGTCTATTTGACGAGGTGGAACTCCAGTTCGGGCGCTTCGGCCAGGCGGGCATAGGCGGAGGCAAAGGCTGCTTTGATGCCAGTTTCGTCCTCGGCAGCGAGCAGTTCGGCGGAGAGTTCAAAGGCGATTTCATCGGGTATGGCGCGGATGTGGAAGGGACGCCGCCCGCCGCGCCCCTGACGGCGCAGGGCGAAGCGTTCCCAGCGGCGCAGTTCGCGCAGGGCAGATTCAGGATGTGACTGGCCGGCTTCGGACGTGAGGGCTGGCTCCACGACTGTGGATTCAAGCGGGGGTTCAGCTTCCAGCGGCACGAGCTGTTTGCGCGCGCCGACGGGGAACTGTCCCCAGAGGGTGGCAGGCAGCCGGTAGTAGCGTTCGCGGATTTCATTGACGCTCAGCACCGGATAGGCGGCGCGGATTTCATCCAACCGAATCTGGGCGTCGGTCGGGCGGATGTCCTCGAACTCGGCGATGTAGGCCCCCGGCCAGAAGGGCAGCATATCCTGGCTGATCTTTTGGGCGATGCGCACCAGCTTGGGCCAGAGGGTGCGTTCGATGAACAGGCGCTCGGCGACGGTGGCATTGGCTTCGGTGGCGTTTTCGCTCAGCAGGCCGACGGGGATGCCGAAGATGTTGAGGATTTCATCGCGGTGGGCCTGGCGACCCTGCAAGAAATCGAGTTCTTGGTGGCTGAGGCCGATGTTGTGCCATTCGACGGTGCCGCCGCGCAGGAAGGCGGTGCGCCGCTGGGGGCCGCCGTAGCTCTGCCGCCATTCGGCTTTGATGCGTTCGAAGTCGGCGTCGGAGACGTAGTCTTTGATGGTGACGATGCCAGCGGGGACGCCGTTATCCTGACCGAAGGTGTTCCGGTTCCACTCGGCCATGGCGCGGTCGCTGGTGACGGCCAGGCGGGCGGCCTCCAGCGCGGAGAGGCCGTAGAGGTCATCGGAGGGATGCCAGCGTTTGAAGTGGACGACTTCGAGAGGCGAGAGGGGAATGCGCTGGCCGTCGATCTCGTAGAGGTAGCCTTTGATAAGTTCGGCGGGGTCGGGCACGATGCGGACGCGATCCGGGCGCAGCGGCCAGATTTCTGTGGGGACGCCGTTCTCGCCGGCCAGAAACCAGTAGGCGTTACCGGTGAGTTCGAGCATGCCGATGGTCTGTTCGAGCAGCTCAAAGCGGCTGATGAACGGATTGGGGGCATCCAGCAGGATTTCCAGCGGGTGGGGGACGGCAGCCGTCCGGGCGGGGTTGGGCTGGGGGAAGCGGGGACGAATCCGGAGCGGGACGAGCGCGCCGGCTTCGGCGATGCGGTTGACGGCGATATAGACCCAGGGGGACTGGCGGTACAGATGGGCCTGAGCGGCAGAATCCGCCGCACTGCCCCAGCGGGCGGCATTGTGGACGGCAAGGCGTTCCAGGTGTGGAGCTGGGCGGAGCCGCTGCCGGGCGCGGGCGAACTGTTCGCTCAGGCGGGAGATGAGGGAAGACATGCGCGTGATCCTTTCATCCATCGAAGCGCACTTGTTTAGAACTTGTGTTCTAAAAGCACATTATACGCACATTTTGGGACGAAAGGGTGAACATAATGTCACTCTTTTTGAAAATGCTGGCCGCTCTTCGCTGTGCAAAAGCGGGACTTGATGAGAAATATGATAAGAATGATAAGAATGAGAATGTGAGAATATGAGAATCTTGAAGCTCTCACCCCCTGGCCCCTCTCCCGAATGCGCGCTGCGCTCGCTGGGAGAGGGAGTCTAACCGGATGCCAAGAATGGCGTCCCTACCCTGTCGTAAATACAGGGTAGCATAAAATGGGGCGTTTAGGGTGACATTTTGTCTACTCTTTAGCATAAAATCGAAAGGAAGAATATTTAGCCGCAAAGGGCGCAAAGAAACGAAGAATTCCACCGCAATCCCCTGCCGGGGAGGATGCCACACAGGCGCAAAGGGCGGAGAGCAACCTGGAAGGGGTAGCGTATTTTCAGCGCAGAGGCCTTCAGCGGGGCGGGAGGGCGGCGCAGGAGGCGCTGAGATCGAGGAATTCGCCTTTGAGCCAGCCGGCCTGGTCTTCGTATTTCCCGAACCACCACTGCGAGTCCTGGGTGCGGCCAAAGAGCGTGACGGTGATATCAAAAGGGATGGTCATGATGATGGCGGCATCAAGGGACGGCTCGGCGCGGAGGTTGACATTGTAGAGGGTGCGCGCCAGGCAGGGGTTGGGAAGCGTCGCGGTTGGCTCTGGGGTGCGGGTGAGGAAGACGAAGCGCGTGGGCGTGGGCGTGGCGGACGGGCGCGGTGTGCGCGTCAAGGTTGGCGAGGGCGTGGGGGTGGGTGACGGTGACACGGCGGCGGTCGATGTGGGGCCAGGAGGGGTGGACGTTGACTCCAGGGCGGCGACGCGGATGGGGGTGGCGGTTGCCAGCACGGGCAGCAGGATGCGCTCCGACAGGCGTGGGACGGTGACGGCAGCAGACGCGGCCAGGAGCAGGCCGATTCCGACGGCGAAGACCCCGCGGGAGCCTTTGAGGCGCTGCTCGCGGCGGAGTTCTAGGAGGATGACCAGCAGGCCGAGGCCAACCAACCCGGCCGCGGTGCCGAGAGCGATCTGCTGCGGAAGGGGTTCCGGCGGGACGGTCATGGCGGATTCGACGAGGCCGATGAGAGTTACCAAGGCGGCGAGGAACGCCAGGAGGGTATCCCAGAAGGTGATGCGTGACTGCGCGGCGAAGGCTTTGACGAGTCCGACCACGATGAAGAGGGCGGCGAAGACCCCGCCCGCGATGACCAGCAGCAGTCCCAAAGTGCGCCTCGGCGATGAGTGGACAACGGGATCATTATCGGCAAAACCAGACAGGCTGTCTAGGAGTCGTTAGGAGTTTCTCATACGGGGGAATGGCTCCGGTGGGAAGGGCAGCATGCTATAATGGCGGCATGACTCGAATTCAGCGCCGACCTCCCCGTGATCTGACCATTTACGAGCCGACCGGGCAGACGTTCAACTTTGCAGCGACGCTGCCCGGCCGCGCTGGCAGCCGCCACACCGAGCGAGCGTATTTCCGTTGGGTGGACCAATATTTGGTGGACATGGCCGGGATCAAACCGGCTAAAGGCTACACCCGCGCGATGCGGATGAGCGCCCTGCCGATTGGACTGCTGCAATCGAGCTTGAGCGCGGCGCAGCTCCGGGCGTGGCTGGGGCAGCTTTTGCAGGCCGGGCACGGCAAGCAGGGCTTAGGGCAAGCGCGGGCGGCGATCATCACGCTGGCGAGCCTGCTTTCCGAAGCCGAACTGCTGGATGATTACACCAGCATGAGCATGAAGAACGTGCGCGTGCCGAACGCTGAAGAAGGCCAGCGTCCGGGACGGTGGCTGTCGCCGGAGCAGATCAAGCTGCTGATCGCCAGCGCGAGGCAGATTGCTACCAGCGACAACCAGGAACTCCGCAACCATTTGATGCTGGCGATTCTGTGCACGATGGCGCTGCGGCGGGACGAGCTGGCAGCGGCGCGGTGGGGCGATCTTTCGATTCAGAATGACCGGGTGGTGCTGCGGGTGCATGGCAAGGGGCGGAAGGTGGCGATGATCGATGTGCCGCGGCCGCTGATGCACTTGATCAATCGCTGGCGCAAAGTGGTCGCGCCGCTGGAACCGGCGCCGCCGGCGGAGTCGCCGCTGATCCGGCGCATTTGGAAAGGCGGGCGGATCAGCAGGGGGCCGCTGACAGCGGAGGGGATCTGGCTGATCGTGGGTGAGGCGGCGGCAGCGGCACGGTTGGGGAAGGTGGCTCCACACGATCTGCGGCGGTCGGTGGCAGGGGCGCTGCAAGAGGCGGGAACGCCGATTGACAAGATCAGCCAACTGCTGCGGCACTCCAACGTGGCGGTGACGGAGCGCTACCTGAGCCGGCTGCCGCAGCGGAATGAAGGCGCGGTGCTGATGAGCGATCTGATCGGGCTGGGGACTGAAGCGGATTGGATCGAGTAGTGGACGGCGCGGAGGACGCGCCGTCCAGATGAGCGGGAATTGACAGGCTTTTCCCTTGATCCTCACCCTCTAGGCATGTCTGCCTGATTTATGCTCTGAAGGGAAGGGATGCGGACATTCAGGGAAAGAGGCGAGCCATTGATTACCCGCTCTAGGCGTGACCTTGACCGTGATGATTCTGTCTCAAGCTGTTCGGTTCACAGTTCTGGTCACAGGTTTGATCCCGGAGGCGATCCTGGGTCTGGTCGCGAAGCTGGTCACGTGCCTGATCCTGAAGGCGATCTCCGGACCCGCCGGAGCTGTAGGCGGCATTGGGGGCGTACTCGAAGCGATATTGATTGGCGATGCCCGGCACGACGAGCACTTGGCCGACGCGCAGACGAGCTGGATCGGCGAGGCAGTTGGCCCGCGCCAGCAGCCGCGTGGTGGTCTGGTAGCGGGCGGCGATGCCGTACAGCGTGTCGTTCGGAGCGACGGTATACGTCAGCCACCCTTCTGGAACTGCGAACTCACAAGCTGTGCCGGATGCTGGTCGATCCTGGGCAGCGACGGCTCCGGCGGTGATGAGCACCAGGGCAAATGCCGCGAGAATCCATACGGCCCGAGAGCGGCTCTTTCCGATAACCATGGCAATTCCTCCTATTTGATCAGCCTGAAGCGCAGGCTGTAACGTTCTTCTTTACATTCATAACGACGTAAAGATGGCGGAAAAGTTGCGGTCAGATGATGAACCACCAGCCGAGCGATTCGCCGGGGAGGCGGGTGATGGCGTAGGTGACTCCGGCAAGCTGGAGGTAGGTGGTGTAGGAGACCTGGCCGGCGGGCTGAAGCGCGGCTTCGACGGTGCGGGCGGATTCGGTTGGGGGACCGAGGGGATGGTCGCTGGCGGCGAGTTCGGCCCAGACGGCGGCAAAGGCGGGCGCGGGGAGAATGGCTGAGCCGTCCGCGGCTGATCCAGCCTGGACGGGTAATCTGGCCGTGCCGGGATAGATGCGCAGGCGGCTGTCTGCGGTGAAGGCCCAGATGTCGCCGGTGGATGGGAAGGCCAGCATCAGGCCGGACTCGAAGGACTGGGCCAGCACTGGGGTCACACGCGGGGCTTCGTTCAAGCAGAGCAGCAGGCCGCTGCTGGTTCCGCCCAAGCGTTGATTGGCGCAGCGAACTTCGACAGTGATGTCTTGAACGGCGGATTGGCCGGCGGCGACCACTTCTAGGCGGTAGCGCAGCGTTCCGGCGTAGCGGAAGCCGCGGATGGGCGGCGTGGTATAGGCCGCAGGCAGGCGGGTGAGCAGATGTTCCGGTGGGCGGACGCAGGGCAGACGGCTCTCCGTGCCGCAGATGTACAAGTAGGCATAGTCGCCGCTCGCTTCCCAGGTGAGGGTGATGCTGGCGGTATTTTCCACCTGGGGCGGATCAACGGAGAAGTGGGCGATGGCCGGGGGAGCGGTTGAGGGGGCGGCGGGCGGCGCGGCGGCTTCAAAGGAGGCGGCAGGTGGCAGCCAGACCAGCGCGCCGACGGGCAGCGCCAAGGGATCATCCAGGCAGTTGAGGGCGGCAACTTGGGTGACAGTGAGGTTGAGAACGCCGGCCATGAGATCGGGGAGGCGGTCGCCGGGGCGGATCATCTGCGGCACGAAGCCAGGCTGGAAAGGGGCGGAGCAGATGACGCGGCGGGGGTCATCGAAGCCGGGCGGGGCGGGCGTGGGCGTGACCTGGGTGACCGGGCCGAGGATCATGGGCGTGACGGTGGGGGTGGGGTCAGGAGCTTGGGCGGAGAGGCTGGCCGCTCCAAGCAACGCGAGCAGGAGGGTGACGAGGAGCAGAGAAGATCGCATGGGATGGGGCGGCCTTTGGGCTGATGGTCAAGAATGGAGCGCCGCCGCGCCAGGAATCAAAAATCCCGTTTCGGGCCGGGATTTTTGCGGCGGTGCTGTCGGGGCGACGGGATTCGAACCCATGACCTCTTCGACCCGAACGAAGCGCGCTACCAGGCTGCGCTACGCCCCGACGTTGCGGTTAGTCTACTGGAAAAGGCGGGGCTTGGCAAGATCGGCTTTTGCAGGTGAAGGGGGTAAGTGATCCCCTGCTCCTCCCCAGTCCATACCGCATAGGGAGGTGGTGAGGACAAACGAAGCGGTAGCGGCTGACAGGATGAATCCGTCAGCGGCGCATCGGGTCGGTTCAGAGGAGGTTCCAGAACCTCACCCCCCGGCCCCCTCTCCAAACATGGAGAGGGGGAGTGAACGAAGCGGGGCTGGCTGACCGGCGCTAAGTGGCCTGCGGCTGTTGGGAGGCGGGATTGGCTGCGCCGGCGCGATGGCGATACAGGAAGTAGATGAGCGCGGCGATGAAGGCGACGACGCAGACGACCTGCGACCAGTTGACCCCGGCCACGAGGGTGACTTCCACGCGCAGGAATTCCAGCAGGAAACGGACAACACTGTACTGCATGACGTAGAGCAGGAAGATGTCGCCGGGGAGGAGGCGGCTGCGGTAGCGCAGGAAGACGTTGAGCAGCACGATGAAGGCCAGGAAGTTCCAGAGGGACTCATAGAGGAAGAGCGGGTGGAACAGGGTGGTCGCCACGGGGTAATCGATGGTACTGGTATAGGGGCCGACGCGCTTGGCGGATTCGATGGTGATTCCCCAGGGGAGCGTTGTCACTGAGCCGTAGAGTTCCTGGTTGACCCAGTTGGCCCAACGGCCGATGGCCTGCCCCAGCGGGAGGGCGACGGCGGCAATATCGAGCCACGGCCCGAGGGGGAGCTTGTTGCGGCGCAGGTAGAGGTAGGCGCCGATCAGCCCGCCGATGACTGCGCCGAAGATGCTCAAGCCGCCGCTCCAGATGGCGATGGCGCCGTCCTGGAGGTTGAAGAAGTTCTGGAGATACCAACCGGTGTCCCGGCAGATGTCGGTGGTGACGGGGGTGGAACAGCCGGCGGTCATGGCGATGGGGGGGAAGAAAACGAACCAGAGCCGGGCGAGGATGATACCGGGGATGATGGCCCAGGTCAGGCCGCCCCAGATATGCTCCGGGTCTTTGCCATCGCGTTTTGCCAGCCGCGCGGCGATGAACGCTGCCACCAGCATCGCCAGCACGATAATCAGGCCATAGTAACGGATTTGCAGCGTGTTGAATAACCGAATACCCTCTTGCTCAAACACCATGATAGGTTTGCCTCATGTATTGCGATAAACGTACCACATGCGCTGGAGGGCTGTGAAATTGGTTCCGACGGCCAGCACCCACAGGCCGAGCGGCATCAGCGGGGGCAGCAGCAGTACGGCTACCACGATGATGACGCGCACAAAGCGGTCAAGCAAACCGACTTTGACGGAGAGGCCAGCCTCACCCGCCCGCGCCCGCACGTAGCTGACCGCGAAGCCGCCCGTCAGGGCTGCCAGTGCCAGCAGCATGTAGTCGAACCGATCCAGCACGGCAAAATGATAACTCAAAGCCCCAAAAATGAAAGCATCGGCATAGCGATCCAGGGTGGAATCGAGAACGCCGCCGAATTTGCCCTGGCGTCCCATGGCCCGCGCGACTGCGCCATCGAGGGCATCCAGGGGCAGGCCGAGCATTAGGATCAGGCCGCCCCACTGGAATTGGCCCTGGGCGATGACCAGCGACGCGATGAAGACGACGACCAGCCCGGCGACGGTGATCCAATCGGGGTGCATCCCCAGGCGGTAGACCATGCTGCCCAGCAGCGACATCCAGGTACCGATCTGTTTGCGAACCCACTCGGTCAGGATGAACGGTGGGGTTGAGTTGGTTTTTTCCATACAGCTTCCTCCCCGCGTGATTATAGGCTCTGGCGGCGGCGATGTGAACGCTCGAAACTGAAAACCCCATTGGGCGAACGGGGTTACATTTTCGGGTTTCGGCGGTGACGAATTGCACTGGAGAGTTGTGTCACTCTCGGTCACAATTATTTATGAAGAACGTAAAACCCTCTTGGACTCGGCTTGTTCTTACGCGCCACTGCTTCGCAAGGCTTGGGCATTGAAGGCTGAGTCTGCCCAGTATATTGCTTTCTTAGGAGGTGCTTTTATGGCACAGAACATCAAACCCAACCCGGAGAGTCATCTCAATGATCGTTGGGCCGCGGGCATCGTGTTGATCGGCGTCGGCGTGCTGGTGCTGCTGGTGAATTTGGTAAAGAGCGAAACATTGGCGCTGCTGGTGCTGCCACTGCTGGGGATTGCTTTCCTGGTGTGGGCGTTCCTCAGCCGACGCTTCCCGCTGGTTGTTCCCGGCAGCGTGCTGCTGGGATTGGGCGTTGGCGTGGTGCTCTCCACGCAAGTGACGACGCTGGCGAATGAAGCGAAGGGCGGCATAGTCGTGCTGGGGTTGGCGGCTGGGTTCTTGGCGATTGCCCTGCTGGCTCCGCTGTTCGAGAAAGTGCGCGCGTGGTGGGCGCTGGTTCCGGCAGCGATCCTGGCGGTGGTGGGTGTGCCGCTGATGATGGGCGACCAGGGCATCCGGTTCTTGGAAGTTGTGGGCCAGTGGTGGCCGCTCATTCTGGTGGCGTTTGGACTGTATGTGCTGTTCGCGCCGCGCCAGGGCGAAAAGAACTGAGGGCGGAGACAGCCCTTGAATCTCCAGCGGGGCAGCATAGTTGAAGCGTGCTGCCCCACCTCAGGGGATGCTCAACAGCGCCTGATGTTCAGGCCATGAGGAATTGACCCACGGCCTGCCAGAATGCTTCGCGTTCTTCGATGAACGGGAAGTGGTTACTGCGTTCAAAGATGACCAGTTTGGCGTTGGGAATGGCCGCGGCCAACTGCTGCGAAGCGCCGAGCGGAAATTGGGAGTCGTACCGGCCGCACAGGATAAGCGCCGGGGCGGTGATGTGGTGGAGATCGGGCGCATAGTTCAGGCGACTGGCGATGCGGTGCCAGTCGCTGCGACCACGGCGGGGACGCAGCCAATCGCCGAGTGCGACCGGCTCGGCGCGGTGGTAACGCGGATCGACGAACGACTCCCGGTCGATGTAGTTGTTCATGAGGGTTTCGGCGGCGCGGCAAGGCACGAGGATGTGGAACACTGCCCGCAGCGCCATGCCCCAGAAGTGCGGGTGGCTGCGGTGCGCTAGAGCGCCGGGCATATTCATGTAGGCGTCACGCCCAGTACCCGTTCCAACCAACACCAAGCGGCGAACGCGGGCCGGATGCTCGATCCCATAGGCCAAGGCGGCGAAACCGCCCATACTGTGCCCCAGGACATCGACGGCAGTTGAGATGCGCAGCACGTCGAGCGTCTCGCTGGCGCACTGGTGCATTTCGTCCATCGAGAGGTGCGACGGACGGGTGGATGCTCCTGACCCCGGCGGATCGAACGAAATGACCTGTTTGCGCAGCTCCAGCAGGCCGCTGATTAAGTCTTGGGCGGAGCCGTCACCTGGAATCTGGTAGCGGTGCGGGCCGGGCATGAACAAGACGGGTTCGCCCTGGCCGAGGCGGTAGATGGCGAGACCGTTGTGGACGAGAAGCGGCTCAAGCACGGGCGTTTCCTCGCTTTACTGGTGATTACTGGTGAAGACTGGAACGGCGCTGGTGATCGTCCAGGATGCTTTCACTGGCGGTTTCGTCGAGCAGGCGCTTGAGTTCATTGCGTTCCACACCATCTCGGTGATCGACCAACTGCGCCAGGTCAAGGTCTTCGTCTTCCTGACGGGGCGACCGCTTGCGTTTTTCAGGTTCGGCAGCTTCCGGCGCAGTGGAGAGAACGCTGAGCAAGATGATGATGGTAAGGACGGCGACCACCATCAGGGTTGGGATCGCCAGCGCGCCCTGCATCAGAGCAGGCGCGACAACCGGGATCAGGCCGACGCCGACGACGAGCGCTATCGCTGCGAGGATGAGACGCTGTGACCGGGTCATGTCACCGACTCCTTTCAGGCTGCGTGCGGATCAGGGCATGCGCTGCTGGCGCTGCTTGACCCAACGCCGGACGATGGCCTGGATGACGACGGTTCCGAAGAGGTTCAAGGCGGCTGGCAGCACCCACTTGAGGTCTGCGGCCAACGGCGGCGGCGTGGGTTCTGTGGTGGGGTCGAAGGTGACGATGACGAAACGATCTTTCTGGGCGACGAATTCCTCTTCGGTGAGCTGTGCCCCAGACAGGCGCATCGCCATGCGAATGCCGGGGCTGGTCTCGGCGACTTTCCAGGCCTCGCGGCGCTCCTCGGGGGCGTCCAAGCGGCGCGCCCGGACGGATTCGGCGCCGGCAGCGGTCTGGATCGTCATGAGGGGATTCGCCAGCAGGTTCTGATACCAGTCGGATTGAGTCCAGCCGACGAGGACGTATTTGCGCCCGCCGTATTCGTGGTACTCGATGGCGGTGCGGCGCGGCAGCCCGCTCTTGCGCCCGGTGGTGGTCATAATCATGAAGAGCCGGCCAATGAGCGATCCCAGCCCCAGGCGGTAGAGGAGGATGGGGGTTTTGTAGAGGTTCTTTGCCAGCTTTCCCGATGGATAGGGCAGTTTCTCGGTGAGGAGCTGGTCTGATGATTGGGCTAAGGTCATGGTGTGAAGCCTCCTTTCGGTATCGAATGGTGCTGATTCACGAAGGGCTGGCCCGACCGTGGGGCAGCTCTTGTAGATGGCGTGCATGGGGAATTCCGGCTGAGGGTGCTTCACGCCCCATGCAGTGTTCTACCTGGTATACGGATAACGGCTACTGTTGGTTGTGTAAGAAATCACAATCCTTGTGGATTGGGGTGTAGGAAGCGGGCAGATTGGTGAAAATGCTGTGCCCGTCGGCGGTTCAGGCCGGGGAAATGGGGTATGATGGAAGCAGTTCGTTCAATGAAACACAGGAGATTTGCCTGTTATGACCAAGCCGACGAAACCCGTCGTGAGTCTGGAAGATGTCCAGAACCAGTTCAAGCAGTTGGACGCGATCTTTGCGCCGAACAATGTGGCCGTCATCGGCGCAACCGAAAACCCCGGCAGCGTCGGACGGACGATTATGTGGAACCTGATTACCAACCCGTTCGGCGGGGCGGTGTTTCCGGTGAATCCGAAGCGGCCTTCGGTACTGGGGGTCAAGGCGTATCCGACCATCCGGGATGTGCCCGACGCGGTCGATCTGGCGGTGATCGTGACGCCGTCAAAATCTGTGCCAGGGCTGATTGCCGACTGCGTGGATTTGGGCATCCCCGGCGCGATCATCATCTCGGCTGGGTTCAAGGAGATCGGGCCGGAAGGCGCAGCGCTTGAACAGCAGATTTTGGCGACGGCGAAGGGCAAGATGCGGATCGTTGGGCCGAACTGCCTGGGGGTAATGATGCCGCATCGGGGGCTGAACGCGACCTTCGCCAAAGGGATGGCGCGGCCGGGCAATGTGGGGTTCATCAGCCAGAGCGGGGCGCTGCTGACTTCGGTGCTGGATTGGAGCTTCAAGGAGAACGTCGGCTTCAGCGCGTTTGTGAGCATCGGTTCGATGCTGGATGTGAACTGGGGCGACCTGATCAGCTATCTGGGCGATGACCCGCAGACCGAGAGCATCGTGATCTACATGGAGACGGTCGGCGACGCGCGCTCGTTCCTGAGCGCAGCGCGGGATGTCGCCCGCGACAAGCCGATCATCGTCATCAAGGCTGGGCGCACTGAAGCTGCTGCTCACGCTGCTGCCAGCCACACGGGATCGCTGGCGGGGAGCGACGATGTGTTAGACGCAGCCTTCCGGCGGGCGGGCATCCTGCGGGTGGACAGCATCGCGGATGTGTTCTACACGGTGGAGGCGCTTTCCAAGCAGCCCCGCCCGCGCGGGAACCGCTTGACGATCCTGACGAATGCAGGCGGCCCCGGCGTGCTGGCGACGGATGCGCTGATCCAGGGCGGCGGCGAGCTGGCCGAGATCACGCCGGAGACGATTGAGAAGCTGAGCAGCTTCCTGCCGCCAGCCTGGAGCCACAGCAACCCCATCGACATCTTGGGCGATGCTGGGCCGGAAAAATACGCCAAAGCCTTGGAGATCGCCGCGCAGGACCCGAACAGCGACGGCCTGCTGGTGATCCTGACGCCGCAGGACATGACTGATCCGACTGGGACGGCAGAAATGCTCAAGCCGTATGCGCAGATCGAGGGCAAGCCGGTGCTGGCAAGCTGGATGGGCGGCTCAGTGGTGGCGGAAGGCGAGGCCATCCTGAACCGCGCCAATATTCCGACGCTGCCCTACCCTGACGTGGCAACACGGCTGTTCAACTACATGTGGCGCTTTGCGGGAAATCTGCGGGCGCTGTACGAGACGCCAGCGCTGCCGCCGGCCACAGTCGATGAGGCCGAGGCGCGCCGCCAGGTGGAGGGCATGATCGCGGCCGTGCGGCAGACTGGGCGCACGATTCTGACCGAGAGTGAATCCAAGCAGATTCTGGCGGCCTACGGCATCCCGACGATTCCGATGGCGATTGCCACCACTGAGGATGAAGCCGCTGCTGCTGCCGACCGGATGGGGTATCCGGTGGTGGTCAAGCTGCACTCGGAGACGATCACCCATAAGACGGATGTAGGCGGGGTTAAGCTCAACTTGCAAGATGCCGAGGCGGTGCGTGGTGCGTTCCGCGCGATTCAGCAGGCGGTTCATGAGAAGGCCAAGCCGAGCGATTTCCTGGGCGTCTCGGTGCAGCCGATGATTAAACTGGACGGCTACGAGCTGATCGTTGGGGCCAGCCCTGATCCACAGTTTGGGCCGGTGCTGCTGTTCGGGATGGGCGGCGTGTTGGTCGAGGTGTTCAAGGACAAGGCGTTGGCGCTGCCGCCGCTGACGAGCACACTGGCGCGGCGGATGATGGAAGAGACAACGATCTACACGGCACTGAAGGGTGTGCGCGGCAAGCCGCCGGTCGATCTGGCGGGGCTGGAACAGCTCCTGGTGCGTTTCAGCCAGTTGGTCAGCGAACAGCGATCGATCAAGGAGATCGACATTAACCCGCTGCTGGCCTCGCCAGAGCGCATTGTGGCGCTGGATGCGCGGGTGGTGCTGTGTGACCCATCGGTGCGGGAGGAGCAACTGCCGCGCCTGGCGATCCGCCCGTACCCGTCGCAGTATGTGCAGCCGTGGACGATGAAGGACGGAACCGAGGTCATCATCCGCCCGGTGCGGCCGGAAGATGAACCGCTGATCGCTCGCTATCACGAGACCCTCTCCGAGCGGAGCGTGGTGCTGCGCTACTTCTACCCGATGGCGCTGAGCCAGCGCATCGAGCATGAGCGGCTGTCGCGGCTGGCGTTCATCGATTATGACCGCGAGATGGCGCTGGTGGCCGAGTGCAAGAACCGGCGCACCGGGGAGCCGCAGATTATTGCAGCGGGGCGGCTCATCAAGCTGTACGGGGGGGAAGATGCAGAGTTCACGATCCTGGTCAGCGATGCCTACCAGGGGTACGGGCTGGGCACGGAGATGCTGCGGCGGCTGATGGAGATTGGCCGCAAGGAGGGGGTCAAGCGCATTTTCGGCAACATCCTCAACAGCAACGCGGATATGCTGCGCGTGGCTGAACGGCTGGGCTTCGTGCTGGTGGGCGAAAAAGACGGGGTCATGCGCGTGGAACTCGATTTGTGACGCGGAGAGGAGAAGCGGTCAAGGTGACATTGGCAGAGCAGGCTGTCACACTTGGATGAGTTTGATCGGTGGCTGCGCCGGCCTGAAAACGCGAACCGCGACTTCGAATTCATCGGTGGGAGGATTGTGGAAGTAGGTTCTAATCCCTATTCCTCTCAAGTCGCCGTCCTGATCGGGGCTATGCTCACGGTGTATGTGGTGCAGCATGACTTAGGCTGGGTGACTGGCGCGGACGGCGGCTACCAGGTGGGGAGCGAACGCTATATCCCGGATGTGGCAGCCGGAACTCTACCGCGAGGCGTATAACAACCCGCTGCCGCCTGAGGTGTTGGTGCATGAGCGGTAGGGACAGCTCAGCGCGGCAGTGACCAGACCTGATAGCCGCCGGAGTCGTAGATGAGCACGGCATCGGGCTGCCAGTTGGGCGTGATGGCGATGTCTCTCGGGATCAGTTCGCGTTCGGCTGGGCCGTAGATGATGTAGGTGATGTTCACCGAGTTGTAGAGCGCCTGCCGCGCCTCGGCGTCCATCTGCCCGGCATAGAAGCGGGAGACGGCGAGTTCCTTTTCGATGGCACCGAGCGTCTCTGGGCCGTGGCCAACGTAAGGCCGCAGGGCGGTATAGACAGGCAGGATGCTGCCGGTATCGAACGAGGCCAGCACCACGCTGTCCGCCGGGAGGTTCCGGTTGAGCCAGTCAAGCATGGCGATTTCGCCGGCTGGGCGGAACAGGGGGCGATCCAAGATGAAGGCATTGAGCAGCGTGCCCAGGGCGAACAGGAGGCTGCTCAAACACAGCGTCACGGTTACCAGCCGGGCGGGCCAGCGTCCCGCGCGGCGGCGCAGGACTCGCAGCCCGGCAGCGGCTAAGATCGCCAGCGGGACGATGACGGCTTCGGCCAGGCGGCGCTGCACGGTAATCATGGGCAGGTAGACGAGCAGCGGCACGACCAGCGGCCAGCCGATGAGCAGGCTCCGCGCTGGAGGGGTCACAGCGCGGCGGGTGGCAATCCAACCCATCCCGGCTAGGATCGCCAGCGGAGCATAGGAGACGACGTACAGGAGCGGGTGGGGTGAGGGCAGTTTGTTCTGGGCAGACCAGGCGGCGAAGACCGGATTGGATGAAAATACCCAGGCGAAATAGGCGAACAGCGGCAGAGTCAGCCCGGCAGCGGCAGCGCCGCGAACGGCGAGGCGGAGCGGGAACTGCCGCTGCGCGATCCAGAGCGCCGCACCCCAGGCGGCCAGGATGGCATAGATGACGGTGAGGTAGAATGGCACGACCAGCCCGACACCGCACCAGCATAATCCGGCAGCCAGGACATCGCGCCAGGGGCGGTCAGAATCTAGCGCGCGGAAGAGGAAGAGGAAACCACCCAAGAGCGCTGCGCGGGCTAAGGCGAGATGCGGCAGCCCCAGCAGGATCAGAAAGCCGAAACCTTCCGGGATATAGAACTCCGGGGCGGCTGAGCCGAGCCAACCGCCGCCGAAGACCAGCGAGGTCAGCCAGCCCAATCCGCCGCCGACCGCTGCCAGCAGAAGTGCCAACCGGCGGGTGTGGGGCGCTTTTAGGAAGGCCGCGATGAAGCGGTAGAGCACGATGACCAGCAGCAGGTTGAAGACGATCCGCATGAAGTGGAAAGTGACCGTCAGCGTGGGGACGAGGGCGGGGTCTTGGTCGCCGATGAAGCGGCCGACCAGCCAGCCGGGCAGGATGTAGGGCAGGAAGACCAGGGCGGCACGGGTATGGGGTTCCGGGGTGTAGAACAGGTAGAAATCGAGGATGCCGCGTGCCCCCAAGCGCATTTTGCCCAGGTAGGAGAAGCCGTCATCGACGCCGAAGAGGAAGCCGCTGAAGCGCCAATCCGCTCCCTGCTGCGCCCAAGCGATGAGGTACGGCAGGGTCGTTAGGACGACCAGCCCGGTGGCGAAGAGGAAGACGCCGCGCCATTCCTGCCGGGAAATCCGCACCGAACGCATGATGGCTCCCTTCTTGTGCGATCTACTCCTTTGCATTGTAGACCAAGTCGCGCATAGGCTACCTTGACGAAGTGCGCTAAAATCTGCGAACATCAATTCTCACATCGTGGAATAAGCACTCCGTCAGCGCGGGCAGTCAGGGAACAGACTCACATGGCTTTGCGAATTTTCAACGTGTTGGGACGTCAGAAGCAGGATTTTGAACCGCTCCATCCGGGGCGCGTCAACATGTACGTCTGCGGCCCGACCGTGTACGATCACGCCCATATTGGGCACGCCAAGAGCTACATCAACTTCGATGTCATCGTGCGCTATCTGCGCTTCAGCGGCTACGATGTTTTGTATGTGCAGAACATCACGGATGTCGGGCACATGCTCGATACGGGCGAAGACCGTATCTTGAAGAAGGCGACGCAGCTCCAGGCCGTGCCGATGCAGATCGTCGAAACCTACGCGCGGAGCTACTTCAGCGATATGGACGCGCTGGGCGTGCAGCGGCCAGATATTTCGCCGCGGGCCAGCGGGCATATCCCCGAACAGATTCAGATGATCCAGACGTTGATCGAAAAGGGACACGCCTATGTTTCCGAAGGCAGCGTCTACTTCGATGTGACGACTGCGCCGGGATACGGCAAGCTTTCCAACCGCCGCTTGGAGGAACTCGAAGCTGGCACGCGCGAAGCCGTCCGCGAAGAGAAACGTCACCCGGAAGATTTTGCCCTGTGGAAGCGGGCTGAACCCGAACACATCCTGCGCTGGGACAGCCCCTGGGGAGTCGGGTTTCCTGGCTGGCACATCGAGTGCTCGGCGATGGCAAAGAAGTACCTGGGCACGACCTTCGACATTCACGGCGGCGGGGTGGATAACATTTTCCCGCACAACGAGTGCGAGATCGTCCAGAGCGAGTGCGCCAACGATGCGGAGTTTGCCCGATACTGGATGCTGGTTGGCAGCCTGACGGTCGATGGCGTCAAGATGTCCAAGAGCCTGAACAACTTCTTGACCATCAAGGATGCGCTCAAGAGTTACCGACCAGAAGTGATCCGGCTGTTCATGCTCAGTTCACATTACAGCAGCCCTATCGACTACAGCACGGAGGCGATGAAGGCGGCGCAGGCGGGGTGGGAGCGGCTGTATGGCCCGGTGCGGCTGGCGCGGCAGATGCGGGACAGCGCCCCGGCGGGCGACGAAAGCGGGAGCTTCCGCGAGCGGCTGGCCCAGGCGGAGACGGATTTCCGCGCGGTCATGGACGACGATTTCAACGCACCGAAAGCGCTGGCCGTCCTGCAGGAGCTGACGCGGGATGTGAACACGCTGCTGAACAGCGGGCAGACCGTCAGCCGTGGTGTGCTGGAAGCCATCGACGCGGCTTACATGCGGCTGGGCGGCGATGTGCTGGGCATCATCCCGGCGCAGGATGCGGCCGGCTCTGATGGACAGCGGGAAGCGGGTTTGATCCAACTGCTGATCGATCTGCGGAACCAGGCGCGGAAGAACAAGAACTTCGCGGAAAGCGACCGCATCCGTGATGAACTGGCGCGGCTGGGGGTGACGCTGGAAGACCGCCCAGATGGGACCATCTGGCGGGTGAATTGAGGATGAGGCTCGTGTCGTGAAAGATGTGCTTGCAGGCTGCTATATCTAGTCGATCAAGTACTGAATCTGGGATGTTCTGTACATCCGCTTGCGCAAGCCGCAGCAGGCAAACGACAGCATCATGGAAGATGATGGCAGCATCTATCATTGCCGTGATGGGGAACTGGTCAGGATTACTGCTGTATTGAATGCGTCACACCAGAAAACAGATCACTTCAAGTGAAAATAACGGCGGGTGAGTTGAAGCAAAAGATTGGGAACGGATAAAACGTATGGTGGATTTCATCTACGGCCACTGGGCGGTGATGGAAACGCTGCGGGCAGGCCGGCGCAGTGTTGAGCAGCTTCTGCTCACCGAAAATGTCGAGGAACGCGGCATGGTTGCGCAGATCACGGCGCTGGCGAAAGAACGCGGCATCCGCATCCAGCGCATGCCGCGCCGCATCATCGACGACCTGGCTGATGGAGCGAACCACCAGAACACGGTGCTGCGGGCTGGGCCGTATCCCTACGCGGATACCGAGGACATCTTGGCGCTGGCCCAGAAGCGTGGCGAAAAACCCTTTATCCTGATTCTTGACCTGCTCAAAGACCCGCAGAACGTCGGTGTGCTGCTGCGCGTGGCCGAGTCGGTTGGCATCCACGGGGTGCTGATCCAGGAACGGCGCAGCGTAGAGGTCACGCCGTCGGTGGTGAATGCCTCGTCGGGGGCGGTCGAGTTTCTGCATGTTGCCATGGTGAACAATTTGGTCAATGCGATGAAGGAACTCAAGGAGCAGAATATCTGGATCATCGGGCTGGAAGCCGGGAACGATCTGCTGCCGATTGACAAGACCGACCTGAACATCTCGTTGGGGTTGGTATTGGGCAGCGAGGGCGAAGGCATGCGCCGGCTGGTGCGCGATACGTGTGATCTGCTGCTAACGCTGCCGATGCGTGGACATCTAGGGAGTCTTAACGTTGCCACGGCGGGATCGATTGCGCTGTATGCTGCGTGGCAGGCACGGGGTTGGGAAGGCTGGAAGTGAATGCCGGCGGAACTATACTTACTTACACTTATTGGCGTATCCAGTGAGTTCGGATAACGCCTCAGAACCTCACCCTCCGGCCTCTCTCCAAACATGGAGCGGGGGAGCTAAGCGAAGCGCAGTGGGGTGAGGTCGAACGAAGCGGTGCTGACTTACCGGATGAGCTACTTATGCGACTACAAGGAGATCGCAGCCATGATTAACGACATCCTGAATGAAGCCAGAACCAAAATGAAGCAGACTCTCCACGTCTTTGAGGAGGAACTGCATGGGATTCGCGGCGGACGCGCCAGCACGGCGCTGGTGGATCGGTTGATCGTTAACTACTACGATACCGATACGGAGCTGCGCCAACTGGCGACGATCTCCACGCCGGAGCCGATGCAAATCTTGATCCGCCCGTTTGATAGAACGGCGGTCAAGGCCATCGAACGCGCCATTAAGGAGTCTGATCTGAACTTGAATCCCAACGTGGATGGCGAGGTCATCCGGCTGAATATGCCACCGCTGACGCGCGAACGCCGCCAGGAACTCGTCAAGTTCCTGCACAAGCGCATGGAAGAAGCCCGCGTCGCGATCCGCAACATCCGGCGCGCCTCGAATGAAGACCTGAAGGATTTTGAGAAAGAGAAACTCATCTCTGAAGATGATCTGAAGCGCGGCGAGGCCGAGGTCCAGAAGCTGACTGACCAGTACATCGGGCAGATTGACGAGATGGGCAAGGCCAAAGAAAAAGACATCATGGAGATTTGAGGCACGGGAAGCGTTAAGGAATTTTCAGGGGCAGCGGTGTACCATAGAGATAGACCACCCAGGCTGCTGGCTCCAGTGAGGTAGATCAAGATGATTGGTACGGCCCCCGACGTGACCGAACTTGCGCCGACTGCTCCACAGTATGTTCCGAAACATGTTGCCATCATCATGGATGGCAACGGGCGCTGGGCGAAAGCGCGCGGTCTGCCCCGCGCCGAAGGCCACCGCCAGGGAACCGAGAACCTGCGCCGCATCATCCGCGCCTGTGTTGAGTTCGGCATCGAAATCCTGACAATCTACGCCTTTTCTACGGAAAACTGGAAGCGGCCACCCCTGGAAGTGCGCCTGCTGATGTCGATCCTGGAGACGGTTATTCAGCGTGAACTCCGCGAACTCCACGACAACGGCGTGCAGATTCGCCACATCGGGCGGCTGGATCATGTCCCAGCGCGGCTGCAGAAGGAAATTGCCCGCGCCTGCGACTTCACCCGCAATAACAACCGCTTGATCCTGAATGTGGCTTTCAATTACGGCGGGCGCGACGAGATCGTCCACGCCGTGCGGCGCATCATCGCCGACGGCATTCCGGCGGAACAGGTGACCGAAGACCTGCTCAACCGCTACATGTACACTGGCGATCTGCCTGACCCAGACCTCATCATCCGCACCAGCGGGGAACTGCGCGTCAGCAACTTCCTGATCTGGCAGGGGGCCTATTCGGAATACTACTTCACGCCGACCTACTGGCCGGACTTCGACAAGGACGAACTGCGCAAGGCGATTGACGAATACAACCGGCGGACACGGCGCTTCGGCATGATCGACGAGCAGCTCCAGTCCGGCTGATGCTGCCAGCCTCACTGGGCGCACCAACGAGGCACGGCCAAGCTGTGCCTTTTTGTTTGCCCCTGCACGAACATGAGAGATTTGAACGCGGTGGGGGTTCGTGGGTGATTCAGAGAGGTGGAAAACAGCCGAACTGATTTTTTGCATTTTCTTAAGAATTGCGGACAATTAGCATCCAACTCATCAGTCAAGACAACCCAAACCGGGTTTCAGTTCAGGAGGGCAGTGGACTTTGGCTCAACCCGTCATGATGGAGGTCAAAGACCTCGTAACACGGTTTTATACCCAGGAGGGTACGGTCTACGCCGTTAACGGTGTGTCCTATAAACTCCACGAGGGCGAAACGCTCGGCGTGGTCGGGGAGTCCGGCAGCGGCAAGAGCGTCCACGTCCTCTCGATTATGGGGTTAATCCCCACTCCCCCGGGCAAGATTGAGAGCGGCGTAGTGACCTTCCGGGGGCGCGACCTGCTCAAACTCTCGCCGGATGAAATGCGGGCAGTGCGCGGCGCTGAAATTGCGATGGTCTTCCAGGACCCGATGACCTCGCTGAACCCGGTGCTGACCATCGGGACGCAGATCACCGAGGCGCTCAAGCTGCACATGGGCATGAGCGACAAGGAGGCCAATGACCGCGCCGCCGACCTGCTGGCGATGGTCGGCATTCCTGATGCCCGCAAGCGCCTGTCGAACTACCCGCACCAATTCTCCGGCGGGATGCGCCAGCGCGCGATGATTGCGATGGCGCTGTCCTGCAATCCTAAGCTGCTGATTGCTGACGAGCCGACGACTGCGCTGGACGTGACCATTCAGGCGCAGATCCTCGATTTGGTGCGGCGGCTGCGCGATGAAATCGGGATGGCGATGATTTGGATTACCCACGATTTGGGCATCGTGGCCGGGTTGGCCGATACGGTGCAGGTGATGTATGCCGGGATCATCGTGGAGCGCGGGCCGACGAAAGAGGTCTTCAAGGATACCCGCCACCCTTACACGCTGGGGCTGATGAAATCGCTGCCCCGTTTGGACCGGCGGGGGGGCGGCGGCAAACTCAACCAGATCGAAGGCTCGCCGCCCGATATGCGCAAGCCGCTGAAAGGGTGCCCTTTTGCGCCGCGCTGCCCGTATCGTATCGACCGCTGCGATGAAGAGATTCCCCCGCTGGAACAGGCCGCGGAAAGTGCCCCCGACCATCTGAAAGCCTGCTGGGTGGATGTCCGCACGGCTGTCCCACAAGGAGTTACAGTCAATGGTTAGTCCTGCAGTTGAATCCAAGAGTGCCGCTCAGAACGGCAGCAGAGAAGTCCTGCTCAGCGTCAAGTCGCTGAAGAAATACTTTCCGATCACTTCTGGAATTGTCTTCCAGCGGCAGGTGGGCGCGGTTAAGGCTGTTGATGACGTCACCTTCGATGTTTACAAAGGCGAGACGTTGGGGTTGGTCGGTGAATCCGGCTGTGGTAAAAGCACGACTGGCCGCACTGTCTTGCAGCTTTACAAACCGACTGCCGGATCGGTGGTCTTTGAAGGTAAAGAACTGACCACGCTGCCGGGCGAACAACTCCGCAAGATGCGCAAGCGCATGCAGATGATCTTCCAGGACCCGTTCGCTTCGCTGAATCCGCGCATGTCAGTGGGTCGCATCGTGGCCGAGCCGCTCCGCATCCACAAGGTCATCGAAAACCGCAAGGAAGAGCAGGAATACGTCGAATCGCTGCTGGAACGGGTGGGCTTGAATCCGTATTACGTCAACCGCTACCCGCACGAATTCTCCGGCGGCCAGCGGCAGCGCATCGGCGTTGCGCGCGCCCTGGCGCTCAAGCCGAGCTTCATCGTGGCAGACGAGCCGATCTCGGCGCTGGACGTGTCGATCCAGGCGCAGGTGGTCAACCTGCTGGAAGACTTGCAAGACGAACTCAACCTGACGTATCTGTTCATTGCCCACGACCTGAGCATGGTGCGGCACATCTGCGACCGTGTGGCGGTCATGTATCTGGGGAAGATCGTCGAATTGGCTCCGGCGGACGAACTCTACGAGAACCCGCTGCATCCGTATACCCAGGCGCTGCTTTCGGCTGTGCCCGTGCCTGACCCGGTGGTGGAGGAGAAACGCCAGCGCGTCATCCTGACGGGCGATGTGCCCAGCCCGGCCAACCCACCCAAGGGCTGCAACTTCAACACCCGCTGTCCGGTTGGCTTCGGCATGTGCTTTGAAGAACCTGATCCGGTCCTGCGGGAGGTTACACCGGGGCATTGGGTGTCCTGCCACCGCGTCTAAGGGGCATATCCGATCAGTTCAGATAACGTCTCAGAACCTCACCCCCCCCAGCCACTGCGATGGAGAGGGGATCTAAGCGAAGCGGAGTGAGGTCAAACAAAGCGGTGCTGACTTAGCTGATAAACCCATAAGCTGCCTTGAGCTAGAAACAAAAAAACCGGGGGCCGCATTCAGGCCCCCGGTTTTGATTTCAGGCGGTGCTGCCGCGCTACTGCTTCTTATCTGGATCGCGAGAGTTGATGAGATAGCGGGTATATTCCTCGAACTCTTTCATCTTGCCGTCCGCCAGCAGCCGGGCCTGCTTCGGCCAGCTCTTGGCATCATTGACCAGATTGACTCCACCGCGCACCTTGACGATCTCCTCAAGCTGGTCGGGCGTGAGCGAGGCGACCTGCTGGAAGGTAAAGATGCCGGCTTTGTAGAGGGCTTCGGCGCTTTTGGGGCCGATGCCTTCGATTACGGTCAGATCATCCTTTTTATCCGGCGCAGGCGGTGCGGCAGACATGGGGGCGGCTGGAACCGCGCGGACGGCGGCTTCTGCCCGGGCGACCTGGGCTTCGGCGCCCGGCATCGGCGGAGCTTTGGGAGCGGTGGGCATGGCGCGCGGCTGCGCCATCGGAGCCGGGGCAGGTGCTTCTAACCGACCTTGATAGGCCAACAGCAGAAGCACGCCGACGATGATGAAGAGCACGCCCAACGCGAACACTTGGAACAGGTCGAAGGTCAGGAAATTTGGAGCGATGTTGAACTGCTGGAATCCGAAGCCAACCAGCGCGGCCAAGACGCCCAGGATGATGACTGTCCAGGCGATCCGGCGCGGGACATGCGACTTGGCATCGCTGCTGACCAGGGAGCGGACGATTAGTCCGACCACGACGAACAGGATGCCCAGGTAGAAGATCTGCGTTAGATCGAAGGTGAGGAAATCTTCGGCCAGATTGCCGAGCCGCAGCACTGCTACCAACAGGATGGCAACGATGCCGATGCCGGTGATGAGGCTGGCGATGCTCCCAGCAGAGAAGCCCTCTGCCCCGACACCCAGGAACAGCAGCGCTCCACCGATCAGGAAGATGACGCCGAGGACGATCAAGTGGGTCAGGTTGAAGGTCAAAAAGTGACCCTGGTTGTTGGAGACCACAGCCGCGACGACTCCAACGATGCCCAACGCGAGGATCAGCAGGACGGCCCGCCTTCCGTAATTGGGTGTGATTTGTGCGCTCATAGACCCTCTATCTTGCGAATTATATTACCAACTGCGAATGCTCAATCTGCGATGATCAAGTTGATAGTATCCCAGACCGGGATAAGGGGCAAGCGGGATTCAGGGATTGGGAAAGGCAAGAAGATTGTTCGGAGGGGATCGGGCAGCAGGAATTGATGGGGAACGATCAGGCTTCGGCCTGGACGCCGGGCTGGTAGGTTTCGTAGACGGTCACAGGGAGGGGCGACCGCGCCAGCCAGAAATCAAGCAGTGAACGCACAGACGGCCATTCTTCGCGGGTGACGAGCGGGGCGAAAGCGAGGCTGCTGACGTCATAGAGGACATAGTCGCGGGCGAAGGTCATCAGCACCGCTTCGAGGAAGCGCAGGCGCGTTAGACCCTGGGGCGTTTCCCGCAAGACGCAGAAAGCCAGATGCGGCTGTGCTTCCCGCCAGAGCCAGAACTGCCCGGCGCGGAGCCGGCCAGCCTGGCACTGTTTGCGATAGGTGGCAAAGGCCGCCGGAAAGCGCGAGAGCAGCTCGGTTTCCAGCGGCCCTACTTCAGCGCGGGCGCGGAGGTTATGCCCGAAGGCGAGGGTCTGCGCCCGCGTGAGAAGCGGGTCACCAGAGACGTAGATGAGCGGCACCAGCAGGGTTCCTATGTGATGAGGTGACTCTGCCGAGTATACCGGGTGCACGGACGGTGGGCGAGATCAGCCCTCGCGCAGAGCGCGGATTTCGCGTTCCAACCACAAGACTTTGCGAGCTAACTGAGCGAGCAAGGCCTCTTTGCCCTCGAAGTCGGCCAGACGGAGTTCGCTGGTTCCGGCCTCGCCGCGCGACTGCTGAAGCTTGGCGGCGCGGTCGGCGGCGGCCTGCTGCTCCGGGGTCAACTGCGCCGGATCATGCGTTTCGACCAGGCGGCGCGCTTGGTTGAGCTGTGTGGGCTTGACCGAATCGGCCAGGCAGAGCGTCACGCGCTGGCCCCCGGCCACCAGGCCGAAGAAGTCCGCGCCGAGCGCGTCACGCAGGGCGGCATCCAGCGCAGCGACGTTGATTTCAGCGGGTACGTCAATCGCGACGGTTTTCATGGGTTAGGTCTCCTTTGCCCAAAGCTGGGCTATCGTGCCGTAAGCGGTTCCATAGAGGATGAATGTGCCGCCCGCGCTGACCAGCGCCCGCAGTGTGATGGTATGCGCACCGGCGGGTTTGGGAGCGATATACCAGGTGAAGCCGATGGTGTGCAGCGCCCCGGCCAGCAGGCAGCCCTGCATGACGACGCCGGCCTGCTGCACGCCATCCACCGCCAGCGCCAACTGGCCGAACTGCCCTGCGCCAGAGAAGCCGACGTTGATGAGCAGGCTGACTTGCAGCGCCCCGCCTGCCGTGGTCAGATTGAGCGCGGTGATGTCCACAAAGGCGCTGCTGGTGATGCTCAGCGTGTTGGGAAGGGTGGTGACGGCCTGCGGCGGCGTCTTGAGCCAGTCGAGGTTGTCGCGGATGTGGGTGTTGAGCATGGCAGCGGTGGCGAGTTCGCCAACCGCCCAGGTGCGAGGTGGAGTCCAAACAGCGGTCATGGGTTGGTCCTTTCGATAGACAGTTGAACGAAATTAATAGGCCAGCACGCTGGTTTGATCCAAGCGGCTGGTTTCGATCACCCAGAAGGCGCTGGCGGCAGCCGGTTCGAGCAACCAGCGAGCGGTATGGCGCGCCCCGCCCAGTTCGACGCGGTGTTCTTCGGCGATGATGAAGTAGTCGCCGCTGTGTCCGGTTTGCGATTCGGTGATGCGGATGCGGTCGAAGAGCGTGCGCGCCAGGATGTGGGGGCGGTGCGCCGCGGCGGAGAGCGTCAAGCTGCGGACGGCGCCGCGGGGCTGCTGCCGCCGGGCCAGTTCGTAGCGCGCCAGCGAGTCGGCATCACCAACCGTGCCGAGGGCGGGCGTCTGGATGCGGTAAGCGCGCAGGCCGTGGCGGTTGAGGCTCGTCCAGCCGGCGGCTTCTACGGTGAGGGGATCGCCAAGCAGGATGGGAGTGCCGCGCAGCCGCGCCCCGGCCAGCAGGTAGATGGGCAGACCGAACAGGTTGCGGAGGTCGAGGACAGCAGCGGAGGCACTGGCTTCGACCAGCGTGACGAGCAGGCCGCCGGTCACATCTGCGCCGGAGCCATCCGGCAGCAGGTTGGCCTGGTAGTCCAGCCCCGGTACGGGTTTGAGGACATCCAGCGCCCCCTGAGGGCGATCCGCTGCGTCACGGTAGCGGGCGATGATGCGCCGCGCCGCCCCCTCACCAGGATCGATGCGCTGCGGCGTGTCCAGCGACCAGAGGGTGCTCCCAGGCACGCCGATGCTCCGCGGAGTGATCTCCACCTGGACACGGTTGGCGAAGTCCGCGCCGTAGGCGTAGTCCAGCGCGACGGCTGTATCGGTGAAGATGGCGGCGGGTGTGGTGTTGAGCAGCAGGTGATGGCGATTGTGGAAGACCATCTGACCGGTGCGGCTGCTGAAGAAGCGCCCGCGTTCGCTGGCCGCCAGCTCGGCGATGGCGCTGCTGGCCGGCAGGCCGTCGTCCCAGGTATCGCCGCAGTATGGAAAGACGCTGAGGCCCGGCTCGGCGGCCAGCGCGGCGCTCCCGCCCAAGTGAGTGTTGACACCAATTTCGGACTGGCCGGGGACTTCTACCAGCCAGCGGCCTTGCAGCGGCCAGGGACGCAGCGGCAGCGCATCCAGCACGGCGGCGATGCCTTCATCAGCGCGGATGCTGACCTGGGCGGGCAGCCGGACTCGATGCTCGGCCAACTGCGCGTCCAGGGTGCGGGCGTGGATGACGGCCAGCCGCTCGCCCTGGTTCCCGGCCAGCGGCTCGATGCGCTCGATGCAGCCAGTGAAGTGGGAGCGGAGCGTGCCGTCATCACTGGTGATGCGGAGCATCTTGCCTGGGGTTAGGTCGGTGACGGTTTCTGGCGAGTAGGCGCGGGATTGGTTCCGCACAGTGATTCGCGCCCAGCCGGGGGCGGCAGTGCAGTCGTCTGGCTGGGCCAGACCGAGCCGCCATTCCATCTCGATGATCCCGGTGATGGCTTCGCCGGGATCGCTGAAATCGCCGTCGTCATCGCGGTCGATGGCAGCGGCATAGGTGGGATTGAGCATGAGCAGCGTGCTCCTTTCGACTCAGAACTCAGACCTGGATGAGCCAAGTATGGCGGAAGGCACAGCCGTAGTAGCTGACCAACCCGAAGGTGTACACGCCGGGTTCGACGCGCACGCGGGCCGGTTCTAGCAGCGTTCCGCCCAGCAAAGCATCAGCACTCAGGGCGGCGGTGTAGGCATCGATGTGATTGACCAGCGCAGTGAGGTGCGAGCGGAGCTTGCTGCCGGTAGAAGGCGCTGCCAGCAGCAGATGGGTGACGGTATAGCTGAAGCTGCGCGGGCCGCTGCTGAAGGCCGATGCCTCAAAGCCGTCGCTCCGGTCACGGCTGAGGCCTAAGCTGCGCGGCTCCAGCGGCAGGACGACCAGCGCGGGAAGCTGTGCCCGGCTGAGGGTATCGGGCACGGTATCGAGCGCGAATTTGTGGGGGACGCTGGCGACGGGCAGCGCCGCCAGCGCCGTCAATGCGGCATGGAAGGTCATGATATTCTCCTGAACGATCTCAATGGATTGGTGGTGAGAAGGGGCGTTCTAGACCCGCACCGTGACGCGGCGCAGCCGTTCGAGCGCAGCAGTGAAGTCTTCCGGCGGGGCGGCCAGCGTATCCGGCTCGCGGATGAGCCAGGCGGCCCAGCGCAGCGCCAGGGCGCGCACATCAGCGGCAGGCTGGTAGACGCTGACCGGCGTATTCTGGGCGTGGCTGGCGGCAGTGGAGCCGCTGACGCCGCGCAGCACCGTCAGCGTATTTCCGCTGATGGCCGCAACCCGCAGGTATTCTGTGTCGATCTTCAGCAGATGCCCGACCTGGAAGCGCGGCGCTTCGCCGGTTGGGCTGGCAGCGGCCGCCGCTGTGACGGTCAAGGCCGTGGCGCTGGCGGAGAGGGGGTTGTTCTGCACGCTGTCGCCGCTGGGCTGCCACATTTCCGCCGGGTGATCGTGCCAGCCCCAGACTCCAGTCACGGTGATGGCCGCTAGGGGTGATCCCGTCCAGACGAAGCCGCTGCTGCCGACCAGCCGCAGCAGGCCGAACGGCGCTTCATCCGGCACGAAGTGAACCTCGGCCAGCGGGATGGTCGAGCTGTCGCCGTTGGTCAGGGCAGTCAGTTCCAGCAGGTCGTCATGCAGCAGCAGTTCCTGCCAGCCGGTGAAGGTATGCCGCCGGGCGGCGATCTGCGGGCTGAAGCGGCGGCCGGCGGCCCGTTCGAGGTGGGCGGCGCTGGCCTGGAGCGCCGCCAGCAGGCGGACATCTTCGCTGGTCTGCCCAGCAGCCACCCCGAGATGGGCGCGGAGCGAATCGAGCGTCGCTAAGGTGTACATCGAATCATCCTCTCTTCTACTTGTGAATCGATCCAAGCGGTATGATCCAGGCGGCAAACCGACGGAGAGCTTGTAGCCTGGAGCCTAACGCTGGTGTAGAATTCGCTGCGGGTAATTGGCTGAACGAGTGATCGGCTGGAAGGTCAATGGATAAAATCAGGCTGGCGGAAATGCTGGGTGTGAAGCCGCACGGGAGCTTCCGCATCGAGGCAATCCATATCGAAAAATGGGGCAGCCGGCTCACCCTCGACGCGCTCTATGAAGCGCTGGCGCCGGACCCGCCCGCTGCCTTCCACATCGTGCTGGACGACTGCCGCGATCTCCAGTGGCGCGTCTACGCCCACCTCAAACACCCCGAAGATCAAACCCTGCAAACGACCATGCTGGTCAACATCCGCTTGGGGGTTGGCAGCCATCACAAGCCGCTGCACCTGCTAACGGACTCGTTCGGCTTGACGGTCTCTTACGGCACGCTGACCCTCAAACGCCTGGACAGGTGAACCGTCTCGGCAGTCTCGTCCCACCAGTTTTGAACTGCCGGCAGGCCTCATCCGTTCAGGTGGAATGGAAAGGAGCACCGGCGTTGCAGCAGCCCACCGAAATAGACCTGCTCGTGATGGCCCAGGCGGGCGACATGGAAGCCTTCGCCGATCTTCAGGTTCGCCTGGAACCGGTCATCCGGCGCTTCGTCTGGCGGCTGATCGGCACGAGCCTCGAAGAAGAGGATATCGTGCAGGACTCGATGATCGCGCTTTACCTGAACCTGGAACGAGTCCAGCCGGTCGAAAACCTGCGCGCCTACTTGTTCCGCATTGTTCGCAACCGCTGCTATGATCTGCTGCGGAAGCGGCGGCGCTTCCAGCAGCTTTCGCTGGACGAGGAGCCGATGGCAGGCTATGCCTCGCTGCTGGAACTGGTGGATGATGATGGCCAGCCGGAAGATGCGGCGCACTGGCTGCTGCTCAACCTGGAAGTCCAGGGGGCCATCAACCGCCTGCCGGAGCACCAGCGCCAGACGCTCATCCTCTATGCGGAGGAGAACCTCTCCTACCCGGAGATTGCCGCCGCCATGAATACCAGCGTCGGCACGGTAAAGTCCCGGCTGTTCCACGCGCGGCGGATGCTGCGCCAGCTCCTCCACCCGGATACGCTGGCGATGCTGGAAAATGATCTGGGGATCGGTGAGGAACAGGCTGTGGCTAAACCTGAAGTGGGCGTACAGGCGACCTAAAGGCAGAACACGGATCACATGGGGCAGGCCGGGACACGGTCGCCCTGGAAACTATAGAGGAGCATTGAACGATGAACGAAGAAACACGACGCGCCCTCCGGGGCCTGCTCAATCCGCTCAAGACGCTGGCAAACAGCGTTGAGCGGGCGTATGAAACCGAGGCGTATCGCGGCGCGGGTGCGATGGCCGTCAAGAGCTACCGCAGCCTGCACGGGCGCATCGCGGCGCTGCTGCCGGACGACAGCTACGTCGTCGAGGCGCTGGCGCTGGAGCTGGATGACAATGCGGACGACCAGACCCGCATCGCCCAAGTGCATCTGGCCGCCGGGCAGCTTGTCCCGTATCTGGAAGGACTGCTGCGCCCGGCAGACGGGACGATCCCGCCGGTGCCGCCGATCCCACCGGTGCCGCCGGTGCCACCCATCCCGCCAGCCTCGGCGGACTTTGACGAACTGCGCACCTTGGGCCGCGATATCAGCAGCCGGGTAGTGACAGCCACGCGCGATGTGCTGCGCCGGGTGATGAAGGACATCAACATCGAGGCGGATCTCGATCTCGACTTTGGCGACGAAAAACCCAAGCGCAAGCGCCGCATCATCATTACCGGAACGCGCGGCTCGCTGCGGGAGGCCGATCTGGAAGGGGTCAACCTCAGCGGGCAGGATTTGAGCGGCTCGGACATGAACGGGGCCAACCTGCGGGAAGCGCGGCTGAACCAGGCCAATCTAAGCGGGGCGCAGTTGAGTAATGCCGATCTGCAAGAGGCCGAGCTGGTCGGCGCGAACCTGAGCGGAGCCGATTTGAGCGGTGCGAACCTGCAAGAGGCCGTCCTCAACCAGGCCAACCTGCAGGGGGCGAACTTGAGCGATGCCAACGCTCAGGAAGCCCAGTTCGTCGGTGCTGACCTGAGCAACGCCAGCCTGACCGATGTGAATGCCCAAGAAGCGGTCTTTTCGCAGGCCAATCTGCAGGGCGCGAACCTGAACGATGCCAATCTGCAAGAGGCCAGCTTCGACGGCGCGAATCTTCAAGGGGTTCAGTTGGTCAGCGCCAACCTCGAGGAGGCTTCTCTGAACGGGGCCAACCTGCAAGGAGCATCGCTGGTCGAGGTGAATCTGCAAGAGGCCGGTCTCGCCAGTGCCAACTTGCAGGGCGCGGATTTCCAGAGCGCGCGGATGGACGAGGTGAACCTCCAGAACGCTAATCTGCAGGGGGCGTCGCTGGTGGATGCCAATCTGCGCGAGGCCAACTTGAACGGAGCCATTTTGAGCGGAGCGAACCTGAGCGAAGCCTCGCTGCGGGAAGCCTCGCTGCGGAATGCCAACCTGCGCGATGCGGTGGTCAGCAGCACTAACGTCCGCGACGCCGATCTGACCGGCATGACGCTGCCCGACGGTACGACTTACCAGCCGGGCATGGACCTCTCGCGCTTTGGCTTCACGGGACGTCCGGCGCGGTAGGAATTCCACCACAGGGATGCGGAGAGCACAGAGGAATACCAAGAGGGCGTGTTACGGGGAAGTCGGAGATGGCTTCCCCGTTTGACTCCGGCGCAGCAGATAGGCCGCGCACAGCAGGCTGGTCAGAATGGTGATGACCCCGCCCAGCATCAGCAGCGGCGGGCGGTATTCGAAGTACACCTGTACCGGATCGACACCCGGAGCCAACCGCACACCGATCTGCCCGCCGACTGACTCAAGCTGGGCTGGCTGCCCATCGACCTGCACCGTCCAGCCCGGATAGGCGCGCTCGGCCACGGCTGCCAGCATTTCCCTGGGGCGCTGCCCCGGCACGATCAGCGCAATCTGGTCATCGCGGCGTTCCAGCGCCGTGATCGGAATGAACTGGTCATAGGGCAGCTCCCAATCCTTCAGCGCCACCGGCAGGGCGATGTTTTCGACAACCGACGGCTCGATCATGTAGGCATAGGGCAGCCCGCCGTCCCACTCATACAGGCACGGGCGTTGATCCTCACCCCGCGGTGAACCAGGGATGATCCGGTAGCGGTTGTAGGTCATCACCGGGCGATACAGCGGTTCCGGCATGGCGTAGCGCGGGCGGGCCAGGTTCAGGTTCAGTTCCGGGCTGCCCACCGTCGAGGGATCGGGCAGGATTTCAAAGTCAGCCTGGACGTTCCAGGTGCGGATGCCCAGCCGCAGGAACGGGATGATGGTGTGGTAGTTCTGCTGCCACACGGTGAGCTGCTCGTCGGGGTGTTTCTGCTGCAGCCATTCAAGGCACTGCGCCGGCAGGATCAGCGGTTCTTGCAGTGTATCGTCGAAGAGCCGCCACTGCCGGTTTACGTCGTAGACAGCCAGCCCACTCAGTCCTAGCAGCAGCGCACCTAACAGCAGCGGGACTCGCGCCGGATTCACTCCCGGCCAGCGTGGGAGCAGCCTCGCCCAATCTGTCCGGCGGATCAGGAGCCACAGCGCATCTGCGCGCATGGCGACCAGCGCCGCCAGCCAGAACGACGAGACTGCCAGCGCCCGCCCGACGAAGCGCCACTGCCCGATCAGCGGCAGCTCGCGGTACGCCCACAGATACAGCGGGTTCCCACCCGCCCCCCACACGATCCCCAGCAGGAACGAAACCAGCGCCACTACCCAGAAGCGGCGGTTGGAGTCTCCGCTGGGGCGATAAAGCGGGATCAGCAGCAGCGCGGCCAGCCACCACCATGGGGCGACGTAGCTGAAGTAGAACTCATCCTGCCCCCACAGCGGATACAGCCAGTATTCGTTGTGCATAGGGAAATAGATGAACAGCGGCTGGTCGCGGTCGGCGTTGAAGAACAGCGGGGCGACCTGCTCGATGGGCACTTCCCACCCAGCGCGGATTTCCGAGGCATGGCCGCCGATGCGGTGGAAATGCGCCACCAGGGGGATGAGCGTCACCGCACCGATCCCCGCCGCCAGCGCTGCCGCCAGCAGCAGGCGGCGGATGGCCTGCCCATCCAGCCAGCGCCCACCTGCGCCGAAGGTGTAGACCGCCGCCACGCTCAATGCGCCAACGCCTGTTGGCAGCACGTACCACAGGTTCCCGGCGAAGTACAGCAGCGCTGCGAACACGGCCGTCAGCGCTACCGGCCAGCGTGCCCGTGGGAGGCGCAGTACCGCCAGCGTCCCGCCGATCACCCAGGGGATGTAGGCCTGGCTGACCCCCAGTTGGAAGTAGCCGTTGTTGATCATCGTGTGCATGTTGCCCTTGCCGATGAGCAGCCCAGCCAGCAGCACCCGTCCAACCCACGACAGCCCCAGCATCCGCCCCAGGAACCAACCGCCCAATCCGGCCACCAGGACGCTCAAGAAGACGCTGATCCGCAGCCCCATCTCCGGGCCGAACAGCAGGCCGGGGCCGCCGCTGATGGGGTTGAAGATGAAGGCGAAGGGATTCTCCAGCAGCGGCTCGCCCTGTTCGAGGTACGGCTGCCACAGCGGGAGGCGGCCGTATTCGCGCAGGCCGTCGGCAGCGGCGTAGGCCGAGCTGGTCAGCCACTGTGCCTCCCGCCCGGAGTACCAGCGGGAGGGATCGGCAGTGATGAAATCCTGGGCGGCGAAATAGGTTACTGCCAGGACGAGCAGCAGCTCCATGGCCAGCCAGCGGCGCGAAACTGCCGGAAGTTCGAGCGCCAACGGGCGCGTCCGCCGCACCCATCCCCCCAGCAGCCGCAGCAGGATCAGCGGATCGAGTCCCAGTCGGCGGCTGGCCCATCCCAGCCCGGCCGCTGGGACGGCGACGACCAAGCTCGCGGGCACGCTCACCGGCAGCAGGATCAGCGCCAGCAGCGCCCCGCACAGCAGCCCAATCGAGACCACGATCGAAATTGGCGTGCTGTCGGGGATGGGCTGCGACGCTTTCGCCGGGCGGCTTCGCCCGTGCCAGTAGAAGCGCATCGTGGCGATGACCAGCGCTGGGAAATACAGCGGCAGCACAACCAGTTCCCGCCCAATTGCACCTGGCACGCCCGGTATCCTGCTGAGGCTGATGACGGCTGGAGCCAGCACGATCAGGATCAGCAGCGCCGCGCTGACCTCCGGCGCAACCGCCCAGATCGCGATCAGCGCGACGGCCACCAGGATCGCGCCCAGCAGAGCGCGCCCCAGGCTGACCTTCCGGGCGGACGGCGGAATCTCTGGCGGCGCGGGAGCGGCCAGCGGCGCAGTCTTCGGCTGCGGCACGGCTGGGGCAGCGCTCAGCGTGGGCGGTGTGGGCGCGGTATTGACGCGGCGCAGACGGCGCAGTACCACGCCGATCCCGACCAGCAGCCCGGCCAGCAGCGCCACCGGCAGCCAGGGCGGCCGAGAACCGGGCGGCGGTGTCGAAGCAGGTGCAGTGTCGCTCATATCTCCAGGGTAGCACACGCTGGCGCGGCGGACGATAGACCTTCCTGAAGTCCACTCCATTATCTCCCTCAAGGTTCATCGCGCAATCTGGGCCGCGTTATAATTGGCGGCAGCCATTCGTGGTAGGTATGCAGTTCCAAGATAGTCTGGAATCACCTTCTACCGGATAGCTGCGATAAGGATGAACGTATGAACATAAACCAGAATGATTGGCTGCTGGTGGGCTTGGGCTTGTGCTGCGTGATCCCGTTTGTGGCGCTGCTGCTGGCCTCGCTGTGGGTGATCCGCAACGCCGCCAACTGGATTCAACCGGACACGGCCCAGCTTCAGCGCGGCTACGAGAAGCTCAAAGCCGCCAACGCCTCGGCCACGGATGACCAGTTGGTCAGCACGATCATCCAGCGCCAAGCCCTTCGCTCCGGCATCATTGGGGCGATCACCAGCGTGGGCGGGCTGCCTGCGCTGCCCTTCGGCCTGACCATCGACCTGTACACCACTGCCCGCATCCAGAGTGAGACGCTTTACTTCATCGCCCAGGTTTACAGCCGCGAAGGCGCGCCGCAGCGCGTGCTCAAGCTGGATGAGGCGCTGGTGATGCGGCTGGGCAAAGGGGGCAGCCAACTGCTGGTCGAAGGTGGTCAGCGGCTGACGGCTTATCTGACCCGCCGGCTGCTGGTGGTCGTGGCGGAGAAGACCGCAGCCAAGCTGATCCCCGGCATCGGTCTGATCATTGGTTTTGCCGTTAACTATCTGATGGTGCAGGGGATGGGGCGGCTGGCCGCCCGTTGGTATGCGAGCCACCAGCCTGCACGCTGATTGCCCGCGCAGTTTTGCCAGAAGTACGTACCGCCAGTGTCATTGGACATCACGATTGACAGTTTAGAAAATATGTTCTATACTTGGTGACAGCGCAGTTTTGCCGCAAGGGAGGGAACCGTTATGTTCACCAAAGTGGGGACAGTCCGTGTCTACGTGGCCGACCAGGATCGCGCCAAAGCCTTCTATACCGAAGTGCTGGGGATGGAACTGCGGAACGACACGCCGCTCTATCCCGGCGCGACCGACCGCTGGTTGGCAGTCGCCCCTAAAGGAGCCGCTACCGAGATCATCCTGTTTAAGCCCGACGATGGCCACTCGGCGCACTATAAACCGATTGTCGGTAAGTCGCAGGCCCTCACGCTGGATGTGACCAACATCCGCCAGTTGGTTGCCAACCTCAAAGCCAAGGGGGTAGCGTTCGCCCAGGATGTCGATGTCCAGCCCTGGGGAACCTATGCCACTCTGATCGACTCAGAAGATAATAAAATCATGATAGTTGAACGAGCCGGCGGTTGATCCGCTCACACCAGTTTCGTGCTGAGAAGGCGTGCCAGCAGGCGCGCCTTTTTTGTGGACAGCAATCCAACAGCGGGCGCGGCGGCGTATTGTTTGGCGGCGCGGGCGCGAATCGCGCACTTCGACTATGATTACACGAGTATCGGAGCGCTGCACCTCAAGGACGAAAAAGCGTATGGAATATCTGAATACACCTGGCTTTCTGGGCACTGGAGCAGGACTGCTGGCTGATGTGACCCTGCTGGCGTATCTGCTGCTGCTCATCCCCGGCATGGTCGCCGGGCTGGTCTTCGCGCGGCGCGGCCAGCACCGCCCGCAGCACAAGACCGTCATGATTGCTATCACCATCGTCAACTGGGTGCTGATCATTTTCCTGATGATCGCCGTCTACCGCCTGGATGTGGCCGGGAACTTCCCCGCGCAGCCAGGCAATCCCCGCTACCTGATGCCAACAGTTCATGCCGTCCTTGGGCTGCCTGCGCAGCTTCTGGCAACCTTCATCGTGGTGCGGATGCTGCGCGAAGATTCGCAGGTCGCCGCGGCTAAAGCGCGCGGCGAGAAAGATGTCTCCCGCTTTTGGTGGAAGACGGCCAAGCCGATCATGCGGCTGACGCTGGCGCTTTGGCTGGTGACGGCTGCGCTGGGAGTCATCACCTATTTGGTGCGCTACAATGTCCTGCCCACAGCCGGCAGCGCGATCGTCGATCCCGCCGCAACGGAGGAACCCGCTGCTACGCCGGAAGCAACGCTCTAGACATGCTGCAGTGAAGGGTGTTGACTGCTGAATTGGGGAGCGCGTCGATGTTCTGCCGTTGGAGACCGCGGAGGCAGAACTGCAGAGGCTCTTGGAAAGCCTTTAACGCTCCAAGCGATTTCCAACGTTGGAATGCATTTGACACATTGACGCTCGTTCAATAGCTCCTATAATGCAGCATGAAGACCGAGAGTACTCTCGGTCGATTTGATGTTCACAATCTGATCTGGAGGTTCGCTGTCGATCATGACCATTCGCAGTTCCCGCGCGACTTTTTCCAGTTCCTCGGAGATCAATTCGTCGTCTGACGAAGACCCTGGGTCCAGTACCCCGCGCGCTGCGGCGCGCCCCGGCGACGAGGAGGAGCCTCCCGACGCCGCGCCAGATCTGCAGTCAAAACCGGCAGCTCTGGCCCGAACCCCTCGCCCGGCCCTTTGGTCGGATATCCCGGATGCACAATGGGATGATTGGCGCTGGCAGCTCGCCCACCGCCTGAATACCGTCGAGGAACTCGGCGCGCTGCTGCGGCTCACGCCCGAAGAAATCGAAGGCCTGACCGCCGAAGATAAGTTCCGTGTCGAGATCACCCCCTATTTCGCCAGTCTGATCGACCCTGATGATCCTCTCTGCCCGATCCGGCGGCAGGTCATCCCCTTAGGCCGCGAACTCCAGGCTTTTGAGGGGATGATGGAAGACAGCCTGGCCGAAGACGCGCACAGTCCCGTGCCGGGACTGGTGCACCGTTATCCCGACCGCGCGCTGATGCTGACTACCACCCAGTGCGCCAGCTACTGCCGCTACTGCACCCGCAGCCGCATCGTCGGCAGCCCGCATGAGAACTTCAGCACGGCTGACTTCGAGCAGCAGATCGACTATCTGCGGCGCACCCCCCAAGTGCGCGATGTGCTGCTCAGCGGCGGCGACCCGCTCATGCTGGCTCCGCGCACGCTGGAGATGATCCTCAGCCGCCTGCGCGATATCGAACATATCGAGATCATCCGCATCGGCAGCCGTGTGCCCGTCTTCCTGCCGCAGCGCATCACCGGGGAGCTTTGCGATATGCTGCGCCGCTACCACCCGCTGTGGATGAATATCCACGTCAATCACCCGCGCGAGATCACGCCGGAACTCAGCCGGGCGCTGGCGAAGCTGGCTGATGCCGGCATCCCGCTCGGCAACCAGACGGTGCTGCTGGCCGGTATCAACGACAGTGTGCATATCCAGCGTGAGCTGGCGCATAAACTGGTCAAGAACCGGGTGCGTCCCTACTACCTCTACCAGTGCGATCTGGTCAAGGGAGCTGGGCATTTCCGCACGACCATTGCCAAGGGCATCGAGATCATCGAAGGCATGCGCGGCCATACCAGCGGCTATGCCGTCCCCACCTTTGCCGTGGATGGCCCCGGCGGCGGCGGCAAGATTCCGGTGAACCCGCAGTACCTCATCAGTCAAGCTCCGGGCCGCGTTGTGCTGCGGAACTACGAGGGGTACATCACTACCTACGAGGAACCAACCGACTACGATCCGCACCAGATCGATCATCTTGAGCGGCAGGCTCCACGCCGCTGCGAGCCGGGGCAGAGCGGTGTTTCTGGCCTGCTGCAAGGCGAAAGGCTGGCGATCAAGCCGGAAGGCTTTGATACCCTGCACCATCGCAGCAGCCGCAAGCACCGCCTCAATGCCGACCCATCCAAGTGGCAGCCCTACCACGCCAACGGACGCAGTTCCAACGGCCACCGTGCCAGCGGTGACAGCGCTTCATCCAACGGCTCCAACAACGGCCATCGCCCCCAATAACCCAGGTGGAAAATCACGATGCGTATCGCAGTTCTTGCCAACCTCAAAGACAATGCCCCTCGCGAGCCGGGGATGCCACCTGACCGGTGGGACGACCTCGACAGCCCCCGCACCACCAGTGCCATTGTCGCTGCGCTTCAGCGCCTGGGGCACGAAGCCGCCTTCTTCGAGGCCAGCATTCACCCACCCTTCAACCTGATCGACGCCCTGCGCGCCTATCAGCCTGATCTGTGCTTCAACCTTTCGGAAAGCCACTATGGCAGTGCACGCGAGTCCCAAGTTCCGGCGCTGCTGGAGATGCTCCGTCTGCCGTATACCGGGGCGCAGGTGCTGGGATTGGCGCTGGCTCTGGACAAATCCATGACCAAGCGCCTGCTGCACTATCACGGCCTGCCCACGCCTGAATTCCAGTTGTTCCACCACGCCGATGACCCGATCCACGCCGAACTGCTCAACGAAGATGGCGAACTGCGCTTTCCGCTCTTCGTCAAGCCGAACGCAGAGGGAACCAGCATCGGCGTTGGCCCGGACAGCATCGTCCACACCGTCGCCAGCCTGCGCCAGCGCGTCGCCGGGCATCTGGCGGCATATCGCCAGCCCATCCTGGTCGAACGCTTCATCGCCGGGCGAGAAGTTCTCGTCGGCATGGTCGGCAATGTGATCCTGAACGGGACCCCCCGCCGTCACGACCGTCACTATGATCTCGATGATTTGGACGGGCTGACTTTCCTGCCTGCCTTGGAGATCGATTATGCTGCCTACGGCGAGGATCATGCTGGCATCTACACCAACGACATGAAGCTCATGGCTTCTATCGACGAGTACCACTATCACTGCCCGGCTGCCCTGACGGGTGAGCAGCTCCGCGAACTGCAATCGCTGGCCGCGGCAGCTTTCCTTGTCACCGGCTGCCATGATGTCGCCCGCGTCGATTTCCGCCTAGATGCCAATGACGGCGGTAAACCCTACATCTTGGAGATCAACCCGCTGCCCGGCCTCAGCCCTGGCTACAGTGACCTCTGCCTGGAGGCGCTGGCGATGGGCTGGGATCACGACCGGTTGGTTGGCGCGATCCTCGAAGCCGCCATCGCCCGCCACGGCTTGCAGGAACCTGCCCTGGCCGCTGCCGGCGACTGATCGCCCGTCCCGCGATCTCCTCACAGATATATGGGGGAACCAGCACGTTCCCCTGTGCATCTTTGCCGTCATTGTCACTGCTGCTGTCGTGACGTTCATCACCGAAATCAATCCGACTCCCTCACTGGGACGATAGAAAGTTGGATAATGGATTGTGGATCTGTTTCTGCCAGAAAGAGAGAACCAATGTCATCGACTCGAAAAGTAGCAGCTCTCATCGCCGGAGTTCTGGTCGTAGGCTTTATCCTGCTCCAGTTAGTCGGCTTGGTCGTCCCTAGCCTGGCGCGGACGAATCCGCCGGTCACCTACCAGGTGAAATGGGACTCCCCCGAAATCGAACAGATGATGCGGAAAGCCTGCTATGACTGCCACAGCAACGAGACTGTCTGGCCGTGGTATTCGTACATCGCCCCGGTCTCCTGGTTTATCGTCAACCACGTGAACGAAGGCCGCGAGAACCTGAACTTCTCCACCGGCCAGGGCGAACTCGAAGCCGAAGACCTCATCCGCCAGATCGAGCGCGACCGGATGCCCCCGGCCAACTACCGCTCTATGCACCCCGAAGCCAACCTCTCTGAATCCGACAAGCTGACCCTCATCCAGGGCATTCGCGCCAGCCTGGGCGGTGACTAAAACCGGCCCTTCTGGGTATTCATGAACATCGGGGCGCAGAATAGAAGTGCCCCTTTGCTTTGCGCTTCTCCTCTGTTTGATACATCTTATGGTTGGTTGCGGCCTGAGTGTGACATCATTAGACTTAGAGCAGATCATCTCAGCGCCGAAGGACTCACTATGGCGAAGAAATCTCCCCCAAAGAATACCGCCCCCAGCACGGGCTTTGGCCTCCGCGACCTATTCCATTCACTCCTGATCGGCCTGGTCGCCGCCGTCCTCCTCGTGCTGGTCGGTACTGGCATCTCGCTGGCTATCAATCCCAAACTGCTGGAAAACAGCGGCGCTCCACTCGTGGCTGCCATCCAGGCTACCCCGCTTCCGCCCACCTCCACCCCAACCGAGATTCCCTGTCTCGCTCAGGAATGGTGGGATGCTGCCCGGCCTGGTTTCGAGACCGCCGTCAGCCAGTTCTTCAACACCTCGTTGGAGACCAACGTCCCTGACATTCAAACATGGAAGGCTGCCCTCAAGGTTTGGCGCACCGAATTCGAACTGACCAACACGCCGCCGCCCTGCCTCGAATCCACCAAACAGGCCCTGCTTAACGCCAGCGCCGCCCTGGACAGCTATTTCAACCTGTATGTCACCGTCAGCACCGAAAAAGAACGCGGCTTGCAGGGGCTGGCCGTTTATGATGCGCTCCTCGTCGTCGGTGATGAACTTGCCAAACAGAATGTCACCGTCAGCGAACCCTGGTACCAGACCGCCGTTGACTTCACCCGCGCCGAGTGCCCTGCTGCGCGCTGGTTTATCGAGCAGATCGCCCTGCGCGATTACAACACGTTTTTTGAGGAATCTGCCCGCGTCAACATCGGTACGATGAACGCCGGGGAACTCAATGATCTGCTGCGGCGCATTCGCAGTCTGCGCTCCAGCCTCGCCACCGATAAGCCCAACTTCCCGGCCTGCACCCAGCCGGTCACCGACGCCCTCATCGCCGCTTTTGACGGCATGATCGGCGCGCTCAACAACGCCCTCAACGGCGATATGGCCGCGGCCCAGACCAATCTCGTGGCGATGAACGCCGCTGTAACCAATTTCCAGGTCGAACTAGCGAAGATCGCGCCGGAAACTGCCAGCGGTGATCTGCCGCTAGCGGCCGGGAGTTAGAACCAATAAAAGGGGGTGAGTCTTTCGGCTCACCCCTTCGGCATCCGTATCCAGAACACTGAGCCGCCCTCCGCTGGGCACTCCACCCCCACCTCGCCGCCCTGAAGCTGGATCAGGTGCTTGACGATCCACAACCCCAGCCCCGTGCTGTGTTCCCCGCCCGTCGGCCGCGGGCTGAGCTTCCCGAACGGCGTGAACAGCCGGGAACGCTCGGCTTCCGGGATGCCGGGGCCTTGATCCGCCACCGCCACCGTCACCACTTCGCCGTTCACCTCCGACCACACCCGCACCGTCGTGTGCAGCGGGCTGTATTTCACCGCGTTGCTGATCAGATTCCCCAGCGCCTGCTGGAACCGCGCTGCATCTGCCCGGATCACCGCCCCGGCGTCCAGCGCTTCGATGCTGATGTCCTTCTTGGCCGCATGCGGCTGGTACAGCGCCATCAGGCTGTGGAGTATCTTGTCGAGCGCAACCGCCTCCAGCGAGATCGTGATCTGCTGCGCATTCATCGCCGCTGTATCCAGGAAATCCTCGATTACCGTCCGCATCGAGTCGACCGACTCGTCCAGCGCGTCCAGCAGCTCTCCTGCTTCAGGAATTCGCGCCTCAAATCGCCGCAGCAGCGTTGAAAGCAGTGTGATGTTCGTCAGCGGCCCTTTTAGGTCGTGCGACGCGATCCGCAGCAGCCGGTCGCGCATCGCCTGCGCCTCTTGCAGGTTGGCGATCACCGCCTTACGCTCATCCTGCATCTGCTTGAGCGCGATCTGCGTCTGCACCCGCGCCAGCATCACGTCTAGGTCGAACGGCTTGGTGATGTAGTCGTTCGCTCCGGCAGTCAGTCCCGTCGCCACGTCATGCGCGTCCGCCAGCGCTGAAACCAGGATGATCGGGATATCCACCAGCCCCATCCCCTGGCGCATCTGTCGGATCACTTGGTAGCCGTCCATCTCCGGCATCATGATGTCCAGCAGCACCAGATCGACGCGCGCCTGCTCCAAGATTGCCAGTGCCGCTGTCCCATTCGGCACACAGATCACGTGGTAGGTGCTTCCCAGCAAACGCTGTACCAGCAGCAGATTGCGAGGTTCATCGTCCACAGCCAAAATTACCGGGCGGTCGTCGAGGTCGCTCATGATGACACTTCCTGCACGAGCGTGGTCTATACTTACCATCTCATCTTATATGGGAAAACCGTAATGCTTTCCTTTAGAAATTTAGGCTGTCGGGGTGCTCAGTTGTAAAGATGAACCGCGTGTAGGCAGCAGCTAACGGTGCAGGTTGTAGACGAGCGCCTTGAGCATGGATTCGCGCCGCTGAAGCTGCCATGAGCGGGAGCGGATAACGTCCCCAAACAAACGCTTGATGACCGAATGCGCTCTGCCGTAGCGAACCAGACGCAGGTTCAAGGCTTCCCGTGCTAAAATGATTGTGCTGGATACTGTGTTCCTAAGATGAATGAGGTTTACCGGATGATCCCCGATGCGCCAACCATGACTGTCCCTCTGCGAACCGATGAGCATGGCGCGATTCGCATCGGCAAAACGCGCGTCCTGCTCGAACTGGTCATTCACCCCTACTATATGGGTGAGACCCCTGAAGGCATTGTCGATAGCTATCCCAGCCTGACGACTGCCGATGTGTATGCTGTGATCGGCTACTACCTGGCGAACCGTGAAGAAATTGATGCTTATGTGCGCCAGCGCGACCGGCAGGCTGAGCAAATTCTCCGCGATATGGAAGCGAACCTAACCCCGGAAGCTCGCGCCCTGCGAACCCGTCTGCGTGCCTATCAGGAACAGCAGCAGAATAGCCAATGATTCGCTTTTTGCTCGATGAAAACTTCAACGGAAAGATAGCGCGGGGACTGCGTGCCCGACAACCTGATGTGGATATAATTCGCGTTCTGGATACCGAACTGTCCGGTGTGGATGATCCGGCTCTCTTGGAATGGGCAGCAAAGGAAGGCCATATTCTGCTCACGCACGATCTTGATACGATGACAAAATACGCCAACGAACGGATCGCCCAGGGGCTGCCGCTGGCAGGCGTGATCTTCGTCCGGGATACGCTCCCGGTTGCCAAAGTGATTGATGATCTGCTGGCGATTTTGGGCGCAAGCGAAGCCAGTGAATGGGAAAACCGGACGGATTTCCTGCCCTTGTAGACCAGTGAATTTCACTAGAATTTTGAGATTTACTTCGATAATCTGCTTCCGCCGCAAACTCTTTACTACTGATCTCGAAAACAGCCGGTGGAGTCAATCAGCATTTGGTAGTTGCTCAGGGAGCGCCGCCCTCTACCGCGGCGGCCAGCTCGTCACGGCCGGGCAGAGCGCCCCCAGCCCGGATGGCTGGTGGAACCTGGCCTTCACCG
>DAOUCY010000063.1:0-19300 GCA_034431625.1 Anaerolineae bacterium | reverse complement strand
GCTGAATGGAACCTCGAGTACGACACATGTTCTTAGTCTAGAAGGGGGAGGTTCAGTAAACGTTGGGCCGGGAAAGAAAGTTATCGTCGATGCCAATGGTACGAAGCGCAACGTGGCGATCATCACATATGACCTTAGTGGGTGACTCATCATGCGTAGGCGTGTTGCCGCTGGTCTTCGCCCGCTGACCTCTGTCAGCGCTGCTCCCGTTACAGTAGAAACCGTCACTGAGCGGGTGGATTTTGCTGATTTAATCAACCCGGCTAACTGGAATATTACTAATAAAGATTCTATCAAAGGTGCTGCAGAAGCGAGCTCAGATTCCACGTATGAGAATCACAGCTTCACCGCAGGAGGAACATTCGGCGCGACCGCCGTGTTCAGCGCTGTTTCTGGACAATTGTCCGGCGACCTTTTGCTACGAGTGCGAGCCAAGGTTTCCACGACTACCGGCGCGCCCAAGGTCAGAGCATCTCTTTATGAAGGAACTGTTCTTAAGAGTACGGGCACATGGCAGAATCTAACAACGTCCTTTGCCACCTACACGTGGACGTATTCTTCGAACCTGTTATCTGACAAAACTGGAGCGCAGGCTAGATTCGTATTCGAGTTCAGCGATTCTGCCAGCGCGCCGAACGTCGGGTACTACACGGTCTCGGCGGTTGATCTGATTCGAACCCGCACTAGTCAAACTGTCAGCGCTGGTCCACAGAATCCGGCGACCTATCCTACTGCCACTAGATCTATTCTGGTATCGAATAGCCAGGAACTGCAAGCAGCCTTGCAGGCGGTTCAGCCTGGAGAACATATCGTTCTTAGTTCGGGCTCCTATAGCGGACAGTTTTCTGCGTTCAAGCACGGCACCAAGGAGAGCCCGATTGTAATTCGTGGTGAACAGCTTCATACCGCGGAGTTCACTGGATCTCTTGAACTGCGAGGTAACCACACCTGGATCTATGGAGTACAATTCAACGCTGCGACGTTGCGCCTGATCGGAGAAGGAACTGTCGCTAGCCGGTGTTATTGGCGCCAGGGTCAAGACGACATTTCCGCGGCCTGTGTGTCTGTGACAGGAGTTGATTGCCAGGTCGGGTTCTGTGAATTCGATCGCTATCGTGCGAAAGCAGTTGAAGTCCTGCCGGGCGCTGGCGCGCGCAGGACTTGGATTCATAGAAATTATTTCCACGACAGCAACACCGATCAGCGGTATCAACTCTATGGCATCGTCATAGGGTCGCCGTCAGACGAGCTCGTCGAGCTCGGTGGGGTGGTGGAGTACAATCTTTTCCGCAGATGTCTGTCCAAACAGAACAACTTGATTCTAAACTTCTGTAGTCGGGTCTCGATCAATAACAACACGATCGAACAGTGCTACGGCGCGCTGATCAACAATCGCGCTGGTAATGGCAATTCTATCAAGGGCAACTGGATCAGTGATCCACAGTCTGGCGTAGGGGGAATCAATAATTACGGAGCGGATAACGCTATCCACGGCAATTTCTGCTCTGGTAAGATTTCGATCTATGCTGGTAATCGTAGTCCATTGACTATTGACGCTAGAGACACGCCAGCGTCGCTGCGAGCATCTGTTGTCAGCAACATCGCCACCGTCATCGTTGGAGCGACTCCTCCTAGCGACGTACCCGCTACTGACACTGTCGTAGAAGCTAACCAAGGAACTGTCCAGCGTCAGCGTGAGGTCGGCACAACCGTCTCTGCGACCTCGTCGATCAGCGTCCCGGCCCCTGTTCGCTTGGTGGACACAGACGTCGGTCCTTACGCGAACATGAGCGGAGGCCTCAATCGTCCTCCCGCTGAGCCGTCTGGGGCTCGCATTGTCAACGTCACGAATTCTACAGAACTGACTAATGCACTTCAAAACGCCCAGGTCGGCGACAAGATAGTCTTGGCCAATGGGACGTATTCTGGGAACTACACGGTCAACGTTGCCCAGGTCGCCCTTGTCGCTGCGTCGATCAACGGCGCTTCTATCACTGGCGTCTTGTCTTTGCAGGGGATGTATCAACAGGTCTATGGTGTCAGGTTCTCTGGAGGGGGTCGCGTAGAGGTTTCGAATGTCGGACAGAAAGTGGTTCGTTGTCGCTTCGATGGATGCACTAGTTCGCCTGTAATCAAGGTCTCAAAAGAGGACTGCGAAATTTCTTGGTGCGAATTTGTTGGCCTACAAGCCCAGGGCGTGAACGTCCGCCCTGCGGACGGTGGTCGCAGGGCCTGGATCCACCACAATTACTTCTACAACTCTACGTCCAGCGGCACCGATCGCCATGCGATTTTGCTCGGGGTGGCTGGAACGGACATCTCGCTGCAGGCTGCCTGTGTTGTGGAATTCAATCTATTTGAGAACGTTACGACTCATGATCAGGTAATTCAGGTATTGTCCAGCACGAACATCTTGCGATACAACACGTTCGTCAATTGCGGAACCAGCCGCTATGTCCAGATTCAGTACGGTGTGAACAACGCGCTACTCGCCAACTACTTTGATCAATCTGGCGGGTGGCGAATTATGGATCGCGACAACTCTGCGGTGGGCAATAAGTGTCTGGGTGGTCAATTTCAAGTCAGCGCCGGAACACACGACCCAGACACCAGTCCTGGATGGCAGACTCCCCCGCTGGACTACCCCGCAGCCAAGCGATCTGTGGTCGCCGGTAATGATGGAGCACTCCTGGTAGGACATGTGTTTCCTGGTCGTTCTGGGGACCAGACGGTACCAGCCAATGCGACTGAAGTCAGTGGTCACGTGGGAACGATCACTTACGGTACTCATTCAGGAACAACGACACCCTCCCTTAACAGAACCGTCCCGGCCGCTGTTCGGTTGACTAGCGCTGACGTTGGTCAGCAGGCTGGCCAACTCCCCACTACGACTCCTTCTGGCTGGCCGGCTGGCTGGACAGTTCCTTCTCTGAAGTCGTATCACGGCATTGGACAAGCGTTCAACTATTGGGGAGGTCTGTACGTCTTCCAGCGCTATGATCAGTGGCTTGGCAGACCGACGAATGTAGCGACTGTCTGGGCAGAGCAGAACGTTCCAGATTGGGACAGCTTGGCCGGAGGCGCTGGTCCAGACGACACTACTTGGTCCGGTCAGATCAATATGTGGAATATCACGAAAGCCTTGGACACGTCTCTCTGGCCCGCTGATCGACCGGTTATTATCTGTATCACTGGGCTGCCAGCGACTCATGCTGTGCGGTTGTCCAACAATCAATGGCAGAACGCCAATTCCTGGCAGCGGGTTGCTAACGGTGAATTTGATGTCTACTACACTAGACTGTTCCGTAGACTAGCTTATCGTTGTCAGCAGGCCGGCAAACCGGCGAACAAAGTCATTATCCGCTTCGCTTGGGAAATGAACGGTACCTGGTATAATCATGCTGTTGGATCAGACAAAGCAGGGTTCATCGCTGCGTGGCAGCGCATCGTAACTCTCGGGAACGCTGCAGTCGCTGCGATCATGGGTTCTGGTAAGCGGTTCCTCTGGGAGTTTGGACCGTCTTATCAGCTACGCTTCGGGAATCGCACGAGCGAGCGCTTATGGAATATCTATCCTGGCGATGCTTATGTAGATATCGTCTCGTTGAGTCTCCACGATAACATTGGCATCAAATCTTCAGCAGATTGGCAGCGCTTGTTGGAATACGACAAGAACAATCAGCTAGAAGGTCTGCATCCGTGGTTTGATTTTGCTCGCTCGAGGGGCAAGCCAGTTGGCATCAGCGAGATGTCGTTCAATCACACGGCTAAGCAGTACTTCCCGGTCACTGAGAATCCAGAAGCAGCTTGGGCAGGCTTTGAAACGCTGCGTCAGCGATACATCGACGCGTTCCTATATTTTGTGTACTTGTCGGATAGCTACACTTCTATGTTTGATCGAGGGTCCTGGGGAGAGCCTTATCGTCAGCGATACAAGCCTGGTGGAGTCGCTCCATAATGCCGGCCAGCCTGTCTGCGACATCTGTTGCTCTTTCAGACGCGGTCGCCAGGACTTCCTACTCGTTTAGTAACGTCAATTTCCCGTCTGGCAAGATTCTTCTGGGCGTGAAGGTAAGCAAGACGGCGTCTGGAGCCCCGTCCATTGCATCTATCACACATCCTAATCTAAGTAATATCACACTGATCAGAGAAGCTACTCACGCTAATTCCACCGAGAACCGAGGAACCAGGATCGCTCTGTATTCCGCGGACAGTAGTGGGGGTTCTGGAACCCTCACTATCAATATCAACAGCACCGACGCTTGGAGCTGCCAGGTCTTGGCCTGGCAAGTCTCTGACATAGACTCGATCATTGGACAAGCGGATGGTCTATCCTCTGGAGACACAGATGTAGATGTCACCGCTAGTCCAGCGACCGGCGGAGCAGCACTAGGGCTCGCGCTGGTCGGTTGCTACAGGACCAACACGTCTGGAACCATTTCGATTTCAAATTGGACAACAGCAGATAATTCCACGAGCGCAGGCTACTTCACATTTCGGGGATCCGGATTTACTGGAACCCCTCCATCAGCTCCTGTGGGCACGCTCAGCGCTGGCTACATGCGACCCGGAATCATGGTTGCTGTTACTTGGTCTGAGATCGCAGCTTCTTCCGGAGCAAAGAGCGCGCTGATCCGCGCACCTGGGGGATGAACTTGCTGACAAATTCGAGTCGTGCTAGCCTCGCCCAGGAGTTGCCATGGTCACCCTACCTACTCAACTGACGACTGGGGAGAACGGGTCTACTCAGCAGCAAACTGCTGATACGATCAACGCACTCATCACTTTCTTGTCTCAAGTGGTCGGTGGTGGAGCAATCTCTTTTCTCACCATATCTAATGACACGATCACTCCATCTACTCCATTCATCAGACTTGAACCCGAAGGCGGGGCTTCTAGCGACGACTTAAAATACATTAATCCACAGAATCTATTCGATACCGGAGACACGACCGCTGGTCGTGTGTTGCTGCTCACCCTAGCGAATACCGGCAAGTCCATTACTCTTAAGCACGATATGTTTGGTACTGGGCGACTTCTACTGCCCCAGTCTGCTGACTACGTGCTGTCGACCTATGGCACTGTCCTGATCGCTGCATGGGATTCATCTCAATCCGCATGGCGGGTCTATGTCGCTGCGATATTGCCGATCAGCGGGCCGTTGACGCTCCCGACTTGGGACACGGCTGGTCGCCCTGCAGCGAGCCCCGCTGGTCGGATGGGCTACAATCAAACGCTGCAGCGACCTGAATACGCTAACGGCGTGTCATGGCTACCCATGAGCATGGGACCAGCCTACACCGGATCGGCTTCGCTGGGGTCTACGTATCCTGCGACGTTCACTTTTTCACATGGGCTGGGCCATCTTCCACTTTTCACGGTCTCGCTGCGATGTGCGTCTAGCGATGAGGGATTTTCTGTGGATGACGAACTATACGCACCAGATCTACTCAATTCTGAGAACAAGCCTACTTGTCATGCCGTGGGATCAGCGTCAGCGATCAAGGTCTATTTACGAACAAGACCCAGAGTAGTCTCTCCCAACAACCCGAATAATACTGTCCAGATCGACCCGACTAAGTGGCAACTACGCGTGCGAGCCTGGAGAATCGCATGAAAATTGCCGGTTGGTCTCAGATCGGTCACGCAGTCAGATCGGTTTTTGATCTAGATACTCTGGCCTCCGACGAACTACCAGAGGCGTTGCTGGTCAACGCTCAGCTTCCTACAGATCCATATCGCACACCAGTTTGGACATATGATAGGGATCATCTTGAACTAACTCCTAAGGATGTGTTCAATAGCCGGTTGCCGGGGGAGATCCCGCAACATGGCAAGGTGCGCATCGAGAATCAGTTCAACCCCAGTTCATACGATATCCTAAGTGATTGGTCTGTGTACTATGGCAACGTGACCCGCGAGGGTGAGATCCTCACGTTCACACCGACTGACTTTAACATCAACCGCATGTGGCTTAAGCAGATTTTCACTTTCTCCACAGGAGAATTACTGCTCGGCGGATGGCAGTTCTGTTTTGACATTCGATTGGTCGCTCCAGAATTAGGTAAAGAAATCAGCGCTGAAGTCGGTTGTCTTAAGGCTGATGGATCCGGCTGGGGTGGTTCTGTAGCGATTATTCCACTTTCTACTGAATGGCAACGGGTCCGAGTCACTATCTACATAAAAGACATTTCTTATGTCAAGCGAGTTTGCCACCTCACTACATGGGGCCTGTCTGATAACTCTAAAGTTCCGCAATACGGGATCCAGCTCAGACGCCCACAAGTCAGTCGTCTCCAGGGCGGTCTCGCTGTGCCGTTTGACTATACGGCTGGCGAAACGAGCTATAAGTCCGGCGCATCTGGTGTCAAATACAGCCGGACTCGTGTACGTACTGTGACCAGCGGCGCGCTGGTCACATTGAACCATTCTCCGATTGTTTCTATTGACACAGACGATATCCTCGGTATTCGCCCAGAGCCTGGGGGAACTAGACACACTGATTATAACGCCACGCGCAACAATTGCACCCGTGAAGACATCGGAGAATACGAGCACAATTTGGTCTATCGCTACCGAGCATCCGGATCATACGCATATTTCTATTTCAACACAGTCAATGGAATTAATCACGTTGTTTGCGTGTTCAATCCAGAGACTGCTCGTATTGGCTTTGCGACCAATGGTCCATGGGGGACCTCTGATGCACGTCTGAACAACGACCTAGAAACTTGGACATATTTCAGCACACCCAGACCGTGTATCGCGAAGATCATGCGATTGCCGGTCAATGGCGACACCAGACTCTATGTCGCTTATTGGTGGTGTGACGTTTACAGTAATGATGGTTGGGGTAACCAAATTCGCCTCATAACTCCTAATGGGGATCTGCAGACTAATTCTAGCCACACCATCAAGGTCTATAAGGCAGAACTGACCAATGTCCCGTGGGCAGGTCTTCCGGCGGGCTACCGAAATGCGAACGTCACTCGTAGTGGTGAGCGCTATTACCTGGGACAACTTGATCTCACAGACCCATTCACTATTTTCCTCGAATTGTATCGACCGTTCACAGAACCCAAGATCTCGACTTGGTCGTATCGTAGCGATCTTATAACCTGCGGCTCAGCGGCGATTTATCTACGGGACGATAAACTTCACATCGCGCTGGGCTCGAACACGCTGTCTGTTGATTGTATCCAGATCGGAGTAGTTGGTCTAGTAGTTCGCGTTTGGCGCGGCATGGTGGACGTCTGGATAGATGGTGTAAAGCTAATCAATAATCAACCGATCGGTGTGCCTCTATATGGACCTGCTCAGCAGTGGGAACTCGGTGGTCCTAATCACCCGATTCCATTCACTAGGAAGTGTCGCATTTGGTCTGGAGCACTGCTGGATTCTGAGTGCGCGGAGATCTCTTAGTGCCGCTGGTCATGGATATTTGGTTCGGCGGTCCTAATGCAGATGGTCGAGGTCTTAATAAACTGAACGGCGGATATAATCCTGTTCCTGGTCTTGTCATCAATTCTCCGTCTTGGTCTACCCCGACTTCAAGTGCTCGTTATCTCACACGTCCAGCGGGATGGCCTAATACGATTAGCCCTTGGTTAGACACAGAGCCTGGAGTGCTAAAAGGACTCGGCGGTCGCCTAAAGACCGGTTCGACCTGGTCTTTTGGACCGGGGTCTACGCCTGAATGGCTCGGGCCGCTGCCGGCGCTGACGCTCGGGACGGTGGCGCCAGCCCGCAGCCCGCAGCCCGCGGCGCCACTCGTGACCGACACGGTGCGGCGCTACGCGGCTGACACTGGGCTGTCGGTGTCGGACGTGACCGGTGGCATCGTGCAGCAATCGCATATTGACTGATGAAGAGGTTCTGGATTATCACAATCAAATCGTGGCAGACGAACAATGACCGCCCTCGAGATCGGGCCACACGAGATGCCCACTGAACCGGGAGTCATCCCGTTTCCTGCTCCAAACCACAACAGGGAATCTCCGGTGTCGCGGCTCGACTTTGATGATCTTACTCACGAAGTTATTCGACAGGGCCAACAGATCGATTCTCTCTGTAAGCAAATCAATGATCTGCGATCACAAATTCGTGCAATGCAGGAAGATCTGCGCAGTATGAGTATCGAGCAAGCCAGGCGACAGGCTGCTGATCAAGCGGCGAAGGAGCTCGGCGAGTTCCTGCGCATCGGGCTCCCGCTGGGATGGATGATGGCCGGAGCGCTCGCGACCTACGAGCTCCTCAAGTGGTTGAGGTGATACCATGAAAGAGCCGATCGGCGTGCGGCGAAACAACCCACTGAACATCGTCTATAACCCGAAGCTCAATTGGAAGGGCCGCCACCCGCTCTGCGGGGACGCCAGCGCTGATCCTAATCCGCGCTTCGAATGGTTCGTCAGCCCTGACTACGGCTATCGCGCCGCGGCTAGGACGCTGCTCTACTACAGCGAGCACTACGGGCTCAACACGATCACTGGCATTATTCATCGCTGGGCACCTCCTTCCGAAAACGACACTCGTGCCTACTGTACCACGGTCAGCCGCCTTACGGGGTTCGGTCAGCTCGACACGCTGGACTTGACAGATTTCGATACGATGTTCAAATTGCTCAAGGCGATGACAAAGGTGGAATGCGGTTATTATCCTTGGCCGGATTCTGTTATTCGTGACGGGATTATGCTCGCTGGTATCAAACCCAATTTCGAATTCACCAAGACCGACACAGCGAAAGCGACTGCCATCACCACGGCCGGCGGCTCAGCGGCGGTGGTCAGCGCGCTCGAGGTCGTGAACCAGGCAGTGCCGGTCATCGATAGGGCGACTCAGCTACGCGCGATCGGGATCGCGCTGGTCGTCCTATTGGCTGCTGGACTTGTGGTCTACTTCTGGCGGAAGAATCGCGCTAATCCCAAGCCGCGCCGCTCGACTAGAGAGACGTGAGCATGTGGTCTCCAACATTGTGGATCGGCGGTGGGCTTGTCCTGGTGGTCGCGGTCTTAGGGTTCTGGGTGAAGCTCCTACGCGCAGAGCTCGAAGCGTCGGCGGTCAAATTACGAGACACTGAAGTCCAGTTGGTACTGACCAAGTCTCAGTTAATGACCGCTCAGTTCGAAGCTGCGGAAGCAGTAGCCGCTCGGCGAGCCGCTGAGCAGCGAATCCAAGAACAACTGCGTCAATCAGCAAAGCTCTTAGAAGCCGTCAGAGCAGCTCGACTTTCCGGCGCGCCGTTAAGCGAAGGCGAGCAAGCAGAATGCCGTGCCGTCCTAGAGACGTATCGACAACTCGTCGTACCCTAGCGGCTAGCCGGCGGGGTGCTGGCACGCTGGCCGCTGGCACGCTGGCCGCTGGCACGCTGGCCGCTGGCCGGCGGGGTGCTGGCGCGCTATGGCTTGCTCTAGCCGTAGCCGGCTGCGCTAGCCCCGCGCCAGCGCCTACCGTGTTGATGGCGTGTGATATTGACGTGACAGCGCTCTACAAATGCCGGCTACCGGCGATTCTGCCCAGCTCTCCGGCGGAGGGTCTCGTTTCGATCTGGGGAGCGCTGCAGACCTGCGTGATCGCCGCCGAGACCACAATCGAGCAAGTAGAGCGGGTCAAGCTCCGGTCACTGCAAGCAGAGCCAGCCGCACCAGCCAGTAAAGAATCACCCACAGCGCTGCGCTGAGCACCAAAGCCCATATCAAGCAGCGCGGGGAGGGCATGACCAACTGCTCCTACAATTGCGGTTGTGGTTGGGCGCCGTACCTATGCCCGGCCGGGATTATTTGTTGGCCTTGATGATCAAGGCTGCTCAAACACCAACAGCGTGAGCTCATCGGTCATCTTCCACACGTCTACGAGACACATCCAAAGACCGTCCCAGTTATAGCCGTCGGAATACTCCAGATATTCTCTTACGTAAAGATCGTAGACTTCGTAAGTCTCATAGTCGGTCGGAGCATGCTCGTTGCGCACCAGAATCAACACACCATTGTTCGTCAGCCGGTAGCCGAGGCACTTGCTGCCGCGCTTGAACACGTCTCGCATGATGCTTTTTCCCACAGTTGGTAGATCTCGGTTAGCTCAGCGTCTGAGATCAAGCGCTGAGCAACGGTTTCCTGTAGCCTGAGCAATCGCTTGAGCAGGTCTTTTCTAGCTGCCAGCGTAAGCGACCCGGGCTTACCCGACCGGCGCTGGTCACGCTTAGTCGGATCGTTACGCAGCACATCGAGGTAGTTCCTGAACTCAATCAGCGGTTGGAATTGTTCAAAGCCCGATTCAACGAAACCATTAAGACTACGATCTTTCTGCACTACCGTGCACGTCCAGCATCCGAACCGCGCTGAGCTCGTGCCACACGAAGGCGCGTCTGACACCGAGGTCACCACAGGGCATTCACCGCCGAGCGCGTCCCGGTAGAGCTGGATTAGATCCTGGTGTGACCCGCCCCAAGGCGGCGAGTACGTCGCTAGAGCTTCCCAGACATCGTCTGTGGTCAGTTCGAGAATCGGTCTATAAACTAGGCAGAATTTCATGTCGCTATGGGGGTTGAGACGGAACCCCGTGTCGTATCGCTTTGCGATCCTAGCTCTGTTGAGGCTCTCGCTGCGTCGCACGCCGAGCAAGAGAATCACGCGCCGGGTCTCTTTAGCCAGCTCGCGCAGATATTTCATGGTGGGCTTGATCTTAAGACGATCTGTGCACCACCGGAACGATCTGTTCGGCGCCGGATAGCCGCGTCCGATAAGGTTCACCCAAAACGTCTGCGTATGTTCTGGTGACGTGATCTTAACAGTGACCGGTAGCTGTAGCCGGCGAGCAGCGGCGGCAATCTGTTCTGTGGTCTTGTAGAGGTGGTGGATAACTAACGGACTCTCGACCAGCGTGTCGTTTGCTACGATGTGCACCGGCCTAGTGCGCTGGTCAGGCGGTAGATCTAGCAGCATCTGCAGCGCGAGGTGGGTGACCAGCGTACTATCCTTGCCGCCAGAAAACCCGATCGCCCACGGGCTGGTACGCGGTTGGAGATACTCATCCCGCATGTCTTCGAGTATGGCGGATATATTATCCACGACCGCTGTTCGCCACTTTGAGGAAGACGGGGTCTAGCATCACGGATGCCCAGAGACCCAGAGCTTCTGCGTCTAGTTTGTCGCCGACTCCCTTGACTTTCGTCTTGCTCCAATCGGTACAGCGAGACGCCCAGGCCTGCCAGACCCTGGCCTCTACTTCGTAGAACGGGAGTTTCCGTAAAATGGACACCAGCAGAACGACTCCTCGCAGCGTGAACAACTGCGCTCCAGCCATCGGAGACCTGTGGTTCCAGAACGGCCGCTCAGCGACCACAGCATCGGGTCGCCATTTGTTCAGCGCGTTGATCATAAACACGTAGAGTGATAACGTCGCTAAGCGGCTGAGCTCAGACCCGGGCATATTCCGCAGGTCTGATTTGATCTCGCCGCTAACGAGTTCTATCGCTCCGCTGGCCAGGACTTGCTGGTCCTCTGCGATCGCCCAGCCAGTCACGTTGGCGACGTCCAGCGCTAGGATCTTAGGCATCTCGAGGGGACATTTCTTTAACGAATTCTTTCAAAGCGTCGGGGGTCATGCTGGCGAGCTTGTCTCGCAGTTCGTCTGTGGTGCGAACCCGAAACATCCCCTTACCAATCTGGATGTGTACCCAGATAGTTGACTTAGCTCGTTCCAGTATGCGGGCGATTTCCCATGGACGATGACCCTTTTGCAGGAGCAACAAGACATCCAGCGTGCGGTAGCGCATTAGACTTCTTCCAGGCTCTCGATAGTGGCTTTGAGATCGTCTAGGGTCATGCTGGCCAGCGCTTGCTTGCGGCGGAGCGCTCGTAGGATTAATTCATCTACCGTACCTGGTGCGATGAAGTCTATGTAGGTGCAATGGTGGTCCTGGCCGATGCGATGAATACGGTCTTCAGATTGCAAGCGCGTTTCCAGCGCCCAGTCCTGGTTGTAGTAGATCATCGTGGACGCAACAGTCAAGTTCAAGCCGAGACCACCAACCTGAGGGTTCCCGATCAAGTATCGCACATTAGGGTCCTTTCTGAACGCTTCAATATTAGCAGCCCGCTCTTCAGACGAGCAAGCGCCATAAAATCCAACGGCTTGCGGCCCGAATCTCTCTAGCATAAGTTCAATGTCGTGCACGAAACGCGACCAAATAATGACCTTTCCCGTGTCGAGTTCCTCGAGGCATTCCTCGAGCGTGGCTATCCGATCATTCGCAAGCGGCTTGATCTGCCCGCTGGTATCAGGCAACCAGCCCGAACAAATCTGCTGCAAGCGCAGTAGCTGGGCCAGCACTGTGTTGATCTGCAAGTCGATATTACGGTCATGAAACTGGACCCGTAGCTCAGCGAGAACAGCGTTGTAGGCTTCACGCTGTTCGTCGCTCAGCGCGACGTAGCGGGTCATGTAGATCTTGTTCGGTAGGTCTAAGCACTGCTCTTTCGTGACACGGTACACGTAGCGCCGTAGACGCTCTCTGAGCAGGTCGGCATTCTTGACCCCTATGACAAGCTGGATCGTCTTGGACCGCTCTTCGTATCTATGTGTCCGCTCGTTGTATACTCGATATGTCACTCGCCTGGGGACGCTCACGCAGTAGTGAGCGCGGAAGGCGTGTTGCGACTGCAGCCCCAGGATCTTGGGGTCTAGAAAATAGAACTGCGCCCAAAGATCATCTAGCTGACGAGTGATTGGTGTGCCGGTCAAGATGCGCCTAAATTTGACCTGATGAGCGATCTGGGTGAGTAGTTGCGTGCGCCGAGCGTCAGGCGACTTGATCCTCGACGACTCGTCTACAACTAAGATGCTGTCTTCTCGGATATGCGCAGCTAGGCGCTCCGCTGAGCGCACCGTGCTGAACGCCTCTACGTTGCAGCACAGGATCTGCAGCATCGAGGGGTCGTGTTGATCAATAGCCGCTTCGAAACGCTGCTTCCAGACGTAGGTCTTATAGGGCACGCTCAGCGGCATGTGTTCTGGGATCTGTTCACGCGCCCACTGGACGTGCACCCCATTCGGGGCCACGACCACGGCCTGGCTGATCAATCGCTTGGTCCACAGGTACGCGATGTTCTGGATGGCAATCCACGACTTGCCTGTACCCATTTCCATGAAAAGCGCGAACGCCGGAAGCTTGGCACTGGACACCAACGCTTCGAGTTGATGCCGATACGGCTGGGTTTTGAACGTAATCGGCGGGCTGGCGTTCCAGCGCTCGATCCATTCATCGAGCTTCGCCTGTGGAACAGGCTTGCCAAGCCCGGCGCTCGCGCTCTGCATCAGAGGATCCGACTGTACTTGCAGCCGGTCTCTAGCGGGTTGCTTTCATAGGTCACCCAGACCTCATGTGGCTCCTGTTCGTCCTCCTGGTTCGGTATCCAGATAACCGCGGTCGCTTTGTTGAGGACCTGTTCGTCGACCATCGCGGTCCTGAGGACCTTTTCCATCAGGTCTGGGTTGTTCGTACCCCAGTAGCCCTCGTCTGACGCAAACGTCTCGACAGTGCGCTCCTCAGGCGCCGGGCGAGCCAAGCGTCTCTGGAGCGTCTTGAACAGACCCTCGAGCACCTCGGTCAACTTGGCCGGGTCTGCGAGCAGGTCCATTCGAACGTAAAAATCCCCGATGCGCCCGCACTGCGAACAGCTCGCAGCGCCGTCCTCGTAGGGCGGCATGAGCAGGATACACGGGGACTCGGTCCTGACGCGCTGGCACTTCGACGCCTTGTTGCAGACGTCATCGCCGAAGTGCATCAGCTTGTTGATGAAAGCGAATTTGTCGGCGTGGTTGTTCACTTGGACTTCCTGGACTGCGGACGCTGGTACTCGCGGAACATAACGAGCTTGTGCGATCCGCGATAAGGGCTGGTCAGGTTGAAGAGTTCCTCGACAACATCGCGGTACCTATAGAACTCGCGATCGGTCATGTACATCTGGCCTCGCAAGAACAACGGGGCCAGATACCACCTCGAAAGATACTCCGTCGCCTCGGGCAGCGCGAGTCGCCCGGGCAACTGACGGAGGGCGCTGTGGTCGCCGCGATAGTAGACGTAGTATGTCACACTACCGCTGATCGTGATCTCTTCGTCAGGTTCGAAGAATGGCGACCTGTGGAGCGGTTCGCCGCAGGCCAACTCCGCGAACCACGGGGTCCGCGGCACGAGCTCCTGCAGCTCGTTGAGCAGCGCGATCACACGCTCAGCCCGACACGCGGGCACCTTGCAGCGCCCGCTGGTCAAGAGATTGTAGATCGGCAGTTCATGGGCCTTGACCAGAGCCCACTCTTCGCCGTAGTCGACGATCACAGCTGCGAACCCGTCCCCGACAGGGTTCGTGACGAACTCGTCCATCGCCGGGTACGTGATGACCATCGCTCCCTCCTTGGGCTGCAGCCCAATACTAGCACTGTTGGGCGTGGATGCAAGCACTAATTAGTCAGTGGCATCACCCCAGGTGGGACCAGCGGCAACGTCCACGACCACCGGCACATCGAGATAGAGCGCCTCCTTCATCGCTTGCTGGAGCAGCGGGATGTCATCGCGCCGCGCGCTGAACCCGAGCTCATCGTGGACGGTCAACAGCGGTACGCCTCCCTTGCGGACACAGTCGATGAACGCCAGCTTGGTTTGATCAGCGGCGCTCCCCTGGATCACGGCGTTCAGCGCCTTGTGAGTCCGCCAACGCGTGCCGTCTGGCTGTAAGGGGAACCGGATGCGCCGCTTGCACAGGGTCCGCACGTACCCTCGCTGCTGAGCCATCTGCGCGAGTTTCTGACTAGCGCATCGCACGAACGGCATGTGCGCATGGTACTTGTCCAAGAGCTCCTTAGCCTCTGGTCCAGGGTACAAGACTTCCTGCTCGCCACGACGAGCGACGGTATAGGGCAGCCCGAGTTGTTTGGCGAGCTTTCCGCCGCCCATGCCGTAGGTCAAGCCGAGGTTGATCGATTTCGCCACCTTGCGCGGGACCTGCATCAGGTCCGCGGTCCATTGATGAAGATCGAGGTTGGGGTTCTCCCTCCATGCCGCGACGAGCTCAGCGGCCCCCGGGCAGCCCAAGCGATTCGCCACGGTGGCGGTCAGCCTGGGCTCCTGTGAACTGTAGTCCATGGCGACCCACAGATCGCCCGGCTCAGGAAGGAACACCGACCTGATGCGCGGACCCCAGTACTCGTCCCGCGCCGGGATGTTCTGCAGGTTGGGGTCGCTAGACGAGAACCTTCCGGTAACCGTGCCGCCTTCATCGGACCGCAAAGGATGGAACGCGGCATGGATGCGGTAGTCCCCATGCGGATCTTGCAAAGCGTACGACATGTGACCTACGATGAAGGTCTGTAGCAAGGTCGTGCAGCGGCGAAGTTGCCGCACAGCCTTCGCCACAGGATCATCGCCGAGGCTGCCCAGCCACTCCTTCGTGATGGAATAGGCTCCGGTCTTCGGGGTGAGCGGAGGCGTGTGGCCGCGGTCGATGAACAAGTTGGCCAACTCAGACGATACCCAAGCACTCACGCGGCGACCAGCCTGACGCTGGATCTCGAGCTCAGCCTGCTCGATGTTCTGCTCGAGCTCCTTGCGGATCTGCTCGACGCGTTCCATGTCGATTCGCACGCCACGTCGTCGCATGTGAATCAGGGGCAGTATCAGGCGGTGCTCAATATCAGACACTGCGGTCAAGTCTTCTTCCTTGATCCGCTTCTCGAACACCTTGTAGAGACAATATGTCAGACGCGCGTCGTGCTCAGCGTAGTCGGCGATCTGCTCTGGGGTGAGGCGCCAGAAATTCTGCCCCCATTCCTTGCGACTGTAGTCAGCAAGGGCGGTAGCGATCACCGAGTAGTCCTTGGCTTCCGCCTCGAGATAGGTCTTGGCCAGCGCGTCGAGGCTGTAGCTGAAGCGCTGCTCGTCAAGCAGCGGCGCCTGAAGCTGTACGTCGACGATCTCGCCATGCCAAGAGTCCATGCCGAGCGTGTAGATCAGGTGACCGAGGTCGTATTGCGCGTTGGCGAAGATCTTGGTGTTAGGGGTCTTCGCGAGCTCGCGCAACCAGCGCATCGCGGAATCGTGCGGCGCATTCCCCTCCTGATGGTTCAGGGGGATGTAGCAGGTGCCGGCTGGAGTCTCGTCTTTGAAATCACCCCAGGCCACAGACACCCCGAGCACGTACGCGTCCGGCCCGCTGAGCGCCGGAGAGATCCAGCTAGGGCCGATCGTGGTGAGCTTCGGGTCGCGGGTCTCGAGGTCGATCGCTACGTATCCAGCGACGATCGGCGCGAGAGGTGGTTCACCCCTGACGATCATAGATCATACCCTTCGAAAGGAGATAGGCCTCGACGAGCAGCAGATAACAGCGCAGGTCCCGGATGTCATCGATCAGGCCCTCGGCGCCCTGCGATCGCTCAGCGGCATGCGCGAAGATGTCCCACGGCGGCGCTGAGTAGAACGCCTCTCGCACCTGGTTCTCGATGCGGTCCCATTTGCGCGCCAACATCATGAACGCGCCGACCCCGCCGCGCTTCATCCAGGAGCCCTTGTAGGACGCTTCCTTGGTGAGCAGTGTTTTGACGTCACGAGCTGCGACGTCCTTGATGTAGTCCAGATATTTGAGGTCAGTCATTGATCTTCGCCTCCAGTGCTCTTGCGAACTGTACCAGCCGATGCGGCATGCTGCTCAGCGGCCGCTCGATTAGCCAGATGGCTGTTCGGGCTGGCTGCAGGAAGTACATGTTCCCCAATCGGACTTGATGCCAGGAGAACAGCGCGAATTCCAGCTTGTCCAGCACGAACAGCAGATCGAGGTCGATCTGCGGGACCTTGGCGAGTGTGATCCCGTGTTGCTTGAACCATCGCTCCTCTGCCGCGTTGAGTAGCTCGAGGAACGCTTCGTCGAAGATCCGGAACGCTGTGGCCGGGATGTCGCCGGTGCCGGCCTCCGGCAGGTCGTGCACCAGGATATGAAACACGAGTTCCTGAGACATGCGCTCGGGCACCAGCAGATGCCCGAGCAGCAACATCCCGTAGGTGTGGTCGGCCAGCGTCTGCGGCATCGTACACGGGATCGTGTGGCAGCGAGTCACCCTCGCTGCGCGCCACGTCTCGATGATCAGTTCGTCTTGGTCGGGAGCTGCCATGCGTCCACCTCGATGTTGTCCTTACCCAGGATGATCCTGAGCACCATGTTCCTGTTGATGTGATCCATAACCTGTGGCGACTGGCTGGTCCAAGGCTGGAGCTCGCGCACGACCTCTTGTAGGCCGCGCTTGTGGATCCAGTTAGACACGATACGCCTCACCCTAGCGGGACTCCCCCAGGCGCGCCGGAGGAGGTCCATGTGGATCTTGGAGGGTGGGATTCTCGTATTTCGCTTTCTCCACCACAAAGGATTCCGGATCGACACCCCATTCTTCCTCATAGTTACTCATCCCTGGTCCACATGGTCTACGACGAACCCACAGTGCGTATCCGCCTCCCAACGGGAGCCATCCAAACCACGAGCCGTGGATCACATCTCCGTATTGATGCACGACCTGCTCGCTGAGCCAGCCGAACACGAAGTTGTCCCAGCGGAACTCCTTGCGTGCGACCCTATCAACCTGTTCTAACGACCATCTCAACCGCTGCAGCCGCAGGTGATCGCTGCCCAGCGTCAGGTCATCGACCCTGAGCTCAGAGATGGCGTCTCTGATGATCGTCGACAAGGCGTATTCGTCTTCCCTGTTCTTAATGATCGCTGCGGTGATCCTCCCGATCATGATCTCGTTCTCGGTCCAGTCCGGAAACGCTGTTCGCAACCGTCGTTCGATCTCCTCGAAGGGTTCATCGTCCTTGACGTTGGTCTCAGACCAGCGCTTGGCCAGCCGAGCAGTCCTGGTCGGGTTATCATTACTCATCGGTCGCGTCCTCCTCGTCCAGATCGTCGGGGTTCTCTTCCTTGGCCCAGCGCTTCACGGTCTCGATGTCGTCCACTCCCCAGTTGCGGAACCCCTGACTGTCTTCAGACGCCCAGACACACAGGTTGCCGAACTCGATCCAGGCGTAGAACGTGCCGTAGACCGACGAACCGTACTCCTCGTCTGCGTTGTCGAAGACCCAGGTCGGGATCGGATAAGAGTGCTCCCGGTTCAGGTGCTCGGAGGCCATGGAGAGATACTCCGAGAACATCTCGATCAGCCGCGTCTCGCGGTTGGGGTTCTCTCGGATCTCGTTCACGAGTGTGTAAACGAGGATGTCCGTGAGATGTGCGAACGATCCGTACCTCATCGGGAACCCTCCTGGTTGCGCGGCAGGCCTGGGATGGCGTCAGTTCGAGACACTCCCCAGGCGTACTTGCCGTCAGTGGTCTCGGTGGCCCAGAAACAGAGCTCACCGAAATTGATCCAGCCGCAATATACCTGATCATCTCGCTCATAGTCGTCTAGAGTCATCAGGATCCATCTCGCTGCAGCGTTCGGCTCGTCGACTTGCGGCTCGTTGAGCCGCAGAAACTTCTCGAGGATCTTGACCAGCCGCGCCTCAGAACGAGGCGAACTGGCGAGCCTGGTGTTGATACCGAACAGCATCAGGGACGCCGCCTCGGTGTACTCGTTGAAGGTCCACTGCATGGCTTCCTCCAGCCGCCGCGCACCTATACTAGCAAGGTGCGCGGCGGATGCAAGCAGTGATTAATCCGACGGAACCACCGACTCGACCGGGCTCACGCCCTAGCGCTCAGCCGAATCAGTGAGGCTTTCGGCCGCCCAGAGCGCCATCCCACGCTGGTCGGTAATCCAGCGATAGCGCCAACCGTTATGGTCGATCTGTCCGTCGAAACGACGCTCGAGCCACAGACTCAGACTAAAACCGTCAAAGGACTCGAGAACCAGTTGAATTTCCGGGACGATAGCCGCATAGTCGTCGATATGCTGCTTGCAGAGGGCGTCCAGCGCCCTATCGATCATGGTGTGGCTAAAGTCGATCATCGATAGTCTCCCCGCTCCCAGAGCCGCATGACCTCGACGTGTTCGACGAACGACTTGTTCCACCAAGCCGTTTGCCGGACGCCTACCGCAAGACAGTCGCCCAGCGGTCGCCACGCGACCCAGATACCATCGTAACCGATGCGTCGCGAACAATGTCGACGCGACCAGCACATGAACTCGTGGTCAGAGTATTCCCGCCGCATCGTCATCCACAGACGAGTGAGGCAGTACTCGAGCTCGTCTGCGACGATCGACGGGTTGTAGGCCGAGCGCAGGTCGCGCTCAGCCTCGGCGATGAGGTTGTTGATGAGCTCGTCGA
>DAOUCY010000062.1:0-5982 GCA_034431625.1 Anaerolineae bacterium | reverse complement strand
ATTTCAGGCGTTGAGCGCGATTGGCATTGAGGCAGAGAACTTTGACCCGACCAAAGACCCGCCGCCTTTCTATGATGCTGATACCGGGACTGCCTACTGGATCGGGGTCTTTCAGCCTGACAAAGAAGACCGTGACCACTGCGTGACCTCCATCCTGTCACTCGGACGCAATCCTGAGACGGGGGAGATGGAGGCGCAGCTTGCGCCCTGTGTCCCCGGTGAGTGGGACAAGGCGTATGCCTCAGCCGAGTACCTGATTCAGGTGGCGCAGAAAGGCGGGATTGACCGCTGTTTTGATGCGGCTGAAGGCATGGCGCTGGCAACCGACCAGCGTGAGCTGTGGGAGAACGAACGCGGTGTGGCACTCGAACCAGAAGCGGCGAAGGAGATTGCCGACTACACCCGCGGTGCCTGGGAGGTGGAACTGTGAACGATGTAAGCGATACCAACGAAGTCAAAACCCGCAGTTTCACCATCCGCCTCACCCCGGAAGATCAGGCGGCGCTGGCAGAACTGTGCGATCTGTACGGGCTGGATCGTCCCGGCAGTGTCCGTCGCGCCGTGCGCCAGGTGCTGGCGTGGAAAAAGAAACTGGGTAAATCCGGCTATTTCGTCCCGGCGGGTGAAAGCGAACCGCCGGAGTTTCTGATCCGGCTGGAGCGAAAGGACGCGCATGAATGAGAACGAGGTTGTGCGTCATACCGGCGAAGATGGTTCGGTCTATGCCGTTGAAGTCGTGCCGCCGGAGCGCGACGACTACGGAGCGCAGTACGGCGTGGATCTGGTTCGCGCCTCGACAGACCGCTACGGGCTGGAACACGAACAGCGTCTGCGCTTAGGGGCGTACTCGTCGTGGGGGTCTGCCGAAGAACACCAGCGTGAAGTTGAAACGGCACTGGGACAAGACGGCTTGGATGGGCTGGGTGAGGATGCCCGCCGGGTGGCGCAGATGCCCTATCTCGACGGGCAGTATCTGGCGATGGTCTTCCCGACAGATGGCTCGACGGGCGACAGCGCAAGAGTCCACTTGCTCTACCTGAATGGCGAACAGGTGACAGCGGCGCTGGTTGCGGACGGACGTACCGAAGACATGGAAAACCTGTGTGGGCAGTTGGATCGCGCCTGGGTCGAAGGCGGGAACGAGCGGCTGCTGACGACAGCGCAGCACGAAGCGGAAATACGGGGACAGGTCGCTCCCGGCACATCGCTGTTCGAGGCTGCACCGGATACCGACCTACCGGATGACCTGCCCTTCACCATTGGTGAGGGGATGCAGCCGTTTGACGCGCAGGGAATAGGACACGCCCATCATGTCGATGGCGGTGGGACGGCGCACTGGTTCGCGGTAGTCGAAAACGCTGAACCAGAGGCAGAACCCTATGAACTGCGCTACTTCCGGGCGCTGGAGACAGGTGACGGGACACTCCAGCACGACTCGTATCCGGTCATGCCGCTGCCTGACGATGATCCCGGTTCAGCGTGGCCGCTGCCGGGGCTGGAGATGTATTTGCAGAAGGGCGATATCTATATGGCACAGCAGTTTGCTCACGACATCGCCGACCATCACGGGCAACTATTCCCTGACCCGCTCGACCTGCCCGCGCTTAACCCGGAGCCGGAATACTACTTCGGTTATGGGGTCAGTGACCAGAACAACCCATCCTTGGAAGCGGTCAAGACCTGGATGCACGGCAGCGAACGCCGTTTCGACACCTTCACCATTGCCGAATACGGCATGTGGGATGAAGCCCAGACCGATGAACGCGAACTGGAAGAGGCACTGAAAACGCAGGGACTGGAAGCCGCCATGAATCAGGCGGAACGGCTGGCGGTGGCAGGGGGTTATCTCGACCCGCACCGCACCGATGGGCGGGTCTTCTTTGAAGACGATGCGCCGCCCGACCCTTTTACCACTGAACGCGAACGAGTCATGGAGCGTGAGATGCAGCACGAGGAAACGCAGCAAAATCCTGAATACAGTATCGACGCAGTTGCCGCTAATGGCGATGCGCGGTTGGATGTTTTAAAGTCCTGGGGTGACAAGGAACATGAACGCCTGCTTATCCCCCAACCTGATTGGGAGACTGCACAGGCGAACGCTGAAACTGCTCACGACATGCTGAATAAAGGTGAGTTGCAGGCAGCAATGACGCTGGTTGAACTGGCAGGAATCGAAGCAGGGGTCATTGATCCGCAGCGCGAAGACCCACGTCTGTTCACCGCAGGACCACCGGATCCATTCACGACCATCCGGGAGCGCGAACTGACGCAGACAGTGGAAGTCACCGAAATGGACACCGAACCTTACACGCCCCTCACGCTGGAGCCGGAAGCACCGGATTACCCGACGATGTACCGCGAGTTTGCAGCCGAAGCCGCCCGTGAGCGTGAGGCGAACGCGGCGCTGGAAGGATCGGCATGGTTTGAAGCGACCTTCGAGAAAGCCGAGATGGAGCTGCTACAGCCCGTCAACGACACCGTAAACTATGCTGTGGGCATACAGGCGGTTGACCCCTGGACACTTGATCTGGTCGTTGAGAAATACTGGAAAGAGCCGAATGGTTATCTGGGTGTGGATTCACTGACTGTCAACAGTTATGACGCGGAAGATGGTCGTGAGCAGGGAGAGCAGGAACGTGCCCAACTGATGGAGGTTTTTGAAGAGCGTGGGCTGGAAGCGATGATGCACAAAGCCGAATTGACGGCTATGCAGAATGACTGGTTGGACGGGGATCGTGCTGACCCGCGTCTGTTCCGACAGGGACCACCGGATCGCTTCGAGACACTGGCGCAGCAGTTGGAAGGCGAGATCAATCCGTACTGGAATACGGATGGGGAGAAGATTGAAGACCCTGCGCCGCAGCCGGAAGTGGAAAATCCCTACTGGCGGCTTGACCCGATTCCCGTGAATGACCCGGACGGGGAACCGTTAGGACATGCTCTCCATATGGTTGTTTATCCCAACGTGGAACACGACCCGGATGCTGTTGGCAGTCCGGCGATGGCGGCGGATGAGCCGTTCCGAATGCTGGAGATGGCGCACTTCGAGTCCTCTGAGGCGGTAGACAAATTCGGCAAGGACTTCAACGGGTATCTCATTCCCGGACTGCTGGACGGACCGGAGCTGGCGGTGGAAGTCGCACGGCTGGAAGGGTTGCCTGCCGAATGGAAAACACTCGAAGGTGACGACCTGAAGGCATATCAGAAGGCTGAATTGACTCTCACCCGTGACCCGACAGAATGGAATGTCTACAACCCGAATGCCGAGCGCGATGCCCGTATTGCAGCGGAAGGGCTGTACAGTGACCCGATTCAACAGATATTCGAGCGTGATGTGCCAGAGGGTGCATCAAATACGCCGGAACTGGATTTTTAAGCAATGGCTGCACTCAAACCACAAACTGCGCTAGGCGGCTTTGCCCTGGTTACGCTGCTGCTGGCGGGAGCCGCTGTCGGACGGGTATTCGGCGTGGGCTTTGGCGAAGCCCTTTATCTGGCCGGGCTAGTGCTGGTGGTATTAGGCTGGATCACCAACTGGCTTATGCTGCGCTGTGCCAACCCGTCCGAAGATCGGGAGGCATAGCCGATGTTCTACTGGTTGTTTACCGAGGGGCGGGCGCTGCTGGGAGGCTGCCTCGCCCCCCTCCTTTGTCTGACACTTACGGCTCCCATTATGGTCAGTGCCATGCTGGGTGCAGGCATCCAGCGCACCAGCGAAGCACAGGGAGCAGTGGGCTGGAAGCGCGGCGCGAAGTTCTTTGCTTACCTGATCGTCATGCTGGGTGTTTCCGCTATCTATCTGACACTGCTCGGCGATATGGCGGTGCAACCGCTGCGGGGGCGGCAGTCCACCAGTAGCTTCGTCCAACTGCTCGTTGGTGCGCCACCAAATGTGAACGCCATGCGCCTGTTCATGTTCGGCATGATGCTGGTCATGCTGTGGTTCTTCCTGACTATCGGGCTGCACAGCGGCATCAAGAATGGCGGCTGGCTGCGCGAACGGGTGGATCGATTGCGAAATCCGCAGGTCAAACGCGGAGCGCTGGGGTCATCCCACTTCTGCACCATGCGTGAGTACAAACGCTTTCGCCGTGAAGACACCGAAGGATTGTCGCTGCTGGGGGCGTTCTGGGGGGAACAAAAGCGACGGCTCGATCTGGGTATGGGACGCTTCTCTCTCAGTGGTGAAGATGTGGCGCGTGGTATTCTGACGCTCGGTGGTCCCGGATCAGGTAAGACCCAGGGCATTATCCTGCCTGCCATTGCGGATCGGATGCTGGCAGGACATTCACTTGTCGTTGCCGACCCACAGGGTGAAATTACCGGGCATGTGCTGAAGTACGCCGCTGTCACCCGCCATCTGGTGGTGGTGCATGACCCCACCAGCGCTATTGGCCCACGTTACAACCTGGCGGAAGGTATTGAGAATGTGTCGGATGCCCGTGCTATCGCCGATGTGCTGGTGCCATCTGCCGCCGGTGACAACCGCTTCTGGACGGACAGCGCGGCGGCGCTCCTGGCTGCCTGCCTGATTCGCTTCTCCAATCTCGGCGAGATCTACAACGCCATGAACGACCTAAAAGGGTTGGCGGGAAAACTTGCTTCCCAGAAAGATGATGCGGCGCTGTTGGCAAACAGCTTCATCGCCTCTGTGGGGTCGGATGGCAAAGTCGCGTCAAATGTGGTGGCAACACTGGCGACAGCTTTAACGGGATGGGCTTCTACAGATGTGCGTGCCAACACCAGCGCTTCGGATTTTGATGCTGACCTCATTGTGGGGCAGCCCACCGTGGTTGTCCTGACCTGTCCGGGTCGTATGCGGGCGGTGTATGCCTCTTACTTAGGTGCGACTCTGCGAAAGTTGATGCTCGATCTGGATACGATTGGCGAGCGCAACAAAGGACCGCTGCCCGTTCCCGTCGGCGTGATTTTGGATGAATTCCCAACACTGGGCAAGCTCGACAGTCTGGTGGCGGATGTGAACCTTGTCCGTAAACGTCGTATCTCGATCATGATTGGGGCGCAAACCAAAGGGCAGTTCCACATGATCTATGGCAATGAAGGCACACAGGCGTTGTTTACAGGTCTGGCAACGCAGGTGATCTATGGTGGCTGCGATGCCGATACCGCTGAGTTTTACAGTAAGGCAAGCGGGACAGCAACCACTGATGCGAATGCCGATGACCCCAACAGTCACCTGCGGCAGCGTCCGCTGCTGACCGTTGATGAAGTGGTCACGCCGCAGGTCGGCAACTGCACCATTTTTGCCCGTTATGTTGAGGCAGGCTTTGCCACCCAGGTTGTGCTGAATGCCCGCCTGACGCGCTTCTATGAGCGCGACGACTGGAAACAGCGGCTCAATGCCGCGAAAGATGTCCAGCCGCTGCTGCTGGAACGGGGGATTGCGCTCAATTTGCAGCCTGTCGAAACAACGACACCACCTGCTCCCAACTCGAATTCATCTGCGTCCGCCACAGCGACACCCTCTACACTGGAAATAGCTGCATTGATGGCACGGGTCGCCGCTGAGACCCAGAAGCAAACCAATGGCAAGGTTCAAGCGACGAGCATGAATGAAATGCGTAACCAGCATGAAAAGCGCAAGCGTGCTGTGAAAGAGGTGACTCAATGACCCTGACGAAGAACAAAATGATCCGCGAAATCGGGCGGCGCACGCGGCTGAAGAACCGCGAGGTGCAGGAGATGCTGGAAGCGCTGATTGAGGTTTGGACAGAGAGCCTAATCGCGGGTGAACGTATCGAGTTGGAGAACCTCTTTGTCCTTGAAACGCAGCGGATTGATCGGGGAGAATCTGGTGGATTGTTAGGCGGTAGACCTGCCCCGCGTTACATTCACCGACTTATTTTACGCACAAGTCGGCGGTTGAGATGCCTGTACACTTAACCTTCTAAGCTGACAACTTGCTTCTGAATTGGATGATCGTTTCAACCGGGCAGCGACCCATGTTACGGTAGCCGAGAT
>DAOUCY010000061.1:0-8571 GCA_034431625.1 Anaerolineae bacterium | reverse complement strand
TCTGTTGAAGCTCTCAATGATTTCGATGAATACATAGAGCCTATATTTGAACAAGTCAGTATATTGATCGAGAAAAACAACACCCTGCGCGAAGCGCGTGATCTGCTGCTGCCCCGTCTGGTGTCGGGTCAGTTGGATGTGAGTGATATTGAGGTGGAGAATCTACCATAATGCCATTATCACCTGAAATTGATAACCGGATACGCAAGCAATTTGCTGAATTAGAGGCTGAAGCAAATCGCCTTGTGGAACTACAAGATAATCACACTGTAATGCTTGGTCGTGAAGGAAGCCGCTATACTTCCGATTACCACAGGTTGAGAACCAGCTTTCTGAACCTTATTCAAATGCTTGCTACAAAAAAGGGCACGTTTTCTGACTTGAGAAAGTATGTACAAAATACAAACGAACAAGTCCCTGCAGAACTTCACGGTATGATTGTGGGTTTAAGAAGCGATTACGAAAGTGGAATGATACGAAGTATCGCTGAAATGATCGAAACAAACGTTGTAGCGGATTATCTCACACAGGCAGAACTGTTGCTCAAAGATAACAAAAACAGTGTACATCCATACGGCCCGGCAGCGGTGTTAGCTGGCGCGGTTCTGGAAGATGGTTTACGACGTCTATGTTCGCGTCAGACACCGCCAATCTCAACAAACAAGCCCGGCGGACATCCGAAAACAATGGGAACGCTGATTGATGATTTGAAGAATGCAGGTTTGTTTAATGAATTGAAGGCTAAGCAACTGCGGGCTTGGGCAGATATTCGTAACGCTGCAGCGCATGGCAGGTTTGACGATTTCACAAAAGATGATGTTGAGCGGTTGATTGCAGGCGTCCAAGAATTTCTAGCAGATAATTTATGACGAAATTCAGGGGAATACATGCAATCCACGATCCGCAATTGCTGAAGATGGTGTCGCGTCAGGTTGATGTATAGGCGGTGAGAGATGACAGATAAAAAAAGAGTGGATGCGGTATACGATGACGACTTGTTAGAACTGCTCGACAGTTTGGAGTTAAGGAACAAGTTTTTACATGGAAAACTTATTTGCGCTTTCTGCGGAGATGTAATCACCTGGGAAAATTTGCACTCCATCTTCCCTGACAGCGGGGCTATAAAGATCAGTTGCACGAAGCCCAATTGTGTAAATCAGCTTATCGCAAAAGTTCGTCGTACTGAATAGGTCAGTGGAATGAATGAGTTACTCGCCGAATTACTGAAATATCTTACGCCAACAGTAGGCCTTATCGTTGTTTTTGTCGCTCTAATAGCCCTAAACCCAGAAAAAGTTGAGATTTGGGCGAGTATCTTCAACAAAATATTAAGTAGCTTGGGGGGAGTCTTTAAATCTGCCCATCGGCGTTACGTCAAACATGACCTTCAGGGTCGGATCAACTCGTTCACTAAAGAGGTATCAAAGTCCGCGCCATACTTCGAGAATACCAAGATAGCAATCGAATTCATTGATACTCATCAAGATAAAAAGGCGTTCTTGGCGGAAGGGAAGGCCGTTATTCGGCTACGGCGGGAAGATCCGGATGATTTGAACTTTGTCCACGGATCTTACTGGGCAGTGGCAACTTGCCTACTGCCGAAAGTTAAACGATACATTTCACCTTCCCAGCGACAAGCTCTCGATTTGTATGTTACACAAAGCATAATCAAGCGCGAGAAAGTCCAAGTTATTGAGCATTTCTTGGATCAGTACTTGCATCCAGGTTTCAGCGGTAAGTTAGATGGTTCACAAGAGAAAATCGAAAGACTCTTTGAACAATTCACCAAAATCGATAAGTACGGTGTATTTTATCCTCTGCTTCTTCAAGAACTGTATTTTCTCAGCCAGAAGGTCTACGGTGGGCCTAAGAAGGAGCAAATTATCTCAGAGGCATCCCGGCTTATCGATTTCTTAGAGCGCGTTTCCGGTCGGCAAATAGGCCAGGATATGGAACTTGAGTTTAAAGGCGAATACTGTCGGTTTGCGATTGTGATTGTTGGAAAATCTTTCAAGGTAGAGAGTGATGAACACGAAGTCTACGTGAAATACATCCACAAGATCAAGGCAACCCATAATCTTGAAACAGTATACGTGTTGGGAAAACGCGAAAACCAACGATTCATAGATGTAGTTTGTGGTGAACTGAGTTCCGAATTTGAGATATACAAGCGACACAAATATGAAGGGGAATTGTCTACTCAAAACGGTAAAATCCGTCAAAAAGGGTACCTTGTCGTAGTGCGTTGCTCAGGTGTAGAACTTTATCAATCCGCATAGATTTTGAGATTACTATGTCTAAAGATTCAGAAGATGCCCTCGAATCCGCTGTGATGGACTTGCTCGGCACACTCGGCTATGAGACGGTCAACGCATACGACGAAATCAGCGGCAATCGGCGGCTGGGCAGAGAAACGCTGGATGAGGTTTTGCTATTGTCACGCCTCGTCCCCGCGCTGGAACGGCTCAACCCCGGCGTGCCGCAGTCCGCGCTGGAAGTGGCGGTTGAAGCGCTGCTGGCAGATCGCAGCCTTGCTACGCCTGCTCATGCCAATGCGGATGTATACGCCCTGCTCAAAAACGGCGTCAAGGTCACGTTCAAAGATGGCGACGAGCACGACATCACTGAGACGGTGCGCCTCATCGACTGGAACGAACCCGACAATAACGACTGGCTGGCGGTTCAGCAGTTCTGGGTATTGAGTCAGAACGGGTTGTATAAGCGCCGTGCCGATGTAGTGCTTTTTGTAAATGGCTTACCGCTGGGCTTTCTCGAACTCAAGACCTTTCATCGCAACGTCGAACACGCCTTTAACGGCAATCTCAGCGATTATAAAGACACCATCCCGCATCTTTTCTGGTATAACGCCTTTATCATCCTGTCCAACGGGCGCGATAGTCGCATTGGCAGCATGACTTCTTCATGGGAACATTTCACCGAATGGAAACGCATCAGCGACGAACAGGAAGCGGGACGCGTTAGTCTGGAGACGATTCTGCTCGGCGTGTGCGAACGGTCACGCCTGCTCGATCTGGTGGAGAATTTCACGCTGTTCAAGCAGTCAGCGGGCGGGTTGTTGAAATACATCGCGCGCAACCATCAGTTTCTGGGCGTGAACAACGCCATCCGCGCCGTGCAATCGCTGGCAGAAAATCGCGGGCGGCTTGGCGTGTTCTGGCACACGCAGGGGTCGGGCAAGTCATACAGCATGGTCTTCTTCGCCCAGAAGGTCCTGCGCAAGCTGCCCGGCAACTGGACGTTCCTGATTGTGACTGACCGGCAGGAACTGGATGAGCAGATTTATCAAAATTTTGCCGATGTCGGCGCGGTTCCCAACGTCAAAGGCAAGCAGCGCGATATTCAGGCGCAAAGCGGCGAAGACCTCAAGCGCCTGTTGCAGAACGATAATCGTTACATCTTTACGCTGATCCAGAAGTTCCACACCCGCGACGGCGAACCCTATCCGGTGCTGTCTGAACGGGACGATATCATCGTGATGACGGACGAAGCGCACCGCAGCCAGTATGACACGTTCGCGGCGAACATGCGGGCAGCGCTGCCCAACGCGGCATTTATCGGCTTCACCGGCACGCCGCTGATGGCTGGCGAAGAAAAAACGCGGCAGGTCTTCGGGGAATACGTCAGCATCTACGACTTCAAGCAGTCGGTGGAAGACGGCGCAACCGTTCCGCTGTACTATGAGAACCGCATTCCCAAACTGCAACTCACCAATGAGGACCTCAACGAGGATATGGAAGCGCTGCTGGACGCAGCGATGCTCGACGACGCGCAGGAAAGCAAGCTGGAACGCGAGTTCAGGCAGGAATACCAGATCATCACCCGCGAACCCCGTCAGGATGAGATCGCCCGCGACATTGTGGCGCATTACATGGAGCGGGGTTTCGCCGGACGCAGTTATCATAGCAAGGCGATGGTCGTGTGCGTGGATAAACTGACTGCTGTTCGCATGTATGAGCGCGTCCGTGGCTACTGGGCTGAGGCTCTCGCTGAACTGGAAGGGCGCATCGCCGCCGCTGCGCATCCAGAGGAACGCGAAGCATTAGAGGCAAAGCGCCAGTTTATGCGCGAAACCGATATGGCGGTTGTCATCTCGCAGGCGCAGAACGAAATCGAGTTCTTCCGCAGTAAAGGGCTGAATATCCTGCCGCACCGTCAGCGCATGGTCAATGAGGCTCTGGACGAGAAGTTCAAGAAACCAGAAGATCCGCTGCGGCTGGTGTTCGTCTGCGCTATGTGGATGACCGGTTTTGATGCGCCTGCCTGTTCCACAATCTATCTCGATAAGCCGATGCGCAATCACACCCTGATGCAGACCATCGCCCGCGCCAATCGTGTATTTCGCGATAAGCAGGACGGCCTCATCGTCGATTATATCGGCGTGTTCCGCGATCTGGAGAAGGCGCTGGCAATCTACGGCACCGGATCCGATGGCACAGCGGCAGAAGGCGAGATGCCGGTCAAGCAAAAATCAGAGCGGATTGCCGAATTGCGCAATCGAATTGCGGAGGCTGTTCAATTTTGCGATAGCTTGTCAATTGATTTGGAAGCAATCTTGAGCGCAGAAGGTTTCCAGCGGACGCAATTGAAGCAGGAAGCCGTCGAAGTCCTGCTCAGCAATCAGGAAACAAGGCAGCGCTTCTTTACGCTAGTGCGCGATGTCAACCGTTTGTTTAAGTCAATTCTTCCGGATCGAGTCGCCAGAGAATTCTATATCACGCGCAAATTGTTGAATGTGCTGGCAGAAGCGGTAATGTCTGAAATTCCCGATGCGGACATCTCCGATATTGCGTCTGAAGTTGCTGAGCTGCTGGATGAATCCGTCATCGCCGAAACCTACATCATCGAAGCGTCGCCAACCGATGCCAGTCGCCGCGTTGATCTCAGTCAGATCAATTTTAGTGCGCTGCGCGAGCGCTTCGAGCAGGGGTATAAACACACTGCCACCGAAAAACTGCGCGTCGCAATTAACCAGAAGCTCCAGCGTCTGGTGCGTCAGAACCGCACGCGCATGAATTATTTGGAAGCCTTTCAAGAGATGCTGGACGCATATAATAGTGGCGCAGTCAATGTGGATGTGCTGTTTGAACGTTTGATGGCATTTGTTGGCGAGCTTGAAGCAGAAGAAAAACGCGCTATTGGAGAAAATCTCACTGAAGAAGAGCTGGCAATCTTTGATTTGCTGATCCGCCCCAATATGAATCTGAACGACAAAGAACGCGAGGCGGTCAAACGGGTTGCTCAGGAATTGTTACAAACATTGAAGCAAGAGAAGTTGGTGCTGGATTGGCGCAAGCATCAGCACACACGAGCGGCGGTGCAGAATACGATTAGCGTATTTTTAGATGAACGTCTGCCAGACAAATATACCCCTGATTTATATGAACAAAAATGTGCGACGCTTTACCAGCACATCTATGAATCGTACTTTGGCGCTGGCAGAAGCATCTACGCAGCCGCATGATGCTGTTCGGTCTGTGCAACGCACACAGACCGTGGAAGAACGCCCGACAGGTGCGTTCGGTCGGCGTGGAACACCGCGCCGACGCGCTGACCAGCACGCAGTCGCATGGTCAGCGGTGCGTCACGTGAACGTGGCGCACCAGCCCCTCCGGCTTGAGGAGCCAGCTAGTTTTAGCTGGCGACCCATCTCAGCCTGTCATACGCTCTCACGAGCCGGTATGACCTGAGACAGCCGCAAACGTGTCTGACGGACAATCGTTTACGCTGAGATGGGTTCGGCGTCCGCAGGACGCGGCGCTGCTGCGAGGCAGCGCCAACGGCGATACCGCATCATAGATGCACCTATCGCCACGAAAGCGCACAGTTGATCGAGTTAGCTGATAAGGTGGGACAAGGGAAAAGCGGAAGGCGAGTTGCCCAAAAAAGAGGCGATGCTCGTACCAGCACCGCCTCAGTCGAGGGGAATTGCGGGGTTAGAAGGGGATGGTCTCGTCCGGGGTATCCTGGCTGTCGCCATTTTCGACGCGATCCAGCAGGATCAGGCGATTGGCGTCGATGTCTATGCTGGCCTGCGGTGTGCCGTCCTGCGAAATCCACGCGCTCGGGCGCATCCACTCACTGGTTGCCTGCACCAGCGAACCTTTCTTCACGTACTGCTGTGCGACGTTGCTCAGGTTCCCCCAGCAGTTCACGCGCACCCACAGGGTTTGCTTCTGACCGCCGCCGTTCTTGCGGCTGACGGCCACCGAGAAGGATGCTACCGTCTGCTCACCGTTGCTGGTCTGAACCGTGCGCATCTGCGGATCGCTGCCGACAAAACCGACGATTGAGAAATTCAGTGACGTACCCATTGTGAAACCTCCTGCGCATGTTGCGCTCATCTGTCAATCGACCCCATGCCGATTTGTTGAACTGCCAGAAGCAGGCGAGCAAGGCGGATTTCACCCGCAGGGCGCTAACCCGATTGCATGAGCGCAGCGGCACAAGCCAGAGCCAATCGGGTTTAAGCGTGCCGACATCTGTCGGTATGAAAGCTGCCGCGCCTGCTAGCATGGACAACATAAATCGGCTGTTTTGGGGATGAATGACACCGCATGAGCCAACGCCTGCGCCAGCGAGGGCACACGGGGACATGATGCGATCGGTCATCGGATTGGGCGGCGATACCACGGACACAGCGTCAGACAGCAGTGAAACAGATGGCAGTCGGATGGACTGTTCAGCCTGGCGGTGGGTTGAGCAGATTGTGGATACGAACTGCGGGACAAGCAGAGTGTATCAGCAGCAGCAAGGTGTGAGCTGGAACCGCAGCGGGATGTGTCCTTGCCAGATGGGTTAAAGGGCAAACCGCGTTCAGAGTGTACTCGTGCAATCCCCTTGCGGGATGTGACGAAGCGGCAGCCACCCTAGAGAGACACTTCTCGTGCCACTCAATCTTGCTGATGGAGTGTATGAGCATCGCTATTTGGATGAGCAATCTTCACTGGCGATCATCGGTAGTAGGGAAGCGGGTTGTGGCGAAGTTGAACAACTCCGGGCGTTCGCTGTGATGTGTGCCTTCATACAACGCGCCAGTGATACGCTGCAAACCGGATTGCAGTTTCTCGCGGATGTAAGACAGATTGCCGTGAATGAGCAGTTGCACCGCCGCCTGTACCAGATAGTCGGATGCGGCCAACAGGTCATAGGCCATACGTCCTCGCCAGCCATGCACACCATTGGCGCACGACACCGCCGCTTTGAGTGTGTCCAGGGCTTCGTAGGACTTCAACAGGGCTTTGGCGGTGAGTTCAAAATTCTCAGCGCGGGTATCGCCCATCTGCTGGTAGATCAGCAGATAGTTGTAAATGGCATCAATCGTTGGAATGGAAACAGCATTCTGGCCGCAGAAGGTTGCCAGTCTCAGCCATGCATCGGCATAATGGCCGTGCTGGCAGAGTGAGAGTGCAGTGTCTGTTACAAGTTACGTGGAATATGCTGACCACTATAGGTTCCATTACAATGCTTTATTCCCTTTATTCACGTAACGAAACGGACAGACCACATGACCCCAGACAACATCATATGGGAACGCTATCCCTGCGTTTCCAGCTATCCTCATGCCCGAACCTGGTTGACGATCCAGTGTCAGCTTCAGTTAGCTCAGAACACCATTGAGGCCTATGCTCGTGCGCTCGAAGATTACTTGCGTTTCTGCCATCATAAGCAGATCAATGTCAGCCAGGCAAACCGTGCCGACATTGCTGCCTATGTTCATCACCTGAGCCACCTGCCTCGACCAGATCACCACGCCGGACAACCCGCGCATGGACTGGCAAACGCCACCATCCAACAGCGCCTGACAGCCGTTCGCTTGTATTACGACTATCTCATTGAAGAGGGACTTCGTGAGCATAACCCAGTTGGGCGTGGGCGGTATACACCGGGCAATGCGTTTGGTGGGCAGCGTGAACGAGGATTGTTGCCCCGTTACCGGAGTCTGCCCTGGATTCCTGCTGAGGAGGAATGGGGACGCATCATTGAAGTTGTGCGCCAAGAGACGATTCGCAACCGGGTGATGTTTGCCCTCTCGTATGACTGCCCTGCGCCGTGAAGAACTGTGTCTGCTGGAAACCGGGGACATTGACCCCACTCGTCGGTTGGTACAGGTTCGCGCCGAGACGACTAAAAACCGTCAGGGGCGCATCGTACCCTATATGTCCGCCACGGCAACCCTGTATGCCAACTATCTGCATCATCGCCGTAACCTCAGCCGTGAACGTGGTCCGTTGTTTCTGTCCGAGTCGCGGCGCAACCATGCTCAGCCTATCTCCATCTGGACCTGGTCGAAAGTGGTTAAAGGGATCGCGATCCGGGCGGAAGTCCCTCGGTTCACACCGCATACGCTGCGTCATCTGTGTCTGACCGATCTGGCACGAGCGGATTGGGATGTGTATGACATCGCAGCCTTTGCCGGTCACCGTAGCGTGCAGTCCACGCTGCTCTATATCCATCTCAGCGGGCGAGATTTGTCCGAAAAGCTGGCACGGAGTATGTCTCACCTGCACGCCTGGCGTGTCCAGACGCTGGCGGAGGCGCTGTGATGACCGC
>DAOUCY010000060.1:0-27207 GCA_034431625.1 Anaerolineae bacterium | reverse complement strand
CGGATGGGACTTCCTGGAGCGCCGATTAGCCCTTTCCGATCCCATCCCACTCGTCTCGATTCCGAACTTTTGTTTGATGTCCGGTGGCTAGAACTGGAATTAGGACTGGCCTAGCTGCCTTGTGCCATCATCATCTTTTCGCTGAGCGTTTTGTACAGGAAGGTATCCAGTTCATTACGCAGCGCAGTACAGGCGGGGTCTTCGTCTGCGATTGTGGCAGGAACCAGCATGGACACGCCTTCCATTGGCTGCATCATCATCTCGCCTTCGGGCATCATGGTCGCTTCTGGTTGGCCCATCATTTCACCGGACATCTCGGCCATCATCGCGTCGAAGAGAGGCGCGAACTGCCCTTTGTCAAACGTCGAGACATCCATCATCGAGTGAAAGCCGTAATCATGTTCGGCGATGTAGAGCAACATGATGAGGGTCGAATCGCAGACGTGCAGCATCATCTCATCCTGTGCCTGAACGCCGACAGTCAGTGCAGCAGCCATCACGAACACCAACAGAACCGCGATCAATCGAGTACGCATCTTGAACCTCCTGAGCAGTTTACCAGAACGAACGTCCGCCGGAGACTGTGGTCTACGCCGCATCCCGACCGACGCTCCTCAGAGTGCTCCACGCCCATAAATTCGAGGTTACATGCGGATTACGTCCCCCTTACGGAAGGCTGAAGGTGAAGGTTGTCCCCCGGACCGCGTCGCTCCGCACATCAATGCGTCCTCCATGCGCTTCGACAAAACCCCGTGCAATCGCTAAACCCAGCCCTGTTCCACGGTAGCCACTACCATCTTGTGCTCGCGACCGTTCGACGCGATAGAAACGTTCAAAGACATGTGGCAGATCATCCGGTGGGATGACCGAGCCGGTGTTATGCACGCTGACTTGCACCCCCTGCGCCAGACGCCGGGCGGTCAGCGTCACGCAGCCATCCGCCGGAGTATGATGAATAGCATTATCCAGCAGGTTGTACAGCACCCGCTGAATTTTGTCGGGCGCGATGTGCAACAGCGGTAGATCGGCAGGCAAGTCACTGTGGATGGTGATGCCTTTGCGCGCTGCACGGGCGCTGATGCTGGCAAGCGTCTCCGTCACCAAATCGGGCAGCACTGTCATTTTACGGATCAGATCCAGAGGGCCAGCGTCCATCTGAGCCAGCTCGAACAGATCGTCGATCAGGCGGCCCAGATGTTCAGTCTCGCGCTGAGTCTGCTGGCGATAGCGGTGAATAGTTTCGGCATCGGTTACCACGCCATCGAGGACAGCTTCGTTCATGGCACGGATCGAAGCCAGCGGCGTGCGAAGGTCGTGGGACGCCCAGGCGACTAGATCGCGGCGGCTTTGTTCCAGCAGTGCTCTCTCGCGCTCGACTGCTTCAAACTGCTCGGCCATATGGTTGAAGAGCGCCGCCAATCCCGCCAGCTCATCGTTGCCGTCCACCGCCAGACGAGTCCGCAGATCACCCCGCGCCATACGCTGAATAGCTCCCCCCAACCGTTCGATTCGCTCGGTCAGCGATCCAGCAATCAGGACAACCGATGCAGTGGCAATCAATCCAGCAAAAATCAGCAGGCCAGTCGTCAGGATCAGGTCATGCTGGCTGATGAACATCAACTGTGCCGTGATAAAAACATTGACAAAGACCAACAGCACCGTCAACAGGATGATCGCCAGCAGCGCCCAACGCAGGCTATGAAAACGCTGGAGCAGACGCTGACAGTACAGTACATAAACAAGGCCGACAGTAGCGACTCCGCTGCCACCCATGAACAGCAGAAGCAGTTGAAGGTCTTCCAGGGGCGGCTGTAACACCGGCACAACAATCAGCATGGCGACGACAAAGGCCACTAGCACTGCTGCCAGCAAAACCAGCGGTGGCAATAGGCTAGAACGGGTCAAACTGATACCCTACCCCGCGCACGGTGTGAATATAGATTGGCTGCGAGGGATCCGGCTCGATCTTCTCGCGCAAGCGGCGGATGTGGACGGTGACAGTGTTCTCGTCACCGTAGAACTCGTATCCCCAAACCTGATTGAGCAGTTGGTCGCGGGTGAGTACCTGCTGCGGATGGCGGGCGAAGAACCACAGCAGATCAAACTCTTTGGCCGTAAGCGTGATCTTCTGGCCACGCAGCGTCACCAGATGGCGCAGCGGATCGATGTGCAGGTCGGCGAAAGTAAGCGCCTGCTCGGCGGTGAGAGTCCCTTGTGCGCTGCGGCGCAGGACAGCCTTGACCCGCGCCACCAGTTCACGCGGACTGAAGGGCTTGACCACATAGTCATCTACGCCCAGATCAAAGCCGGTGATACGGTCGATCTCATCGCCACGCGAGGTGAGCATGATGATCGGAACTGCGCCGTGGAGAGTCTGAAAATCCGGGTCATGCCGAAGCAAGCGCGTCACAGTGAACCCATCCAAGCCAGGCAGCATGATATCAAGCAAAATCAGGTCGGCGCGGCGCTGGCGCAGCAGATCAAGCACTTGCGGCCCACTCTCGGCCTCCAACACGCCAAAGCCATCCAGCTCCAAGTAACGCCGAACAACATCGCGCAGGGTAACTTCATCATCGACGATTAGGATAGTCTGTGCTTTTGCCATGCGTTGATTGTACGGCATGTGGATTACAGCCGGATTACAATCCACCCGGAGAAACCATAAAGAAACGATAAGAAGCTGGCATGGATTACGGCAGTCCACCAGGTTTTGGATTTTTTAAGTTCGGCTGCATACAATAGAGCCTGCATGGCCTCAAGCATCCCCTTACCAGGAATTCATCATGATCGTCCTCGACGCTCACCAGGATATTGCCTACAACGCGCTGACCTACAACCGGGACTACCGCCGCGCGGTCAAGGATACCCGCGCAGCCGAGAAAGACCCCGCTTTGCTGGAGCGGCGCGGGACTGCCACGCTGGGCCTGCCGGACGCGCTCAGGGGACGGGTCGGGCTGGTCTTTGCCACGCTGTTTGTTGCGCCGGATGACGGTGACCCGACCTCACCGTGGGCCAAATTCAGCTACCGAACCCCGAAGCAGGCCTATAAGCTGGCGCTGGATCAGTGGGATTATTACCAGCGCCTGGCCGATTCGACCGAGCAGGTGCAGATGGTGCAGACGACCGCCGATCTAGAGCGGGTGCTGGGAACCTGGGCGGACGGCAAAACCGAAAGCAATCACCGGCAGGGACTGGTGCTGCTGATGGAAAATGCTGATCCCATTCTGGAGCCGAAGCAGTTTGACGAGTGGTATGAACGCGGCGTGCGGATCGTCGGCCCGGCCTGGCAGGCCACCCGCTACTGCGGCGGGACTGGCCAGCCCGGCCCACTGACGAAACTGGGCTATGAACTGCTGCGCGTCATGGCAGACTACAATGCCATCCTGGATGTTTCACATATGGCCGAGGAAGCCTGCCTCCAGGCGCTTGACGCATACGAGGGTATCGTCATTGCCAGCCACAGCAATCCCCGCAAGTTCCGCAACACCGACCGTCACCTCACCAATGAGATGATCCGCAAGCTGGCCGAACGCGACGGCGTGATGGGCATCGTGCTGTACAACGCCTTCCTCATGGACGATTACAAGAAAGGTGATCCTAAGTCAAAAGTGCCGCTGTCCGTCGTCCTGGACGCCATCGACATGGTGTGCCAGCTCACCGGGAGTTCCGCTCATGTCGGTATCGGCAGCGATCTCGACGGCGGCTTTGGCATGGAACATATCCCGGAGGGGCTGGACTCGGTCACCGATCTGGTCAAGATCGGCGATGGGCTGAAGGCGCGCGGCTACAGTCCGGCGGATGTCGAAGCCATCCTCAGCGGCAACATGCTGCGAAAGCTGCGGCAGTCACTACCTGCCGGTTAAGGGAGACACATGCAGCGAGTCGCGCAGTTCGGGATTGCCTTCGGGGCGCTGGGCACGGTGCTGACCTTTATGGGGCTGTTCCCCGGCGTCACCGGCCTGGAACCAGCGCGGGGGATCGGCACGCTCCAGATCGTGACCATCCTCAGCGGGTTCATGCTGCTCATCATCGGCGCGCTGATCTACGTCAAGTTCACCTTTTATATCGGACGTTCGGCCAACCTCACGCAGCAGATCGGCGTGCGGCTGGCACTGACTGGCCTTCTCTTCGCCGTGATGACGGGCATGGCCGATGTGGTCGGCTTCGGCTCGCATGTGGATACCAGCACCGGACCGCTCTTTGGAACCTTACAGGCTTTCGGGATCATCGGCAGCTTCGCCATCGCCTCCATCGGCGTGCTGATCTACGCAGTCGCTGGGACCTTTGACACTGATGGCGATACCGACAAGTCTTAACTTTTCTCGCATGAGCTTTGATCGACACTTATACCCGCATTAACACGCTCCAGTTAAGGTAGGCGGCGCATTTTCGGTGCAGTCCTAGCCTTAATAACGGAGATTCTTGACGATGCGTAGTATGAAGGCCGTTGCCATACCTCTGCTGCTTGCTCTGGTATTGGTCGCCGCGCTCACGTCGGTAGTCAGCGCCCAAACAGAAGTCCCCACCCTACATATCCGTGTTGCCCATTTTTCGCCAGACACCCCAGCCGTCGATATTTTCTTGAACGGCACTCGCACCCCCATTCAGGGATTGGCCTTCGGCAGCATCAGCGATTGGGTGGAAATTCCCGCAGGCAGCTACCAGGTCGCCGCCATCAGCGCCGAACGCCAGCGCGTGATCGGCCCGGCCACATTCGACCTGCCTGCCGATGCTTGGATCACCGTGGCGGCAGTCGGCTCGCTGAAGCGCGGCACACTGCAAGCAGCCACCGTGGTTGAAGACTACAGCCCCCTCGAAGCGGGTCAGACGCGCGTGACCGTCTTCCACGGGATCGAAGGTGTCCCCCCGATCGATGTGCTCGCAGGCGGCAGCAAGGTTGTCGATCTGCTGGCCTTCCCCGGCAAGCTGGGCGGCAATGACGGCGCATTCACGCTGACCGTTCCAGCAGGCATCTACAATTTCCAGGTCGTCCCAGCGGGCGAGACGCTCCGCGTCTTGTTCGAACTCAAGCGGGTCATCCTGGTCGCCAACACGTCCTACTTCATAGCCGCGATTGGCCCCGCCGACGCACCGCAGGTCGTCATCAAGCCAACCAGCCTGGGCCAATAAAGCGACTCTCTCCTCTAAATCGACCGGTCTCAATTCGCAAAACGGTAGCCCTTTGCGAGGCGCTGCCGATTTGCTTTACGCGATTCATGAACTTTTCATATTAAATTACATCATGGCTCATAAAGACTTGTTAAACCTCCATCATAGGATGAGTAACATTCTTAAAACGACCGAAAGAGGTAGATATGCGTAAGTTGATCGTCCTGTTGGGGGTCCTGGCCGTGCTGACGGTCGGGCTTGTGCCCGTTATGGCACAGGATCAGACGATTGTGGAGATCGCCGCCGGGAATCCGGACTTCTCGACGCTGGTCGCGGCTGTTCAGGCGGCTGGCCTGGTCGAGACGCTGAGCGGTGAAGGCCCGTTCACCGTCTTCGCACCGACGAATGCGGCTTTTGAGAAGCTGGGCGCAGATACCATAGCGGCAGCGCTGGCTGACAACGCGCTCTTGACTGCCGTCCTGACCTACCACGTGGTTCCGGGCAAGCTGTCCATCGGCCAGGTTTCAGCCTCCAAGACGCTGACGACCGTTCAGGGCAGCGACATTGTCGTCACCAAGCGCGACGGCCAACTCTTCTTGAATGACAACGTGGCCTTCGTCGCCACCAACATCCAGGCGTCGAACGGCATCATTCATGTCATCGATACCGTGCTGCTGCCGCCCGCTGGAGGTGCTGCCGCCGAACCTGCCCCCGCCGCGCAGCCGGCTGGCGATACCGTGAAAATCCGCGTGGCGCATTTCTCGCCGGATGCCCCAGCCGTCGATGTCTACATCAACGGCGTGAAGTCGGATATCCAGGGCTTGGCCTTCCCAGAGATCACCCCGTGGGTGGAAGTGCCCGCTGGCACGTACAACATCGCGGTGGCTCCGGCTGGTACAAGCGTCGCCTCAGCCATCCTGCCTCCAGCTGACTTCGAACTCCCGGCTGGCGCGTGGATCACCGTGGCAGCAGTCGGCAAATTCCAACGCGGCCGCGGCACTTTCAACGCCCAGGTCATCGTTGAAGATCACAGCCCGATCCCAGCGGGTTCAGCTCGTGTGACCGTCTTCCACGCCATCGAGGGCGCTCCGACAGTCGATGTCAAGGCTGGCGGTGCTCCGATCATCTCCGTCCTGGGCTACCCCGGCAAGCTGGGCAGCAATGACGGCGTGGCAACCTTGGATGTCCCGGCGGGAACCTATAACCTGAGCGTCACCCCGACTGGTTCGGACTATCCGGTCATCCTCAATCTGCCGGGCACGACTCTGGAAGCCAATACCTACTACTTCGTCGCAGCCGTCGGAACTCCGGCTGAGCCAAGCGTGGCACTGGCCGTGACGCCAGGCGGCTAGGCCTCCGTTTCACACCTTCAACGTAGGGCAGTCACGAACGAGGCTGGGAGTGATCCCGGCCTCGTTTGATGTGCAGCCGCGATCAGAAGGTTGTATCCAGCGGCTTGAGGTGCGGGTCGGTTGGAGCGGGGCTGCGGGGCGGCGGCGCGGCCTGCACGGCTTGGGGACTAAGAACGTCCAGGAACACCAGGATCAGATCTTCTTCCAGGCGGGACGGCAGGCGTTTACGGGTTTCCCCGCCGCGCAGCCCAGCCAGCGTGTAGGTGAAGTTCTCCTCGAGCGTCTTGCCAGTGACGCTTATCTCCGGCATCCAGCGGTCGAGGATGTACCAGATACCGCGCTGGCAGCGCATCAGCTCAAACCAGATCTGTGCTTCCCCAACCCGGCCCTGCCAGCGAATATCCAGCGCCAGCGGCAGCATGACTGTGCGGTCGGTCCACTTTTTGCTGATCCGCTTGACCAGATCAGCAGCGACCGGCCGTAGCCGTTTGCGCGTCTGCTCAGGGGAAAGCTGCGCCCGCTGGCGGATCACCCCATTCAGCCGCTTGACCGCTGAACGTCCAGCCTGAACCTGGCTGCGATGAATGCGCCCGTACATGTCGTACTGCACCAGATACAGCCCTGTCACCTGCCAGCCTGCCAGATTCGTCCCATCCACTCCACTGAGCAGCTTGCGGATTTGCAGCGTATCCTCGGCAGCCGCCAACACCGGAGCTTGGCTGTTCTGAGCATGGAACTGCCACTGCTGGCGGCGCCCCATCTGCGTGTTTGGATCGGCCAGCACCGGGCTGGCATAGGGCGGCTGCCAAACCGCCGGGGCGGGTTGGCGGCCGAAAATCAGCCGGATGATCACAACCAGCAGGAAAAGCAGCACCAATCCGCCCGCGCATACGCCGACCAGCACCACGACCTGCGCTGGATCGGACAGATCGACTTGGAGATTAAGAGGAGCCAACACTGACCGGATAGTCTCTTCCAGCGATGGGACAGCGGGGGCTGGTGTGCTTCCCGGCTCAGACGGTTGGGAGGGTACAGGGATTGTGACGGTAATGCGAGCGATGTTGTCCTGGGCATTTTCGGTGTTGGGGGGTTCGATGTCGCCGAATCCCAGGCTCACCTCAAAGGTGACGCTGCTTTTCGGCTCGAAGCGGCCAGGTGGCACCACCAGCGTGACCGTGACGATCTCTTGGCTCTGCAGCGGCGCAACCTCCTGCTCTGCCAGGACTTCTCCCGTATCCGCCACGCGCAGCTCGGCGGTGGTTATAGAAGCCGCCGCACCACCGATATTCCAGACTTCAAATTGAATCTGGGTGATCTGGCCGGAATCCAGAAAGCGGCTGCGGATATTGCGGATCGAATAGTCTGGCGCGGACTCTTGAGCCAGCGCCGTCCCCGTCAGCAGCAGCGCGACGATTGCGACGATGATGAACAACCCCAACACAGTCCGCATGATGACCCGCCCGTTTCTCCGAAGGTGATGACCATCCACCTTCAACTATAGGCGGGATGCAGCAGCTTTCCAAGTCGCCAACCCAACGATTCCGTGCTTCTCACCCCATCGATCATCTGCGCTCAAACCGCACGTTTGTTTTTGGTTTGAATCCATCCGGAAAAGCTGTCCACAAACAGTTCGCCCCCACATGAAAGCCGAAATCGGCGATCCTGAGAGCATCGTCCGCGCTGCACTCAGGAGGGAACAATATGATGCAGCAGCACCCGCCCGGATGGCCGCCTATCGTGCCACCGCCCGCAAGCAGCTAAGCGCTGCAAGCAGACACGCCGCGAGGCTGCCCAGTGGCAGCCTCACGGCTGTGGTTAGACCGGTTCAATTGTCCTGGACTTCAGCAATGGTGTCATAGATGTGCTGGCGCAGTGCCGCAGTTTGCGGCACTGCGGCCAGTTCGTCACACAGGCGCAGCGCTTGTTGGAGATGCTCCAACGCCCGCTGGCGATTCCCCTCACACTGTTCCAGATACCCCAAAGCCTGCAGCGTGCTGGCCCCTTCATAGCGATTGCCAGCCTGGCGCCAAGCTTCCAGCACAGCCTCCAGATTCGACCGCGCTTCTGAACGTTTGCCCGTGTGAGTCTGCGCCAGCCCCAATCCATGCCGCGCAATGGTCACATGAGTCTCGATATTGAGGCGCAGCGCTTCCCTTAAGGCATCAGAGAAGGCTTCCTCGGCTGCCGCATACGCTTGACGCTGAAGATCGCGGACTCCCTGCTCATAAGCCAGCGCAGTGAACTGCAGCGCATACTCGGTCTCCGAAAGCTTTTCTGCCGCCAGTTCGAGGTAGGCATCCGCCCGGTCGAGAGCCTTCGCATCCTGCTGGACGAGGTGAATCTGGCGGTAGATCCCTGCCACCGTCAGCGCCATCCGTCCCACGCAGGCTTTGTCCCCTGAACGCTGTGCTAGTTTGAGCGCAGCCCGACCCGTTTGGAGCGCCTTCTGCAGGTGCCCCTGCCGGAATTGCAGATTTGCCAGCGCACCATAGAATTCGATTCGCAGATCATCCTGGTCGCTCTCATCCGCCAGGCGGTTGGCCCGCTGGACAAGCAGGTCATCCACCCGCTGGGTCAAATCAAACCACTGGAGCTTCATCAAACCAGTCAAGGCCGACAGCACCATCGAGTCAATCTCTCCAGCCTCGGCATCCGCCAGAGAGACCTCAAACATCGCGCGGGCCGTGTTCGCTTTGCCCGCCTTGAGCGCCAATTCCCCGATCCGGCGGAAGACATCGGCTTTGAGCCGCACATCCCGCAGGTCCATGGCCGGCACGAGGGCGTCCATCAACAGGTGGCGCCAGTCTTCAGGCCGGGAATACCGTTCCGCAAAATGCGAAAACACGCGCGAGAGCAGGTCAACAGCCTCGTGGTAGTCCGGCGGGAAATTCAACCCGCGCCGCAGAGTTTCGATCAACTCCCCCTCGTAAGGAGACAGCCAAGCCAGGTCATCCTCATGGTCATCCAGCCGTTCTAACCACGCGCGAATTGGACTTATGCGATCGTCGCTCACAAACAGACCTTACGAACTTAACTTTTGCGGGCGATACCGATCTGATTTACTCCCAGGGCAAGCGGCGTCCATGTCGTGCGGGTGATGACCTGCCCCAATGCAGGAAGGCCAAACAAACCAAACTGAACGATGCGGGGGATCAGGGGAAAATACGGCACATCCCACAGACCATCCCCAAAGTGCCGCAGCATCCGCAGCCCAGCATTTTCACACCAGGCGCGCCACTGCTGCGGGGGGTGTACATTGATGTGGGTCTTGTCTTTGCCGATGGCGTCGTTCTCTCGATCTTTGAAGCGGCGCAGACTGTAGTCGGGGTGCGGCGTGGCGAACAGCCAAATTCCACCCGGCTGAAGAATTCGGCTGACCTGCTGGATTGTCCCGGCGGGGTCGGCCAGATGCTCGACCAGGTGCAGCGCGACCACCGCGCTGAAAGAACGATCCTCAAAGCGGCTCAAATCCTCAGCGCTCATCTGGTAGACTTCGGCTTTGGGCGCGTTCAGCCGCGTCTGTTCGACGCTGTAATCGATCAGATCGATCCCCACGCAGCGGAAGTCATCCTGGAGCAAACCCAACAGGTGCCCCAACCCGCAGCCCAGTTCTAGCAGGCGGCGCGTTGGCCGTTCCGCCAGGCTTCCAGTCTCCGGTGGGGCATAGCGCCGCACCAGCGCGGCATAGTAGCGCCGCGCGAACCAGTACATACTGAACCGCCCGAGAGGGCGATCTGCGTAGTTCCACTTCTCGAAGTATTCGCGGGTATAGTGTTCAACCGGGACGCGCGGTGATTCAGTCATGGCGCGGGCACCGGGTGCATAGGATCGGTCATGAGGTCGAACAACTCGAAGTTCATCTCCGGCAGGTGAAGCACACCATACGTATGGGATGTGGTGCGCGTGCTGCTAAACGTATACAGCGATCCGGGGTTGATCACACAGCCCCGCGCCACCTTGATGAACATCGGGACATGGGTATGCCCCACGATCAACACGTCGGCGTTGAGCGAGACCAACATCATATTCAGGAGCGTATTGGATACGTGATCCCGGTACAGCCCCCAAATATTGTTCCCCGGCTTACCATGACACATGAACACATTCACTGAACCGTAGCGCTTCTGCCAGTTGATAGGCAGGTCTACCAGGAAATCGGCGTTTTCCGGCGCAAATCCGTTGAAGATTTCGTCGTGGTTGCCTTTCACAGTGGTGATAGCCCGCTCACGGACGAGCTGCACCACCTTCTCCTGTTCAGGCCCCCGGCCGATGAGGTCCCCGGCGCACAGGATTTCATCCACCTGGTGGTGGTGATCCAGTCGATCTAGGGCATTTTGAAGCGCGGCATAGTCTCCATGAATGTCTGCGATGACCCCAATCTTCATCCCCTGAAACCTTACCACAGACAGAATATGCTCTCTATTATAGCGGAGTATTCAGGATCGGCAGATGGTTTTCTCATTTGAATACAATTCGCTACACTGCATGGGTGCGCATCATTATTGAAGCATCAGGAGCCTATGCATCCAATACGCCCATACCCCGGCAGCAGGTTCATACGGATCACCCTCATTGGCCTCACCTGGCTGGCAGTAGGCTGGGCAGCCGCTGCCAATGCCGACGACCTACCCCCCTGTGACCGCCGCCCGCGCTTCATCGATCCACCCTGGGTCAGCGCTGCCTACTTCTGCGCCGAAGAAGTCATCAACGATCCCGCAGGTGGCATACTGGCTTTCAGCGCGCTGGCCGCCGGGGACGACGGCACCCTCTACGCAGCGCGCCCGCTGGCTGGCGAAGTCCTGGCGCTGGCCGATACCGATGGCGACCGCCTGCCGGATTCCCCCCGCGTCATTGTCCGCGGGCTGACGCTCCCCAACGGCCTGGCCTATGCGAACGGAGCGCTCTACATCGTCGGCGGCCCCAACGTGGATCGCCTGCGTGACGGGCAGCTTGAGCGCCTGGTTGATGATCTGCCAACTGGCAGCGGCTTTTGGAACGGCGGCATCGTCTTCGGCCCGGACGGGCGGCTGTACGTTTCCACCGGAGCGGCCTGCGACCACTGCCTCAGCGACGATCCCGAACGCGGCGCAGTTCTGAGCTTCGCCGCCGATGGGTCGGATCGCCGCCTGGAGGCTTCCGGCCTGCGCGCGCCGAACGATCTGGTTTTCTTGGGAGATTCTCTTTGGGTCATCGATTCTGCCCGTGACCAGCTCGACTCCCCCGACAGCCGCTACGATGAACTCAATCGCTTTGTTCCAGGAGGAAACCGGCCGGTGAACTTCGGCTGGCCGTTCTGCCTCGGCGCAGAGAGCCTGCCCGATTTCCCGGCGGGGACTTCGTTCGACTGTGAACAGTCCGTCCCGCCCGCCTACACCTTCGAAACGCACAGCCGGCCGCTGGGCATCACCGCCTACACCGGCGCAGCTTTCCCTCATCTTGCTGGAACGCTGCTGGTCGTATTGGGCGGCTCCAGCAATCAGGCGCATCTGCTGGGCTATACCCTGACCACCGTGCAGTTCAATTCCGCCGGTGAACCTACTGGCGATCACGTCATCCTGCCGGAAATCCCTTCCGATAATCCGGCCTGGCGCGGCCTGGACATCCAGAAGATTCACTACCAGGCCAGCGGCTTCTGGCCGAATCGCCCGCTCGATGTCGCCGTCAGCCCTGAGGGCTGGATTTACGTCAGCCTCAGCGCTGGGCGCATCTGGGCATTGCGCCCGCGCGGATGAGCCGCCGCTAAATGCGTGTGTATTTTGACTTTCACCTATGTTATCATCGCATCAAGCAATTACGAATCCCGTCACGGCACATGACACAAATCCTGCTCATTCGACACGCGGTCAACGACTATGTGAAAACTGGACGGCTGGCCGGTTGGACACCGGGTGTTCATTTGAACGAAGAAGGTCGGGCACAAGCCGAGGCGCTGGGCAAGCGGCTGGCCGATGTGCCCATCGAACGGCTTTATTCCAGCCCGCTCGAACGGACGATGGAGACCGCCCAGGCCATCCAGCAGCATCACCCCCACCTGGAGATCGTGACCCGTACTGACATCGGTGAGGTGCGTTACGGTGATTGGGAGGGCGAAGAGATCAGCAAGCTGACCGGGCGCAAGATGTGGCAGATCGTCCAGCAGTATCCGTCACGCGCTAGTTTCCCCAATGGGGAAACCATGCGCGAGGTGCAGGCCCGCGCCGTCAACGGCATCGAGGCGCTGGTTGCCGAACATCCCAACGAGACAGTGGCCGTCGTCTCTCATGCCGATATCATCAAAATGGTGCTGGCTCACTACTTGGGGATGCACCTGGACGAATTCCAGCGGCTCGTGATCTCGCCCGCCTCGATCAGCACGCTCTCGCTCGGTTTCGGGCGTCCTTACGTCGGCCCCATGAACGATATCGCTCACGTCACCCAGATGGAACGTGAACGTAAAGCGGCGCAGCAGGTGGTTTGAATCCGTCAGCGATTGGGCATCAGTGAAAGATTAAATATGTCCAGCACACAAATTGAACTCAACCCGGTTGATTTCATCACTGTGGGGACGATTGGCCCCAAAGGGCAGCGCGTCTTCCACCTGCAAGGCGGCAAGAACAACCAGCTCGTCTCAATGATCATCGAAAAAGAACAGGCGCTTGCCCTCAGCCAGGCCATCCGCGAAATGCTCGAAGACCTCGAATCGCGCTACCCCACTGCCGAAGGCACAGCCCCCGTCAGCTTCAGTGGCGTCGATATGGACCTGCGCGAGCCGATTCAGCCCGTTTTCCGCGTCTCGCAGATGGGCCTCGGCTACGATGAAGACACCGATATGGTCGTCCTGGTCGCCCAGGAGATGATCGTTCTCAACGAAACCGACGACCCCAGTGAGGTCGAACCCGGCGTCGTGCGCCTGTGGTGCAGCCGCCAGCAGATGCGCCTGCTCAGCGAGTATACGCTGGAAGTCGTCAAGGCCGGCCGCCCAGACTACAAACAGAACGGCCGGATAGCCTACTACTGGACCTAGATGAGCGAGAACCTCACGCCTCCCATCCCATACGGCACTGACCGGACCTTGGAGATTCTGGCGAAAGGGACGGTCGAGACCGAACATGGCCTGATGCGATGGAGTTCCAACTACACCTTCCTGGTCTCGGTCAGCTACGAAAACTGTTCCCTCCCGGCCATCTACAAACCCCAGCGCGGCGAACGTCCCCTGTGGGATTTCCCCGACGGCATGCTCTGCAACCGCGAACTGGCCGCTTACCTCACCTCCGAACAGTTGGGCTGGCGCATCGTCCCGCCGACCGTTGTCCGCGATGGCCCGCGCGGTCTGGGGTCGCTCCAGTGCTTCATCGACCACGACCCAGAACTGAACTACTTCACCTTTGACGAGTCCACTGTCCCCCAGGTCAAGCGTATCTGCGCCTTCGACTACATCGTCAACAACGCTGATCGCAAAGGCGGTCACTGCCTGCTGGATAGCGAAGGCCACGTCTGGGGAATCGACCACGGCATCACTTTCCACAGCGCCCCCAAGCTCCGCACCGTCATCTGGGAATTCGCCGGCCAGCCCATCCCTGCCGCGCTGATCGACGACATGCGCCGCCTCTGTGCCCTGCTGGAAGACCCCCGTTCCGATTACCACCAAGCGCTTGACAGCCTGCTGACCGGCCGGGAAATCGCCGCCTTTCACAACCGTGTCCGCCACCTCCTCAAGACCGGAACCTTTCCCACCCCCGGCCCCAACGGCCCCAATTACCCCTGGCCGCCCGTCTGAGTCCAATCTGCGCGTTAGGAAACATTGTCAATCTTTTAACATTCTCTTAAACTATAGTGGGGCATTCGCTAAAAGATTGCCCGTCACTATAAACCTGTTGGAGATGAATTCAGGAGGCTTTTATGCTGCATAAAGGACGCTTTCTTGCGATCCTGTTGTTGATTCTGCTCGCTTCGACATCGCTGGTGGTTGCCCAAGGCGATACCTTCAGCCTGACGATCCTACACACCAACGATGTCCACAGCGCCTATGGCCCCACCGACGCCAAGCGCGATGCCACCACCGATGGCGGCGCGGCCCGCCAGATGACCATCGTCAACCAAATTCGCGCCGAAGGGGGTAACTCAATCCTCGTCGATGCCGGCGACCGCTTCACCGGAACGCTCTTCCACCAGCAGTGGCGTGGTGAAGACTCCGCCAAGATCATGAACGCGATGGGCTACGATGCCATGGCCGTTGGCAACCACGAGTTTGACGATGGCAACGATACCCTCGTCAAGTTCGTGGACATGCTCACCTTCCCGCTTGTCACCGCCAATGTCACCTTTGGTGCTGATCTGGCCGAAAAGATTCAGCCCTATACCATTGTCGAAAAAGGCGGCCAGCAGATCGGTATCATCGGTCTGACCCCGCCCGACACCGCCATCCTCTCATCGCCCGGCCCAGATGTCACTTTCAGCAGTGATGTCGTCGCAGCCGTCCAGGGCGCGGTCGAAGCGCTGACCGCCGCCGGCGTCAACAAGATCATTCTGCTCTCGCACCTCGGCTTCCCTGCCGATCAGGAACTCGCTCCGCAGCTCAGCGGCGTCGATATCATCGTCGGCGGTCACAGCCACACCCTGCTGACCAACCTGTATAAGGGCGACAGCGCCATCGCGCCGGATACCGCCTATCCCGTCGCCGTCAAGGACAAAGACGGCAGCCGCGTCTATATCGTCCAGGCCGGCAGCAGCCTGCGCTACATGGGACGCCTGAACGTGGTCTTCGATGCCGAAGGTGTCGTCACCAGCGCATCCGGCGACGTCATCTTCCTCTCGCGCTATATCACCCCCGATTCGGGCATGATCGCCATCCTGGATGAACTTCGCGCTCCGATCAGCACACTGCTCCAGCAGCCTGTTGGCGATACCTCCGTCTTCCTCGTCGGGGATCGCGCCGTCTGCCGTGTTGCGGAATGCAACCTCGGCAACCTCATCACCGACGCCATGCGCGCCTACTCCGGCGCTCAGATTGCCATCACCAACGGCGGCGGCATCCGCTCCAACGTCCCCGTCAGCACGGATACCCCGGCGGATCTGGCCCTGCCCTCGCCTTACACCATCACCATGGGCGATGTCTTGACCGTCCTGCCCTTCGGCAATCTCGTCAGCACCTTTGAATTGACCGGTGCCGATGTCATCGCCGCGCTGGAAAACGGCGTCTCGCAGGTCGAAAATGGCGCAGGCCGCTTCCCACAGGTCTCCGGCCTCCGCTACACCTGGGACGGCAGCAAGGATGCAGGCAGCCGCATCGTCAGCGTGGAAGTCCTCGGTGAGAACGGCGAATACACCGCCATTGACCCAGCAGCGACCTATTCTGTCGTCAGCAACGACTTCATGCGCCGCGGTGGTGATGGCTACAGCGTCCTGCGCGATAATGCCATCAACCCCTACGACGGCGGCAGCCCGCTGGATGTCGTCGTCGCCGACTACATCAAGGCTAACGCGCCCATCGCTCCAGCCGTCGAAGGCCGCATCACCCGCGTGGACGCGCCCGCCTAATCCCCGGCTTTCCTCAAGGACACGGCCTTGTGCCGTGTCCTTCCCCTCTTCGCCTTTTGCGTCTGTGCGAAGCCTCCCCGTCAGGGGATAGCGGTTCAATCTGCATTTGTATTTTCCGCCGCCGCCGCTTTGCGCTACAATGCGGACATCACAACCTGTGCCGCATCGTGAGGGGATCACCCGTGGCGACCGACCGCGCGAAACAACTCCGCACCCAGGGCATTGCCGCTGCCAAGGCCGGCCAGAAAGACCAGGCCCGGCAGCTTCTCCAGCAGTCCTTGCAGCTTGAGCCGCGTAGCGAAGCCGCCTGGCTCTGGCTCATCAGCCTCGCCCGCGATTCGCGCGAGCGCCTCTTCTACCTCAACCGCCTGCTGGAGATCAACCCGGCCAATGAGATGGGTCTGCAAGCCCTCCAGCAGTTAGGCCTGACCCGCCAGCAGTTAGCTGAACAGGTCTCCTCCCTCCCGCAGAAAGCCTCCAACCAGGCCGCCTTAGCTGCCTCACAGGAGCCGGGCATTCCCGCCGCCAACCCCAACCGCTTGAACCAGATTCAGGCCGAACTTGATAACCTGGTGCGTGACTATCTGGCCCCGCCGAGCGGTTATCCCAACATCATCTGGGAGAAGAAAACCCGTGGCCGCGCCGGAGAACGCGATATCATCCTGCTGCGGACGATCATCGCCGGCATCGTCGCCTCGGTGCTGGTTATCCTGTTCATCGTCGGCTATACCGTCGTCTGGAATACTCCGGCGCTGCGCGGCATTGTCTTCGTTCCCACTCGCCGCCCGCCGACCCTCACCCCCACGCCGACCTTCACGCCCACTCCCACCCCCGGCAGCACCCCTACCCCGTCGCTGACTCCGCAGCTCTCCCCCACTCCCAGCCCGACCGTGCCCGCCAACCTCCCCAGTGGCCGGCAGTCCGCCCCACAGCCAACCGAAATCTACCCGCCTGTCTTCGAGAAGGGCGTCCGCGAATCCATCCTGCTGCTCGACCAGAGCAAACCCGCCCAGGCGCTGCCGACCCTCCAGATGGAAATCACTGCCGTCCAGCGCAGCTTTGACCCCGCGCCTTACTACTACGCGGCGCTGGCAATGGCTGACCAGGGCGATCTCACCGGCGCGCTCGATCTCCTCGACCAAGCCGAAGAACGCCTGCCGGAAAAGCCCAACGACAACTTCGCTCCGTTGATCAACGCCGGCAAAGCCTACGTCAACCTGCTCCTGGCCGAACGTGAACTCGAATCGGGCAGCCGCGTGGACGCGGAAATCCAGCTCGTCACCGTCGAGCAGCAGGCCAAAGCCGCCATCGACGGTGACCCCCGCCTGGAACAGCCCTACCTGACCCTTGCCCGCCGTTTCATGCTGGTCGGTCGTGAAGACCAGGCGCTCGAAGCCCTGAACGACGGGCTGGCCGTCCCCAGTCTGGCCGGCAGCACCCGCCTGCTGATTGCCAAAGGGAACGTCCTCTTTGCGCAGGGCAAGTACGATCAAGCCGACTACCTGGCCTTCCTGGCCCTCTATGTTGATCCAACCCTCGAAGCGGCCCACCGCCTCCGCGTCCAGGCTGCTCTCTCGCGCGGCGAACCCGGATTGGCCGTCCTTTACGCCCAAACCTATCTCTTCTATTGGCCGGGCAGTCCTGACGCCTATACCCTGCTTGGAGAAGCCCGCGCCGCCGAAGGCAACATCGATCTGGCGCTGGCCGCCTACAGCCGGGCGCTGCTGGCCGGCCCGAATGCCAAAGTGTTCGTGAGTCGTGCCGCCCTCTACAGCCGCCTGGGCCGCGATGACCTCGCCCTGGATGACCTGACCGCCGCTCTCGAACTAGGCGATGATCCCACCGTCCGCGCTCAACGGATGCATGCCGCCTATCACAGCGGCGATTACGCCACCGCTTCTGCCGACATCGAAGCCTTGCGGGGTACTGGCGTGGTCAGCCCCGCCGAACTCGACTTCCTGGCCGCCCGCATCGCCATCGATACCGCCCGCGGCGGCGATACCGAGGCATTCACCGCCGCCCTCGACCAGCTCGACGCCTTAACCGGACGGCTGCCCCAGGCGCTCGCCCCCACCGTCCAGGAATACCGCGCCCGTGCCCTCTTCCAGTTGGAGCAGTACGCCGATGCCCTCGAAGCCGTCGATACCCTGCTCAACGCTCAGGATACCGTCAGCGGTCATTACCTGCGCGGCCTGATTCTAGAAGCTCAAGGGGATCGCGCCGGGGCGCAGCGCGAATACGAATGGGTGCTGGCCTGGAGCCAGTTCTACCGCTTCCCGTTCATCGAGGACGTGCGAACCCGCCTAGATGCCCTAGGAACCTGACGCCGGCAGCCTCAAGGTGAGGCTGCCGCGCTAGTATACAAGCATCCATAAGACACCAAATGTTTTTCCAAAATGTCACCCTTTCGACTCCATTTTATGCTATTGTGGAGTCACGGCCGGGTAGGGACGCCATTTTTGGCGTCCGAGCTTTCTCTACTGACGACACTTCCGACAATTCTCAAGATTCTCACATTCTCATTCTTATCATTCTTATCACTTTTCGCATATAGTATCGCGTTTTTAAATAATATATAAAATATTAAATACGAAATATTTGTTCCAGAAACTCCTGTACCACTCCCTCCGGGTCCCGCGTACACCAGTCCGCTGGATACCGCTGCACCACCAGCCCCAGCGCCCTCAGCCGGGCATCCCGCTCCCGGTCGCTCTCCGCTGAACGTTCGTGCTGCGGCCCGTCCACCTCCAGCACCCCCCACCTGCCCTGAACTGTCACCAGGAAGTCCACCTCCCGCGTCTGCCGGTGAGCCTCCCCCGCGTCCAGCCGCACCCGCGCCCCGGCCAGGAACACCACCCCCGCCTGATCCAGCGCCTTCGCGATCTTCACCTCCGCCTGGGAACGCAGCGTGAACCCGTGCCACGCGATCCCCCGGTACTCCGGCTGCGCCGGGAGCCGAGCCGCTCGCGGCGGTTCCACCGGGTTCGGTGCTTCAGGAGTCGGTGCTTGGGAAAAATTCGGGAGGTTCCAGCGGTCGCCCAACCACAGCAGGTACACGATCACGCAGCCAACCAGCAGCGGCGCGACCGCCTGCCCTGCTCCGGGCAGCGCTCCACTCACTTCGGCCAGGAATGCCGCCGCCCCCAGCAGAGCCGCAGCCCACATCCCCCGCCGGATCATTCGAGAGGTCATCGGGAATCGAAGCGTGTCCCCAGCGCTGCCGGGGGGTCTGACCGCAGGAAGTTCCGCATCCACTTCTGCGCTGGCCGCGGCAGCACCCGCAGCAGCCGCTCGACCGCCCCACTGCTCACCAGCAGCAGCGTCACGATCATCAGCAGCCAGGGCACGCCGTTCAGCAGCACCACCGGGATAGTGATGTCCGGCGACCGCTGGATCACCGAAGCCAGCGCCCGCAGCCCCGCGAACAGATACGCCCCCAGCACCACCCGGAACGGATGCCACCCGCCGAAGATCACAATCGCCAGCGCAATCCAGCCGTCACCCTGCATATTGGGCGGAGTCGCCCAGCCAGCCTTGACGCTCAGCGAATATGCTGCCCCGGCCAGCCCCACCAGCGCCCCACCGACCATGGTGTAAAGATAGCGCAGCCGGTTCACGTTTGTCCCACGGGCAAAAGCCGCTTCGGGGCGTTCCCCCACTGCCCGCAGTGCCAATCCCTGCCGCGTGCGGAACATCCAGTACCACAGCCCGAACACCAGCGCATAGCTGACGTAGGCGAAGATGCTCTGCCGGAAGAAAATCGGTCCAATCACCGGGATCGACTCCAGCAGTGGGATCGGCGTGGTCAGCACCTGCGGGCCGGGGATGCGCGTGTAAGCCGCACCCAGGAACTGAGCCAGATCAGCCGCCAGCAGCGTCAGCACGAAGCCAATCGCCACCTGGTCCTGCCGCAGCTCAATCGCCGAAACCGCAATCAGCAGCGCGACCAGCGCCCCGACGATCATCGCCGCGATCACCCCAACGATGGCGCTCCCGGAAACCAGCGCTGCCACGAATCCAACCATCGCCGCCAGGATGATGCTCCCATCCAGGGAGAGGTTCGTCACCCCCGACCGCTCGGTGATCGTCTCGCCCAAACTGGCAATCACCAGCGGGGTCGCGTTGGCAACGATGCTGCTGAGGACATTGATGAGTTCAGTGTTCATAGGTGTTCACTCGTGGAAACAGGAGACGCAGCGGATTCGACCGGGGCAGCTTCCCCGCGCTCACGCTCCAATTGGAGGCGCTGCCGCAGCCCCGTGAACAGCAGGACAACCAGCACCAGTGTGCCTTGCAGCACCCCGGCCAGCGACGAGTCCAACTGAAGCGCGACCTTCAACCGGGCACTGCCGCCCAGAATAGCCGCGAATACAAACGTCACCAGCGGAACCCAAACGCCGCGCATCGAGACCAGCAGCACTACCAGCAGTGCCAAGAACCCGATCCCGCCGGAAACCAGCGGGCGCAGATTGCCATAGGTGAACAGCACCCGGTACGACCCGGCGATCCCGGCGATCATGCCGCAGATGATGAACGCGCTTAAAGCGCTGCGGCGCGTCGGCACGCCCAGCAGCAGCGCTGACCGAGCATTCTTACCGGTGGCTTTTAACTGCAAACCCCAGCGCGTCCCCTGCAGCGTCAGCACAACCGTGACGAACACCGTCCCGACGATCAGCAGTGCCAGTAGACTCACGTTGAATTCCGCGCTGAACGGTGGGAGCAGCGCCTCGGTGGGGAAAAGCGGCGTCGCCCGGACGCTGCCTCCCTCCGGCGGCTGCCACGGCCCGGAAATCAGAAAGATCGAGATCACATTCGCAAGCGCGTTCAGCGCAACCCCGCCGAAGATTTCATGTACCCCTAGGCGGATTTTCAGCAGACCGACCAGCGCCGCCCAGAGCGCCCCGCCCAGCATCGCCAGAGCAATCTCAACAGGGATCAGCACCAGTGGCGGCAGTTTCAGCGTCAGCGCGGCCCAGGACGCAAACACCGCACCCATAATCATCTGGCCTTCCACCCCGATGTTCCACAGCCCGGCGGTGAAGGTGACAATCAACCCCATCGCGGCCAGCGTCAGCGGAATCCAGAAGTTGACAACGCCGCTGAACGCGCGCATATCCCGGAACGCACCTTCCCATACTTTCTCAAAGACCGCGCGTGGATCGGAGCCGACAGCCAGAATCAGCAGCGCCGTGATGGCAAGCGAGATCAAAACCGGCACAACCGCCAGCGCCAGCCGCACCCAGGGAGATGTCGTCTTCATGATGCATGTTCCTCAAAGTGCCCACCAATCCAACGGCCCAGTTCATCGATTGTCGTGCGGTTTGTGTCCTCGATTTCCATCACCTGCCCGGCAAAGAACACCAGTATCCGGTCACTGTAGGCGACAATCTCATCCAGATCAGGCGAACTGAACAGAATCGCTGCGCCGCGCTCCCGCCGGCTGAGAAGCTGCTTCCAGATCCACCGCGCCGAGTCCACATCCAGCCCGCGTGTCGGCTGCTCCAACACCATCAGCGTAGGCTGCTCCGGCATCAGTGCCATCAACATGCGCTGCTGGTTGCCGCCGGAAAGCGTCTCGATCCGGCTTTCTGGCCGCCCGCGCACATCGTACAGCTTCAACTGGGCCTCACAGGTCTGCCGTGCTTGCTTCCAGTCGATCACTGGGCGCGGTTCACTCACCAGAGCGATGTGTTCCGTCAGCGTCAATCCACTGACCAGCCCTTCTTCCAGGCGCCCAGCTGCCCCAAACGCCACACCCGCCGCCAGAAACTGGCGATAGGATTTCCCAGTCATGTCCACACCCGCCAGCCGAATGCAACCAGCAGACGGTTTGACCAGCCCGGCACAGGCCCGCAGCAGCAGTTCTTGGCCGCTGCCATCCAGCCCTGCCAGGCCGATGATCTCCTTAGCCTTGACTCGCAGATCGAGGCTCACCGTCACACGCCGGCCGCGAAGCTGAACGGCTTCCAGGCTGAGCGCCTCACCCGACCCGCTCAGATCAACCGAGACACGAGTCTGCGGCGCCAGCTCCTGCCCAAACATCATGGCGATCAACTGCCGGGTTGTGGCCGGCATCGACAGTGTCCCAACCAAGCGCCCCGCCCGCAGCACAGCTACCTCGGTACACAGCGCAATGACATCTTCCAGCTTGTGGCTGACCAGCAGCACCGTCATCCCATCGCGCTTTGCCAGTTCGCGCAGCGCGTCGAACAAGACAGTTTTCTGCTCGGCAGAGATTCCTGTGGTCGGTTCGTCGAGGATAAGCGTCTTCACGCCTAGCGCCAACAGCCGGATGATCTCCATCTGCTGCCGCTGGCTGATGCTCAACTGCGCGACAGGAGTATCTGGATCAAGTTCAAAGCCGAAGCGCGAACAGAACTGCTGCAAGCTGTATTTGGCTTGTTTGCGGCTGAGACGCTTATCCGCGCCGTATAAGAAGTTCTCCAGAACAGTGAACGCCGGCACATCCAGCGGGTCCTGCTGGAGCATCCCAATTCCGTTCTGGATGGCCGCCTGTGGCCCCACATAATCCACCCGGCGGCCATCGATCAAAATCTCACCACTGTCGAACGGCTGGTATCCCGCCAGGATTTTCATCAGCGTTGATTTACCCGCGCCGTTCTCCCCCAAGATGCCGATGATCCGGCCTTCCTCGAACGTCAGGTTGATGTCATTGTTGGCGTGGACCGGCCCAAAACGTTTGTGGATGTGCTGGACTTCAATGCGCATGGTCAATCTGCTCTGGAATGGCCGTTAGAAGACCGAGGACATTGGCGGGTATTTTAACGCCCTTTAATCGAGCTGCCACAGGTTGCCGTCAGAGTGTTCCCTGCGTCCATCGTGCCAGGAGGCGCTGGCTGGGCAGAAACGCTGCAGGAGGCAGGTCAGTACGGCTGAACCAGCCAACGGCATCAGCGTCATCAGCAGCCACCAATATCCCACCGACAGTTCGAGCAGAATAAGCAATCACCAGATCGGCCAACCCGCCGTCATTAGGGGTGTGGAAGATATCCAGCAAGCGGTCAATCTCGACAGCCAGCCCGGTCTCTTCCAGACATTCACGCCGGGCAGCCTCCCGCGGGTCTTCATTCCATTCAATGAATCCAGCAGGTAGTGCCCAGTAACCTTTGAGAGGGTCATTGGCGCGGCGAACAAGCAGCACCCGGTCATCCTGAATGACCAGCACCGCCACCGCTACTTTGGGATCGAAGAAGACAACATGTCCACAGGCTGTGCAGACTGGACGCTGATGGCCGAAACGGTCGCGCAGTTCCAGCACGCTTCCGCACATCGGGCAGAAACGAGCAGTGCGCGGCATCCCCATCAGCGGCTCCGCAGCCGAATCGCCGTGGTGATCAGGGCAAGCACCAGCAGCACCAATCCGGTCACCAGCATCACGATGGGCAGAGGATCAATTGGAGCCGGTTCGGGCACTTTGCTCGCGCTGGCATCCGTGGGTTCCGAGAGCGCCAGCGGCTGTTCAGCAGCTTGACTTGTCGCGGTCACTGGAACAAGGGTCGGCGGCGGATAGGCGGTCATCGTCGCAGTTGGCACAGCTCGCTGAAGCTCGGTCGGCGCTGCATATTGGGCAATCACAGTTTCAGGCGTGCCAGTTGGCCCGGCCAAATCAGCAGCGATGGCTCCGGCCATCGGTTCTGCCGTCAGTTCGCTGATCGCTGCTTCCAGGATGAGCGCCGACTCAGTCGCAGCATCCAGCGGCACAGCCGCCGCTGGCGCTGCAATTGTCGGGAGAGCTGTCTCCATCATCATCACCGTGGGCATTGGTGCACCCACCTGATTTTCCGCTGTTTCGCCCGCCCCCTGCGATTCGGGAGCAGATGGCAGCGGCGTTCCTTCGACCGGAACCTGCATGATCAGATCAACCTTCGGGGACGCCGTTGCGGTGAGAACAAGCGCTGCTGCTGGAGCTTGCGCGGCCTGCGGACGAGCGGTCAGCAGCAAGCTGGCCCCTATGAAAAGAAGGAAAGCAGCAGCCGCACTCAGCGCGCTGAAGGCAGCGCTGGTCGGAAAACCCATCCAGCGAGTCGAGCGCGTCACCTGGGAAACCGTCAGCGTGAGATTCCGTGGGGCACGGCGCACAGGCAGTGTCCGCAGCAGACTGACCGCCTCGCGCAGCGACTCCAGTTCGCCGCGCAGTTCGGCGTCAGTCTGCAAGCGCGCTTCTAGAGCAGCGCGTTCCGGCTCACTTAGCGCGCCATCCAGGTAAAGAGACAGCATCTCAATCTCACGCTCGGTCAACATGATGGTTCGATGATCCAGGCTACTCCGACTTATTCTTAAGACGATAACTGGATGGTAAAAGTTCCTTAACGGCCTGCAAGCAGTCCCGAACACCGCTGCGAGCGCGGCTCAACCGGGATTTGACCGTGCCGAGGTTCGCCCCGGTGACCTCAACGATCTCTTGATAGTTCAGTCCTTCCACATCGCTGAGCAGAATGACGAGCCGCTGATCCATCTGCAAACCGTCAATACACTGCTCAATGGCTCGCAGCAGTTCCTGCTGCTGGACGGCCTGTTCTGGGGTTAAGTCAGCAGCAGGCAGTGCCGGCCCATCATCACTTTCACCGCCAGGTAGATCATCTATCGCCGAGGTGGGACGGCGGCGGCGGCGGCGCAGTTCATCGTAACAGATGTTGCTGACAATGCGGAACAACCAAGCGCGGAAACTCCCGCCGCGATAAGTATTCAGGCGGCGGTAAGCTGTAATGAAGGCTTCCTGAGCAGCATCAGCAGACGAGGCCGGCTCACCCAGGATACGGTAAGCAAACGAATAGACACGATCCTGATAGTGCAGGACGAGGCTGTTGAAAGCGTCCAAGTTCCCACGCCGCGCCGCCGTAATTAGCGCGGATTCGTTGCTCAGTTCGCTCGCCATTGACAAGACAATTCCGACACCCTAAGATAAGGTCAGGATCATCCCCTTCAAGGATGACCCAAGCTGCACCTCGACCAGCCGGCGTGGCGCAATTGGCTGACGCGATCGACTCAAAATCGATTGGGCTTACGCCCATGTGGGTTCGAGTCCCACCGCCGGCATAGTTTACTACCACAGTCCAAATAACTCCACCTATGAAAAAGCGGCAGTCGGGGTGCTACCGGGCGTAAGGTCTCCATCGATTGGCGTGCTCGCAAATAGGGCATCCGATAGAATAGTCAAGCTCGTCACCCGCACTATAACAGCACCTTCTCTGAGTTCATCTTCAACCACTTCACCAATAATGATGACACTCTGACCACCGGCAACCATCGCAGTAAATTCGTCCAACAACACAGTAACACGTTCGGCTCTGCTGTTGGTCAGCACACCACGTTGACCGCTGTCATCGACCGTGAGCTGGCCGCGCAGCACAACTTCGGCACCCACTTCTAAAGTCACTGGAAACGCATCCGAAGCTGCAGGTACAGCTAGAGCATCAACCAAGCCGACTTCAGCCGTGACAGTGACATTCGGCAGCAAGGTCGGCGGCGGGTCAAACTGATTGACACCATAAATCCCGTCTTCTTCAGTCAACACAGCTCCCGGAGTTGGAGTGGACGTCGATTTGGAATCCTCAAAACTTGGAGATAATGGCGTAGAGAACACAGGCGAAACATCGGTAGTCGGAAGTTGTGCCAACGTAGGAAGTTCTGTATCGGATGTCGTACTTGAAGCACAGCCAATTCCAACCACAGCAATCCCTAGCAAGGCAAACCACAACCCTATTCGGTTCACGATGAATCCCCCCCTCAAATATCGATAAATCACGGGAAATAATTCAGGACACGCTGTGCTTGGCGTGTCCTGAATAGTGACTGTCATTCCGGTCTGTACGGATCAGTTCACCAGAATACGGTCGATATTGAACAAAGCACCGTGAGTACGATTCTCCAAGATGACTTCATGGCTGCCTGATCCGAAGCCATAGAAAGCCACTGGCGCGGAGAAGAGCGTAGTCACAGCCGAACGCTGACTGAAGTTTGCGCAGCGCGAGACGGTATTGCCAGCAGCATCAGACAGCCGCACACATAGATTGACATTACTTCCAGTTGTTGGACCAACGAACTGGTAAATCACCAATGCGTTCCCATTGAAGCGGATCTGAACGACTGCACCTCGCTGAGTTGTTCCCCGGACTGTGCCACCTGAATGAGACGGATGAGCGCTGACAGGCCACAGGTCAGGCGACGAATACACGATCCCGGCGGCACTATCCTCATACGACCCTGGTTGCAGCACCGTTGGCGGCGTATCCAGAACAGCGATGCGATCCAGATACAAGCCTTGCCCATTGGTTCCAACATGGCGAACCGTTACCGCATAGGTTCCCTGTCTCAGGTTGTAGAATGAGTATCCTACCGTCGCCTGCGTCGGGTTGGCAGAGGTGGCATACGTGTTACAGACGGGCGAACCACCGCTAATGGTATAACAGATTTCCATGTTGGGGCTGTTGGGAGTGTTGAAAGTGAACACACTGAAGCCCGTTCCCTGGAAGCTAAAGCCCATCTGTGAACCATTCGTTGTAGTCACGCTGGCCGCGCCACCACTCAAACCGCCTGCTCCATCGATATTCCAACTCCCTGTGTAGTTGAGTGCTGGATAGGTGTTCTGATAGCTTCCAACTGTGATTGGCAGGCTGGAATTCACCACACGTACTGCATCAAAGTAGAAAAGACTGGCGCTGCTGAGGGAGGTGTTAGTAACCACCACCGTATGCGTGCCAGCACCCAGGTTGGCAAAGTCAATAGGCTGCTGCCAAACCGTGGTTGCATTGGCACTGGTAAAGTTCTGCGGCACACCATCAATCGTGATACTAAAGCTCCCGCCGTTGGACACCAGCGTACGGTAGAACACCAAACCATCACCCGTGAACGAGAAACTCACTGTTGCACCAGGCGTGGAGGTGTAGAAGGCGACATCGCCCGATGGACCAACGCCACGCGCAGCCTGCCAAGTGCCCGTATAGGTGAAGTTTCCGCTACTCTCCTCAACAAGGCCAGGTGACAGCGGCTGTGCTGCCCCAAGCAGATCGATCTGATCCACCGCGCTGTAGTTCGTCCCCACGTTCCGCAGCTCGACTGTCGTCGTCCCCGGCGGCAGCGTCAGCATGAACGGCTGTCCCCACAGCAGCGTCGCACTCGTATTGTTCATCGTCGCGATGGGCGTCGCACTCCCGTTCAGGTGGATCGTCGTGCTCCCGTACATCGAGAACATCGTCCGGTAGAAGATGAT